>CAZMJS010000001.1:0-129699 GCA_964566695.1 uncultured Bradymonadales bacterium
GGGGCCTTTCGAGGAAGGCGAGCTGGACCATGAGATCATCGATCGCTTCGCCTATCACTATATTGGCTGGAACGCCGACACCGACCTCTTCGAAGACGCTAAGGTACGAAAAGCCATGACCCTGGCTCTGAACCGCCAGGGCATCATCGACAATACCTTCCACGGCCTGGGCGTGCTCCAGACCGGCCCCTATTACCACGACCACCCGGCCAATAACCCCGATATCGAGCCCCTGCCCTACGACCTCGATCGGGCCGCCGAATTGCTCGACGAAGCCGGCTGGACCGACTCCACAGGTGACGGTATCCGAGACAAGCAAATCGACGGTGAAACGGTCAATTTCGAGTTCACCCTGACGTCCTACAACAACCCGGAGGTCCGAAGCTGGACCTCCATCTACCGCGAAGACCTGCGACGCATCGGCATCGATATGCGCACCGATCCCGTGGACTGGGCCCTGATGCAGCGGCGTATGGAAGAAAAAGACTTTGACGCCTTCACCGGAGGCTGGGGCCTGTCGTGGCACGTCGACCTCTACCAGATCTGGCACTCCAGCCAGGCCGACATCCCCCGAGGGTCTAACCGCGTGGGCTTTCGCCACGACCGTGCCGACGAGCTCATCGAAGAATTGCGTGACACCTTCGATGAAGATCGCCGCGAGGAGATCTTTCACGAATTCCACGAAATCGTCCACGAAGAACAACCCTATACCTTCTTTTACGCCCCTCAAGACGTGGCCGTGTGGTCTACCGACTTGGACAATGTGGTCTTCCAGACCATCCGACCCCAGGCCTATTCCATCCCCTGGTACTTCTCGGATCCCCAGTAACCCATTGTCTGCAGGCGGCGCAGTGGCGCCGCCTGCCTCAATGTCTTGAGCACGCCCCTTCTGTCCTCGGCTCCCCGGGCGAATACCCATGATCAGCTACATCGTTAAGCGCATCCTCTTGATGATCCCGACCTTCGCGGTCATTTCCATGATCATCTTCGTGGTCCTCAACCTCGCCCCGGGCGATCCCTCGGCCCAGGCGGCGGCCGATGGCACTGAGACCGTCTCTCAAGACGCTCAAGAAGCCTACCGGATGTTCCAGGAGCAATTTAACCTGGACAAACCCATCCTCCTGAACACTCGATTTCGACTGGAGCGCGAGGACGTTGAACAGAAACTCCAGCACGTCGCTAATTTTAGACTCCCGATCTGCGCCGACGAGGACGCCGAGGAGCTCTTGGAGGTTCAGGAAGAGCTTGAAGAGGAGCAGCAACTGGCTCCCGAGGAAGCCCCCGATGAAGGCCCGGCGGGCATGGACGAAGATCTCGCTGAAATCGACATCGCCGACATCGACGAGGACGCCGACCCCGACGCCGGAGAGTGCGTTCCCCTGGCCGATCGCCCTTCCTCCGGGGACCTGATCAATATTCAGGAGACCCTGTCGGACTGGGGTAATTATATCGTCCCCGAACTGCTCGAGATCGCCCAGGAACACGACCGGGCTGACATGCGTCACCTGGCGGTCAACCAACTCTCCAGCAACGCTCGACGCCCACTCGTCGACCGTTCCGACACCGACCCTCCCCCGGAGGTCCGGGAGCAAAACCGGGTCATTAGCCGCGAAAACAGCGAACTTCGTCGGTGGCAGGTCCCCATGGGAGCCTCCGAAGAAGAAGTCCAGGCGATGGTCGACGACAACTGGGTCCCCTGGTTTGAGGAGCATCGCCAGCGTTTCGAGTACTCTTCGGGTGAAAAGGTTCGCATCTTCTTTTTCGACACCCGCTTTGCCCGCTACTGGGCCAACCTATTGCAGTTCGACTTCGGTCTGAGCACCGTCGACAACCGCCCGGTGATGAACACCATCAAGGAAAAGCTTCCCTATAGCATCACCCTCGGCTTTTTGGCCCTGCTCTTCGCGTACTTTATCAGCGTCCCCATCGGAATTTGGAGCGCCTACAACCAGGGCTCGACCTCCGACAAGGTGGTCACCGTCGTCCTATTCATGTTGTACAGCCTCCCCAACTTCTTTGTGGCCGTTCTGCTCATCGAGTTCTTTTCGGTCGGTCGCCCCTTTGACTGGTTCCCCTCCGGCGGATTTATGGCCGACAGCGCTGCCGGGATGCCCGCCCTGACCCAGCTTAAATCCGTGGCCTGGCACCTTATTCTACCCGTGCTATGCCTGACCTATATGTCGCTGGCCATGCTCAGCCGCTACGCCCGAACGGGATTGCTGGACGTCATCCGTGCCGACTATATCCGTACGGCCCGCGCCAAGGGACTCAGTGAGCCCATGGTCATCCTCAAACACGCCGTGCGAAACGGCATGATCCCCATCTTGACCCTCCTGGGAACAGCGCTCCCGGCCCTGGTCAGTGGCTCGCTGGTCATCGAGTATATCTTCAATATCCCCGGCATCGGCCTCTACCTCTACGAGAGCATCTTTATGTATGACTACAACGCCATCATGGGGGTCTTGTTGATCTCGACGATGATGACCCTCGTCGGGATCCTGCTCTCTGACATCAGCTACGCCGTCGTTGACCCCCGAATCACCTTTGACTGACCTCCCTTGAGAGGTTTCGTTGATGCCCCGACGACGCATTATTTTGACGTGATAGGCGACGATGAGTTCAGAACACGAATCCAGAAAAGTCACCCCCGATGATTATCGCACCTATAGCGAGATCGTCTGGGGCCAATTCCGCAAATATCGCATCAGCTATTGGAGCATGTGGGGCGTCTTCGCCCTCTTCGTGCTGGCCATGGTCTCCCCGCTGATCGCGATGAATGTGCCCTTTTATCTCTACGTCCCGGCCGACGTTGACCAGTCGGCCCTTCAGGGGGTCAGTCTGGAAATGGTCCAGGGCTTGAGCTTCCCCTGGCTTGTGGCCCTCTTCGACCAGAACTTCTTTGGCTCCGGCGTCGACATCTTCTTTAACTTTTTGCTCTTCTACTTCCCCACTGTTCTGATGGGCTGGTTTTTGGTGGCTCGAAAGATCGGTAATCCCACCAAGGACGACTATCGCAAGCGCCGGACCTATTATGCGCTGGGGGCGACCGTCATCGCCGGCATCGGCTTTGCCATTGTCTACCAATACGGCTTTCGACAGCCCTACGTGGACTACCAATACCTGGCCAGCATCGACGGGGTCAGCGCCCTATTCCCACCCATTGAGCACTCTTATCGCAACGTCAATCTCCTGTCGGTCAACGAGGGCCCCAGCCTGGAACATCTTCTGGGCACCGATCGCGAGGGGCGTGACGTCTTTACGCGCATCCTCTACGGCACGCGTATTTCACTGACCATCGGAATTGTGGCCGTCGGCATCTACGCCACCATCGGCATGATTCTGGGAAGCCTCGCAGGGTTCTTCGGCGGCAAGGTCGATGCCATTATCCTGCGTCTCATCGAGATTATGATCTGCTTCCCCGTCATTTTTCTTCTGCTGACCATTGCCGGATTCATCGACGACCCCTCGGTCTTCCATATCATGCTCATCATCGGCCTCACCGGGTGGACAGGCATCGCCCGTCTGGTCCGCGGTGAGTTTTTAAGACTCAGAAACCAAGATTTTGTCCAGGCCGCCACGGCCCTGGGATTGACCCGAGGGCGCATCATATTTGGGCACGTCATGCCCAACGCCATTCAGCCGGTGTACGTGGCCGCCACCTTCGGCATCGCCGGCGCCATCCTCATCGAGGCCACCTTGGCCTTCCTCGGCGTCGGCCCTCCCGACGTGCCGAGTTGGGGACAGATTTTGACCAGCGGCCGAAACACCCAGGACATGACCATGATCCTGGCCAGCGGCTTCGCCATTTTCCTCGTCATCAGCCTCCTCAACCTCATCGGTGAGGGCCTGCGAGACGCGACGGATCCCAAACTCAGGAAGTAATTTATGGGAAACGACCAGCATACCTCCGACGGCGTCATCCTGAAGATGGATGGCCTCAAAACTCACTTCTTTACCGACGACGGGCTGGTGCCCGCCGTCGACGGCGTCAGCTTCGAGATCGGCCGCGGCCGCACCCTGGGACTCGTCGGCGAGTCGGGCTCTGGAAAGTCCGTCACCTCCATGAGTATTTTGCGCCTCATCCCCCAGCCGCCCGGCAAAATCGTCGACGGTCATGTCTGGTTTGAGGGCCGCGATCTCACCCAGATTTCGGATGCCGAAATGCGCAAGGTCCGGGGAAATGACATCTCCGTCATTTTCCAGGAACCGATGTCCAGCCTCAACCCCGTATTCACCGTGGGCAATCAGATCGTGGAGGCTATCACCCTCCACCAAGACATGGAGTATAAGGAGGCCCGTGAATACGCCATCGACATGCTCGACAAGGTCGGCATCCCCGCCCCCCGCGAGCGCATCGACGAATACCCTCACCAGATGAGCGGCGGGATGAAGCAGCGGGTGATGATCGCCATGGCCCTGGCGTGCAAGCCCAAACTCCTGATCGCCGACGAGCCGACGACGGCCCTGGACGTGACCATCCAGGCCCAGATTCTGGACCTCCTCAAAGAGCTCCAGGATGAGTTGGGCATGTCCATTCTCTTCATCACCCACGATCTGGGCGTCGTCGCCGAGACCTGCGACGACGTGGCCGTCATGTACGGGGGCCGAATCGTCGAATACGGCTCGGTGGACACCATTTTTGAGGATCCCGCCCACCCCTACTCCATCGGGCTATTCAACAGCCTCCCCCAGGTGGAGACCAAGACCAATCTCACCGGCGACGACCGCCTCTACGTTATCCCCGGGATGGTTCCCCGTCCCCAGGAGTTCCCCACGGGCTGTCGCTTCCGTACGCGCTGCGAATTCGCTACCGACCAGTGCGCCAAGCTCCCTCCCACCGAAGAGCTGGAGGAGGGTCACCTGTCCGCTTGCTGGTATTCTGAAGAGGTCCGTCAAGGCACCAAGGAGCGCACCGGCGTGACCTCCAACGAGATGTCTAAAGCCGCCGCTCAGCAAGCTGCCGACGGTTCTCTCGAAACCCCCGCTGAGTGACCCTGAGCGTCGCCCCTAAGAGGAGATTTTATGAGCGCCACCGCTCCCCAATCCCAACCGGAGCCCTTGCTCCAGATTCGTAATCTCAAAAAGCACTTCCCCGTCAAAAAGGGCGTGTTCAACCGCGTCGTCGGCTCCGTCAAGGCCGTCGACGGACTCAGCTTCGACGTCTATCCCAACGAAACCCTGGGCCTGGTCGGTGAATCGGGCTGTGGCAAAACCACCGCCGGCCGCTCTCTGCTCCGTCTGCTGGAACCCACCGACGGTCAGATCATCTACGACAACGCCGACATCGTCGACGCTACCCCAGACCAGATGCGTCGCCTTCGACGCCAACTCCAGATTATTTTCCAGGACCCCTACTCCAGCCTGAACCCCCGGATGACGGTGGAGGATATCATCGGTGAGGCCATTGGCTTTCATGGCCTGGCCAAGGGGGACAAAGCCATCCGGAGCCGCGTCCAAGATCTACTGGAACGAGTCGGTCTCCAGCCCTCTTATGTCACGCGCTACCCCCATGAATTTTCCGGCGGTCAGCGCCAGCGAATTGGCATCGCCCGCGCCCTGGCGCTCAACCCTGACTTCATCGTTTGCGACGAGGCGGTCAGCGCCCTGGATGTCTCCGTTCAAGCTCAGGTGGTCAATCTCCTGCTGGATCTGCAAACGGAATTCAACCTCAGCTATCTCTTCATCGCCCACGATCTGGCCATCGTGCGACACATCTCCGATCGCATTGCCGTGATGTACCTCGGCAAGATCATGGAGCTCGCCGAATGCGAGACCCTTTTCGGTGGTAGTCTTCATCCCTATACCCAGGCGTTGCTTTCGGCCATTCCCGAACCCAACCCAAGAAAACGCGTCGATCGCGTGATCCTCAAGGGCGACGTTCCCTCCCCAATGGATCCCCCCAAGGGATGCCGATTCCACACGCGCTGCCCGGCGGCCTACGAGCCCTGCTCCGAGCAACCGCCGAAGTCCACTGAGGTGTCGCCGGGCCACACCGTCGCCTGCCACCTCTACGACAAAGACCACACCACCACCCAGAAGTCGGTGTGGAAACGCATGCCCCGCGTTCCCACGGAGGATGAGATCACGGTCCTGCCCGAGCGCATCCGCAAGGTGATTCGTCAGCTGACGGGCCAAGACGGCTCCACCGCCAAGCGGAGTGCCCCGTCCCAGACGTCAGCCACCAACGACCATTCCGACGACTCGCCAGACGATGCAAAATCGCCGACAACCGACAACTCAACCTCGGCCGAGCCCACGGACGAGGCCTGATTCGCCGTCGCTGATAGGCACCGAGTTTCTTGACACCCCCCGTCGCCTTTGCGACCATCGCGGCGTACTTCCACAGGCTTTCCCACCTATCGCCAGACGCCTATGCCCTCAAGGAGGATTCGGTCCTTATGTTCAGTGTCACGATTAGCGAAAAAGGCGGGCAACAGTCTCAGCATGAGTTTTCCAAACCTGAGATTACCATTGGCCGCATGAAGGGTAACGATATTGTGTTGCCCAAGGGCAATGTCTCCAAGCAGCACACCAGGGTATTCTTCCGCGATGGGCAGGCCTATATCGTGGACCTGAAGAGCACCAATGGCACCTATGTCAACGGTCGGAAAGTCACCTCCGAGCAGCTTATCAGCGCCTCTGACAAAATCTATATTGGCGACTTCATCCTGCAGATCACTCCGCAACCCTCGCGCGCTCAATCCGCGGGGCCGCCCTCGCCCCCGAAACCACCTGGCGCGCCAGGCCCGTCGGGCGGCCAGTCACCGAGCGATCAACGCCAGGGAGGAAGGCACTTTCCCACCGTGATGGACGCCGATGCCATCCAGAACCCGGCGGCGTCCCAGCCCGGGCGTCCCGCCAGTCCCTCCAGCACAGGTAATGCCAACCCCAACCAAAGCAGTCCGGGTCCAGCAGTGGGCGGCGCTCCCGAGCGGCCCTCCTCGACCGCCGGTTCGCCCCCCTCGCGTGGCGGCTCCCCTTCCGGCCCCGGCAAGTCCTCTCCCGGCCAATCGTCGCCCAGCCAATCAACTCCTGGTCAAACGTCGCCACCGCAACCTTCGACGCCGGAGCCATCGTCCCCATCCAACGGCGCGCTCGATGACCTCAGACGCACATATGGAGACTCCGCTGCGCCTGTGGACCTCCAGCCTGACATCGAACCGCTCGACGAGCCCTCACCAGAGCCACAAAAGCCCGCTGTCCAGCCCCTTGGCGATCGCCAGTCCGACATCCCCACCCCCGACGAGATGCCCGCCGTCTCCATCCAACCGGCCGCCGAAAGCCCGGGTACCCTTGGGGCCAGCGCCATGGCCATGCACGGTGAGTTGAAGGATGAATTCGACGACGCCCTCCATCGAAACCAAGTCGACGCTGCCCGCGTCTTTTTTGAATCGATTCCTCTCGACGACATCCCCACCGATTATCCGCTGGCGGACCCAGAGTTTTCAACGCGTGCACGCAGCGCCGCCCGTCAAGCTGCAGGAGCGGTTGGCGTCCCAGGCCAACAAAAAGAAGTCTTGACAGAAATCCTCACTCAGGAGGCCACCGGCCTTGGCCCCCTGGAGACCTTCTTGGATGATCCCGATATCGATGCCATTTACGTCAATACCTATGACCGCGTCGTTCTTCGACGACGAGGCGAACTGGTCGTCGCCGATCGAGCCTTTAGCGACCCTGCATTCCTCGACCTCTGTGCTCGACGACTCCTCGGCGCTCCAGAAGACATCCCATTGATGGATGAGGTCCACTTCGGCGACGGCACACGCGCTCAAATCATGATGCCCCCCATCGCCGTCAACGGACCGGCGTTGGCCATCAAAAAGCCAGGTCACTACTTCCCCACCCTGTCGGAGCTATCGGATCAATCCGTCATGTCGGGAGCGATGGCCCAATTTCTCAGTCGCGCGGTGGAAGCCGGCCGCTCCATGGTCATCGCCGGCCCCGTGGGGGGGGGTAAGACCACCCTTATGTCAGCCATTGCCCAGGCCCTGCCGTCGGCCGCCCGTGTCATCGCCGTGGAGCAGCACAGCAGTTTACCCCTGGAGGGTCCCAATTCGCTGCGCCTGGAGGCCAGCCCCGAGACCGGCTACGACATGAGCTTTCTGGTCTCCCAGGCCATCCACATGCATCCCCAACGGGTCTTTCTCGACGAATGTCGCGGCGCTGAGGCCTACGACTGGGTCACCGCCGCCGCCAGCGGCACCGAAGGTAGCGTGCTCACGCTTCATGGCACCAACGCCATCGACGCCCTGGGTCGCCTGGAGAGCATGTGCCTATTGCGCGCCGACAATATTTCCCCCCGAGGTTTACGCGAGCAGGTCGCCCGCGCCGTCGACCTGGTCATCGCCATCAATAGCGACGCCGCCGGAGGCTTTCGCGTTCAACAAATCGCTGAAGTCCAGGGCGTGGACCTCGATGCCTATCGCCTCAACGACATCTTTTATCACCGCGTCGAGGGCGGTCAGGGAGCCTTTCACCCCACCGGATATATCCCACTATTCTACGAGGACCTGCGCCACGCCGGCCTCGACGTCGACCTCGGGATATTCCGCGACTGATGTGCCGCATCGTCGTCCAGTGATCGCATTTTTCCAAGGGCTGGCTTCCTATGTTTACCGTCACCATCGAAGATCAAAACGGTCAGGTCGCCGATACATTCTCCTTCGACCACGGCTCTTATACCATTGGTCGTCTCGATGACTGCGACGTCGTTCTTCCCTCCAATAGCGTTAGCCGACAGCACGCCAGAATCTTCATTGAAGATGGCCACTGCTACGTCGAGGACCTGGGAAGCGCAAACGGCGTCATCGTTGATGGTCAGCGAGTTGTCCAAAAGCGAAACCTGGGCACGGCCAGCCAGATCCGTGTCGGCGACTTCTACCTCTACCTGGAGTACCAACGACCCAGCGATAGCAATCGCCAGGACGTGATGAGCACCCTCTTTATCGACTCCGGGACAGAACATCACAAACTGGTGCGCATCAACGATTCCTTCGCCGGTGAGGAGTTTAGCCTCTCGGAGCAGGAAAACACCATCGGGCGCACCGACGATAATTTCATCCTTCTCTCCGACACCTCCATCAGCCGTCGCCATGCCGTCATTCACCGGCGAGGCGACGTCTACTTGGCCGAAGACCGCGGCAGTTCTAACGGCACCAGGGTTAATGACCGGGACATCAATCAGCCCGTGGAGTTAGCGCCCGGTGACCGCGTCGAATTCGGAAACCTGGAGTTCCTCTTCGTCGAGGGTGATACCAATATCAATCCCGCCGAAATCAGCAGCAGCAGTAGTAGCTCGCTGAGCACCTACGCGGGCATCGCCGGGTTGTTGGTCGTTGGCCTTTTGATGGGAGCAGCCGTCGTCTTCGGTGTGATTTATATCACCTCCGACGAAGGCCAAGAGGAGGCAGTGGTCGACGAGGCCGTCGACCCCGTGGAGGCGGAGGTTCAACATCTCCTAGAAAACGGGGAGAATCAACTCGGCTCTGGCAATTGGAGCGCTGCCCAAGATTCCTTTGAAGAAGCCCTTGCCCTGGCGCCTGAACACGCCGAGGCCCAGCGGATGCTTCAGCGCGTGTCCAAGCAACGTGAGGCCGATGAAAAACTGACTCGAGCCCAAGAACTCAGCAGCGAGGGCCGCCACTCCGAGGCGCGTGAACTCCTCGTCGATCTGCCCGAGGATACCATCGCCCATCGTCGAGCTCAGTCGACCCTCTCCCACCTCAACAACACCATTAGCCACAACCTTCAGAGCCAGATCCGGCGCCTCTTGCGCCGCGATGATGAAGACTCCCTCGTGGACGCCCATGACAAGGCATCCCAGATCATCGCCGTCGATTCCGACGCCGAGGGCTTGAACGACCTCATCGACCAGATCGAAGGTCGGCTCGATGAGGCCGACGTGGACTACGAGCCCCTCCAACGACCCTGATCGGTGGACCTCAGCCCTCTTCCAGAGCGTCGACACGGCGTTCCATCCGCTCGATCAGCTCACCCCACCCGTGATCTTCGATAATGGGTACATAGCCATCTCGATAGGTCTCTTCCAGGCTGATATCGTCGACCACCACATCATAAATGACCCACTGCCCGTCGTCGCGATATAGACGATATACCACCGACTCACGCCGCTCTTTTCCATCGATGACAGCTGGCACGAACGCCCGGTCCTCCCTCTCGCGAGATTCCTCGTAGTGAATCTCGTAATCCTCATCGAGCTCATAACCGCCCAGACGCTCTTCGTAATTGGCCTGAAGCAGACGCCGCAACAGGGTCATGAATTCCTGGCGTTCCTCATCGGTGCGCTCCTCCCAATGGCCCCTCAGGGCCAGACTGGCCAAAAACTCAAAATCGATGCTCTCATCGATGGTCGCCGCCAATCGCTCCGTGCGCTCCTCCGATTCCGGTTGGGCCAGCACCGTGGCCACGGCCTCCGTGCGCTCCTGCACCACCTGATCGGGCGTCGACGCCATGGCCGAAGCACTGACCACCATGGTCAACCCCACCGCCACCATCATCGACACCATCCATCGTACTCGCTGTCTCATCGCTGCTCCTTCACGTTGCCTGGTCACTTGTCTTCTCTTTAGGAGATGACTGCTGCTCGGTGGATAAGACGCCGCCCCAGCCTCATTCATTCAATCGAGGGCCAACTCCAACTGCTCCAGATCATCGAGCCCTACGGCGTTGGCCAGGTCGATGCGCGCCACCAGATAGGCATGAGCCGCTTCCAGGTACTGGATGCGCGCTTCGTAATAGCTGGTCAGCGGATCGATGAGTTCCTCCATATCCTCCTGATGACCGAAGTCCGCCTGCAGCCCGCGCTGGTTGCGCCATCGACGCGCGGCGTCGTAGCGCCGTCTCTCGATCTGGATACGCTCTTCGGCATCGGAGGCTTCCCGCCACGCCTCTTCGATCTCCAGCATCATTGCCCCCATGGCGCGTTCTCGCTGCGCCTCCATCTTATCGAGTTCGGCGAACGCCTGGCGCTCGCGCCCCCGATCCTGACCAAAGTCCAAATCCCATCGAAGCCCTACCACCACGCCGAGACTGAGGGTGTCGAAGGGGTTGGAGTAGGGCCGCGCAAATAACGTATCGTCAAATACACAATCCCCCTCCGGATCGGGTTGTCGGCAAATGGGTTGCAGCGCTGGTTCCTCGGTGGACCACCCAAACCCGAACTCCATGGCGGCGTACAAATTCGGCAAATATTCCCGCCGCTCCAATCGGGCCTCTAACTCCCTGGCCTCCACCCCTTTGCCCAACATCTGCACTTCCGGGCGATGCACCCTGGCTGCCTGACGATAGTCCTCCAGCGTCCCCAGTGGCTTGTCCGCATCGCCGGGGCGAAGCGCTGCCACCTCTACTGATTCATCGGTGTCCATCAGGTAGGCCAGCGCCGATCCTGTCAGATCTTTTAAGCGCCGATTTTCCAGCACCATGGCATCCAATTCAGCATCGAAAATCTGGACACGCCGCAGGTCTTCGGTGTCGAATTCAGCGGTCCCGAAGGCCCGCTCTTCCTCCATTTCCTCCAGCGTATCTTTGACCAGCTCCCGCCCCTCTTCCAATATCTCTTCAAAAGCCGTCGCCAGCTGGCGGCCAAAATACGCCCGCTGGGCTCGCGACAGGTGGCGCTGCATCTCCTGCTGATTTTCCAAAATGGCGACGTCCACCCCCACCTGGGCCAGTTGTTGGTTCAGGCTGACCCGTCCAAACGTATATAGGGGCTGCGTGATCCGCGCGGTCTGACGAAAGTAGGGACCGAAGTTCAATCCAGTGATCTCATCGATATTTTCATCGAGCCGGGAGGGGTCGGCGTTGGCCGGCACTGGGGCAAGCTGACTCTCTGCGCGGAGACGAGGCCACCTTGCGCGTTCGGCCCGCGATTGGCGCGCCCGGGCATAATCCTCGTGAGCTTGCTGCTCCCGCTCCAGCGGTGGGTTGGCCCGTGCCTGGTCAACCACCTCCTGCAACGACCACACCTGGGCTGACGTCGCACTTTCTTCGGCCTCCACGCTGCCCAGGGGGATAAGCATTAGCGCCACAAGGACGCTTAGAGCACCTCCCCTCCACCGTTGCTGCCATGCCTTCATTGGGGCCCCGTATACTCGTACTTGACGCGCGGCGTGGTCTGCTTTCGAAGCTCAGTGGTCGATGAGCGCACCGCCACCTGCAGAAGCTCCGCCAAAAATCCCATCCGCTCCTCCGGCGGGTAGACGATCGGCGGGTCGTCCAACTCCACCTCCTGGGCGATGTACTCAATGGCATCGTGGAGCGAACCCAACTCATCGATAAGCCCATGGTCCAAAGCTTGACGCCCAGTGAACACGCGTCCATCGGCCACTTCATTGACCGCCTCTACCTCCATCTGTCGGCATTCGGCCACGTCTTCCACAAACTGATCGTGAATATCGAATACCATGCCCTCGAAATAAGCTCGATCCTGCTCATCAAACTCCTTAAACGGCGAGCCCGAATCCTTAAAATCACCGGAGGTCACCGTATGAACCTCCACATTGATCTGATCGATCAATTCCTCGACGTTGAAGAATTGGGTGATCACCCCGATAGACCCCGTGATGGTGCCGCGGTTGGCAAAGATCGTCTCTGCCCCACAGGCGATATAATAACCGCCACTGGCGGCCGTGGTGCCCATGGATATAACCACTGGTTTCTCCTCGGCCAATCGCTGGACGCCGTAATAGATCTCCTGAGCCGGCGCCACCGCCCCTCCCGGCGAATTAACCCGCACCACCACCCCCTTGATCTGGCTATCTTCCTCGAAGCGCTCCAGATCCTCTAGGATCTTTTCGCTCTCCATGATCGCCCCATCGACTTCGACGACGCCCACGCTGGGCTCCCCCACCCCGACGTCATCCGGTGAAAACACGGCGATCAACACCCCTAAAAAGATGAAGAGCCCCAGAAATAGCGCTCCGAATACCAAAACCAACACAATTATGCTGCGCTTCTTCATGCTGCTCTCCTGCGTGGGAATCGACTCCCTCTATCATGTCTCATCTTCCACTCTAAGGCCAGTCGGCGCCCCAGTATCGCCATATCGCTTCTGAAACCATCGCATAAAGTCCTGGGTGGCCGCCTGGGAATAAATGATCGTCTCTGCTCCCATCTCCGCCGCCGCTCGAGCTTGCTCTTCATCGAAGACGTGCACCCAGATGGGCACCGAGTCCCCCGTCAGGTGTTTGGCGGCCTGAAGCTGGCGAAGACTTCCCGTGGTCACCACTACCGCCTTGGCATCCTGGACGCCGGCTTCTCGCAATGTCTTCGACTCTTCGGCATCGCCCCACACCGCACCGCATTGACGCTCTCGAAATCGCACTGTGACCATGGGGTCATTGTCGATAACCACCGGCTGATGTCCGCTGGATTGAAGCTTTTTGGCCAATAGTGATCCCGCCGTGCCACCGCCGATGATAACGACGTGATTGGAGCGCTCTCTTGCCCCCTCTTTGGGACCTGGGTTGGGGTGAAATTGCATGAGCCATCGAACGAAGCGCGGCCCGCTCCAAAGGGGTGTTACCGTCATGGTGACGACGGTCACCAATACGATCACGGCAAATAGATCGTCTGACAGGACGCCCAGCTCCCAGCCGAAGAGGGCCACCACCAGTGAGAATTCACTGGTCTGGGCCAATAGCAATCCCGCCTCCAGCGCTCCGCGAGACGTCATCCCCGCTCGCTCGGCGACAAACGCCACGATCAATGGCGTGATCAGCAATACCATAGCGATGATCGCTCCCGCCTCGATCACCGCCCGTCCTGACGGCAACTGCAGCAGCGCTCCCAGGGAGATAAAGAACACCACCATAAAGAAATCGCTCAGCGATGACATCAACCCTCGGACCAAAGATCGCGCGGGAAACCCAGACATGGACAGGCCCGCAAAGAACGCGCCTGCCACCATCGGAACGTCGCCCACATAGGCCGCCCCGATAAATGCGAAAAGGGTCGCCAAAACAATCAGTAACAACTTCTCTTCGTCCTCTCGGTAATGCTCGATAAGTCGTGGCATTACCAGACGGTTCAACAGCACCGTCACCGCCCCCATCATCATCGCTACTTCCAGACTCATCAGCGTGATGCCATCGCCGCTCTCCGAAAGCGCGCTCAGAAGGATCAGCGCCGCGATCACCAACAGATCCTGAAGCAATAGCACGCCGATGATCATGCGACCGAAGGACTTGAACATCTCGCGGCGCCGCTTGAGAAGCCGCACCACCACCAGGGTCGAGCTGGCCGAGATGGCCAGCGCCACATAGAGGCTCTCCTCAACGCCGTATCCCAGACGCAGGGTCATCCAGGCCACCAACAGCCCCAGCGTCGAAAATTGCACCAACCCCACTTTAAGCGCTAACCCACTCTTGTCGCCCACTCGCGACGGCGCCATTTCCAGCCCCGCCACAAATACCAAAAAGGCCAGCCCCACCTGCAGCATGCCGATGACGAAATCACGATCGGGCATCAACTCCGGTATCTCAACGGCCACTCCCAGGACTTCAAAGGTCGGGATCTGACCGACCATGGCTAACCCCAGGCCGGCGATGACCAACAGGGGCACCTCTGGTATCCGCGTGGCTCGGCATAATGCATAGACTACGGCCGCCGCCGTCAATATCGCCGTGATCTCAAGCATCGTCCTTCCTTATCGGCTCGATCGATTGCCCCAGGGTCTCCCATTCTTGCTCCACCCCCACGCGCTTGGGTTCGATTAAGTAATCGACCCCCATGGCCTCCAGTTCGTCGACCACCGTCGGGTCGAAGGCGTGAATCGCCGTCGGCACCTCCGCCTGTCGTCCCCGATAGGCCAGTAGTCGGTTGGTGTCTTCAATATGAAGTGTGCTCACCAATAGTTTTGCCCGTTTTAGGCCCGCGGCCTCCAAGACGGCCTTATAGACCGCATCGCCCAACAACGTCTTGCAGGGCAACCCCTCTAATTTGGACGTGTCCGTATCCAGGGCCACCACCGTCTCGCCGCCCTCGCATAACTCCTTGACCAACTGTCGGCCCATGGAGTTCATCCCCACCACGATTATATGGTCGTCCAAATCAAAGACGACTTCTGACTCTTCCTCCTTCTTAGCCCCGAAAAGTCCAATGACCCCGATGCGTTTCATGAACTGAAATAGGGGCTCCGTATACAGGATCATATATGACGACACGGCGATGGTCACCAATCCCACCATGGCCACAATCGACAGGATATCCTCGCCAATCAGACCCGCCGTCAATCCCATGGTGGCGAAGATAAATGAGAATTCGCTGATCTGAGCCACCGTCACACTGGTGGAAAAGGACACCCGCTCGTCATAGCCCATACGCGAGATGATGATCATGAAGATCAGCGGGTTTCCAATCAGGACAAACAGCGCCAACGCAATGGTGGGACCCATATAATTGAGGGCCGCCTCCAACTCCATTTGCAGGCCAAGCGTTACAAAGAAGACGGCGATAAAGAAGTTCATCAGCGGATGGACCCGCCGCCGCAGATCGTCGTTAAATGGCAACTGGGCAAGACTCAGGCCCGCCAAAAAGGCGCCAATCTCCAGGCTCAGGTCCATCGCCTCGCTAAAGAAAACAAATAGAAAGCACCAACACAGGCTCCATAAAAACAGCGTGTCCTGGCGCTTGGCTGCCCAGGAAAATGGCTTGGGCAAGATCCATTTAGCGGCCACCAGAGCGACCACCAGCAGAATCCCTGTGCCCACAAACGCCAACCCAATATCGGCCAGCAGCTCACTGACCTCTGGGTCATCGTCGGAGGCCGCCATCCCCGCCAGCACGGTCAACGCCGCCACGACCACCATGTCCTGGACCAAAAAGATGCCCACAGCGATCCGCCCATACACACTGTCCAGATCTCCTTTTTGGTCCAGCAGTTTGACGACCACAACGGTACTACTAAAGGTCAAAGCCACTGCCAAAAAGATGGCTTCCATCACCTCAAAGCCCAACCCCCAGGCCAATAAGTAGCCCCCTGACGCAGTGAACACTACCTGACCGATGCCGGCGGCCACCGCCACTTTCCCCACGTCTTTGATCTTGTCGAGGCTCAGTTCGAGCCCCACCACGAATAACAAGAGCGCGATCCCGAACTCGGCGATCAAATCCACCGCATCCGTCATCTCCACCAAGCCCAGCGCAGGCCCTAGCAATAACCCCGCCAGAATATAGGCCACGATCGACGGGACCTTGACCCGCTCGGCGATGAGAACGACGATCAACGCCGCGCCCACAATCCAACCCAGATGCTCTACCAATTCCATAAGACGTCTTCTGGCCTATTGATCACACTCACCAACCCATTAAGGGCCCGATCTTCTCTCACAACATCCACTGTCGCCAGTTCAGGTGGACCGTCGACAATCCTTGTTACCTTATTGTAAGGTGATCACCGAAGCGTTATTTTTGCAACTGTTTTGGGGCCACCCAACTCTTGGAGCACAAGCTTATGTCGCATAGGTCGTTGAAATCCCTTCGCCCCATCCTCTGGCTCAGCTGCCTGGTGACTCTGTCCCTCCTGGGCTGCAGCCCCGACTTTGAGGACGATGTTTGCAGTAACGACACCGACTGCTTTGACGATGAGCAATGCCAGGACGAGCGATGCGTTGTCGTGGCCAATGCCTGCGGCGGAAACGAAGTCTTCGACGCCGAGCCCGGCGATCCCTGTGGTCCCTGCGATCTCGATGAATTGGTCTGCAGCTCCACCAACGAATCGCTGGTCTGCGATGGCCAGACCGCCTGCCCTCAATTTCACCTGACCCAAAACCCGGCCACCGACGTGGACGCCACATCGGCCCGGGTCAGCGCCGAGCTGGCCTCTTTGCCGCTGGACGCCGATCTGGAAGAACATGGCTTTTGCTGGTCTAACACC
Source organism: uncultured Bradymonadales bacterium (assembly GCA_964566695.1). Classification (GTDB taxonomy): domain Bacteria; phylum Myxococcota_A; class Bradymonadia; order Bradymonadales; family Bradymonadaceae; genus SLJM01. The sequence goes on from CAZMJS010000001.1 coordinate 16,895, forward strand.
ACGGCCACGCCGACCATGGACGACCAATGCCTGGCGGTCACTCCCTTGGCCGATGAAGGGGCGACCTTTGAGGCCACCTTAAGTGATCTCGACGAGGAGATGCGTTATTTCGTTCGCGCCTACGGCGTGGTCGGCGACGATGACCCCCACTTCTCCAACGAGATATCGTTCACCACGACCTCCGCCGGGCCCCGATGATAGCCCCTCATCGGTGTTATAAACTCAGAAGCCAGTCCGTCACGGCAACGCTGGCGATAATGACGCAGGGCATCAGTAGCACCGTGGCCACCAGCAAGACCGCAAAGGTCATCAGCAGTCGAGCGCTTTGCCAATCGAGGCCTTGGGCGCCACCACGTTGATTTGACTGTATATCCATCGCCTGACTCCTGGGTGCCATAAACCTGCTTGACCCTTATTGTATGGAACCTAAGGGCCCTGCCCCGGGCACCAAGGATTTGCCGGCGCCACCGATGCTAATGTTCGTAACATGGCCTCCATCATCGCACCCGACCCGGGATTGGTGGTTGCCACGCCGGCCCCGACCGTTGTAATTTTCCGTGCCCCTGACTCGGGGGCCGATCCATCGCTTCCTCGCCGACCTTGCGTCGGAAGCGGCGCATTTTATTTTTCCGCGTAGGTCCAAGGAGACCCATCCAATGACTGCCCAGACCAAACCTGGTGTTCTTATCGTCGAGGATGATCCCAAACTCGCCGAATCCTTGGCCGAATTATTGTCGGCCGAAAACTACGCCACCAGTGTCGAGCATAATGGCGCCGTGGCCATTGAGCGTATCCGCGACGAGAGTCCGGCGGTGGTGATTCTGGACCTTGATCTTCCCGGGGCCAACGGCTTCGAGGTACTCAAGGCCGTTCGACCGGATTATATGGGCGCCATCGTCATGCTCACGGGCGCCACGGACGACCGCGACCATATCCGGGGCCTAGAATTGGGCGCCGATGACTACGTCACCAAACCAGTGTCCCCGGAATTACTCCTCGTCAAGTTGGAGAACCGGCTTCGCCATCTGGAGCAGATAAGCGAAGTCACCGATGTCTCCCTGGCCGGCATTGAGACCTACAAGCTCGATCGCGGCCCACTGACCATTGACCGTCGCGCCCGTGACGCCTTTATCGAGGGGCAAGAAGTCGATCTGACCACCTTCGAGTTCAACCTGCTATGGCTTCTCGTGAGCAATACTGGCAATACCGTCAGCCGAGCCGATCTCTATGACGAGCTTCTCGACCGCGAATACGACGGCCTCGATCGGACCATCGACGTCCATATCTCTCGACTGCGCAAGAAGCTCGTCAACTTTGGGGGCAAAAACGACTGGATAAAGACGGTCCATGGCAAGGGCTACCAATTCTTCATCCCTCAATGAGCAGATCCCCCACGCCCACCTCGCTCCCCCGCCGTATCGGCCATCAAATAGGCCCTCCTTTCGCGGCGATCGGGGAAATGAGCCAGACCGTGCATCAACTTTGTCACCCCGGCCTCAATCGTCATTGAGCCCCCCGGGATGACGCCGGCCTTAGCCAAGGCCCGACTATTCTCATATTTTTCTAACTCAATATGCCCCGACGACTGGGTAACGACCAACACGTCCACGCCGCGCTCCACGAGACGAGCCGTGGATGTGGCCAGATCGGGCTCCTCGGTCGGCACTGTGCCCAACCCGTACGCGCCGATCACCACGCCCTCCACTCCCTGGTCGGCCCTTAAATGGTCCAACACCGGCCCCGGGGGCATCCCCGGCGTGACCTGTATGCTGACCACCGCCGGCCGAAAACGCGGCCGAAAGCGATAGGCCTTGCGCTGTCCAATCAAGCTCTCGTCGATGGCCACGTCGACCCCCATTCTCGCCCACGGCTCCACCCCCGGGCTGGCAAATGCTCGATAATCGTGGACGTTGCTCTTTGTCGCCTTGACGCCCTGGAGGAGGAGGCCGTCGAAACAAATCCCCACCCCTGAAAACCCTCGCGTAGCCAATTCCACGGCGTCCACCAAATTGCGCCGCGCATCGGTGCGGTGCGCCGCCAAGGGACGCTGCGCCCCCGTAAGGATGATCGGTCGCTGAAGCCCCAGCAACGCAAAGCTCAGTGCCGACGCCGTATAGGCCATCGTGTCCGTGCCATGAACGATGACAAAGCCGTCAAACTCCGCCCGTGCTTCATGGATCTGGTCCGCCAAATGCTCCCATTGCCGTGGACCCATATCACTGGAGTCCAGGTTGAAGACGATACGCACCTCCAGATCGGCCAACTCCTCGAGCTGTGGCACTTTGTCTACCAGGGCGGTGGAGAATGCATCCGGTTGCAGGGGCTCACCTCGCATCCCCAGCGTTCCACCCGTATGTAAAATCAATACCTTCGGCATCATCGCTCCTTTTATGGTATGGCCACAGGGCCCGTCCGTCTGGCTGGCCCCGCCCTTTCGGCGTAGGACGCCCTTATTAACGTCTAAACACCACTTCCACCACCATGGCACAGACCTATTTCGCGACCATCGCCCCCGGACTGGAAGATGTCTTGCTCCAGGAGTTGAGGACCATCGGCGCCAAGCGCCCTCGTGTTCTCCACGGCGGCGTGGAATTCGACGCCGCCCGAAAGACGCTCTACGCCGCCGCGCTTCGCCTTCGTACGGCCAACCGCCTATGGCTTCGCGTCGACGAGTTTCGGGCCCGTGACGCGCCCGAATTATATAATAAGACCCGCCGCTACGATTGGTCCCGACTTATCAAGCCCAACGCCCACCTGGCGATTCGCGCTCGCAGTGGGCACTCCAACCTCTACCACACCGACAAGATCCGTGAAGCCGTCGAGGATGCGCTTCGAGACCACTTCTCAGAGGACCAGGGCCTGGAGGCGCCGACCTTTTCCGACCCCTCCGACGGGGCTTTGACCATCCTGGCTCGCCTGGAAGATAACCGCTGTCAGCTAAGCCTCGATGCCGCCGGCGATCGGTTGCACAAACGAGGGTGGCGCACCCACCACGGCGGGGCGCCCCTTCGAGAGTCCCTGGCGTCGGCCTTGCTGTCGCTGAGCGGTTGGACGCCCGACATCCCACTGCTCGATCCCCTCTGCGGCAGTGGCACCATCCCCATCGAGGCAGCCCTTCAGTCGATCCAACGGGCACCTGGGCTGGACCGATCGTTTGCCCTCCAGCAATGGCAAAACCATCTTCCCGATCGCTTCCAGTCCATCGTCCATGACTTGCGCCAGGCCACCACCGACTCCCTTCAGGCCCCCATCATGGGTGCCGATCGCGACGCCTCGGTCCTCTCGATGGCCGACCAACACGAGGCCCAGGCCTCCATCGATGGGCTCATTGAATGGACATGCCGGGAGCTCACGGCCTGGGCCGACGACCCTCCGTTTGACGACGACCAACCCTTCATGGTGGTCACCAACCCTCCCTATGGGCACCGTCTATCCCTGGAAGACCAACTTTTGGACCAGCTCTTGGCCTTTACCGACGTCGGACGGACCACCCTATGTTTTGTGTGGCCCTCAGATCGCCGAGACCAGATCCATCAACGCCGACCTGGCGCCCAACGCCTTGCCCAATTCAAAAACGGGGGCATCGCCATCGACGCCTGGCGCCTTTAGTCCGACCGGTTAGATCTGCCCTTCCACCCCTTCATGGACTTGGTGGCGCCCGTGATCTCCATGATCGTGTCCACCACCGGCCTCGGCAGCAGAGCCCTCAGCGCCGGCGTCATCTTCACAATCAGTGGCTCCTGGACGTAGAGTTTATTCTCCTCCACGGCTTCCATGATGCGCTCCACCACATAATCCGGCTCAAGAAGGGGCATCAATAGCGGCGGCTTGGCCCCATCGAACATGCCCGTGTCCACAAAGCCCGGACAAATGATGCTTACGTTGACGTGATCGTAGCCCTCGGCTTGTAACTCCAGTCGCAAGGCCTCGCTAAAACCGGTGACAAACCATTTGCTGGCGCAATAAATGACCTGGCCGGGTACGCCCACCTGACCGGCGGCGCTCGCCAATTGCACCAGATGGGTATCCGTGCCGTCTTTGAGATCCGTGATAAATGCCTTCGTCATCCAATGTACGGCGTTGATATTGACGTTCAGCATCAACTCATCGGCCTCGTCATCGATCTCCTCATAGGTGCCACCGCTGACCACGCCGGCATTATTGACCAGGATATCGATTCGCCCCACCTCGTCGGAGACCCGCTTGCGAAGCTCCCGAATATCGGCCTTGCTCGATAGATCGGCTTCGAACGCCAGGGCATCCACCCCGCCTTGTTCCAGATCGGCCACCGCCGTTTCCAGCGCCTCTCCATCGATATCGACGAGGAGCACTCTCGCGCCCCGCTCGCCAAACTCTCGGGCCATTAACTTGCCCATGCCGCGGGCGGCCCCCGTGATCAACGCCGTCTTTCCACCGATATAAGTCATCTCTCACCTCATCCTGTCCCAGAGTCACCATCTTCATCACGATCACAATTTTGAACTGACACCTTCAGATTGCATGGTTTTACTGGAATCGGTCAACCAACCCATATCCCGAAACCAGGCCACCGTGTCTTTTAGCCCCTCTTTCACATCGGGATAACGGTATTCGTAGCCCACCTCCAGGGTCTTTCGATTGCTCAACCAATAGCTAGAACTGATATACTCCGCTGACTGCACCTCGAACACCCGGACCCGTGGAACGCCAAAATTCTTCTGCAACCACGTCCACACCCGAGAGGCCCTCGCCATGATAGGGTACAGGGCCGTGACTTTCACCAACGGGATATCCCTCATCTTTCGACCGGTCAGCAGAGCGATATAATTGAGAAACTCGTGGTAGGAGATGATGCTATTATCGACGACATTGAAATCTTCGCCGATGAACTCCGGATGGTCCGCGGCATAAATGGCGAACCCGGCAATATCCTCCACGTGCACCGACGTCGTGATATAATTCTCCGCATCCTTGGGAATCGCTGGCACCAGGCCCATGGCGATGGCCAAGATGATACCCCCGTGACCATAGCTGCTGCCTGGCCCGTAGATGGGCGCCGGACGGACCACGGTTAAGGGAAACCCCTCGTCCTCATAGAGGTTCCACATCATCTTTTCCTGCTCCCACTTGCTGACCGAGTAGGCATTGACCAGATGGGTTCCCTCCGGCCCTTTAGCGTTGCGTGGCGTATTCTTGGGCGAGGAGCAATTCTCGCCAAAGGGAATATTGACCTTGTCACCATCGGCCGCCGTATAGGGCTTTCCGAAGACCCCGCAGGTCGACCAATGGATAAATTGCTCCAGGCCGTCGCACTGCTCATGGACCACTTCCACCAAATTGCGCGTGCCATCGACATTGATCCGGCGAAGGACCTCGTAACTTGCGCTATAGTCGTAGAGCGACGCGATATGGAAGATATGGGTAATATCCCGCTCAAAGAGTGCCTCCATCGATCGCCTATCCAGCAAGTCCGAGGGAATCCACTCCACCCCGGGCGCCTCCATATCTAGGCCGATAGACGCCAACACCTCTCGCCGCTCCTCATCGTCGATGGCGGAGGCCAGGTCAGTGGCCACCACCTCTTCGCCGCGGGCCAATAACTCTCGGACGACATAGGCCCCCGAGAACCCCGTCGCTCCCGTCACCAAATTGACTCTATCTGTCATGACTCCCTCTTCAATTCGCGCTCCATGAGTTTTTCCATCACACGGTAAGCAAACACTTACATATCTGCGTCACCTTAACCATAGTCCCCCTATTTGGGAAGCCCCCAAGCCCATCAGTGGCCCATGAATGACAAAAGCCACCGCCCATGGAGGGCGGCGGCTCTTCGACGCAATGAACGGTCAACGCACCATCACTGGGGTATGCAAATACCTTCGTCTTCGCCGGAGTCGATGGCACAGGCATCCGTGCAGCACTGAGTATTGCTCGTGCAGGGCTCTCCGATGTTGCGGCATTCGCTGGTGCACGTACCATCTTCCCCGCACCACAGGTCACCACAGCAATCGGAATCGCTATCGCAGGGGTCATCTTCCTCCACACAGCATTCCCCGCAGTCGATGCTGCTTCCACATCCATCGGAGTGCACGCCGCATTGGTCCGGCACGTCATCGCAGGTCAGCGGTGTGCACTCCGGCACCACGCATCCCGACAGATCGAAGAATAGGTAGATCAGGGCCTGCTCCTGGCCGGTGAGCCCATCCGTCGTACAGCCATCGGGAAAAGGTGCGCTGGTATCTGAACCCCCGCCCGCTGACACGTGGAGATCACTATATACCACCCGTCCACATTGGCTATCCTCATCACTGCCCACGGGCGTCGCAAAATCGATATAGTGGTTTTTATTTCCCCCTTCTGAGTAGATCCAGCGCTGCCCCAGATCGCTGTCCAGCGCCCCCAGGTTATTCCAGATGTCGAATAACTCGATCTCACCATCCCCGCCGGACCCACCCACCAATTCCAACCACTCCCGCAGCGACTGCCCCTCGGGAAAGGAAGTGTCGATCTGCGCGTTCAGCGTTCCCTGAATCGATTGATCGGTCCACTGCGTGACCGACTGAAAATCTGGCGTCCCATGTTGCAAAAACTCGCGCTGAAGATCCGTGAGAAAGACCCGGCCGCCCTGGTCGGCAAAATCCTGAAGGGCCTGCTTCGCCGATTGTGGAGGCTGTGTTTGATTGCCCGCCAGATCGGACACATTATCGCAGGAATACATGACGATGTCTTTGTCTTCCAAATTACTCACATCGTCCCACCAATCGGTGATGCTGGTAAATGTACCGCCATCGCTGAACCCGGGACTGAAGCGATCGGTCGGCGAATTTCCAACGCCTCGCAACAACGTGATACTGGCGTCGGAGTTAGGATCGGAGCTGAACTCGTCTTCATCGAGACCGATTTGATAGAGCAAGCATTGGAGGGCGTCGTATTGCCCGGACGCCACGGCCATCCGAGGGATCTCGCCTTCATCGCGATTCCGGGGCAATCGCGTCACCTGGGGATCATCGAAGACCGTTTCCTCACACTCACTGATCAACGGCACCTCTATCTGACGGCGCCACTTGCCAGTCTGAATCACCAGGGGCACATTCTCACCGGCCGGCACGTTTTCCAAGACAAATTCCCCCGCCGAGTTGGTGTCCGTTTGCGCGAGGGGATCGCCACTGACCATCTGGTCGCAACGCTGACAACTGACCCCCGATTCCACGGGATCTAACTCCGCGTTCGGCACGTAGACCGTGGCGTTGGGCAGTGGGAAGTCACCAGATGGTCCATAGACCGTGCCCGACAGGGTGGTCACCCCTTCGCCAGGAGGGCAGTCCACCAGACCGCACTCCAGATTATCACAGCTCTCCCCATTATTTTCGGACTGATTGTCGGTCTCCGAATTATTGGGGCCCTGATTTCCCGGCTGCTGGTTGGACTCCCCCTGGTTAGTTTCTCCCCCTCCGCCCTGGTTATTATTGTCCCCGGGCCCGGCGTTATCGACTTCCTGGTTCGGCTCTCCCCCGCCTCCCCCACCGTCAATCTCATCGTCAGAACAGCCCATCCCGATGGATAGCAGGACCGTTAGCAGACCCACCCCTACGATCCGTCCTGCGCGCTGATACATTCTTCTGTTCCGGAGATAGTTCATCGGTGGTGGTCCTCTGGATAGTATGCAAAGAGACGTTTTAGACTCTATGCGCTACGTTAGCGAACCACCCACGCGACTTCAAGGTTTCAGACCTTTACACCCCACCGACTATCACGGCCTATCGCCCCGACTACAGCAGACGTAGCGACAGCTCCAGCCCTACAATGGGCTCCGTGGCCGTGCCCGACCGTAATAACAGGTGGCTGAGCAGGGAGACTCGAATGCGGTCGCGTTGCAACCCCACCTGGGGAACCACGGCGAAATGGCGACCACCGACGGCCATGGCACTGACCCGCTCGTGCCGCTCCTGGCTTTTTCCTCGGTCCACGTCACCGCGTACTGTGCCGATGCGGTAAAACCCGGTGGACAGACCCACCACCAATTGCAACCGATCTTGACGGATCCGGCTCAGGGAGGTGCCGGGATTCAGAGCCACCCATTCCCCTTTGGCGAGAATCCCCCCGAGTCCCCGAGCCCCCAGTGAAAATTCATCGCCTACGCCAAACCCCACCATCCCGATGCTCTCCGCCCGCACCCCGAAGGCCGCTCGCGCCCCGTAGGTCGCGGTGATCTCGCCCTGGCCTCCGAGACCGTAGAAACGCGGCGATCCCGGAGCATGATCCAGGCTCATCCCCAACCGCACCTGCACGCCAAATTCATCACCGCCCGTCGATCCCCGCTGGGACTCCATCGCCATCGCCGGCGTGCCGACCCCCATCCCGACCAGCCCCATCACCATGGCGACACCCAACCACAACCTCGTACTGCGCATCACGTCTCCTTCAAGTCAGTCTCAGTCTACCGCCGGATAGCGAAAGGGTTGACTCGCCCGTTGACCAGAGCCCTCTAGCATCTGCACATGCTCCATATACCCGTCGCCCAGATGAGTCGTTCCATCGATATAGTCACCCACGAAATACATCTGGTGGGGAAGCCCCCCAAGGATACGGTAGGCCCACTCGTCGGTCTGCGTATTCCCATAATAGGCCACAAACTCGAAGCCCCTCTGTCGAAGCCGATGCATATAACTGACCTTATACGCTCCCACCCCTCCATGACTGGGCACCCAGTCACCCCACCCAGAGGTGGTCCTCAGATGTCCCCTGGCGAATCCGTAGTGCTGCATCCAAATCCGCGTGCTCTCGGTCATCCAAAAAGGTCTCCCCGTCAAATAGACCGCCACATAGCCCTGCTCGTGGACCCGCGTCCGCGTCACCTCCACGGCGCCGTCGCGGAGCGATGGCATATACGACCCCCACCCAAATATCCGGCCAATATCGCCCACGGCGTCGGCCACGGTCGTGCGATGACCGGTGGTCAACGTTCCATCAATATCGAATACCACCAATTGCGTGCCTTCGGGGTATACCCGCAACGTGGACGCGATGAGGGAGTCATCACCGGGCAGGCGGTACAACAGGCGGTATTCGCCGATATCGGGGACGTCGTCGGCTGCCACATCGATGTGGATCTCGCCGTCATCATCCGTCGCTCCTCGAGCCCAAAGCTCCATGGTATCGGAGCACCGGTCGATCCATACTTCCACGACCTCGTGCTCCAGATCTTTGGCCATTGGCCCGTATGAAAACTCGGCGTCCAACGTAATGTCGTGACCGGGCGTCGTCATGATATCACTGGCCGAGTGCCGAGGAGACATCGACGACGATAACCTGGCCCCCCGGCGCTCGAAGCCCGTCACTTCGAGGTCATCGGGCAACGGTGCATCAAAGCAGACCGTCAGGACCGGCCGCTCCTCATCACCTTCTTCGGAAGTTTGCACCTCCTCTGGATGGGGCCCCAGAGTCTCGGCCCTCTGTTGGACCTCCACCGATCGGCATCCCCATATCCCAATCCAGAGGATTCCGACCAGGACAAGGCCATCGCGTACAAATCGTCGTCTCATGGATTTCTCCTGCTTAGCATTGCCGTCACCCTCTGCCATAACTGGCAACTTTATGGCCAACCGATTAGGCTTAGCTCCAGGCTCTTATGTATCCCCATGTGCTCAACGCTCTTCCGGCTGCCCAAGGCTGACCATGCCTGTCGACCAACATGACCGCTACCTTTATACATATCCCACCCACCATCCCATCTTCACCCTGGCCATCACGTTGGTTGTCGCGGTCTTCGCGGGATATATCATGGCCGACAACGAACGCCTATCGATAGAAGTCCATCGGCTTGCCGAACGAGCGGTTCCTATCGACTCGACCTCTACTAAGCCGGAGCTCGATGGGCAACCGGTTTTCGTCAGCGCACACGCCGAACCATTGGCTGAGGTAAAGGATGAGCTCTTCGAGCTTCAAATGGATGCCCTGGCCTTGGAAAGAGATATTCAACGCTATTTGTGGGTTCCCCGATGGACTCACCCCCTATCGCAGGCCTGGACAAGGGTCACTGACCGAGGGCGCGGTCATCTCCAATGGACGGCCGTGGAGTATACCGCTCCGGAGGACCAACGTCCTCCACACTCGCCGATGATCCAGCCAGCGGTAGCTGGAACCACGGCACAACTTGGTGCATTTCAAGTCCAGTCCACCGTGATGCGTCAGATCTATGGACTTCCAGAGGTATTTGACGACTTCGACGAAAGCTTTGTCGATCACCTGAACCGGGACCTTCGAAATACGCTCAAACGCATCGACGGTGACGCGATCATCGCCGGCCCGGACCCGGGGGTCGACCAGGAACTGGGCGATGAGAAAATTCGGCTTCGCTATTTGCCGCCGGACACGATCAGCGTCATCGCGCTTCAGCAAGGCGATGAGCTCGTCTCTGCCACGAAGCACCCGGACTTCGGCCACGTCCACGGCCTGGTCGCCCAAGGCGCCAAATCACCACAGGAGCTAAGAGATCTCCGCCTGCAGTGGGAACAAGAGCGTCAAGACCCCAAGAATTCGTCTACCAGAGCAGTGATCTGGAGCTTCTTGCTCTTTATGGCCCTCCTCGGTGGTGCAGCCCTGGCAGACGACTACCGATGGGCGGACAGGCTTCCCGGGCCGGCCCACCAATCGACGAAACTGGAATTTCTCTGGGGGCTGCTCTTTGGCGTGGCATTGGTCATCCTCGGCTACCAATTGGGCCACTATCTGGTCGGGGGCTTCCTGGGAATTGAAATGACCTGGACCCTCAGCGCGGCCATCTTTTTTGTTGGGAGTCTCGTCTTTGGGTTTATCGTCGATCTTGGGCCCCGTGACTCAGCGCCCTCTTCGTCGGACGGCGATGGGAGTCCACCGCCGCTTCCCTCCACGGCCGATGCGAGCCCCGAACCACCCTCCGGCGGAGACCCCGATCTCCCCGACGGCCACTGGTAATACTGGAGATTCGACGTGCAGCAACCCGCCAAACATGACATATGGCTTCGCGAGGGCTGGAAACGTTTCCGCTCACAGAAATACTGGGAGGCCCACGAGTCCTGGGAGGCCTTGTGGCTCGATCTCCCCAAGGCCAGTCGCGGACGCCTTCGAACACGAGCCCTTATCCAAATTACCGCAGCCTTTTACAAACCGGAGCAAGCCCATGAGGGAAGGCCTCTAAGGCGCATGCAACGAGGTATGTCGGCCCTGCTCACCGCCGCCAGAAAGCACCTGGACCAGGCCGCCAACGCACCTCCCCCGACCATCGCCATAGATAGCAAGATCCTCGATGAGCTATTGACGCGAGCCACCAACTATTGCCATCAATGGCACGGTGGTAAGGCGCTGCTCAGCCTACGCCGGGAACTTGCCTCACAGGTTCAGGCCCTTCCCCCGGAGCCTCCACCGCCCTCTGAGTGACCCAGCAACCAATGGACGATCCATGGAACTGCACGAAATTCCCAAGGATATTAACTGGCGTCGGCGCATCATCACCACCTCCGCCTGGTTCTTCCTGGCGGTGACCCTAACCCTCTTACTGGCTCCCTTGCTCCTCCTCACCGGCTGCATCGACCTGATCCGTCGCACCCGCCTTTCGACCAGTCGCACCCTCATCTTCTTCACCTATTTCTTCGTTCTGGAGTCCACGGGGCTCCTGGTCGCCTTCTGGCTGTGGATTCGTCACCTCTGCGGCCTCGATGACGACACCTACGAGCACAAAAACCGCAAACTGCAGCGCTGGTGGGCGCGCGGCGCCTTCTGGGGAACGATCCGAGTCTTTTCTGTGGACATCACCATCCGGGGCCTTGAGCAATTAGAAGACACCACGCCGGCCATCGTCTTCTCACGACACGCCAGCACCCTGGACACCATGCTCCCCATCGCCGTCGTCCGAGAACTCAAATATTTTCGCTACGTCATCAAGTCCGAACTCCTCGCTGACCCAGCCCTCGATTATTGCGCTCAGCGCATCCCCAATGTCTTCGTCCAGCGAGGCAGCCAGGACCCAGAATTCGAAATCGAGAAGGTCATCGCACTGGGCAAAGAGCTGACCCCTAACGATGCCGTCGTTGTCTATCCCGAGGGCACCCGCTTTACCCCAAAAAAGCGCGCTCGCCTCGTCGAAAAATTTGCGGACGACGAAGAAATGGGACCCATCGTCGACCGCCTCCAGCACACCCTTCCGCCCCTGCGAGAGGGTGGCGTTCGCCTCGTCGAGGAAACCCCCGACGCCGACCTTGTGTTCATCGCCCATCGCGGCATCGATGACGTCAGCGCCATGTCCGATCTCGCCAAGGGCTATATGACAGACGCCACCTTGGAGGTATGGATCTGGCGTGTCCCCGCCGCCCAGGTCCCGAGACGTGAGGAGGAGATTCGCGAGTTTTTGGTCGATCACTGGGAACGCATCGACCGCTTCATTGCCGACGGATACGACGCCGTCTCCAGCGACCAACCCGTTGCCGAAGCCGTGCACTGAACCTCTTCCGGCCGAACTGCCGTCGCTACGCCGAGACTCGCCGCCCTTCCACCAACCGCAACGTGGATAAACGCGGGCCCTTAAAGGGGGCATGCACCCGCACTTCAAAGCCCCGCTGAGGCAACAGCCACTGCGCCCGCTCCACGGGCAGCAGTAAATAATACATATGGAAAGGCGGAGAAATGAGGCGATTCCTCAACCTCATCAGCTGATTGAACGCCCACGCTGCCCAGCGCCTCGGCGACCACCATTGGGGACGACGGGAGGTCACAAAGAAGTAGCGCCCGCCCGGCTTCAGACTCCGATAGATTCCATCCAGATAGCGCCGCTGGTCACGACGCCTCACATGCCCCACCGCCCCCATGCAAAGGGCAACGTCGTAGGCCTGATGGGCTTTCAAATGGCGTATATCCCCCAGTTCCAAACGATGCGGTGTCATCAACCTGTCGCTCAGGTTCTGCCTGGCTTTGGCCAACATCCCGGAAGACATATCTCGTCCCACCATCTGCTCAAACCCAAGACGATCCATGGCCTCCATGGCTGCCCCCGTTCCACAGCCCAGATCGAGCAGCCGACCTCCTTTTTGCGGCCCGACCACCGACGCCACCCCGGCCAGTACCTCGTCGGGCGTACGGAAGGGAGACCGATCGAATTTCGGTGCCAGGCGGTCGTAGCCCCTTTTCGTTGAACTCAGAGATTGCCCGATCAACTCCCACAGCGTCGGCGATGCGCCTTCACTCATGAAACCAACCCCCGAAATCACTCAAAAAAGTCGGCGTTGGCCTGCAGATCATCGTCGTATTTATCGGGTAGATCAAACTCATCAAAGATCGCTTCCACCGGACACTCCGGCACGCATGCACCACAATCGATGCAGATGGCCGGGTCAATATAGAGTTGGATTTCGTCCAGCCGCGCCTGATCGCCCGCCGCGTGGAGGTCGTTGATCTCGTCGACGCTCAGCGGGCCATGAATGCAATCCACGGGACACACCTCCACGCAAGATGTATCACAGGTTCCCTGGCATAGTTCGGTGATTACGAATGTCATGACACTGCTCCTAAAGTTTTGTAACGCTCGTTGTCTCCAGCAACAATAAACACTATATTGCTAGAGTAAACTATTCTCAAGCGACTTTTCGTCGCAGTCGCTCAACGGACATCGGACACCCCTTCTTAACGCTCCTGGACGTTCAGTGAAATGAGAAATTTGGCTCGACTCCTTTTCGATCTCCCTCTTGGCCCCACATCGGAGGACCAACATGGACGCATTACTCAGTCTCGTAGAAGAACCGCGAGCTTCTATTCTCCGACATATTAATGAAGCGGGCCACGCAACGGTCGAGGAACTCGTCGACCAGCAGGGGCTCAGCGCCACGACCATTCGACACCACCTGGACAAATTGATCGGAGAGCAGCTCATTATTCGCCGTCGCCGCCGAACGGGTCCCGGTCGACCGACCCACACCTATCATCTGTCCGAGCGCGCTCGGCACCTTTTTCCGAACCAGGAAAAGCAACTATTCCCAATGTTGTTAAAATTCCTGATCACCGAAGGTCACGGAGAGCTGATAGACGCATTCTTCGAGCAGATTTGGCACCGGCATCTACAACGCCTTCAACGTCGTCTTCGAGACAGTGATGCGTCATCCCTGGAGGACCGACTTGAGCTACTCCTCGGCTTTTTCGACGAACAGGGCTTTATGCCCCAGCTTAAAAAATCGGAGGACGGCCATGAACTCTCGATTTCGCTATGCCACTGTCCCTTTGAATCCACGATCGAGCACACCAACCTGCCCTGCCGACTCGAAAAACAAACGGTCGTGAAATTTCTGGGGAGTACCCCCTCCCGCACCTGCCATATTGCCTCCGGGGATACGACCTGCACCTATACGTTTACGATTCCCACCTAAAGAGTGAGCTGACCGGAGCATTTTCCGGTCGGCCCATGCCATAGCATCTAGTTTACATAACAAGCATTATACAGACGTGACTCGCTGGCAGAAACGCTTTCTGCGATCAGTTTCCGGCCCCGGATGCTGAGTAAGGCCATTCCTCCCCCTCCCAGCACATATCCCAAAACTGGGCCTCGTAGCGGCTCGATACCTCGAATAAGTCTAAGAGGTAGTTGACCTTTTCCTGGCTCCGGTGCTCCGCAAGACGGTTCATCATCGACTTCAGCCCCTCGGCTGCCCCCTGAAACTCCTCGCCTGCATACGTGGCGATCCAATCGCGATACCTCGCATCCCCGGGCTGTCCTTGGCCTTTTGATAGAGCCTCCCCGAGCCAAGCGTAACCCCAAGCACAGGGCAACAGCGCGGCCACCAGGTCGGCAAGATCTCCGTCGGCCGATACTCGCACCAAAAAGTCCGTATAGGCCCGAGTCGTAGGCCACATGGCGGTGGACTCGAGCTCATCGGATCCGATCTCGAACCTCGCTGCATACTCTCGGTGCAACCCCATCTCCACATTCAACGTCAGGTCCAGCGCACCAGCAAAAAATTGCATATCCTCCAGGCGCCGTGCCTTGGCAGCTCCCCAAGCAAATACTCGGCTAAACTCTTTGAGGTAGCGATAGTCCTGTCGCACCCACCGCTTAAATCGATCCAGCTCCAGGGTCCCATCGCCGATTCCCTGGACAAAGGGATGCTCCAGTTGTTGCTTCCAAATCGATTCCACTCGCTCATAGGCTTGCTCGCAAAAGTCCACGATGACCTCCTTGCTCCGTGATAGTATCCATTCCTCGCAGGCATCCAATCAGCCGACGCTCACTCGTTGTCATCACCCGGCCACCGAGGGCCGCGATAAGCCATCTCCCAAAACGCCAATTCGTAGCGGATGACCATCTCGAATTGGCTCTCCATCCGGGCCCTCGTCGATGGCGACGCATCGTCGGCCAGTCGCTCCACCGCCCCTTCTAATTAGTTGACCAGTTGACCGAACTCATCACCCGCCCAGTTTTCAACAAAGGGACGCCAGGGATGCCCCTGCTCGATGGCCGGCGCCACCTTCTTCCAAGACTCGTGGTAGGCTTTCTCCGCCGCCCAATATACGACCATCCCCTCTTCGAATGAGGCCTGATGTCCCACGGCCATCAGATATTGGACGTAGGCGTGGTTGATAAATCCCGGTTGGACGTCGCCGACATCCACCCCCAGATGGGTCGCCCGCTCCCGAAACAACTGCAGTTCTTTTTCCAGGGCCCCCGGGATATTCCCCAACACCTTGCGCATCTCTGGCTCCGGGCAGCGAGCGATCAATGCTCCCACAAAGGGAATCGCCGCCTCCACAAAGATATAATCCTGTCGAAGCCATCGGTTGAATACATCCTCCCCGATCTCACCGCGACGCATCTCCTCCAGAAATGGATGAGCTAGCATCTTGCCCCACAACTGTGAGTGGGTGTCCATCCACTGGTCCACCTGATTTACCGTATCTTGACTCATCTTCGCTCCTAAGCAAGGTAGTATAAGCTGGTTTACGCTCAACGCTTGCGTCAGGAGATAGACCACGCTCGCCGTGAACAGGATCACCAACATATAAGGTGTTAGGATCGCTGCGATAGGAGATGCTGTCAGTCTGGCTCGGGCGTCGTTCCTACGCCGGTTCTAACCGGTTCAGGTTCAGCGGGTATCATTCTCAGCCCATGCGATGCATGGGCACCCCTGACGCACCCTGAGGGCTACCATGCCTCTGCATGGTTGGCCACCGACGGTCCATCTGCGCTGTCTCACAGCAACCTTTGTCCCTGCTCCCCTTGTCTGCCCCATGGCTCCGTCATGCCTGCATTGCCAAAACTCATCGCCGCCCTCAGTGGATGTGCATGTCTGCTTGCCCTGATCGGCCTGGCGGTGTTTTGGGGTTATGATTCCCCGTCCAGCCAGCCCCCGCCGACGCCCTCCCACAACGACACCAAAGAACCCTCCGACGACAAAACGTTCGCTGTCGACACCTTTCGCCAGCTTCGAGAGGACTTCGACAACGTGGACGTAGCCCCGTTTATGGATGGGGCACGCACCTTTGTCCGAAACCACATAGAAACTGCTGAAGACGCGGCGACCATATCCCCGGCGCGTTATCTCTCCGCCGATCAGCGCGCTGAACTCAGCGCTATGACGCCTGAACACTGGGGTGAATTCGTACCGGGCGTTCACCGTCGCCTCCACACCGACGAGCCCGCCGTGGCCTTGACCCTCGATGCCTGCGACGCTGGCTTCGATGAGGCGATGATCGAGATGCTAAAAGACTGGGAGGTACCGGCGACGATCTTCGTCTCCGGCTGGTGGATCGGAGCTAACCGACACCAGCTGGTGGAATTGGCGGAACACCCTCTATTTGAGATCGCTAACCATGGTCTTCGCCACCGCCCCTGCTCCGTTACTGGCCGCGAGATCATGGGCATTGAGGGCACCACATCCGTCGACGAGGCCGCCCATGAAATCGAAGCCAACGCACAACGCATCGAAGAATTGACCGGGCAGCGTCCCCTCCATTACCGCTCTGGCACGGCCCACTACGACGAGGTCTGCGTTCAGATCGCCAACCTTTTGGACCACCACGTGATCGGCTACGACGTCGTTGGCGACCAGGGCGCCAGCCTTGATGCACCACAGGTAAAAGAGGCGCTGTCGGAAGTTTCCGCCGGGTCCATTGTTATTCTTCACGTCAACAAGCCCGGAGGAGAGAGCAAAAAAGGACTTAAAAAGGCTCTTCCCAACCTGATGGAGTCCGGATTGGAATTTGTTCAGCTCTCGGACGTCGATTTCTCTTCCCCCGCTTCGGACTAAGCACGGAGATTTTTTATGGCCCCCCATCTTATCCGGCCTCTATTCATCCTTCTCTTTGTCGGATTCGTCGCCGCCATTGCAAGCATGGCCTGCTCATCGCCCTCGGCGCCCGACGATGCCAACCCCGATTCCTCCGATAGCTCTCTTGAAGAGGCCCCGTGCTGCGAGGATAACGCCATCGTGGAAGGCATCGATATTCGCCCAGCCGAACCCACCGTTGAGCTGAGCGACAGCGAGTGGCGAGACCGACTAAGCTCTGAACAATACCGGGTCCTTCGACAAGAGGGAACGGAGCGCGCTCACTCAGGAGAGCTGCTCGGCAACCAGCGCGAAGGTATCTATCACTGTGCTGGATGCGGCCATCCTCTCTTTTCATCGGATACACGCTACGACTCCGGCACCGGATGGCCGAGCTTTTGGGAGCCCCTTAATGACGCCGCCATTGGCACTCAAGAGGACCATCACCTGAGCAGTCCTCGCGTCGAGGTCCACTGCGCTCGATGCGGCGGCCACCTGGGCCACGTATTTGGCGACGGCCCAGAGCCCACGGGCCATCGATACTGCCTTAACTCCGCGGCACTGGACTTTGAAGAGCAGGCCTCCGAGTGACCACTAGATGGACACCGAACCCCCCTCCATCAACTCACCCAATGCCTGAGCGAGTCGCTTCAATAAGTCCGCCTGATGCCCGTCGAAAGATTTCGCATACCGACGGGCCTGCTGACCGATGAGCTCCAATTGGGGATGCTCCCAATCCATCCCGTGATCGAGGAAAAGATCCCCAAGGTACACGGGGATATGGGCCTTGGTCACCGGCCGGCTGGCTACTTGCTCCAAATACTCGGTGGCCGCTTCATGCTCCCCGGCGCTGATATGAGCCGCCACCCCGTAGATCGCGGCCTCATTGGCCCATTCCGGCATCACCTCGTGGCACACTTGGCTGATCTCTTGGACTAAGGCCAGTGCCTCTTGGCGAACCTCTTGGTCGACATCGTCATCGAGGTATGATCGGCAACACTCCAGCAAGTGGTCCATCTCCCGATCCAACGCCTCTTTAAACCCCGGTTCGGGCTTCCAACTGGCCTCCGCACGTTCGTCGACGGCCGCCAACCACCGCCGATAGTCCTGCCAAAAAAAGCGAACCTCCTCCAACGACAGTTCTTCGTCATAGTCCATGTTGATCGCTGTAAAATATAGCTGGGCAGCCACCACCCACGGAGCTTTTTGCACCTGCTGATGAGCGGCCACATATGGCAACGCCCCCTCGGCAACACTGCGAGCCGGCTCTTCAAGGCGATCCGCAGCGTCGCGCCAACCGGGAGGAATCCACCAGGGATCATCGAGCGGACCGACCTCTTGGACACCGTCGATGGGCAGCCCCAGCCCTCGCGCCGCTTTTTCACCCTGGGGATAGGTCAATCCACCGGCCTCCTGAAATAGAGAGGTGATGTGATAGATAACCATGAGCGCCTCGTCGGTGGTGGCCCCATCCCACCACTGTCGAGCCACGGCGTCGCCCGGGCCATCCGTGGGTTGACTTAACTGCTCTTCCAGCTGCGACCGCCTTCGACGACAGCACTTCTTATACTTTCGCCCACTGCCGCATGGACAAGGCGCATTTCGTCCCTGATTTTGGCCCAGTCGAGACCACTGGAGGTAGTCTTCATGGACGTCGACCATTTTCTGGTAGTGCTCTTCCCAGGTCTGTCGGACCTCGTCGCACTTGGCAACGCCGTGGACCAACGCCCGGGCCAGCCACTTTAGCGCCCCTCGGTGACTCGTAAGTGGCCCCGGGTCATGATCGATCTCTTCCCAGTCCACACTGGCGACCGAGTAGGTGGCGCCCCAGTCGGTGGTGGACACGACGGCCACTCGACGCTGCAGATCCTCGGTTCCAAACCGAAACTCCTGACGTACCGCCCAGCACTCGCCGTCTTCGTGAACATGCCAAGACGGCGTTTCACTGCCCGCCAGGGTCTCAAAGTAGCGCTCCAGCCCAAACCACCCTTGGTCTATCTTCGTCATCGCTTATCCTTTTGCCTATCGGTTATGAGTTTTTCCTCGTGACGAGAACCACCATGTCATCTGATTCGTCGAACGCATCTGACCCCGAGGCTTACGACCGCCTGGCATCGACCGGTCGGGCAGAACACACCGCAGAGGGTAGCCGGTTTATCGCCTTTGCCTGGCCCGTGGACTCCGAAGCTCACGCCGAGTCCCTGGTCCAAGGGTTGCGCGACCAATATCACGATGCGCGCCACGTATGCTACGGACTACGCGTCGGCCATGGGGCTCAACGCATCGACCGCTCCAACGACGATGGGGAACCCCCACGCACCGGCGGCTTTCCCCTCTGGCAACTGCTCGAGGGCCAAGACCTAGAGGACTCCATGATCGCCGTGGTACGCTACTTTGGGGGTACAAAGCTCGGCATGGGCGGACTGAGACGGGCCTATCGTGAGGCCGGACGGCTAGCTCTCCATGACGCCGGCGTGATCACTCACCACCCCACATTTGCACTGCAACTGATCATCGATTACGACCGATACGACGAAGTTTGTCACCGGCTGGAACAAGTCCAGGCCTGCTCCATTGTGGATCGAGACTTCGCCGCTCAAATCACCCTGAATCTCCGGATATGGCGGTCCCAATTTGCGACCGTCATCCGCCAGATCGCCTCCTGGCTCCAGGTCTCGCCCCAGTCGCTGGTCGACGATCCCGACATATTGGATGGCTCCTAGGCCTTGCTTTTGAGCTGGCCGTAACCACCTTGGAGCCACATTGGATGGCACGTTTTACCTACCTGCCTCTGAAATTCTATCATCCTTTTTTCCAACCGCATTGGAGACACCCATGAAAATTCAGGTCAATACCGACAGCAGCGTCAAAGGCGACCAGCGCCTGGAAGAAATCGTCATCGGCGAAGTGGAGGACAAGTTGGAGCGATTCCGTGACCAAGTCACGCGCATCGAGGTCCATATCCGCGACGAAAACAGCTCTAAGAAGGGAGGCGCCAAGGACAAGCGCTGTTTGATCGAAGCGCGCATACGCGGTCAAGAGCCGACGGCCGTCGATCACCGTGCCCCGTCCATCGACGCCGCCCTCAACGGCGCCACCAAGAAGATGCGACGGGCCCTGGAAACCATCGCCGGCAAGCGCGGCAAAAAGCGCTAAACCTGACTCGGGCTCCCCACCATGGATCAATCATCCACCCTCCCCCATAGCCCAACTTCGGTGGAGCCCGACGATACCCCGCTGGCCACGCTGACCATGAGGGCCCCCCCGGCCAGTCGCATCGCTGAGGGACTTGCGCACCTGCCCGAATTTGACCTCGGTCAACCAAACGACGACGCCGACTTGCTATGGCTCGATACCCTCGGCGAGGGAGGCATGGGCGTCGTCCGCCTGGCTCACCAAACAGCAGTTCAGCGGCCGGTGGCTGTCAAAACCGCCGCCGAGGACGCCTCTCCTCAGACCGTGGATGCCTTGCTCCAGGAGGCCTTCATTACGGGCTACCTGGAACACCCCAATATCATCCCCATCTACACCGTCGGTCGCACCTCGGACCGGCGACCACTTATTGTAATGAAGCGCGTCTCCGGGACCGTCTGGAGCGATCTTCTGGACCGAGAACACGGCGACGGCCAACTGGATCTAGATCGGCATATAGAGATTCTCATTCAGATCGCGCGCGCCATCCGCTTTGCCCACAGCAAAGACATCGTCCACCGCGACATCAAGACCGAAAATGTGATGATCGGCGACTTCGGCGAGGTCTATCTATTGGACTGGGGCATCGCCCGTTGCCTCCGAGGCGATCGCCCCTTACTCCCCAGCCTTAATGACGACCAAGGGGCCTGTGGCACGCCGGGCTATCTGGCGCCCGAGATGACGCCTCACGTCAATCGGGCCATCGACAAGCGCACCGACATCTATCTCTTGGGCGCCACCCTTCACTTCATCCTTACTGGTCGGACGCGTCACCGTGCCGACTCCATTCCCCACTTCTTTGAACTCGCCGCCCGTTCTCAACCCCATCACTATCCCCCGGACATCCCCTCCACATTGGCGGCCATCGCCAACCGGGCCTGCCACCCCAATAGTGACGAGCGATACCAATCCGCCCAGGCCTTCGAAGAAGCTCTCCAGGACTACCTTCGACACCGAGAGTCCACCCATCTGAGTAACCGGGCCGATGACAAACGCCGTCTTCTTCGTCGCCAGTTGGCCCAGGACCGTACCGACCTGACGTCCATTGAAAACCTATTCGGGGAATGTCGATTTGCCTATAACGAAGCCCTGCGTCTTTGGGACGACAACAGTGCCGCCCGCGATGGCCTCCAGGCCTGCCTCGTGATGATGGCCAACCACTACCTACAGCGACGGCAACTGGAATCGGCCAAAGCCTGTATCGATGACCTTCCCCAACAAGCACCCCAATTACGTGACCGATACCGGCAATTGCTCGATGAGCAGCGTTCCAACCGAG
Source organism: uncultured Bradymonadales bacterium (assembly GCA_964566695.1). Classification (GTDB taxonomy): domain Bacteria; phylum Myxococcota_A; class Bradymonadia; order Bradymonadales; family Bradymonadaceae; genus SLJM01. The sequence goes on from CAZMJS010000001.1 coordinate 38,624, forward strand.
AAGACGTGGCTCGACTCAAAGCCATGGAGCAAGAACTGGACGTCACCACTGCCAGCTCCACCCGCAGCATCCTCATGGTGATTTTGGGCCTCATCTGGACTGGCACCAGCCTTTTCGGAGCCTTCCGATACGGCCCGGCCACCACGATCCCCACCTCCGAGCTCGGCAGCTACGCCATCTCAGGGGTGCGCAATATGCTGATCGCCTTCGTCGCCGTCGCCGCGTTCCACAAAAAGATGTTCACTAACGTCGCCAACCGTCGTCTGGTTACCTTTCTGCTGAGCTTCGTCACCGCCGTTGCTCTGCTCCGCGGCGCCACATGGTATACGGAAACGGGTTATTTCATCTCTCGAATCGGTGAATTCACCCTTGCTGGATTGCTTATGGTGGCCATCGGTCTCGTAAGCGACCTTCGCATCTGTTTATTTGTACTGCTTTTTGTGGGCCTGGCGATCTTCGCTTTGATTTGGCCGGAATATCATCTCCTGGCCCGCCCCGTTGCCATCGGCATCACCTTCTTTGGCTTCGCCTGGCTATGGACCCCCAATCAGGTCCAAAAACGCATCGAGCTGAGCACGCGTTGACGCCCTTGGCCACCCCTACTCATCACCGGACGTTGAGGCCCCGCGGGGCAGCAAAAACGGCAATGCCCGCGCATCCACTCGGAAGTGACACCGGTCACATCGCATGGGCTCGCCATCGAGGGTCCACAGCAATTCCTCTTCGACGTCGATGCGAACCTCTTCCACTTGCCGATAGACAAATGGGCCCGTGTCTCCAGCAGTCTCTGATGCCACCAACTCCCCCCCGAAGCGGGCCATCTCTGATAACTTCATATGAGGCACCACCAGGACATCCAACAGCCCATCGTCGATGTCGGCGGCCGGACAAAACTTCCAGCCTCCCCCACTAAACGGTCCATTTCCCACGAAGGCAAAGGCCACATCGCCCTCCCAATCCAACCCCTCTGCCTGCACGTGCATCCCTACTTCCTGGAGATCAAAGGCCGAGGGAATGGCCTTGAAAAAATACGCCCCGCTGCCAGCCACCGACTTCAACCCCCGCGACGCCCCCGTGCTGATCTCCGCCCCTGCGCCGGCCGTCGCCATATTGATGAAGGCGGTGTCGTTCAAGCGACCCACGTCTACCTTTGTCGGTGTCCGACTGATCAGTTCCTCCAGTCCCTCTGAATCCTCTGTCGCAGGGTCTTTAAGGCCCCGCAGAAAGTCATTGCCCGTCCCGTAGCCCAGTCCACCCATGGCCGGTCGTTTATCGGGTGACACCTCCAGCACAGCTCCCGCCACTTCATGCAGCGTGCCATCGCCCCCACAAGCGATGACCACCTCGGCACCTCTATCGATGACTTCGCTGGCCATGCGCCCGGCATCTCCGCTCTCCCAGGTCACCCGTGGCCACACTTCCTTGCCCCGATCCCGAAGTCCTTCAATGGCCGCCCGAAGATCCTCGTCCTCTGCCGCCTTGAAGGTCATTACCACGCCCACCGATTGCGGATCACGAGTCCCCATGGAAATCCTCCGTATCCCCGAGCTCCAGCGCCCAATCGACGGCCTGGCGGACGTCGTAGGCGCCTCCTAATTTCTCCAGATGGTCATAAAGACAGCTCAAATAGATGCCCAGAGCCCCAAATTGGTAATGCAATTTAATGCCCTGGTCTTTGCATTCCGTGAGAATTTCGTGAAAGACCTCCTTAAACTCCTGGAGGCTAAACGCTACTTCCCGCTGATGTCCTTCTCCGAAGTGGCGCCGAAATTGTTCTTCCACGTCACCTAAATTCAACGCCTCTAGCCCTCGCTGGAAGCGCTCCCTATCATCTCTATAAAATCCCACATACATGTCTCTCAACCCCTCCTGAAAGGCGTCTTCCCATCGAATCATCAAGGGAGTTGGCGCCCATTCCCATTGCCCCTCAAACTGGTAAAACCCCTGATTACGCAAGTCCAAGAGGGTCATCTCCCCGTATAACAGCTGCGTAAAATACACCCTGAGTAACAGATCACCGAGCTCCTCGGTTGCGCCGTGGGCGCCCTCTGCTTGTCGGACCACCCTCAAGTCCATCCCACCTCTGGACAGCCTCCTGACCAGATCCGATGACGCCTCCTCCCAGGCTTCATCATCGCCGTAGAGACCGTAGAGCTCTCTTAACAAGCCCACAATTTTACGGGTGGACATCACCTCGAAAAATCGCGGCGACAAAAGCTCCTTCACATCTGCCCATGCACCCCATTTTAATAGCTGTCGAAACATCTGGCTCCTCTGCCCATTTGTGGCCTGACAACCTCAGCCCATGCACTGCAACTTAGCCCGTCTCTCAGCGCTGAAAGATTTTAAAATTGAGCAGCAAACACTCCAAGGATCCGTTATATAGCTGATAGACCTTGTCGGCACTCATGCCGATCTTTCGGCCCAACTCTTCACTGCCCGTCAGTATCGAAGCTCGCCAGCCACCAAAGCGCTCTTTGAGCACCTCGCCCAATAATCGGTGAATGCCCTCCACCGCTTTTTCCCCGCCCAACCGCTCGCCATAGGGAGCATTACTGACAACCAACCCAGGCCAGGCCCCCCGTCCCCCGGGCGGTTCCACGTGGGCTAACTCTCCCCTCTCGATCCCAATATGATCACTTAACCCGGCGCGCTCCACATTGCCCCGCGCTGATTTCAGGGCATCCCAGGCGCGATCGCTTCCCTGAATCAAAGGCAACCGCTTCTTGCCCTCCACTGCTCGTTGGCGCGCCTCGGCCCATAGGCGATGCCATAGCTCATCATCGTGCTGTGCCCACCCCTGAAGGCCAAAATAGTTGCGGAGCAATCCCGGCGCATGGTCAGCGGCCATCAACGCTCCCTCGATAAGCAGAGTCCCTGAGCCGCACATCGGATCCAGAAGAGGGCGCCCCTCCGACGCAATCTCTGGCCACCCGGCGCGAAGCAAGACCGCCGCCGCCACATTTTCCTTTAAAGGCGCCCCTCCCGATGCCTTGCGATAGGACCGGCGGTGCAGACTACTGCCCGCCAGATCCACGCTCAACGTCGCCTCCGCTCCGTCAATATGGCAATTGATATGCAGATCCGGTCGATCGAGATCCACCGATGGACGGCGTCCCAGTCGATCCCGAAACTGATCCACCACCCCATCTTTGACGCGCAGCGCCCCGTATTGGGAGTGGGTAATATCCGAGCTCAGGCGCACTGACGTAAACGTGACCTTCAGCGTTGAATCCACACTCATATGCTGGCGCCAGTCAATGCTTCGCACCCCGTCATAGAGCTCGTCTGCCGTCTGAGCCGGTACTTTCTTGAGCTGCAAAATGACCCGGTTCGCCAACCGACTCCACAGCACGGCCCGATACCCCACCTCCAGATCGCCCTGGAAGTATACCCCGGCCACCGTATGTTGCACCTCCTCGGCGCCTAACTCCTCGAGCTCCTTTGCCAGAAGCCGCTCCATATTCAGGGGAACCGTCGCGAAATATCGATAGGTCATGCTCATGGCGTCTCCTCGGGTCATCCATCTGGCCATCACGGGTATCATAGCCTTGTCGCCTCGGCGAACCCCGCTTATTGTAAATCCGATTATCCCATAATTTGGGGACCGGCCCGCTGGCTCCTTAACTGCCGCCTAGTCCGACACTGTCCAACTGAGATTCGGCCCATGACAAGCCAACCCATCGTTCAAGATTATGAACTGACCCGTTCCTTGATCTCGGCGTCGGACTATAGCGTCTGGCGCGGTCAGCGACGATCCGATGGTCAATCGGTCATCGTCCAGCGGCTCCAAATCGGCACCGCCCCCTCAACCGAGGAGATGGGCCGCATCCTCGGCGAATTTGATGCCCTCAAGGCGTTGGCTTTGCCAATGCTTCCCACCTACCTCGATCTGGTGGACGATGGCGAAGAGGAAATGTGGTTGATCCGAAACACTACCGAAGATCAGCGCATCCAGGCCAAATTGGACCTCGGCGAGTCTTTTCAACCCCACGATATCGAGGCCTTCCTGGCGCAACTGCTCGATTTATTAGCGATCCTCCACGAGGGCGACACGTCGATTATTCACCGCGATATCAACCCCCGTACCGTCACCTTTGATGGCCATCGCTACGGGCTTACTGATTTCGGCCTTCTGACCTCGTTGGTACCCACCTCTCCCCCCTCGCTGGCGGACCCCCCCGCGGCCTACCGCTGCCCCAAGGCCCAGGAGAACGGCAGTCTAGATATATCGGCCGATCTCTACAGCCTGGGCGCCGTCACGATGCACCTTGCCGCCCACCTTTCCCCCGGAGAACTCCGCGATGACCGCGGTCGGATCCCCGTGGCAGACTTTCTCGCCTTCGACTCTCCGGCCGTCCCTCTCCTGGAGTCTCTCCTGGAACCTGATCCCAACGCCCGCCCCACAAGCGCTCGTGAAGCCCTAGAGTACCTTGAGGCGCCCGTCACTGGCTCTCCAGATCCCCATCGCCCCCCTTCCACTTCCACTGCGAGTCCGACCTCATCAGCCCCTGCACCGTTGCAGCCGACAACGGTGGACGAGCCCGATACCCATACCGCTCCCTCGTCTCCCGACTCGTCCATCGCCGTCGTCGACTCCCATCTAGATATGTTGGCCGTGCGCAGTGAGGACCGATCGCTAAAACCCCATAAGCCCATCGCCGACTCCATCGCCGAGGTACGCCTTCAGGGCCCAAATTTGATCATCGACATCCCCGGTTCCTCCGCCCTCCCCTCCTCGCTGGCACTGGTCGCTCTGACGGTCGTAATGGGCTTTGCCACCTTTGGGACCGGCTGCGCCCTCGAGTCTCTCGGCTTATGCTGCATGGGAACCCTCCTCTTATTTCCCGGTGCCCCCTTGGCGCTGGTTCTCGGTCACCAATTGATCCCCCGACGCTCCGAACGGATCATCCTCGGCGAACAAGGCCTTGCTCGATATGTCGATATCGATCTTCGTCGGCCCCACGAGGAAATCCGTCATGAGCTTTCACCGCAAACATTCATCGAGCTCTCGGACATCGATCGCTTTTTCCCCGTCGCCACCTTTCCCAACGATCTCAATACGCCTGACAACTTTTCTTCGACCCTCCCCTCGCCTGGCATCCATCTGCAGCGACCCCGTGGCTCAAGCACTCGTATGGCCACCAATATCAGCACCCGCGGTAAATTGCCCATCGGTTCCAAGGACTCCCGAGAGCTTCGATGGACCACCGACCTCCTCAACGCTCACCTGGCTCGACTAAAACCCACTGAAGATGAGGAAAATTAGCCCCAGGGCAGCGAGGGCCAATGCGATCTCGACAACAAACCCCAACGCGAAGGGCTTTCCTCCCAATCTCCTCAGCGCCTTTATCTCAACGCCCAACCCGATCCCCGACAAGGCCAGCAAAATCAGAAATTTCGACGCCTCCACGAGCCCATCTGCGACGGCTTCTGGGATCCAGCCCAGGCTGTTGACAATAGCTAGCGCCAAAAAACCGAGCACAAAGGTGGGGAACACCTCCCAGGCACTGACCTTTTCGCCCTCGCCTCCTTTGACCTTCCGGCGATACATATAGGCGATCAACAACACCACCGGCACCAGCATCACGTTTCGAGTCAGTTTGACGGTCGTGGCCACCACCCCCGCGTCATCGCTAAAGATAAAACCAGCGGCCACCACCTGGGAGGTATCGTTGACGGCCGTGCCGGCCCACATGCCAAAAGTCTGGGCTCCCATGCCCAGGCCATGGCCGATGAACGGGTAGGCCAGCACCGTCAGGACACCAAATAATGTCACCACTCCCACCGCCATGGCCACCTCGTCATCCTTGGCCTCTACCAGAGGCGCCGTGGTCACCACCGCGGTATTGCCGCATATCGACACCCCGGCCGCGATCAACAGCATCTGGCGAAAGGACACCCCCATCCACCGCCCGATCACCAGCGTCAAGGCGAAGACAAACCCGATCAACACCACGATCATCAGTAGCCCAGGCACTCCCACCCCGAGGATTTCATGGAAGCTCACCCCTGCTCCCAGCAGAATAATCGCCAGCTTCAGAAACTTCTTTAGCCCCAACCGTATGCCCGGTTGGTATACCTTGGGATCCAAATCTACCGCGTTGGCCACCAAGATCCCCAGCACCACCGCGACAAAGACCGCTCCGAAATAAGCCGGCAAAAATTGGGAGATCCCCAGAGATACCAGAGCGATCGCCAATAATAATAAGACGCCGGGCAGAGCGGTTTGGGCTTGTTGCAACATAGGCCTTCGCAGGTTCCAGGAGGGTCCAAAGGGCTACCGATCCTACCCCCCTATCCCTGCTATCCAGACTCAGCGAGTCAATGATCAAATTGACGCACCCGTCACTCCCCGTGCGGCTGACACTCTTTGTCGGGCCCCTCATCACTCGCCGATATCTGGCAGACCATGCCCCGTGGCTCCTCGCTCGTATCCCAGATAAACACCTGGGGATCATCGACATTCCAACGGACCTCTCCCCCGGCCTCAATACGGGCTTCCACGTTCATGCCTCCCCCCTTGTTGGTGGACTTGATCCTGGCCCCCTGCTCCACCAACTGACCCAGGGTTTCGCGACGGGGGTGGTGGTGCTGACGGTTATCATAGGGCGATCCAAAGACGGCCCACGTTGGATTAGCCGCCTCGAAAAACCCCTCATCGAAGTGGTGGGACCCGTGATGAGGGACCAAAAAGATATCGCTATCCAGGGCGCTACAGCCCTGAGGCTCTCCCTCGCAATGCTCATCGACCATCCACCGACCTCCCGCCTCCTCCAGGTCACCGGGCAGAAGAACACGACGCCCTTGATACTCCATCATCAACACCAGGCTATCGTCGTTGATATGGGTTCCCGATGAGGTATTTGGAAAATCGCCCCCCGATGCCAGCACTTCCAGGCTCAAGTGCTCGGTGACCCGAAAGCGCTGACCCTGCTGCCACTCCTGTACCGACAACCCGGCGGCGTCCAGCGCCTCCTCGAATTGCTGCCACGTCACCGGCGTCGAATTATCTCTGGGAGGGCCCCGTCGTTCCCCGTTGGTGGCCACCACCCCCACATCAATGGCCTCCAAAATTCCGGCGGCCCCGCCGAAGTGGTCGGCGTGAGGATGGGTGATGATAAGCAGATCCAATCGCCCCTCCATCGACTCCACCGCCTCCACGATGGACCCCGAGTAATGCCGCCCGGCATCAACCATGATGTCCAGGTCTCCCTTCTGAATATGCAGCGCATGGGCCTGCCCGGCATCCAGGAAATTCAGTGTCAACGCCTGTGGCTCCTCGCCATGAACCGACGCCACAGACCCCCATGCCACTGCAATGACCACCGCCATACCTACTGCCAACCGTCTCACGTCACATCACTCCCTTTGGACTGCGTCGTCACTACCTGCCCTTTTAACTTAAAACCCGAGGTCACCGATGGCCACCTCGACCCCGATCGCTATCCGACGGCTCACGGATGCAATCCATACGAAAACAATCTGCCTCCGCATCCGTTCTCCCCCACTTAGACGATGAAGCGGTATTTTCTCCGGCCCTATCAAGAGACCGTCACATTGCGTTACACTCCAAGTGGCGATGGCTCTTCGACTCCAGCGGCTGGACGATCATCATGAATAATCATTGGCTGACCAATGACCACTTACCGGACTTAAGGTCGCTGGAGAAACAGTGCTTGGACATGATCAGCGCTCAAGAGCCACTGGGCTCTATCCTGGACACCGTGACGCAAGCTCTTGAGGAACTTCTCAATCCCATTCGCTCATCGATAACCCTCGTCCACGGCCAAAGCCTTACCACCGTCGCGGCTCCCGGATTTCCAGACGACTTTCACCAGGCCACCGATGGTCTCCCGGTCGGAGAAGGGCACGGGTCGTGCGCAGCGGCCGCCCACCGCACACAGGTCGTGTGCGTCAGTGATACATCCACCGATCCCCTCTGGGCCCATGTCCAGCACCTCGTCGATCCATTCAATATCCCTGCCTGTTGGTCCTTTCCAATCCTCACCCCCGATGGAACTCCCCTGGCCACGATCGCTCTGTACCCCACGGCGCCGGGCATGCCTGACGAGTTCCACCGACAAATCATTGACCGCCTTTCTCTTTTTGTGCGCCTGGCGATTGAACAAAGCCAGGGTCAACAAACACGCCGACGCCTGGAAAATCGCTTCCAATTTTTATCCCATCGCCTGGAAGAGGTCTTCTGGATCATGGACGTCGAGCAGGACAAGCATGTCTTTATCAGCCCGGCCTTCGAAGAGGTCTGGGGCCGATCCACCGATGTGTTGACCAACTACGCCCGGGCCTGGATGGAAAGTGTGCACCCCGACGACCGGGATCGCGTCCGACAGGCCGATGCTCTCATTGGCGACCAACCCTACCGCTTGACCTATCGAATCATCCGGCCCGACGGCCAGATTCGCTGGATCCACGATCGGGGGTTCACCATCCGCGACGACGAGGGGCAGGCCCGTCGCTTCGTTGGTGTCGCCAGGGACATTACTGAGCGCCACCTCGCAGAGGTGGCACTTCGCGAGCGCATTAAGGAACTTCGCTGCCTCTATCGAATCTCCTCCCTCCTGGCCACCGACAGATATGCCGACAACCGAGAGCTCCTGGAAGCCATCACGTCCATTCTCCCCTCGGGCTTTCGCTACCCCCGTCATATTCGCACTCGCATGACCCTTCGCTCATCTGTGGACGCCCCTCCACCCATCGTTCATCTCCCCCACCATATTGAGATCCCCATCCAAACGGATAGGCAGGTCCTGGGCTCTCTGGAAGTGGCCTACAGCGAACCCGTAGACACTCTGCTACACGCCCGCTCGGAGGGCGACGCATTTATCCCGGAAGAGATTGAGATGCTTCACTCCGTCACCAGCCAACTGGCCCACACATTGGAGAGCCACCAACTCAGCCGCCAGATCGCCAAAACGGAGCGCCTCAATGCCCTCGGCCAACTCACCGGCGGCGTCGCCCATGACTTCAACAACTTATTGACCGTCATCATCAGCAACGCCGAATTTCTGCACACTCTCCCCGAGGTCGGTGAAGACGCCCTGGAACTCGCCGCCGAGATCCGCGACGCCGCCAGAACTGGCGCCGACCTAACTCATCGACTCCTCGCATTTTCCCGGCGACGTCCCTTCCGCCCACAATCGGCCGATATCAACGACTTACTTCGCGATCTTCGGCCCATGCTGGATCGTACCCTCGGTGAGCATATCGATCTGCGCTACGATCTCGGCAACGACCTTGCCCCTATCTCCACAGACACCTCTCAATTGGAAACCTCCATCCTTAACTTCTGTCTCAATGCACGCGACGCCATGGACTCGGGGGGCACCCTCACCATTGCCACCCACAATACCACGGTGGACCCAAACAATATCGATGGCTTACCTGATGGTGACTATATTTGCCTGAGCGTTACCGACACCGGTTGCGGCATGCCCGCGGAGGTCCAGGAGCGAGCTTTTGATCCCTTCTTTACCACCAAGGAGAGCTCCGGTGGCACGGGGCTAGGATTGAGCATGGTCCACGGATTTACCGTTCAGAGTGGCGGCCATATCTCACTTGTTTCCACGCCCGGACAGGGCACGCGCATCACGCTCCTTTTCCCGGTCAGACCCAGGCATGACGCTCCAGTCAAGGAGACTCCATCCTCGCCACCCTGCGAGGCCCACGAGGGCGGCGGTCGGACCATCCTGGTGGTCGAGGATAACGACCGCCTGCGCGAGACACTGCAGACCATGCTTCGCCACCTCGGCTATCGCACCCTCCTCGCCCCCGATGGCCCGGCTGCGTTAAAGATGTTGACCTCGCGAGACGATATTGACGCCCTGATCACAGACATCGTCATGCCCGGTGGCATGGACGGCCATGAGCTCACCCGCCAAGCTCTGACACTCAACCCCTCCTTGCCGGTGCTTAAGATCAGCGGCTACGATAAGAGGAGCATCGACGACGCCCCATCGCTCGAACGCCAGGTGACCCTTCTCGCCAAGCCCTTTGGCCGCGGCGAATTATCGCAGGCCCTACACGAGCTCATGCCTGCCCCAACCTTTCCTCCCTCTCGGTGATCCGAAGACATGTCCCCCAGCGACCTCGAAGAACTGCGCAATCATCTCATCGACCGCAAGCAACAACTCCTCGCCGAGGGCCAGCACCGTCTACGGCCCAATCGCAGCGACCTCAACACCCAGGCCGACGAGGACGAACAACCGCTGAACGAGATGAACCAGGTCATCGCCTCGCGCCGAAATAAAGTGCGCACCCAACAACTCCAGGGAATCACCCGTGCGCTCCAGCGCATCGACGACAATCCCGACGACTTCGGCTACTGCCGAGACTGCGATGAACCCATCCCTCTGGCTCGCCTCAAAGTGGTTCCCTGGGCGCCGTTTTGTGTGCCTTGCCAAGAAGATCGCGGCGACCGGTCGCCGCGCGGCTATCGCCGTCGCCACGCCCGCGACTATCTCGACTGACCTCCCGAGGTTTTCGCCCGTGGCTCGCCGCGGTCGGTGGAAGGCGTGTTGCGATCGCCCCAAGGGGATGTACTATCCGCAGCTGACGGGCATCAACACTGAGAACCCCCTTGGGAGTTGGCAATGAGCAACCGGGAACCATGTGCAGAATTCGACCCTCAGATCACCGCTCGCCTCCTGGTGACCTGTGCCGATCGGCCGGGCATCGTGAATGCCATTTCCAACTTCTTGTATAGCCATGGGGCCAACATCACGACCCTCGATCAGCACTCGACGGATCCGACGGGAGGGACCTATTTTTCGCGCATCGAGTTTCAGCTTCCGCACTCCGACCTTCCGGCGTCGGTCTTGGAGCGCTCATTCCAGCGCTCCGTGGGTGACAACTACGAGATGCAGTGGAAATTCAGCTATGCATCGAAGGCCAAGAAAACGGCGATTTTCGTATCCAAGTACGATCACGCGTTACTGGAATTGTTGTGGCGATGGTCACGGGGGGAGCTTCCCACGGAGATCACGATGGTGGTGAGTAATCATCCCGATCTTAAAGAGGCTGTCGAGCAATTCGACCTTCCCTTTCACCACGTGCCCGTCGACGCGGAGCACAAGGAAGAGGCGGAAGCTAAAATGTTGGAACTTCTGGAGGGCAAGGCCGATCTGATTGTGCTGGCGCGGTACATGCAGATTCTGACGCAGGATTTTGTGGACCACTACCAGAACCAGATCATCAATATCCACCACTCATTTCTGCCGGCGTTCGTCGGGGCGGCGCCTTATCGAAAGGCCAAGCGACGCGGCGTCAAACTCATCGGTGCCACCGCCCACTACGTCACCGAGCAACTCGACGCCGGGCCCATTATTGAACAGGACGTCATTCGGGTCAGTCATCGAGAAGGTGTTGACGACCTGAAGGCACTGGGCGCGACGGTGGAACGCAATGTGGTCGCTCGTGCCGTCAAATGGCACCTGGAGGACCGAATCATCGTCCACGGCAATCGCACGGTGGTATTTGTATAACCATTTCAATCCTTTGGGGAGTTCACCGGTCGGTTTCCTCTCGGTGCGTGCCTTTTAGGTATGCCCCAGTCCGCCCCCCAGTTTTCGAGCCCCGGCCTCTCGTCCTGGGGGCCGTCATCGTTGTCGATCGCTTCGTCGGGCCCGTGGATTGAGACATCCCAGGCGTTGTAGGATTAGGTGCCAAGAAGCACCAAACCCGCTGACCTCTGCAAGGTCGGCGGGTTTCGCGTCAAGTCGGAGCGCCCGGATTTGAACCGGGGACCCCTTGCACCCCATGCAAGTGCGCTACCATACTGCGCCACGCTCCGATGAAAGCCCCGTCCCAAGAAAACTCCCTCGACGGGCCGACCGTTAAAACAGATATGATCCGTGTCGTCAAGCACCTTTTTTCAACGGGCCTCCAAAGTTGCTCTTCGACGATCGGTGATCCTCTTGAAGTTTTGGAGCCCCCCATCCATCATGAGCGCGTTAATCAATGGCGATCGGTCGCGCACTCCAATCGGTGAGTGAGCTCCCGATCGTGGGGTTGCCAAAGAGAGGGATCACAGTGCGCAAGGTAGTAGCGATAGCGAATCAAAAAGGGGGCGTTGGAAAGACGACGACCTCCGTCAACTTGGCGGCCTGCCTGGCCAACGAGGGATGCCGAGTGCTCCTTATCGACATGGATCCCCAGGGCAACGCCACCAGCGGCCTGGGCATCGACCGTCAACAGTGCGAGGCCTCCATCTACGACGCGCTCGTCGACGACTCCGCGGTCGATTCACTTTGCCTGTCGACCCCCACTGACGGGCTCGATCTAATCCCCAGCACCCCCGATTTGGCAGGCGCACAGATCGAGTTAGTCGATCACGGCCGCCGCGAGTTCCAGCTCCGCCGGGCCCTGAACGCCTATGATAGCGATCACGACTTTGTTCTTCTGGACTGCCCGCCTTCGCTGGGACTGCTAACCCTCAATGCCCTCACGGCATCCCACACCGTGTTGGTCCCCATTCAGACCGAATACTACGCCCTCGAAGGCCTGGGTCATCTTCTCAATACGGTGGACCTCATCCACGAGCACCTCAACCCGGCGTTGAGCCTCGAGGGAATCGTCCTCACCATGTACGACGGGCGCACCAATCTGAGCCAACAAGTGGCTGACGAGGTGGCCGATCATTTTGGCGACCTCGTATTTGACACCATCATCCCGCGAAATGTTCGTCTCGGTGAGGCGCCCTCCTACGGGGTACCGATTACGGAGTACGCCTCCAGTTCTCGAGGGGCGCGATCCTATCGCGATTTCGCCCGGGAATTTTTGCGCCGAAACGGCGGCGGACCATCGCCGACCAAAGCCGCCTCCTGAGTCCATCCATTCGATCCCACGTCAAGGAAATCCATGTCCCAAAGCGATGATTCACGCCGCCGACGCGCCCTCGGTCGAGGCCTCGGTGCCCTGATCGGCGGAAGTAGCGATAGCGAGTCTCAAGGTCGGCAATTCGTGGAATTGCCGGTCGATCAGATCGACGCCGCCCCCGACCAACCGCGCAGTTCCTTCGACGAAGAGGGCCTCGCCGAATTGGCCGACAGCATCGTCGAGAGCGGGCTCATCCAACCCCTGGTGGTACGCGAGAAACAGGGACGCTACCAACTCATCGCCGGCGAGCGTCGCCTTCGGGCCTGCCGCATCGCCGGCATCGAAAAAGCGCCCGCCGTCATTAAGGACGTCAGCGACCAGGACGCCTTCGCCCTGGCGCTCATCGAGAATATCCAGCGCCAGGATCTCAATCCCGTCGAAGAAGCCCTGGCCTATCGCCGGCTTCTCGATGATGACAAACGCTCTCAAGCCGATGTCGCCGCCCGCGTCGGCAAATCACGGTCGTCGATTTCCAACTCCTTGCGGCTCCTCAAACTCTGCGATCCCATCCTCGATCACCTCGCCGCCGGTCGCATCAGCGCCGGCCACGCGCGGGCCCTCATTCCCCTGGCAGACGACGAAGCCCAAGAGGTGGTCGCCGACATCATCGATGAGGGGTGGTCTGTGCGGCGCACCGAAGAGGAAGTGCGCCACCGCCAGCGCGACCAGGCCTCCCAGCGCTCTCCCACCTCCACGCGGTCGACCTTTCGTGATGACGCCCTCGTCCGAGATATCAATGAGCGGCTTCAGCATCGCCTCAAGACACGCGTCCAACTCAAAGAAAGGCGCGACCAAAAGGGGACGGGCAAAATCGAGATCTATTACGACGACCACGACGTCTTGCAGTCCGTGCTCGACCACCTACTGGATGAGTGATCCCCTCGCCCAGTAGTTGCTGTGCCCTCGTCTTTTCGTCACCCTTAGACTTAGACGCTATCCTTGTTCACCGCGCGACGGACGCCTGCCTCCCTGGAGTGTTGCCATGCTGCGTACCGCCCCCCCTGTCGTCTTAGCACTATTCCTCGTGTGCGCCACAACCGCCTGTCTCAGCGATCCCGACGAGGTGGAATTTGAGGGCGATGATCCAACGACGGGCGAATTGGCTATCCTTGAGTTCGATAGTCAATTTGAGAGCATTACTCAGGGCCCGTCCTCCTCGGGTGATATTATCCAGGGAGCCACAGAGCTGAGCTGGGAAGTCGAGGGGGCGTCCAAAATCCGTCTTTTCGCCAATGGAGCGGAAATCGACCTGGTCGATTGCCAGTCCGCCGAGGACGTCGACTGCCTCCAAGACTATCGCCGCGACTTTACACCCACCTCGGACACCACCTACCGCCTCCAGGTTCAGCAAGACGAAGAGTGCATCCTCGACGAAAATTGCCTGCGTGAGGAACTCGATGTTCAAGTGATGGAGCCCGTCCAGTTTTCGCTGGAGCCCAAAGAAGACGACCGTTTCCAGCCCGGCGATGACGTCATCGTCAACTATGGCGTTCAACACGCCGAGGATTGGGAACTGGGCATCGTCGACGACGACCAACTCGATCCCCTTTGTGACACAGCGAGTGACGCCAAATGCAGACTCGATCACCCGGAGTCCGGACAACTAACCATCCACGAACCCATCAACCAGACCACCCTATCACCGGTCGCCACCAACGGCGCCGACGACGGTCTCGGCGACCTGGCCGTCGGGGATGTGGAGCTGCGTCTCTTTCCAGCTGACGAGCCCATCGTTCGTGACTTCTCGGTGGAACCTGAGTTCGCCGAATTCGGCACCGACGTGACCCTGAACTGGTCCACCGAAGATGCCGATAGCATCGCTATCAGCGCCGAGCCCTCAGGGGCCTTCACCGACGCGCTGGACCAGTGCTCCACCATCGACACTGACGGCAACGGCGATTGCACGCTGTCCACCATCGACGAGTTTGATGAGCCCACCGATGTCACGCTCATCGCCATCGCTAGCGATGAGAGCGGCGCGGAATCGGACCCCGACGCCATCTCCCTTCAACTCGGAAATCGACCCTCTATTGAAAGCTTTGTTATCACCTCCCCGGATGATGGCGTTCTCCAGGAAGGAGACGAGCAGGTCACCCTGGAGTGGGAAGTCCTAGATGATCCCAACACCTTGGCCATTAGCGCCAATGACGACGAGATTCTCTCACTGCCCGACGGCACAGCCAGCGATGCCTGCGGCCCTGACCAAGACGAGCCCTGCCCTTTCGTTGATGGCAAGCTCGTCGTCGATGATATCGACGAACCCACAGAATTCATCTTGTCTGTCGGCAATGAATTCGGTGACCGCTCCACCTCGCGCACCGTCAACGTGGCAGACACCCCCTCCATCACCTCCCTGGAGGCCGACGGTACGGACCTATTCCAGGAACCGGCCATCATCTTCCAGCCCACAACCCAGTTGCAATGGAATACAGACAATACCGATGAGGTAAATCTTCAGCGCGCCGAGGCAACCATCGATGACACCGATTGTTCGAGTTCGGACCTCGACTTCGAGACGATAAGTGGCTTTCCCAAACCAGACGCGCAAGGCTCCTTCGACCTCGATGACCTCGACGACCACGTCACCTGCTTTCGGTTTTTGGCCAGCGAAGATCAGACGGATCAGAGTTCCACCCGTCGCTTCGCCATCGTTCGAGGTCCTGTCATTGATGACTTTCAGGTCACGCCCTCCCAGACCACGCGAGGGGATACCGTGGTCCTGAGCTGGGAGACGCGGTTCAGCGATGCCATCGACATCACGTCCGACGAAAGCGATCACCTGGCCGACAATGCCCTCGGTGACTGTGACTCTCTGGACTCCGACGGACACGGTAGCTGTGAGGTGGAGACACTCTCTAGCAGTAGCGCCAGCACCATCCAATTCGATGCTCAGACGTCCGGGTTTGACGATTCTTTCTCCCAAGAGGAGACAGCGAACCTAGCGTTCGGCAATGCTCCGGAGATCACCGAATTTTGCGCATCCATTGACGGCGGCGATTGCGAGGATGCTCCGGTGGCGTCCGACACCAGCGCCACCGTGACCCTGAACTGGACGTTTGAGGACGAAGAATCCTTCACGGACTGGACCATCACCGACGCGTCCGGAAATCTAGTCGCCGACATGGATGACTTCGACGATGATGGCGACAGCACGGAAGGGTCATTGGAGTTGAACGACGTGAGCCAGACAACGTCATGGACGCTCCTCGTGGAGAACCAGTTCGGCTCCAACTCCAGCGAGGTCACCGCCTTTTTCGGACCCGTGGTGGAGGAGTTCGAAGTGGCTGGAAGTGACGCCACCGGTGGATCGGAGGTCTCCACCACCGCCGGAGACATTCCTATTTCCTTCAAGATCAGTGGACTCGCCGACTTTAACTCCAACTCTGATCCGTTGGTCGACCTCCAGATAGGCATGCCCGTCAATAACGACTGCGATATCGATGACGTCTCCTGGGAGGAGCAGCCGTTTACGGCCGTAGACACAGACAGCCAACCGGGGACCTCCACCACGTTCGAAGGTGAGGCGACAGCTTCCAACCGAGCATCAAATTTTTGTCTCCTCGTTGAAGGGGAAAATGACGCTGGGCAGACCAGCTCCATCAGGGCTCTCGTCTCCACCATACCGAAGAGGCCGGCTGCTCCCGTCATTGACACCGACAGTTTTGTGGCCGAGGATGGCGCCAACATAAATATTGACTACGAAGCTCGCTTTGGAGCCGCCTCCGTGGACACCGAGGTCAGATTCATCGACAGCGACGGCTCATCGATGGGCGACTTCTCCCCTATCGGTGATTGCAGCGAAGGCGTCGACTCACTGGACCAAACGGGTGACATCCACACCGGTACTTGTACCCACTCCATGGAGGGAGAGAGCTGTGGGCTTTCCATCCCTCCCTGCAGCTTTGACCCATCGGAATTAGAAGACGCCGACCACATCGAATACCGCACCTGCGCCACCGATCTGGATAATGATACCACCTGCAGCAACGTGAGCAGCGACACCACCGTGGATGTTGAATAATCTAATTACTTCCGCTGGATGGACCGGCTCCCGCCCATGACAGTGGCCCGAAAAAACGGCAAAGCGTGGTACCCTTGATCGCTACGGGCCACCCATCACTGCTGAAAGAGAACATACGATATGTATCTAAGTCCGGTGAGACATCTGAGCGTATTGATACCTCTGACCGCCCTATTGTCGGGCTGCATCGACGACCCGACGGCCCTTGACTACGTCGGCGAAGATCTAGATGACGATGAATTAGCGATCCTCAGCTTCGACAGCGATGTCGAGTCCATCACTCAAGGCGCCTCCACGGCCGGTCAGGTCGTCCTGGAGTGGAATGTCCACGCCGCCGAAGAGGTACACCTCTTCGGCGGCGACGAGGTAATAACCATCGATGATTGCCAATCCCCTCAAGATGTCTCGTGTCTCGCCGACCATTCCGTTTCACTCTCCCCCGACGAAGCCACCGTCTATCGCCTGCGAGCTTGGCAAGGCGAGGACTGCTCCCTCGGCGACAACTGCTTGGAGGAGGAACTCTCGATACAGGTCTACCCCCCGGCCGAAGTGAGCCTCGATGTCGATGACGACCGCTTTGTGGCCGGTGATGACGTGATCGTCGATTACTCGACCACCCACGCCTTAGACTGGGAGATCGGCATCGCTGATGGCGATGAACTGACCGAGGTTTGCGGCGATGACCCCAACGCCACCTGCCGCCTCGATACCCCCGAAGAAGGACAACTCCGTCTGGTGGATCTCCAAGAGACCACCACCCTGTCGGCCACGGCCACCAATGGCGCCGACGATAGGTTGGGCGACCTCGCCGTTGGCGACGTCGCATTGACCCTCTTTCCCCTCGACGAGCCCGTGATCCGCTCCCTTGTGATCTCGCCCGAAAACGCTCGATTCGGCGACACCGTCACCCTGCACTGGGAGACGGAGGACGCCGACCGCGTCGAACTAACGGCCGACCCAGAACTTGCCTTTAGCGATGACCTCGACCACTGCTCCGAGGTCGACGACCAGGGTCACGGACACTGCGAGGCAGCGTTGATGTCCTCGGGCAATGAGTTCGTCGATATCGAGGTATCCGCCACGGCGTTTGATCAAAGTGACGCCTCCCAACCGCTCACAAGCTCCATGAGTGTAGGGTTTCCACCGTCCATCGACGACTTTTCCATCCAGTCCCCGGAAGATGCTTTTCTGGAGGATGATCTAAGCGCGGTGCTCTTGAGTTGGACGATCGGTGGTGAGCCAACATCTATGACGCTAACGGAGAATGGTCATACCGTCCTGGACGCCCTCGACGGCATCAACGCTTTATCCTGCACCACCAACGAAGGGCAACCCTGCAATCTGGACGCCGACTCGCTGTGGCGCAACGACATCCAAGAGCCCACAGAATATATACTAACTGCTCAAAATGCATTTGGGACATGCTCCCAGGCCGTCACCGTCAGCGTCGACGACTACCCCTATATCGACGAATTGAAGCTCGACGACTTCGATCTTCTCGATGAGATCGCCGTGATTTTCCAATCCACCGACGAAATCGAATGGTATGCCGACGATACGGAGACCGTCTTATTGGAACAGGCCCCGGGCTCCATCGACGATCTGGGCTGCGCCAGCGACGACCTTCAGTGGTCCATCGTCAACCCCTTCCCCATCGATGATGATGACGACGATATGGGGCTATCCGGCATCGATGACCACGTGACCTGCTATCGCTTCTCGGCCTATGAGGATGAAGATGGGCCGCGAGCTATATTCCGATTCCCCATTGTCCGGGGGCCCGAACTGGACACCTTTTCCATCGACCCACCGCAGACCTCGGCGGGTGGCGAAATTACCCTTCACTGGGACACTCGGTTTGCCAATCGCGTTGAAATCGACTCCGATAACGACGATTTACTGGTAGATGGTACCCTTCATAACTGCACCGATGTAGACCAAGATGGGGCGGGTTCTTGCCAGATTCTCATCGACACTGAGGCCAGTGGCGAAACCATTTCCTTCGATGCTCGGGCCTATGGATTCGACGACTACCGATCCGATCGCCAGTCCGTTGAACTAACAGTCGGCCAGGCGCCTGTGATTGATACCTTCTGCGTCGTCGCCGACAGCGCCGATGACGGCGATTGCCAATCTATCACTGTCGCCGCCGATGAGTCGGACGACATCGAATTGGAGTGGGCATTCGACGGCGGTGATATAGACGGTTGGACCATCACCGACGACGAGGGAACTGTCATCGCTGAAGAGCAAGACCAAGACGGCGATGAGGACGGCGATATAACCCTGGAGGATATCTCGTCGACCACGACCTGGACCCTCTCAGCGACCAACCAATTTGGCAGCCACAGCCACGAGGTCACCGCGTTTTTTGGTCCGGCCTTTCCAACCCTGACCATCAACGGAGAAGACGCCACGCATGGGCCCTTATCGCAGTCGGCAGGAAGCTTCGTTATCCAATTTGAGGCTCAAAAACTCGCCACCTTTGAGGATCTGGACAACCCCCCTCTCGAACTCATGGTCGCCGATGCCGATGGAAGCTCCTGCCCTCAGTCTAGCAGCGACTGGAGCATCATCGACATTAGCGATGATGGTTCATCGTCAGCATCCGACGCCATGACCTCCTTCTCTGGCGAAGCCTCCTTGACCGAGCGTGCCTCGAATTTTTGCGTCCAACTGTCGGCAACCAATGATCAGCCCCCCGCCCAGAGCAGTTCTTTAACGGCTCGCGTAATTACCAATCCCGAGGCCCCCTCCGCACTGAGCGTCACCCCGGACACCATTGACCCCCAGGTGGCTCAAACCATCAGCCTGTCGGCGGACTACGGATTCGGTACGACCTCTCTGGTGGTCCGAGCGCACTTCACCGGCAGCGGCGTGGTCGACCACTTGGCTGACTGCGACCTCAGCGACCTCGATGGCCAGCCGGGAGCGCACGCCTGCGAACATACCATGTCCGGTGCCCAATGCTTGGCGGGCTACTGTATCTACGACCCCCCTGCTTTCACCGAATTTATTCACTATGAAGTCTGCGCCTATGACGTCGACGGCAATCGTGCTTGCGCTCGCGACGCCGACGACGCCACGGTCAGCCTAGACTGACCGCGGCGCCCCACCCTCCATCATACCGGGCGCACTCCGCACTTTCTCGCCGGGCGCTCCACGGTCTTATTCTTCGCCAGCTCCAATCCGGCCATGATATAATCACGGGTCTCGCGGGGATCGATAACCTCATCGATCAGGCCTCGACCGGCCACTTTATAGATGTCGATATAGGGCTCGATGGCATCGACCAATTGCTGCTTCATCTCGTCGGCGTTGGGATTGCCCTCCAACATCTTTCGGGCAAAGATCGACACCATCCCCTCGGCACCCATGACGCTGATTTCGGCGGTCGGCCAGGCCACCAAGAGATCTGGCTCGTAGGCCTTGCCGCACATCACATAATAGCCCGCCCCATAGGCCTTCCGCACCAACACCGTGATCTTGGGAACCGTCGCTCGGGCTACCTCAAAGAGCATTTTGGCACCGTGGCGAATGATGCCCTCCTTTTCCACCTTGCTGCCAATCATAAAGCCCGGCACATCCTGCAGGAATACAAGAGGGATGTTGAAGCTATTGCAAAGGTTGACGAAGCGCGCTGCCTTGTCGGCGGCGTCGTTATTGAGCACCCCTCCCCAAAACTTGGGGTTATTTCCCACGATGCCCACGGGCCGCCCGCCGATACGGGCAAAGGTCGTGATGATATTGCGGGCAAATTTTGGCTTCATCTCGAAGTGCTCGCCGCCGTCGACGATGGCCTCGATAATATCGTGCATGTCATAGGCCCGCCTTTTTTGCTCCGGCAACACGTCAAGCAGGGTCTCGCGCACCTCACCCCCCTCATCGCGATCGGGATCTTCCTCGAAGTCAGCGTGGATCTTCGGCGGCCCTTCCTGACAGTGATTCGGAAAATAGCTCAAATACTCCCGAATGGAGTCCAGGCACTCCTCGTCGGAATCGAACATCTTGTCGGCCACCCCGGAGTGTTTGTTGTGGATTTTGGCACCTCCCAGATCCTGCTCATCCACATCCTCCCCCACCGCCGCCTTGACCAGCGGTGGTCCACCCAACGCCATGGAACTCGTCCCCTTGACCATGGGCACATAGTCGGCGAGGCCCGGAATATAAGCCGTGCCCGCTGCCCCGGGACCCACCATGGCCGCCACCTGAGGCACCACGCCGCTCATCGTCACCTGCTCCCGGAAGAGATAGCCCGAATCGGCAAATAACGAGATCTGTTCCCCATTGATCCCCGACCCACCGTGCACCCGGGCCCCCGCCGAGTCGATCAGCCAGATCATGGGCACCCGATTTTTGAGCGCGAACTCGCGACACCGCGTCACTTTTCGCTCACTGATATCGCCGATCGACCCGCCGAGCACCGTGAAATCGTAGGCTGCGCACACGGCGACCCGGCCGTGGATCTTGCCAAAGCCCGTGATCACCCCATCGGCCGGCGAACGCACGTCATCCTGAGATACCGGCTCGCCGTTGGAGTGAAAAAAGGCGTGTTGCCCGAACTCGGTGAACGTATCCTCATCGAATAGGTAATCCACGCGCTGACGGGCATCCATCTTCCCGCGATCGTGCTGCCTCTTCACCCGTTTCTCACCGCCCATTTTAAGGGCCTCTTGGCGTTTCTCTTCCAACTCCGCCACCAGCTTTCGCATCTTCTCATTGATCTTGGCCATGCGCTCCTCCTCGGTGCCTTGTAAGCGAACACTAACAAAGTAATTTGGAGCATATGGATTGTCCCTCCATCCTGCAAGGGCCCAATGATGGGATCCCAACCACTTGACCCATCGGACTACCGTTCCATATTCACCGCGTTGTGTATTCTTCGACCTGATATGACGTATCTCACACCGGGAAGTCCCCATGGAACACAAGATTAGCGACGACATTCGAGCCAAACTCACCGATATCGGCCTCCTGATCATGCGTATCTGGGCCGGCTTCGTGATGCTCTGGTTCCACGGCAAGGATAAAGTATTTGATTTCGCCGAACGAGCTGACTCCTTCCCCGACCCCCTGGGCATCGGCTCCTCGCTGAGTCTGGCATTGGCCGGCGGCGCTGAGTTTTTTCTCTCGATCTTCCTCATCATCGGTCTCTTCACCCGCGTCATCGCCATCCCCTTGCTATTTACGATGCTCGTGGCCGCTTATGCCCATGCCGTTGCCTGGGGCGATCCTTTCAGCGATTATGAGTTGGCCCTCTTCTTCGCCACCACCTATCTTATGTTCATCTTCACCGGTCCCGGAAAACTATCGGTGGACCACCTGATCGCCAAACAGCTAAGTAATTGAGCAAAAGTGAGCCCCCATGAATCGCCTCGTCGACCTCGCTCGCTCCATCAAGCTTCACTGGTGGATTCTGGTGGGCATGATCGCCGGCCTCGCATGGGGGCTCTACCTGCATGAATCGCATTACGACCTTCTCCTAGAGCAAGCCCGCACCCATGTACTGGGCGATGATTATAGCGAGGCCGAACTGGTCGCCGAGTCCCAGGCCGTCCGCGCCGAGTTGCAATCGCTCTTTAAACAGACCTTCGGCGGTGGCCTGGCCAACGGCATCGCGGAACTCTTCTTGGCCCTCTTACAGATGGTGGTCATTCCCCTGGTGGTGGCCTCTCTGATCTGCGGCGTCACTCAGATGCGGGACTTCTCCCGACTGCGCCGCATCGGCACTCGCGCTGGCCTTTGGTATATCACCTCCAGCTTTCTCGCGATCCTCACCGGTCTCCTCTTGGTCAACCTCATTCGGCCCGGCGAGGCGGTAGAGCTTCCGCTAAATATTGACGATGTCGATCTCCCCGAGCCAAGCGGCATCTGGGATATGTTATTGTCCCTGATCCCTCCCAATGTCGTGGAGGCGGCCGCCAACTTCGACCTGCTTCCGCTGATTTTCTTCTCCCTACTCTTCGGGATCTTCACCCTGCTGGTGGCCGATGAGCACCGCCAGCGCATCGACGGCTTTTTTCAGGCGGTCTTTGAGGTGATGCTGAAGATGACCCTCTTTGTCATCGCACTCGCTCCTGTGGGCATCGCTGCCCTCATCGCGCGCTTGCTGGCCACCACTGGCCCCGACATTCTGTGGGGCGTCGCCGGCTATGCGCTGACAGTCGCCGCCGCCCTGGCCATCCACTTTGCCGTCGTCCTACCCTTAGCCCTATGGCTCCTGACCAGGCGAAACCCCTACCTGGTCATGCACGCCATGGCAGCCACCCTTGTCACCGCCTTCTCGACAGCCTCCAGCGCCGGCACCCTCGGCGTGACCCTCGAACAAACAGAGCAACGCGTGGGGGTCGACAATCGAGTGGGTGGGTTCGTGCTTCCCCTTGGCGCCACCATCAATATGGACGGCACCGCCCTCTACGAATGCATCGCCGTCTTATTTATCGCCCAGATGTACGCCGCCATTCATCCCGATTTCGTCTTGACCTTCGGGACCCAACTGACCATCGTGGTGTTGGCCTTACTCGTCAGCATCGGAGCGGCAGGCATTCCACACGCCGGACTGGTGATGATGGTGATCATTTTCGAGGCCGTGGGCCTCCCCCTGGAGCTGATCGCCCTTCTATGGGCTGTCGATAGACCTTTGGATATGGCTCGCACCATGGTCAACGTTTGGAGTGATACCGTGGGCACTGTCATCATCGCCCACCATGAAGATGCCATCGACGACTCTGCGCTGGAGCAGCTTCGTCCTTCACCCCTTAAAAAACCGGGCTGACAACCTATTGGCGACGGACCCTTTGCCATTTTGTTGCCGTCGTTTTACCCCTCGTGATGCGGAGCAGTTATGTCAAAATGGGAAGAAGCCTGGCAAGAGGGACGCACTGGCTGGGATGCTGGCGACTCCTCCCCCATTCTCCACCAACTCACCGCCTCCAACCAACTCCCCGAGGGGAGGGCCCTCGTGCCCGGGTGCGGCTCGGGCTACGATCTATTGACCCTGGCATCCCCCGGTCGTCAGGCCATCGGTCTCGACGGTGCCCCCACGGCCAAAGAGCGCTTCCAGCGTATCCTCTCTCAAAGCCCCGCCGATCCCGACCACGTCGACTATCGCCTGGGCGACTTTTTCGAGTTCCGACCAGCGTCCGCCTTCGACATGGTCTGGGACTACACCTTTTTTTGCGCGATCAAGCCAGAGAAGCGCCCGGCCTGGGCCCGCAAAATGGCGCGCTTGATCCGACCGGGAGGCCAACTTGTAGCCCTGCTCTTCCCAGTTATCGAAGACCCCAAAAAATTTGAACAAATGATGCTCGACGGCCCTCCCTTTCCCGTCGTTCCCCGGGAAACCCGGCAGCTTCTCCAGGATGACTTTGAGCTTCTTTCCATGGACCCCGTCGACCCGGAGCTCAGTCACGAAGGTCGGCAAGGCAACGAGTGGCTCGCCCGCTTTCGGCGCCTCCCTTAACCCTGACGGCTCCGGGGGCCCAGGATCACCCTCTTAAGCGATAGCTCACCGCACTCCTCGACGTCCAGCAGTGCCGCCAAACGCTGGTGATGAAACCCCTGACGGCCAGCAGCTCCCGGGTTAATCCATAGTGTATCGCCCACCTTTCCCACCACGGCAATATGACTATGACCCACCACTAGTACATCCGGGGCTTCGCGGCGCAATAGTGAGCGGGCCGCCTTCCGCGGCCGTTTCGGCGACCCGGCGATATGGAGCACGGCCACCCGTATCCCCTCCACCTCGATAATCTCCTCCAGGGGAAGAAATCTCAATTGACCACCATCGATATTTCCGCGCACCGCCGTCACGGGCGCCACGGCCTCTAACTCTTCCAAGACATCGGGCTGCCCGATATCTCCGGCGTGAATGATCCGGTCCACCCCTTGATCTCGAAAGGTCTCTACCAGATCCGGATCCAAGTACCCGTGGGTGTCCGATACCAGCCCTAATTTCGTCGCCATCGCCTCTCCTCCAAACCCTTTCCAATCTCTTGCTTTGGACGTCGTCACCACCGACGGCAAGCCGCCCTCTCCGCTTTCTATTGACCCATTGTGCGCACCTTTGGTCCCCCTTTCAAAAAAACGAATAAATTAATTTGATTTCCGCCATCAATCTGGCTAAGAACCCTGTGCGTGCGACCACCTCACGGGGTGAAAACACCTATCGATATTGGGTTCTTAGCACGCACTTATACGGTTGTTTTCAATGGACGGAGAACAGTGATGAAAAAGCTTAGCACTCTTATACTCGCCGCTGGCGCCATGGGCGCTGTCGCCCTGACGACGGTCCCCGAAGCCGAGGCCGCTCGCAGCACGAGCCTCAACGACAGTCGGTTGATCACCGACAAAAATGACATCTATCTCTATCCGCAGCTCGGTGTGGAGTACAGCCGCCTGCTCAGCTTTGAGTACGGCCCTGCCCAGAACATGGGTTCCGGTCTCGCCCTCTTCGGCGATGAGGAATTGACCTTCGGTGTCGGACTCTCCCGCGGGGATCTGACAACCATGCCGAACTTTTTCGGCGTCCCAGGCAATGCTGCTGGCTTTTTGATGCCTGGCATCGACAACCCCACCGACGGCCCCGACCCCTTCGTCATGGCTGACCTCTTCGCCAGCACCGATCTGGGCGGCGGCCTCCTCGGCGCTCGACTATCGCTTGGCCAAAACGTCGATAAGGACACCAACCTGGACGACGAAACGACTGGGGAGTCCACGAACCTTCTGGGTGCCACCATCGGCTATACCATCGACGACGACATGCGCATCGACACTAGCGCCACCCTCCAGCACGTTCGCGTTGGCATCACCGACGAGACCTCGGACGACGATTCCGCGGAGTACCCCAAGGAATCGGCCACCAATATTGGCCTGTCGGCCCGCGTCTTCAATCCCATGAACGACGACATGGATCTGGGCATCATCGGCGACATCACCTATTCCAGCGATAGCACCACCGGTTGGGACTTCGCCGAGGATGAAGAGGGCTCCACGGCTCGCACCAGCAATCTGATGGCTCTGGCCGGTGCCGGTCCCGTCTACCACACCGACGACGCCGTCGTCGCCGCCTACGGAGTCCTGGGCTACCAGCGAAACTCCACCAATCCCGATACCGACGAGGATCTGGACCGAAATATCAGCACAAATATCCTCTTTCCCGGGGTTCACGTCTCCACCGAGATCGACATCCGTCACTGGCTGCACTTCCGAACGGGCATGCAATATAGCTTCCAATTCGACCGCACCCGCGCGGAAGCCGATGTCGAGGACACCAGCCGCGATGACACCGTCAGCAGCAGCCGAAGCGGTGCCTTCGGCTGGAACGCCGGCGTCGGCGTGGCCACCGGTGATTTCACCCTGGACGGCGTCTTCCAGCACGGCTTCGTGACCAACGGACCGGCCTTCCTCGGCGGTGATGCCGGACTTGGCGGCATGTTCGCCATGGTGGCCGCTGGCTACCAATTCTAATTCAAACGCCTTTACGCCCCATATCAAAGGGCCTCTCTTGCGAGAGGCCCTTTGCTTTTTCCTCGTCTGTCCACGGCCTTAACGAACTATCCGGACACCGGTTGTTCGGATTCTCCCCCTTCCAGCATATCTTCCGGCCCCTCGGGATCGCGCAATTCGAACTCATCGGGCTCAATCCCCATCTTGCGAGCTCTCTCGCGCCACTGCTTGCGCGCCAATTCGCGCATGTCTTGCTCCACGTCCGACTCATCGACGATCTCCAACCCCAGGAGTGTCTCCACCACATCTTCCATCGTCACCACCCCCGCAATGCCCCCATATTCATCGACCACCAGGGCGATATGCTGATGCTCCGTGATCAACTGCTCGAATAGCTCCCTTACCGATTGCTGCTCCGGCACATAGATGATCTCGCGGACCAGGTCACTCATCTCCGTCTCAAAACGGTCCTTGGCCATCTCCAATAACAGGTCCGTCTTGAGCACATATCCCACCATATTGTCGGTTTGCCCGCGAAAGACCGGGATGCGTGAGAACACCGGATCGGGATGAGCCCTCATAAACTCCCGGACTGTCGACGATTCCTCCACAGCATGGATCACCGTCCGCGGCGTCATGATATCGTTTACTCGGAGTCCTCCGAACCGAAGGATATTCTGCAAGAGATGAGACTCTCCTCGGGCCACCACCCCTTCCTCAAAGCCCAACTCCGTCATCGCCGTCATCTCTTCGCGGCTAAGCTGCGGTGGGGCCTCTTCGGGCGCCAGCGCATTCATCAAGCCCTGGGCCAAGAACACCAGGGGGTACACCAAGATCTGGAGCACCGGCAGAATGCGAGCCATCCAGGGAGCCAATAGCCGCCAGTGGGTCGCCCCCAGCGTCTTGGGGATGATCTCCGAGATATACAAAATCCCCAGCGTTAATAGCCCCGACACCACCGCCACATAGGCCTCTCCCCAGATCGTCTGGGCTTGGGCCCCCACCCCCACGGCTCCCACCGTATTGGCGATGGTATTCACGCTCAGAATGGACGCCAAGGAGCGATCGATATCATCTTTTAAGCGCCTCAGCCGATGCCCCACCGGGTCGTCTTCCGCCTGTTTAGCGGCGACAAACGATGGGGTCACACTTAACAGAACGGACTCCAGAATGGAGCACAAAAAAGACGTCCCCAGCGCCAATGCTGCAAATAGGATGAGAAGCGTCATAGGCGAGCGCCGAAACTCAGGAACCCTTCCACCAATCGCTTGAGATCATGGCGGATATCCTCGTTGACGAGATGGCCCTGCTCATCGAAGGCATTCTGGGCCATGCTCAAGCCGAAGACGCTCGGATAGACGTGGGCCCCCAGTGCTTGCAGGGGAACATGACTTTGCTGCAATCCTCGCTGGCCGCCGACGATCGATTTCGCCGCCGACACCAATAGGATGGGCTTTTCGGCAAATGGTGTGCGCGGCCGATAGCGAGATAACCAATCGACGGCATTTTTAAATGCGCCGGGAATGGAGTGATTATATTCGGGGAGCCCAAAGATCAGAGCGTCTGCCCCGTCCAAGCGCTCCTTGAGGCGGTCGGCTCCCTCGGGAAACCCCTCTTCGCGCTGGCGATCGGCGTTGTACAGCGGCATATCGAATGCCCCCAATCCCTCGGTCCTTACTTCCACGTCGCCAAGTTCCTTTGCCAAACCGGCAACTTCACGGACCAACTTACCGTTTAACGACCCCTGGCGAAGCGAGCCCCAGAGCCCGAATACCTCGGTCCCCGAACTCACAGATTCCAGATCTATTGCCCCACTACTATCTTCACTCATACTCAACCACCGATATCGCTAATGTCCATTAGGAGAGTCAACATACAAAAATAGCGCCTCCCCGAAAACCGCCGGAGAGGCGCTACCTTTTAGCCATCACTGAGGCCCGGGGTCAACTCCACCCCGTGAGCCATCTCAGTTGGCCTCGCGCTCCTTCTCTTCGATCAGCTCCTGCTGAATCTGAGACGGCACGGGCTCATATTTCTCGAACTCCATGCTGAACTCCGCCTTGCCCTGCGTCGCTGAACGCAGGCTGCTGGAATAACCGAACATCTCGCTCAGCGGCACGTCCGCCGTGATGATGGCGTAGCCCTGACGGGTTTTGGAGCCCTTGATCATTCCACGGCGTCGGTTGATGCCGCCGAGCACGGATCCCGAAAACTCTTCCGGGCACTCCACCTCGACCTTCATGATCGGCTCCAGAATCACCGGGTTAGCCTTTCGATAGGCCGCCTTAAAAGCCTGGCGCGACGCGATACGGAACGCCATATCCGATGAGTCTACGGCGTGGTTATCACCATCATTAATGCAGGCTCGGACATTGACCACGGGGAATCCGATCAGGCCACCTTCCTCCATGGCGTCCTGAAATCCTTTGTCACAGGCCGGCTGATAATCACGGGGAATGACGCCACCGCGAATATCATTGACGAACTCGTACTCCTCTTCGGAGTCGGCATCCAGGGGCTCCAGGTAGCCGATGACCCGCGCGTACTGACCGGAACCACCGGTCTGCTTCTTGAGGGTGTGATCGAATTCAGTGTGGCTGGTGATCGTCTCTCGATAAGCCACCTGCGGTTCGCCAACCTCGATCTCGGCGTCGTATTCGCGGCGAATCCGCTCGATATAGACCTGCAGGTGAAGTTCGCCCATCCCACCGATGATGGTCTGACCGCTCTCTTCGTCACGGGACACCTGGAAGGTCGGATCTTCTTTGGAGAAGCGGTTGAGCGCTTTCGAGAAGTTTTGGTAATCCTCGGTGCTCTTGGGCGCCACGGCGAAGGTAATCACCGGCTCCGGCACATAGATGGAGGTCATCGTCACATCCACCTCACCGTCGGTGAAGGTATCACCGCTGGCGCAGTCGATGCCGAAGAGGGCGACGATATCGCCGGCCTTGGCTTCCTCGATCTCATGCATCTCTTCGGAGTGCATGCGAACCAGGCGGCCCACCTTATGCTTCTTCTCGTCTTGCATATTGTAGATATCCATCCCCTTCTCCAGGGTTCCCTGATAGATCCTACAATAGGTCAGCTGCCCGTAGCGTCCGTCCTCCAATTTGAAGGCCAGCATCACCAGCGGCTTTTCCTCGTCGGGATAGAGTTCGACGATCTCTTCTTCGTCGTCTCGATCCATGGCCTCATACTCCATCTCCAGCGGAGAGGGGAGGTAATCGACGACGGCATCCAACAAGGGCTGAACGCCGCGGTTTTTCAGTGCCGACCCCATCAGCACGGGCGTCAGATTGCGAGCCAGAGTCTCTCGGCGAATCGCCGGCTGAAGCATCTCGGCCGTCACTTCTTCGCCTTCCAGATAGGCCATGGCGATTTCGTCATCCAGATCGGCGATGGCCTCCACCAGCTTTTCGCGCTGAGCTTTGGCGTCTTCCACCAACTCCTCGGGGATATCGTCTCGGCGAACCTTTTCGCCATGTTCCCCATCAAAGTAGATGGCCTCCATCGTCAACAAGTCGATCACACCTTCGTGGCGGTCTTCCAACCCGATGGGCAACTGCAGGGGATGGGCGTTGTGCTTGAGCTCATCGCGCAATTCCTGGACCACGCCCAGAGGATCGGCACCGGCCCGGTCGCATTTGTTGATGAAGGCAATATTGGGCACTTCGTAGCGACGAAGCTGTCGGTCCACCGTGATGGACTGAGACTGGACACCCGACACCGAGCATAGCACCAATACCCCTCCGTCGAGCACGCGCAGGGCCCGCTCCACCTCAATGGTGAAATCGACGTGACCGGGCGTGTCGATCAGGTTGATGGAGTGGTCGCCCCACGTAGTATAGGTGGCAGCGGACTGGATCGTGATGCCTTTTTCCTTCTCCAGTTCCATATGGTCCATCTTGGCACCATCGCCCTCCTTGCCTCGAACCTCCTGAATTTTGTGAATCCGTCCCGTATAGAACAGAATTCGCTCCGACAGGGTCGTCTTTCCGGAGTCGATATGGGCTGAAATCCCGATATTGCGAAGTTTGTCCAAATCCTTGATCATGGTCCTAACTCGGCTGGCGTTATATTACGACTGATACTTCTTTGTTGGTGTTGCGAAGTACCGAACTTATTCGATGTCCGCCGCGATCGTATTCCGATGTGACGTCTGCTCCTCACGATCCAATCACCACTAACCGAGGCGATCCCCATTGCTTCATCGAGTGTCAAGCAACTTTCACGAGACGCGGCGCCCGGACTCTACATATAAATCCCAGCAACTTTCAAGCGTCCCATCCAATTATTTTGGCTATCCTCTTGACACCGGGTTAACGCAATGCCCCAAAAGGCTTATTCCCATCGCTATTGACGTGGTCCGTCGGCGTTGGTCCCCGGGACTGCAAAAAAGTTTGCGCCCCGCCCGGCGCCTGCTAGGGTGGATGGTGACCAGATCTCGATGGATGCCTGCGATTCGGCGACCCAACGGCCCGGCACGGATGCTCGGCCCCTCGCCGTTACCACTACGCGTCCCCTGATCGTGCCACGGATTATTGCCACGGAGGGCCTCATGGCGGCCAAGAGCAAATCGGCTTCCAAGACCGATCCCAAACCGACATCTTTTGGACTTCAGCGTGAACTGGGGGGGCTGGTGCTCATCGCCGCCGCCCTGGTGATCCTGCTGGCCCTTATCAGCTTCTCCCCCGATGACCTCGCACTGACCGAGGGCACGCCGGACAACCTGATCGGACCGGCCGGCGTTCATATCGGCGACGCCCTCCTCTCCATCTTTGGCATCGGTGCGTTCTTCCTCAACGCCTTGCTGTGGTATTTCGGCGTCTCGCTTCTCGTGGGACGCAGCATCGAAGCCAGCGCCGGAGAGATCATCGGTCAGGCCCTCTTCGTGCTCACCGGCACCATCCTCGGCCACCTGTGGCTCGTCGATCATACCATCTTTGGCCAACCGCCTGGCGGATGGGTCGGCGACTTCAGCGGCGAACTTCTCCGCGGCCTCTTTGGCACTGTCGGCGCCTCCATTATCGCCAGTTGCGGTCTCATCATGGGCACCGCCCTCGTCACTTCGCTTCGCCCCGGCGCCATCGTGCGCACCGGGCTCGCCGGGATTCACCGCAGCGCCGATTGGGCTCGTCACAAGTGGGAAGTGCGAAAGCGCTTCAAGGAAAAGTACCGCGAGGAGCGCCGAAAACTATTGGCCGGCGAGGAACTCTCCATCTCCGAGCAGGCTCGCAAAGAAGCCCAGCAATCCGTGGCTCCTCTTCGCCCAGAGGCCGAGGACTTCGATGAACGCGTCGACGAAGAGGTGGACCGAAAGATCGCCGGTCGCCTCTCACGTCTCTTCAAGAGTCGATTGCAAAACGGCGATACTGACGGTCAGACCGATCCTCCGGAGTCCAAAACCACCTCGCAGACCAACCCCTCCAGCGAGGATACCGACCCCGACGATTGGGAGATGGGAGAGCCCGCCCCCACGGAGGAAGAACTCGAGAAGACCCCGATCCCCATCAATGGCGTCGATTCCGATACTTCTACTACCACCGTTCATGACGTCTCCGATTCTCAGGTCATCGATATGACCCGCGAATCCAACCCGGAGGTACTCGATGGCGACGCCGCCTCCTTTGGTCCTCAGATCGTGGAGAGCGAGGCCAAGAAAAAATCGCGGCAAAAAGAGGAACTTCTCGTCAATGACGACGATGGCGTCCTCTTCAAACCCAAGAAAAAGGGCAATTACGATCTGCCTCCCATTAGCTTTTTGAACTTTGACCGAAACGATGACGTCACCGTCAACGGCGACGCCCTCCGCGAGATGGCCGCCGATATCGAACAAACCCTTGCGGATTTTCGCGTCGAGGGCTCCATCGTCGAAATTTGCCCCGGCCCCGTCATCACCATGTTCGAATTTGAACCTGCCCCAGGGGTCAAGATCTCCAAAATTGCAAACCTCGCCGACGACCTGGCCATGGCTCTGGCCGCTCGAAGTGTTCGTATCGTCGCTCCCATTCCCGGAAAGGGCGTCGTCGGTATCGAGGTCCCCAACGAAGAGCGCGAGATGGTCTACTTAAAAGAGATCATTGCCGACGAGGCCTTTGTCGAAAACGACGACATGAGCCTTCCCCTGGCTCTCGGAAAGGACACCGAGGGAAGCCCCGTCATCGCCGACCTGGCTCGCATGCCTCACCTTCTGGTCGCCGGCGCAACTGGCTCGGGTAAGTCCGTGGCCGTCAACACCATGGTCTGTAGCCTCCTCTACAAACATTCCCCAGACGACGTGCGGCTGATCATGGTCGACCCCAAGATGTTGGAATTCAACATCTATGAGGACATCCCTCATCTCCTATTGCCCGTGGTCACCGACCCCAAACAAGCCACGGTGGCCCTCAACTGGACCGTTCAAGAGATGGAGCGTCGCTACCAGGCCCTGGCCGATATGAGCGTCCGCAATATCGACGGCTATAATGAGCGCGTCGAAAAATATACCAAGCAGGCGGAGCTCGATCAGCTCAACGGCCTCGATGAATCGCCGGCCTTGGAAGCCCTGGGCATCGACGCCGATGGTGAACCGGAGCATCGCCACATGCCCCATATCGTCGTGATCATCGATGAATTTGCCGACCTGATGATGACGGCCTCCAAAGATGTGGAGACCGCCGTCGCCCGACTGGCTCAGAAAGCCCGGGCCGCCGGCATTCACATCATCCTCGCCACCCAGCGGCCCTCCACCGACGTCATCACCGGCCTCATCAAGGCCAACTTTCCCACCCGCCTGGCCCTGCGCGTCACCAGCAAAACCGACAGCCGAGTCGTGCTGGACAATAACGGCGCCGAAAACCTCCTGGGCAATGGCGACATGCTCTTCGTCCCTCCCGGCACCTCCTTCCTTCAGCGAACCCACGGGGCCTATATTTCGGAACGCGAGATCACCAAAATCGTCGACTTTCTCAAAGACCAGGGCGACCCCAACTATAACGACGAGATTCTCAACGCCGGCGACGAAGGAGAAGTGGGGCTGCCGGAGCAGGAAAAAGACGAGTATTATGAACAGGCCATCCGGCTCGTGGTCGACAACGATCGCGCCTCGATTTCCATGCTCCAGCGCAAATTGCGCGTCGGCTACAACCGCGCCGCGCGCATGGTTGATATGATGGAG
Source organism: uncultured Bradymonadales bacterium (assembly GCA_964566695.1). Classification (GTDB taxonomy): domain Bacteria; phylum Myxococcota_A; class Bradymonadia; order Bradymonadales; family Bradymonadaceae; genus SLJM01. Next base: position 72,145 of record CAZMJS010000001.1, read on the forward strand.
CGCGAGAATATCGTCGGCCCCTCCGATGGCTGCAAACCCCGAGAAGTCCTGGTCGACTCTTCCCCCTACGAGGATTGACTATACGATGGCCTTGAACTCGGTTACCCTTAAGGCCCACCAACCTTTCTACCCTCTCTCACCGGGAGAACGACGATGAGCGACGAGAAGGACCAAACTCAGGCCGAAGACGCCCCGCAATCGTTGGATGACGCCGCGCAGGACGAAGCGGTGGCGCAGGAGGATGCCCTGGCGGCCGACGATGCGGTCTGGCCCGAGGAGTCAATTCCCCCCGCCGAGGTCGATCCCATCGGCGATGAAGCCACCGCCATCGATGACAATCAGTGGTCCGATGACGCGCCACCGCAGGGAGACGCGATGGAGGCCATCGACGACGTCCAACCCCTGGATGAGGAGACCGCGGTGTCCGCTGAGCCCGTCGACGCCTTCGACGACGTCCAACCCTTGGACGAAGAGACGGCGGCGTCCGCCGAGCCCGTCGACGCCTTTGATGATCCCCAACCCCTCGATGAGGAGACCGCGGTATCCGCCGAGCCCGTTGACGCCTTCGATGATCCCCACCCCCTCGATGAGGAGACTTCAGTAGCCCCCGAGACCGTCGACGACGACCCCGAAGGCACCCCAGAACCCCAGAGCGCTGACGAAGACCTCGACGAGGAACTCCCCACCTCCACCGAGGAATCGCCGGCACCACCGGCCATCACTGCTCAGCGGCGAACCCCGAAACCCACCATCGACGTCGACCCCCTTCCCTCACCCGGTGGCTTTCCCATTCCGCCGAGCCTCGTCATCTGCCGAGATGGCAACGCTCTGGAGCAGATTGACCTGGAGGATGGTCTCACCATCCTTGGTCGAGGCCCGAACCACGAGGAGGCCACTGATCTGTCGCCCTGGCTCACAGATGATCAGGGTCCTCGTCACCACTTGGCGCTTTTTAAGCAGCACCAAAACATCACCCTCTGGGTCCTGGCAGACGCTCCCACCCAGCTCAACGACCAAGCCCTATCCCTCGGCGATCGGGCCGCCCTGGCCCACGATGACATCATCGTCCTCCACGGCGAGCTGGCACTCAAGCTGGACGTTCAGCTTCCTGCGTGACCCTTGGTGTGGACCCCCAGTGATTGGCCCCGACGAACGCTCGTCGGGGCTTTTTTTTGCCTCCCACTGGACTCGCCGCCCCACGTGACCACCTTTTGTTCTCACACCGATTCACTATCTCTATGTGGGGGAGTCAGACATGCCGTCAACCATTGGCGAAACCATGTATCAATGGGCCACCGAATTATTTCCCATCCCGCGAAGCCTCACCGGTGATGGTGTACGCCGTACCCTGACCTACCTCCAAGAGCGCCTACCGGAGCTCCAACTCCACGAAGTCCCCTCGGGAACCTCGGCCTTCGATTGGACCGTCCCCCAGGAATGGAACGTCGACGAAGCCTATATCGAGACCCCTGACGGCCGGCGAATCGCTGATTATCACGACAATCCCCTTCACCTGGTCGGCTACTCCACCCCTGTGGACACCACCATGTCTCTCCAACGGCTCGACGACCACCTCTACTCAATGCCCGAACAGCCCCGGGCGATTCCCTATATCACTTCCTACTACGAGCGCCGATGGGGCTTTTGCATCCCCCATCAGCTTCGCGCATCCCTGCCTCCGGGAGACTATCGCGTCGTCATACGCAGCGAGATCTCCGATGGGGCCATGACCTATGCCGACGGACTCCTCCCCGGCCGCTCCGAAAAAGAGGTGCTCTTCTCCACCTATATCTGCCACCCGACGATGGCCAATAATGAACTCTCTGGCCCTGTCATGGCCTGCGCCCTCGCCCAATACCTGCGCCAACTTCCCTCGCGTCAGTGGAGCTATCGCTTCGTCTTTTGCCCGGAAACCATTGGCGCCATCTATTATATCAGCCGTCACCGCCAATCACTGAAGCGACGCACCCGGGCGGCCTTTCAACTGACCTGCTGCGGCGACGAACGGGCCGTTTCCTTTGTGCCTTCAAGACGAGGCGACACGTTGACGGATCGCCTGGCCCGCCATGTGCTCCACCACCATGCCCCGGGCCACCGAGCTTACTCCTTCCTCGACCGCGGTAGCGATGAGCGCCAATATTGCAGCCCTGGCATCGACCTGCCCATGGTCTCCATCATGGCCTCCAAATACCGCCAGTACCCGGAGTACCACACCTCTCTCGACGACCTCTCGCTGATCTCCGCCACCGGCCTTCAGCGCATATTTGAGCTCCATCGACGATGCATCGACATCCTCGAGGGCTGGTGCCAGCCCCAGGCCACCCACTGCTGCGAGCCCCAACTGGGAAAACGGGGGCTCTATCCCACGCTCAGTACCCGGGGAAGCGGACAATCCGTGCGACGCATCAAGAATATCCTGGCCTACGCCGATGGCGACCATGACCTCCTGGAATTGGCTGACGCCATCAACGCCCCGGCCGACGAACTTCTACCTCTCTTGGACCGACTGGAGTCGCGAGGCGTCATTGAGCGCCCTCTCCCTTCGATTCACTAGCCTTTCACCGACCCACGACTGACGACCATCACCTGGGGGAATTTATGATGATATCGCTGCTCGACGGCTTTCTAAAATCCACGGCCCACCGGGCTCACCGACCGGCATTGGAGCTCCAAAACCAACGCTGGTCCTATCAAGCCCTATACAATAAAGCCGCTACCCTGGCCGAAGCCATCGAGGCGGTCAACGCCTCGGCGTCCCCCATGGTCGGCATCGCCGCCGACCGCACCCTGTGGGCCTACGCCGGCATTCTGGCCACTCTCGGTACGTCGCAAACGTTTGTGCCCGTCCACCCCTCGTTTCCAGTGGAGAGACAACTGGACATCATCGAGCGCACCGGGCTCTCCACCCTGGTGGTCGATGATCACTCCATCGACCACCTGCCCCATCTTCTGGACAGGATCGCCCGATCCTTGAGCATCATTGCTCCAGGGGAGGCCAACCTGTCGGCACTGATTCGGCGATTTCCGACTCACCGATTCATCTCCCAATCATCGCTGACGCACTGCCACCGAGATCTAGAGCCCACCCGCGACCCTGAGGCCTTGGCCTACATCTTATTTACCTCTGGGAGCACGGGTCGGCCCAAGGGGGTGCCCATAACGCACCTCAACGCCACCACTTATCTCCATCATATCCAGCAATCTTTTCGGCTCGACCCCACCGACCGGGTATCCCATACCTTCAAATTGGCCTTCGATCTCTCGATCCACGACCTCTTCTCGACCTGGCAGGCCGGCGCCTGCCTCGTCCCTCTTAGCCCCTCAGAGCGCCTGGCTCCCGGACGCTTTATCCGCCAAAAGGAACTCACGCGCTGGTTTAGCGTCCCCACCGCCGCCATGACCATGGAGCGCCTTGGTCAGCTCCAACCCTCGGCCTTTCCAAGCCTAAAATCGTCGCTATTTTGCGGAGAAGCCCTTCCTGCTCGAATTGCCAGCGCCTGGTCCCGAGCCGCCCCCAACTCCACGATCCATAACCTCTATGGCCCCACAGAAGCCACGATCGCCATCACCGACTATCAGTGGCGTCCTCAGGACACCCCTCAGCAATGCCTCCACGGCATCGTGCCCATTGGGCGAGCCTTCCCAACGCAACGCACACGGGTCGTCGGAACCGATGGCCGGCCCACCGTCGACGGCCAACCCGGCGAATTATGGCTCGCCGGCAGTCAGCTAAGTCCTGGCTACTGGCAGGATCCCGAAAAGACAGAGGCCGCCTTTGTGCGGGTCGATGGTCATCGATGGTATCGCACAGGCGATCTCGTGGAGCGCGATCCCAAGGGCTGCCTTCACTACCGCGGTCGCCTCGACCATCAAGTCCAGATCCAGGGCCACCGCGTCGAACTCCCCGAGGTGGATCATCATTTGAGGGCCATCGTTGGCCACCCCAATATCGTCGCCATCCTGTGGCCCTACGCCGACGATGCCCCGCGTGGCCTTGTTGCCGTCCTCGCTCCCCCGCCGGAGGGCAGCTCTCCCTCCGATGCCGCCATTCTTAAGGACTGCAAACAACGATTGCCTCGCTATATGGTCCCCCGCTCTGTTCATCGCGTGGACGCCTTTCCGACCAATAGCAGCGGCAAGATCGACCGCCGCGCCCTCCAACAACTTCTCGACCAACGGGGGACCCAATGAACCACTCTACGCCGCAGCTCTCCGAGCTCTTCCGCCGCGCTGGCGCCACTCGAGGCGACACCGTATTCGTCCATAGCTCTCTGTTTCACATTGGCCCCCTGGAGCCCATTGCCATCCCCGATATGCCTCGCGTCCTCTACGACGCCCTGGCGACCACGGTGGGGCCCGAAGGCACGATCGCTGCCCCCACCTTCACCTTCAGCTTCTGCGATGGTGCCACATTTCATCGCCAGCATAGCCCCTCCGAGAAAATGGGCGCCCTGGCAGAATATATCCGCCAGCGCCCGAGGGCCATCCGCTCACCCCACCCCATCCAATCCATCGCCGCCTGCGGGGCCAACGCCGCCGTCCTTACCAACCGATGGAGCCCCGATGCCTTCGGACCGGGAAGCCCCTTCGATGCCCTTGTTCAGGCCAACGCCCTACTGCTCTTTATCGGCTGTGACATCGAAGCGGCATCGCTCATCCACTGGGCGGAGTCCCGCGTCAAAGTCCCCTACCGCTATTGGAAGCGCTTCCACGGCACTTGCATCAGCGGTGAGGATGCGCGTCGACGCACCGTCGAAATGTTCGTTCGACGACGCGACTGGGCCTCCGAGGTGCGCTGTGCACCCGTGGGACAGGCCCTGCGAGACCACGACCAACTACGCCAATTTCAACTGGGCCGCGGCCATCTCCTGGCCTGTCGAGCCCAGCCCTTCGTGCATCACGCCATGCGCCTGCTCATGCGTGATCCCTTATGCCTTATTGCCGAAGCCCCAACCCCAACTGGAGAGCGCCCATGACCAGACCCGATCCTGCCCTCCACCCAACACTCATCGATCTGATTAAGCCCCTACTCCACCAACAGGGAATCCCCACCTCTCGGCTATCTTCAACCCTTCATCTCATCGACAGCGGCCTGATGGACAGCCTCCAACTACTGGAATTTATCGCTCTTATCCAAGACGATTGCGGCGTCACCTTTGATCTCTTCGACGTTGACCCAGAGCAACTGGCCACATTAGAGGGACTCAACGACCTGCTAATGGACCATCTTCCCCCCAAATAAAAAACGCCGCCCCTCCCAAACCACTGGGGGGGACGGCGACGGCTCTTCTACATCAGCGAGCCTTCAGTCGTCGGGGAACATCATCTCCAACTGGCGTTCCCCGGTACTGATCGTTCGCTCCACCGAGGTAGGCACCCCTTGCATATCCATCACCGCATCGCGAGTGATGTCCAGCGTTTGGGAGGGAAACATCCCGATATATAGCGTCATGGCCGTGCAAATCGCCAGGGCCCACTTGATCCCGCGATGCTCCAACGGTTGGAACTCTCTCTTCGCCGGCTTCATATACATATACACCAGCACTTTCAGGTAATAATACGCCCCGATTACACTCGTGAGCACACCGGCCACCACCAACACGAGCATCGCCATCTCACCGGTCTGGCCATAGACATCGACTCCGCTGCGGAAGATATAGAACTTACCCAGGAATCCTGCCGTCGGGGGAAATCCAGCGGCCGAGAACATCGAGACGCCCATCACCAGGCCCATCGCCGGATATTTCAACCCCAACTGGCCGAGGTCCGCATAGGTCGTCACGGCCTCGCCCTTGCGCCCGAAATAAGTCAACACGCCGAACGCCGCCACCACAGAGAACACATAAGCGATGCCGTAAAATAGCAACGCATCATTGTGCAAGAAGAAGTCCGGGTGAGTATTCGCCGCCACGAATCCCACCATCAAATATCCGGCGTGGGCGATGCTCGAATAGGCCAGCATGCGTTTGACATTATTCTGCGTGATGGCCACGAGATTACCCAGTACCATCGAGGCGAAGGCGACCACATAGGCCACATCGATCCAACCCAACCCGAATAGACCTCCACGCAGCAGATCTGCAGAAAACGCGATGGTGAATACTCGCAGCATGGCGGCAAACGCCACCACTTTGAACGCCGTCGCCATAAAGCCCACAGCTGGTGTCGGACTCCCTTCGTACACATCGGGGGCCCATACGTGAAACGGCACACCGGCCACCTTGAACACAAATCCACTGAGTATCAGCAAAACCCCCAGGACCACCATGTGGTAGGCGTCGTGCTCCGTGCTAGTGAGATAACCCAGGTTCTCAGCGATGAACTCCAGATTCGTCGTACCCGCCGCCCCATATACCAGGGCGATGCCGTAGAGCATCACTGCCGCTGACAACGAACCAAGGATGAAATATTTCAACGACGCTTCCGCGCTCTTGACGTCCTTTCTCAAAAACCCGGCCACCACATAGATGGGGATCGACATCAACTCCAGAGCGATAAAGAGCGTCAGCAAGTCCGCCGCGGCGGCCATGACAATCATGCCAATCACGCTGGACATGATCAGCAGATAATACTCTCCCCGGTCCATCCGATGACTCTGCAATAACGGCGGCGACATCATCATCGCCAAGCCGCCGGCCACAGACGCCACGGCCGCCGTGAGAAGCGCGAAATTATCAAAATATAGCATCCCGAAGAATACGGGTGCCTCCAGGCCGCTATCCCACAGATACCAGCAACTGGCCGCAGTCACCGCCATACCCAAAGTGGCAAAATAGGCCAGATAGTCTCGCTGAGTCCCCTGGCGGTGAAAGACATCCACCAGAATGAAACCGATGACCACAAGGGTCACGATGGCCGCCGGAACAACGGCGACAAACTCTGCTCCCTCCGGCGGGGTTAACAGCGCTAATGTGGAAATCGTGGACAGCAAATTCATGACTATATCAACCTGTCTTTTCGATGGCTCAGGCCACGTGGCGAGAGCCGTGAATCACTCCGAGCAATATCGCTCGTTCAATTGGGCTCGGTGCCAACGCTGCGTTCCCACAGCGACCCCTGAGGCACCCAATCACTTCCGGGCACCAGCGGCTCATCGACCACCTCGCCATAAACCGGTCGTCGCTCAACGTCATCCTGGGCGGCCTCGGCGTCGTAGCGCTCCATGACCTGGCTGACCTCATCGTCCATATAGCCCAAGTATTGATCGATGGCCGGGTCCATATAGCCCATAAAGAACTTCGGATAGACCCCCATGAAGATGATCATCGCAACGATTGGCAGCAGAACCGTCAGCTCTCGGCCGGTCAGCTTCGGCATCTTCGCCACCTTATCATCGGTGACCTCACCAAACATCACCCGCTTAAACATCCACAGGAGATAGGCGGCTCCCAAAATCACGCCTGTCGTCGCCACGGCGGCAAATAGCATCGCCGTTAACTCCGGCCCCGCCGCCTCTTCACCAATGCCGTTAACCAATTCCGTATAGGTCTCCGGTCGGGTCAAGAGCCTTCCGCTCTCTGAGTCCACCGGGAAGAACACATACTCACCGAAGGATAGGAAGTGGCTCTTCGACGTGCCGAGGATGCTCAGGAACTCACCCACAAATCCTGCCAGACCCGGCAACGCCGCCGACCCCAACATGATGATGGCAAATAACGCCGCAAAGGTCGGCATGACCTTCGCCACGCCACCGAAATCTTCGATCATCTTGCTATGCCGCCGCTCGTACAGCACGCCGACACAGAGGAACAAACCACCCGTCGCCACACCGTGGGCCAGCATGACATACATGCCTCCGGCCATCCCCTGCGGAGTCATGGCCACCAAACCGAGGACGCAAAAGCCCAGGTGACTCACCGAACTATAGGCCACCAGCTTCTTGACGTTGTCTTGAACCAGCGCCAGCAAGGCCCCGTAGACAATACCGATCACCGACAACAGGGCAATATAGGGGGCATAGGTCAGCAAGGCTTCTGGGAACATGGGGAACGCATAGCGAATCAGACCATACGTACCCAATTTGAGCATCACGGCCGCCAAAATCACCGAGCCCGCTGTCGGCGCCTGAACGTGCGCCAGGGGAAGCCACGTGTGAAAGGGAAATAGCGGCACCTTGATGGCAAACGCCAGCGCGAACGCCGTAAATAGCCAGAATTGCTCCGTATAGCTCAGCTCCACCGCCATCAGATGGGAGTACAAGAAGGACTCCGCCCCGCCCTGCATATAGACATAGAGGATGGCCACCAGCATGAGCAGCGAACCCACCATCGTATAGATGAAGAATTTCACCGCCGCCTTCACGCGCTCTTCGCCTCCCCAGATACCGATGATCAGATACATCGGAATCAGCATCACTTCCCAGAAGATATAAAATAGGAAGACGTCCATCGCCACGAGGGCGCCGAGCATCCCCGTCTGAAGAAAGAGCAGGCAGATCATATATTCTTTGACGTATTCCGACACCGCCGAATAGGTCGACAGCACGGCGATGGGCATCAAGAAGGTCGTCAGCATCACCAGCCACAGGCTGAAGCCATCGACCCCCAACTTATATTCGATGCCCAGCGTCGGAATCCACTCCGCCGACTCCGTCATCTGGAACGTGAACGCACCCTGCTCCCAGGCCACACTGGGATCAAAATTAAGCAGGATCCCCAGGCTGATGGCAAATACGGTCAGCGTGGTCAGCAGCGCCGTATTGCGCAGGCCCTCCACCTGGTCCCGTGGGATAAACATCAGCGCCAGAATACCCAATAACGGGCCGAACGTCGTCAACGTCAGCCAAGGTACGCCCCCTTCGCCACCCACCTGTGCGAGCATGGGCTGGGAGGAAAATAAGCTGACTATATTTAGCATCTCAACCATCGCTATCTTTCCCAGGTTTCGACGTCACTGGCGCCCAAGCGGGCGCCAGGCTCATTGAGGCATCCTCAGATGCCATAGAAGATTGCAAAGACAACCAACAGGGTCGCCAATATGATATAAACTGCGTAGCGCTGAACGTTGCCGCTCTGCAGGTGGCTCAGCCCCCGACCCAACCGCTCGGACATAAAGGCCACGCCTCCTACCAGGAGACCGGCAATGATGTAGCGATCAAACCAGTAGGACGCTTTTCCGAGCCAAATCGTCGGCTGGACAAACACCTTATCGTAGGCCTGGTCCACCCAGTACAGGTTGATCAACACGGTGTAGATCTTTTTGGCCCGTTCGTGAACCACTCCCGGCAGTTCCGGACGCTTGACGTACATCAGGTACGCTAGGCCGATGCCCGCCGCCGCCACGCCAAAGATGAACAGCGCCGAGATCAACTCCTCAAAGTAGGGAGAGTCGCCAAAGCGGCCGACCATCCGGTAGCTATCGCTGATCATGAACGTATCAGCCAGCCAATACTCCAGACCAAACACGAAGGAATCGATGGCCTGCATTGGGCTCACATAATGAGGCACGAAGTGAGGCCAACCGATATAACCACCGGCGACCGACAGGAACCCGAGCACCACCAGAGGGATGAGCATCGTATTCGGCGACTCATGAATATGAGACTGCGTCTCTTCATCGGCTCGGCACTCGCCCCAGAAGGTCATGAAATACAGGCGGAACATATAGAATGCCGTCAGTCCAGCCGTCGTCACGCCCAGGGCATAGACCGCCCAGTTGACGCCCACGCCGCTGGCAAGGTCCACCGCTTCCGTGGGCACGGCCTCCGCACTGAGGTTCGTCGCCAGCGCACCCAACTGGTCCGCCGACTCGCCAATAGAGGCCATCACGCCTTCCACGTTGGTGATATGCGTATTGGCAATCGCATTCCATAGAATCAGGTCCTTGGAGAACCACCCGGCAAATAGGGGCACGCCGGCAATCGCCAGGGTCGCCACCGCAAATGTAGCATGGGTCCAGGGCATCAACTTTCGAAGCCCACCCATCTTTCGGATATCCTGCTCATGGTGCATCCCGTGAATGACGCTTCCGGCCCCCAAAAACAGGAGAGCCTTGAAAAAGGCGTGCGTCATCAGGTGGAACACCGCCGCCGTAAAGGCACCCACTCCGATGGCCATGAACATAAAGCCCAGTTGACTGATCGTGGAATAGGCCAGAACGCCTTTGATATCGTTTTGCACCACCGCCATCGTCGCCGCTAATAGCGCCGTCAAACCGCCAACGATGGCAATGGTCGCCATCAGTGTCGGGCTCAGGGTGATGAACCAATTCATGCGCGCCATCAAGAAGACGCCGGCCGTCACCATCGTCGCCGCGTGAATCAGAGCACTGACCGGTGTCGGACCGGCCATGGCGTCTGGCAGCCACACATAGAGCGGAATCTGCGCACTCTTACCGGTGCAACCCAAAAAGAGTAGCAGCCCTGCCGGGAAGGCGATGGGTAGCAACATCGCCAATTGTGCCGCGTCCTGCGACATCGCGATATTGCCCAGCTCCACAAAGTCCAGGGTCCCCGTCATATAGAAGATCAGGAACATGCCCAGCAGGAAGAAAAAGTCCCCAACTCGATTGACGATAAAGGCCTTTTGCCCGGCCTGCGCCTTTTGCTCATCGGTAAACCAAAACCCGATCAACAGATAACTACAGACGCCAACACCCTCCCAGCCGATGAACGTCACCAGCAGATTCTTGCCCAACACGAGCATCAACATCGCGAAGGCAAAAAGGTTCAGATAGGCGAAATAGCGCCATTTCGCAGGATCATCGGCCATATAGCCGATGGAATAGATATGAATCAAAAAGCCCACGCCCGTGACGACCAACACCATGACCGCCGTCAATGGATCGAATAAGAAGGCGATCTCGGCGTTCAGATCACCTGTAAAAATCCACTCGTAGACCGTGTAGCTAAGATGCGGCCCAAAACCCTCCCCTTCATAGCCCTCGGCGTGGTGAATCAACCCCTGTAGGCTGATCAACCCAAAGACAAAGGACAGAGCCATGGCTCCGCAGGCCACCCAGTGGATGACCTTGTCGGGCAACTTGGAGCCAAAGACTCCATTGATGATTGCCCCCACCAGGGGGGCCAATACTATCAAGCCCAAAAAGTAGAATTCATCGGCGTAGAGCGTTTCCATCGTCGCCTTTCCATTTACCAGAGACTCAGACCCGGACGGGTGACTTCATTGACCGCTTCGTCGCGGACCGAGCATTCAGAATTTGAGCTGTTGCAGTTCATCGACACCGACGCCGCGCTTATGGCGGAAAAGGTGGATGACAATCGCCAGCGCCACCGCGGCTTCCGCCGCCGCCACCGCCATGACAAAGAAGGCAAAAATATGACCATCCATCTCAAAGCGATAGCGTGCAAACGCAATAAAACTTAGATTGACCGAGTTGAGCATCAACTCGATACTCATGAATACGATCAGCGCGTTGCGTCGCACCATCACACCGACCATCCCGATTGAGAAGACGGCGGCCGACAATATCAGAAAATGTGCGAGGGTTGGTTCCCAGGACATTACCTATACTCCATCCACAAAAAAACGGGCCTTCGCTCCGCTTATTAATGCCTTCTCATTCCACCCGACGCTTGGCCAGGATGACAGCTCCAATGATGCTGGCGAGCAGCAAGATCGCCGTGAGCTCGAAGGGAATAACGAAACGATTGACCAACTTGATACTGATCGGCTTAAACGTGCCATAGAGCCCCTTGCGCCCCGGTACTACCGCGGCCTGCGAGTGGGCGTCGTCGCCCTGTGGCTCCACCACATAGGGGTTGAGCGACTGAGGCAACTCGTAGCTGCGATCGGGATTAAAGGGGCGGTATTTGGCGTCGGCTGGCGTCATCGTGCCGGCGTCCCATGCCCGAAGCCGTTCGCGATAGGCCCTCTCCACAGCCCACTCGTTGGAGTCGGCGTATAGCGGGCGCAACCCGGTCGTGGGATCGCCGGGAATCACCGATTGAACCTCGTATACCACCCGTTGGTCCTCTTCGGCCTGCTCCAACTCCTGGGCGTACTCCGCCCGGGCGTCGTCCACGGCCTCCATGTCGACGACGGCGCTGATGGCACTGGCCGCCAGCACAAAGAACGCCAGTCCACTGGCCACCCCGAGGGCTTGGTGGAGTTGAAAACTGGTGGGTTTGACGGTCTGCCCCCGGATATTGAGCAGCATGATGATGAATAGGAAGAGCACCATAATCGCCCCCCCATAGACCAACACCTGGACCACCGCCATAAAATGCGCCGACAACAGTACGTAAAGGCCGGCGAAGAAGAAAAAGTCAGCAATCAATAGCAAGGCGCAATACAGGGGGTTTCTAAGCACCACCACCGCCAAGCTCGTCGCCAACGCCCCAAAGGCGAATATCCAAAAAAATAGGGGTTCCCAAAAACCCATGAATCCACTCCAGTCCTCAGTCACATCCGACGCCTCCTATGGGCGTCGCGATATTGAGCTCCCCATATCGGTGGGCCCGTCACAGGCACCATTTAACCGACTGGGCGCCAGTCTGATAGCGCACTTTACACAACAGGTCAAAGGGCGAACGGCATGGATCGACGCCCGCTTTTTTTTGGGGCACTGTGGCGCCCCCTAAGACCCATAAAAAAACCGCGTACTCCTATAGAATACGCGGTTTCAAGGGCTTTTCAGCGTGGCTCACGCAGCGTCGACGGACGACGACTGATTCCCCTTGCGTCCCCAGGCTGGGTAGGGGCACCCACGCCGCTTGATATGGTCCTCAAACTCCTCGGGAAATACCTTGAGGTAGCTTCGTACCGGAATGGCGATGGAGTCTCCCAGAGCACAGATCGTATTACCCTGGATATTGTCGCACATGTCCAGCAATAGCTCTAGGTCCTCCATTCGACCTCTCCCGGCCTCAATGGAGTCCAACACTTTCGCGGCCCACCCCGATCCCTCACGGCAGGGCGTGCACTGACCGCAGGACTCGTGGTGATAGAAATGGGCCAACCGGGCAGCCACTCGAACCATGCATGTATCGGTATCCATGAAGGTAATGCATCCCGTGCCCAGCGAACTTCCAGCCTCCATCATTGGCTCAAAGCCCAGCTGGGCGTCCAACGCATCGGGCTTCAACACGGCGCACGACGATCCTCCGGGGATGAACGCTTTGAGCTCATGCCCGTCGCGCATGCCGCCGCCGTAGCGGTCGCTCTCCAGCAATTCACGCACGGTGATCCCCGATGGGGCCTCGTACACACCTGGATTCTTGATTGGCCCCGATACCCCGTAGAGTTTTGGTCCACCGTTCTTCTCTATTCCCATGTCGGCAAACCACTGACCACCGTGCTCGATGATAAATGGGATCGCTGAGATGGTCTCCACGTTATTGACGATCGTCGGTGCCTGGAAAACGCCGACCACCGCTGGGAAGGGAGGTTTCATCCGGGGTTTTCCAGCTTTCCCTTCAAGCCCCTCGATCAGGCCCGTCTCTTCGCCGCAGATATAGGCGCCGGCGCCCTTATGGACGTAGAGATCGAAATCAAACCCACTACCCAGGATATTCTCGCCGAGATATCCTTTCTCATAGGCTTGATCGATGGCGTTTTCCAGACGATCGATAGAAAATTGCAGTTCCCCTCGGACGAAGATATAGCAGTAGCGAATCCCCAGCGCCCAGGCTGAGATGATGCATCCCTCAATATGTCGGTGGGGATCTTTGTCCATCAACTGCCGATCCTTGAAGGTGCCCGGTTCACCCTCGTCGGCGTTGATCACCAGGTATTTCGGCACATCGCTCTCTTTGGGGAGAAAGCTCCACTTGATGCCCGTGGGAAATCCGGCGCCGCCACGACCGCGCAGATTGGACTTCTTGACCTCTTCAATGATCTCGTCGCCGCCCATCTTCATGGCCTTGCGCAGCGCTCGATAGCCCCCGTTGGCCTCATAGACGTCAATATTATAGGCCTTCGGAATGTCGAAGTTTCGGCTCAAATACTTCTGGTCCATCTTCGACGCCGTGTCGCGAGGGCCGGGAACCACCTGCTTGTCGCCCGCCTGCTCGCCTTCTGGTTCCACTGCCTCTTGGTTTTTCTCTTCGTCACTCATCGTTCACTCTCCTGAGCCGAATCCGTCTTCCGGGGCACGCCACCAGCGTCCCTTGCTTAGTGCATTGTCCGAGGGTCGGGAAGCTTATCTAATTTCTCGCTCAACTCGTCGAGCACCTCTTGGAGCCGCTCATCGGAGTCCAGATTCTCAAAATATTCGCTACCACCACCGGCATAGGTGGCCTGGAACATCGGCGCTGTCCCGCAAGATGCCAAGCATTCCACCTCCGACAACGTGAAGTTGCCATCCGGCGTGGTTTCCCCCACCTTGATGCCCAACGCCTCCTCAAAGAAGTCGATGACGCCATACCCACCTTCAACTGCGCAGGTCAGCGTGGTGCACACCTGAATGTGGCACTTCCCCTTGGGCTGCTTGTCGTACATCGTATAAAAGGTGGCGGTCTGAAACACCTGACTGCGCTCGATTTCCAAGCGCTCAGCCACGTAGTCCATCACCTCAACGGATATCCATCCAAACTCTTTTTGTGCCAGATGCAGCACCGGCAGCAGCGCTGCCAAGTTGGTCGGGTAGCGCCCGGTGAGGTTCTGAAATTTTTCTTCTGCTTGTTCTGAGAATTCCACTGCCATGGCAACACGGCCTCATTCATGGGTAAAAGTAGTGTGGAAAATTTCGCCCACAATCACCGGGCAAGCTAATCGCGCCTCGCCAGAGGTGTCAAGCGAAAGCCTCGGTTTTCGCGCCTTTAACACCATTGACTACCGGCGCTCCGTAACCAGTCTGAAGGTCAATTGCCGTGCAACGACCCTTGCCGCCTACACCGTGATCAACAGAGTTGTCCAATCAACATTCCCAAGTGCGTGTGCCCCCGATGAACCGTCGTCAATTTCTGGCCAGCCTCTTCGGAACATCACTGTCGCTGACCCTCATGGGCTGTGGCGAAGACCTCGTGGTTCAGGACCCTTGCCATCACCCCCCCTCCGCCGATCAAGACTGGACCCCCATCCAATGCCCTCAGGGCCTGGAAGCGGTCTTCGACGGCCGACGCCTCTGGGTTGGCGATCCAGCCACTACCACGCCTCTTAACACCGTCATTCGTTTTGGCTTCGCGACGGACCTCCACTTCGCCGAACGCTCGTCGTTGCGTCGCCATTTCTCCCTGGGGACCGAAAAATTGCGCCGCGCCGTGGACCGCTGGAATCACGCCCGTGTCGACTTTGCCGTCATGGGCGGCGACTATACGGACTCGGATCTCACCAGTTCACGCCACGAGGCCATCGCCGACCTGAAGACCATCGAGTCCGTCTTCGATAAGCTCGATGCCCCGCGTTACTATGCCCTTGGTAACCACGACCTCGACCGGCTTAGCAAAGACGATATCCTCGCTCACTCTGCCCAGACAGACCTCTACCACGCCTTCGGGTACGAGGGGTTCCGGTTTATTTTTTTGGATCCCAACTACTACGCCTTTGACGACGATGCGCACTACCGAAGTGGCAACTTTTCTTACCTCCACACCTGGGTGAACCCGCAGCAACTGGAGTGGTTGCGCTTTCAACTTCGGTCCTATCGCCGCCCCACCCTTATCTTTTGCCACCAACGCCTGTCTCGACAGGGGGGCCATTTCATCAATAACGCCCCGGACATCCGCCGCCTCATCGCTGACCACCCCCACGTCATTGCCGTCTTCACCGGTCATAGCCATATCAATGAAAATGAACGCATCAACGGCGTCCACCACTTCTGCATGAACGATATGGTCTCTCACGATGAACACGGCGCCCATGCCGTGGTTCACCTATTCGATGGCCCCTATATATTGGTCCAGGGCTTTGATGGCCAAAAGACCTACCTTCGCCAGCTTCCCGGTCAGCTCGCCCTCCCCAATTCTCAAGCATCTATAAATACTCTCTCTCGCCGCTGAGCCGATAATAAAATCGTTCCCTCCCCAGTCGATAAAAACCAAGGCTTCGATACAATATGGACGCCGGCGTATTCCCGCGATAGGCCTCCAGATCGATACCTTTGATGCCATGCTCCTCGGCCCAGTCCAGAACGAACTCCACAAGGCGCCGACCGTAGCCCCGTCGACGGGCCTTCGGATCGACATAAAGCGATTCGATCCACAGCGACCGCCCCCCGAATTTGATCGACCAATTGCCATTGGCCACCACCACCCCCTGAGCCTCTCCTCCCGAGGTGGGCCGGATAACCCAGCATTGGCATTGCGGATCCGTCCTCTCTACCACCCCCTGGGCCACTTCCTTTTGGCTCGCAAGACTCGTATCGACCCCCAGGTTCTGCATATCCTCATAAAAAAATGTGGCCAACCGCTCTACGTCCCGGCCCTCAGGTCTCTCGATCACCGCATCCATCATTTCCCTTTAGCGCCGTCGCCCAATACCCGCCCACGGGGGCTCTTGGATTGAGCTCCGACCTTAAATTTGGCGCATCCTCTCCAATAGCTCGTCCTGTTCACCGGCTGGCATCTCTTTGAGAACTTGCTGAAATAGCGCCGTCTCTTCCTGGGTGTGCCGGTCGACCAACTCCGCCATGGACCCCAATACGTCGACGATCACCTCCAGATTCCTCACCATCTTTGTCGTATCCTGGGTGAGTTGCTCCTGTAGCCAACGCGTTCGCTGGCTCATCTCCTCATGAGCCTCCACCAACCGGCTTACCGACTCCTCCATATGGGGAAAGCGCTCTTCGATCTCCACGAAAAAGATTTCCTCTTCCTGATCGAAGTGATGCATCATCTCTTCCAGCGCGATCTCTAGATCTTCGGCGGCCGACGCCACCACCTGTCCCCTTTTATCGGCGTCGTATTCACCTGCCGATATCGCCTCGAAATGGGCTGCCAGATCATCGAATAGGCGGCGCATGTGGGCGTGCTCATGATGCACCTTGTCGATTAACTCCGACTGTTTTTCTGCTGCCGTCTTAGGTCGAACCATGTCACGTCACTCGATAAGGTGGGGTCAGTGGCATTTCAGCCCTCGGTCTGTGACCGAACACGTCGGCCCAAAAGATAGCGCCCAACCACCCATTCGACAACCATCCGTGCCCCTAACGCCGCGATACCGACGCCAAAAGTTTTCGCTGGAAATTCTTGGCGTCATGCTTACCATCTTGGTCTCGACGCATTTGATTACCAAACGCTTGGGTCCGCGCGATGACTCCGCGGGCGTCATGAGACCACCAAGAGGCTGGCGATGAAGAAGGTCGAAGCGATCATCAAGCCCTTCAAGCTTGACGACGTCAAAGAGGCCCTGATGGAGATCGACGTTCAGGGCATGACCGTCTCCGATGTCAAAGGCTTTGGCCGGGGGGGAGGAAAAGCTCCGATTTACCCCGGTGCGGAATACGTGGTCGACTTTGTGCCGCGCGTCAAAGTGGAAATCGTCGTCGACGATCAGCGTGTCCATCCAGTCGTCGAGGCCATCACCGAGGCCGCCCGCACCGGGCACGTCGGTGACGGTAAAATCTTCGTTTCCCCGGTCGATGATGCCATTCGCATCCGCACGGGCGAATCGGGACTCCACGCTCTGAGCTAACCCCTGCTACTTGTATCTTTTTGGAGACTTCTCATGGCCAACGACTCAATCACCACCGCCGCCGAGGCCATCGACTACGCCCGCACGCAGGGCGCGAAAATGGTCGACCTCAAATTTCTGGATTTCATCGGCACCTGGCAACACTTGACCATTCCCCTGGAGAGCCTCGATGAAGGCACCTTCGAGGAGGGACTGGGCTTCGATGGAAGCTCCCTACGTGGGTGGCAACCCATCCAGGCCTCGGATATGCAACTTCGGCCCGATCCGGCCACCGCCAAGGTCGATCCCTTCCCGGCCCATAAAACCGTCAGTTTTATCGCCAATATTTTTGACCCCATCACCGGCCAGCCTTATACCCGCGATCCGCGCTATATCGCCCAAAAGGCCGAAGCCTACCTCACCCAGACCGGGATCGCAGACACGGCCTATTTTGGACCGGAAGCCGAATTCTTTGTCTTCGATGACGTCCGTTACGAACTCAATTCCAACGCCTCCTTCCACAGCGTGGACTCCAGGGAAGGAAACTGGAATACCGGGCGTAACGAAGAGCCCAACCTGGGCTATAAGCCCGGCCATAAGGGGGGGTATTTTCCCGTCCCGCCCCACGACAGCCTCCACGATCTTCGCTCGGAGATGGCGCTGACCCTCCAAGAGGCAGGCATCCCCGTTGACGCCCACCACCACGAAGTAGCCACCGGCGGTCAGAGCGAGATCGGCATGCGCTTTGACACCATGGTCACCATGGCCGACAAGCTCCAGTGGTTTAAATATATCATCAAAAATGTCGCCAAACAGCACGGCAAAACCGTCACCTTCATGCCCAAGCCTCTCCACGGAGATAATGGCTCTGGCATGCACTGCCACATGAGCCTCTGGAAAGACGGCGAGCCCCTCTTCGCTGGCGATCGCTACGCCGGGCTAAGCCAAGAGGCTCTCCAATTCACGGCGGGTATCCTGCACCACGCCCCCTCTTTATTGGCCTTTACCAACCCCACGACCAACTCCTTTAAGCGCCTCGTGCCTGGATTTGAGGCTCCCGTGAAGCTCGCCTACTCCAGCCGGAACCGGTCGGCGGCCATCCGGATTCCAACCTACGCGTCGGCGCCGGCCGCCAAGCGCATGGAGTTCCGCACCCCCGACCCCACCTGCAACGGGTATCTGGCCTTCGCCGCCCTCCTTATGGCGGGACTCGACGGCATCGAACGGCAACTTGATCCCGGCGAGCCCCTGGACAAAGACATCTATAACCTTCCCCCTGAGGAACTGGCCCAGGTGCCCAGCGCGCCCCGAAACCTCGAAGAAGCGCTCCACAACCTGGCGGAGGACCATCAATACCTTCTGCGTGGCGAGGTCTTCACCGAGGATGTCATCGAGACCTGGATCGACTACAAGTTGACCAACGAGGTGCAACCCGCTCAATTGCGCCCCACTCCCCTCGAGTTCTCGATGTACTTTGACATCTAAAAAGTGGCCCTCTCTTCGCCCCGGGTCCCCCGCGCATGTCGCTCGCGGGACCCGAGGCTACTTATGTCCCCCCTAGAAAGCGGCTTCCACATCCGTCATATAGGCCCTTAAGCCCCGCGTTCCCAATTCCTCGTCCAACCCTTTCAGGGCCTCGATAAATAGTCGCGCTTTCTCCTCTTCCATCACGCACATCATCACCCCATTGAGACTGGGCCAAGTGAACGTTCCCATATGAGGATCGCCCTTCTCTCCCCCCCGGCCCTGGACTTCTCGCCAGCGGGTAAACCCCCTTATCTCCATCTCTTCCATCAGATCCATCACGTCCGCCTGGATCACCTGGTTATAGATCACCCACACCATTTTCATCGCAACTCCTCTGCCGCATCACGTGCCTTGAAGAAACTGTAAATCACCGGCACCAGCACCAGGGTCACCACCGTCGAGAAGGCCAATCCACCGATCACGGCCACCGCCATCGGTTCCCACATCTCTGCCCCCTCACTTTGCGTCAACGCCAGGGGCATCATCGCCAGAATCGTCGTCAACGAGGTCATCACGACGGGCCTCAATCGCGATTTCCCTCCTTCGACGATGGCCTCTACTTTCTCCAGCCCTCGGTTCTGTAACAACTGGATAAAGTCGACCAATACGATCGCATTCTTGACCACAATGCCCACCAATATGATGCCGCCCAAAAAGCTCATGACCCCCAGGGGCGTGCCCGAAAACAAGCTCGACAAAAAGACCCCTGTAAAGGCGAAGGGAATGGAGAACATGATCACGAAGGGGATCTTCAGTGATTCAAACTGAGCCGCCATCACGAGGTAGACCAGGATGATGATCAACAACAAAATCTGAGCCATCTCGCCAAACGCTTCCTGCTGTTCTTCGATATCGCCGCCCACATCAATATCGACCCTCGGTGGTATCTGCGCCTCATCGAGCCAGGCATTGATATCGGACATCACCTCGCTCAGCGGCCGCTCCATGATGTCGGCCGTCACCGTCAACACCCGCTCCCGATCCCGTCGCTCAATATTTGGTGGCGCTTGGTACTCGATGATCTCGCCGATGTCCTCCAGCCGCACACGATGGCCACCAGGGGTCATAAACGCCAATTTTTCCAGCCGATCGAAACTATCGCGATACGCTTCCGGGTAGCGCACCACGATATCGTATTCCTCTCCATCCCGTCGATACTGCGTGGCGACCTGACCATCGATATAGGTTCTTAGATAGTTGGCCACCACCGATGCCGATAAACCGTGGTAAGATAGCCGGTCCCGATCCAATTTAAATTCAAACTCCGGGCGTACTTCCCCTCGACTCATATTGACGTCCCTTAAGCCCTCCATTGAGCGCATGGCCTCCATGAGGTCGTAGGCCATGGCCGTCGTTTCCTCCAAATCATACCCCAGAATATCGATGGCCACCGGGTTATCCCCACCGCCACCTCCCCCACCCCCGGCTCCGGTGCCCGCCGCCACCGAATAGTTGATGACTTCCGGCATCTCATCGAGCATATCGCGGATATAATCGGCGACCTCAAAGACCGTGCGCTCTCGCGCATCGACCTCCCCGACGTCCATGCGAATCTCAAACTCATTGCTCATCCCCGCCCCCGCCATCATCCCCGCCCGCCCGGTGCCACTGGTGGAACTCAGGATTTCGGTCTCTGGAACCGCCTCCATGAGCTGACTCTCCAGGTCCTCCACCAAAGCGCTGGTAAATTCCAGGCTTCGACTGGTCTCCACCTCGCCCGTGATGCGAACCTGCCCGTCGTCGCTGATGGGCATAAACTCCGTGCCCACCACGGGAATGACCATGATACTGGAACCAAATAATAGCGCTGCACATATAACGACGGTCTTCTTATAGCCGATGGCCTCTTTCAGCAGCGCCCCATAGACCCCTTCGGTCCAACTCAGGACCTTGTCGATTCCCTCGGACATGCTCCGCGTCAGCGAGAACCCCGTCCCCCCCGTTTTCGGTGCCCTGAGCAATAATGAGGCCATCATGGGGATCAATGTCAGCGCCGCCAACGTTGACGTCACTACCGTCACCACGACGATCCACCCCAATTGCCCAAACCACTCCCCCGTCATTCCCGACAAAAAGGTCAGTGGTAAAAAGACAGCCACCACCGTCAGAGTGGTGGCGACGATTGCCAACCCCACTTCTCCCGTCCCATAGATGGCAGCCTCCCCTGGACGGCTCCCTTCCTCCAGGTGGGTCATGATATTTTCCAACACCACGATCGCGTCATCGACCACCATTCCCAGAGCGATCGACAGCGATGACAGGGAAATGATATTGAGCGAGCTCCCCGTCACCGACAGATATATAAACGCTACGATCAACGACACGGGGATCGTCACCGCCACGATGACGGTGGCCCGCCACTGCCTCAGAAATATCAGCACCACGAGGACGACGAAGAGTAAGGCGTAAAACAGCACGGAGCGCAGGTTGTCCACCGAGTTGGTGATGAACTCCGAGGTATCAATGATCAGATCCACCTCTACGTCCGGCGGTAATTCCCCTACCAGATTGGGCATCATACGCCGCACCTGATTAGACACCTCGACGCTATTGGCATCGCTTTGCTTTTGCACCGAGAAGGTGACCGACCGTTCACCGGACAAGCGCGATACCGCCGTTTCGTCGGCCACCCCAAATCGCACCTCCGCCACGTCCGACAGGCGGATGATCTCGCTGCCCCGTCGGTCGATGACCACCTCTTCGATATCGTCAACGTCTTTAAACTCCCCGTCTACCCTCAGATTGAAGCGCTCCTCGGCGAGGCGAATATCCCCCGTGGGCACCGTCATATTTTCCTGACGCAGCGCATCGCTGATCTGCTCCACGTCCAGGTGCAAGCTCTCCAGCCGCTCTGGATCGACGGTGATATCGACCTCCAGTTGGGGCGCTCCGGAAATCGACACATCCCCCACACCACTACTGCGATTGATGGGACCGGCGATGGCGTCATCGATCAATTCTTCTAACTCGTAGAAGCTCTCGTCGGCCGTGGCGCCGTAGACCACCACCGGGATGGCCCCGGCATCAAATTTCTGAATGATCGGGTCGTCCGCCCCATCGGGCAATAGCGGTCTTGCCCGGTCCAACGCATCGCGTACATCGTTGGTGGCCTCCACCATGTCGGCTTCCCACTCAAACTCCAACGTGATCACCGATGTATTATCCACCGAATTTGAGGTGATCTCCTCCAGATCGGGCACGGTACTCAACGTGCCCTCCAGCGGATCCGTCACGTTCTGCTCCACCTCCATGGCGCCCGCCCCGGAGTACACCGTGAACACAGAAACGACGGGAGCCTCGATATCGGGGAATAGCTCCACCGGTAGCTGCAGATAGGAATAGATTCCGAAGACGATGATGGCGATAAAGACCATCGCCGTCGCGATCGGTCGTCCCACGGCCAGGCGAAATAATTTCATGGTTGGTTTCCTCGGCTTCCCATCCGGTCAGCGACCCGATATGGAGTTAGCGGTCTTTACTCGATGATCCGGACCTGGCTCTGATCGCTGATATTTCGGCGACCCTCGACGACTACCAGTTCACCGGCCTCCACCCCTTCTAGCACCAACTGCTGTTGGTCGCTGCGTGGCCCCACCGTGACCGGCCGGCGGTGCGCCACATTCTCTTCATCGACGACATAGACGAACCATTGATCGTCGT
This sequence comes from uncultured Bradymonadales bacterium, assembly GCA_964566695.1. Taxonomy (GTDB): domain Bacteria; phylum Myxococcota_A; class Bradymonadia; order Bradymonadales; family Bradymonadaceae; genus SLJM01. The sequence continues at coordinate 94,842 of CAZMJS010000001.1, forward strand.
CCGGCCGCTGTTGGAGTGCCCGCCGCGGGATAAACACCCCTTCCAGTTGGTCCATCTCCAACACCACCTGACCGGACATCCCTGGTTTTAGACGCCCCTCCTCATCGTCGATACGCACCTTGACTCTTACGGTACGGCTTTGAGGATCCACCGTGGGCCGAACCTCATCGATCTCGCCCTGGAAGACCTCGTCGCCGTGGGCATCGACATATATCTCGGCGTCCATGCCCACTTCCAAACTTCCAAGAAACCGCTCCGACACATTTATCGTCGCCAGCAATGGATCCAATTGCATGACCGTCATGATGGCCGGCGCCTCCGCGCCAGGCATAAACTGCACCCCGGCCACAAAATAACGCTCCACCACAACCCCGTCGATGGGTGAGGTCAGGCGCGTATTTCGCCCCAGCATCTCCACTGTACTCTCCGCCATCTCCACGTGATCTTCGGCCTGCTCCTGTTGCTGAGTGGCCACCGACCCCGCCTCCACCAGTCGACTGGTCCGCGCCAGCTCTCGCTGGGCCGATGACAGATCGATTTGCGCTTGCCTCAACTCGGCGTCATCCATCTCCGCGACCACCTGGCCCCTTCGCACCGAATCGCCTTCTCGCACGTGGATGGCCTCGATCAGCGCTCCCTGGCGACCGGCGATATGGACCGTCTCATAGGCCTCCACGTTGGCCGAAAACGACTGTCGTTGACCCTGTCCCTCCTCCACGGCCTCCGCCACCCGCACCGGGGAGTGTCGCTCCTCTTCGTCCTCCTCGGCGACCTCATCATCGCTGCCAAGACCAAGGGCAATCATGGCCCCCGACGCCACAACGACCAGCCCCACGCATAACCAAAAGACCTTTTTCATGCTCCGTCCTTATTGCTGCTCCCAGGCATCCGTGACCTCACGACTGCCCAATAGCTCTTCCCTTTCGATGACAACGCTCAAATACTCACTAAGTGTCTGCTGATAATTAAGGCGAGCATCCCGCAGCGCCTGCTCGGCATCATTGACCTCCATCAGCGATGCCGCCCCTTCTTCGTAACTGATTTCTGCGATCCGATGGCCCCGCTCGGCCTGATCGATGGTTCGCTTTTGGGCCTCCATCGACTCCTTCAACTGCGCCCGCCGCCCCTCCAATGTATCCCACTCCGAGCGCAGCGATTCTTCCACAAACCGCCGCTGGCTTTGCACCTGCATGGCCTCCACGCGCGCCTGTTCCACCCGTCGACTGCGACCGGGCGAGTACAGGGGGATCGAGACCGTCAATCCCACCGCCAAGGTGTCCACCCAATCGTAATCCCACAGTCGCAAGTCGTTGGCTTGTCCCTGGTAATTAAACCTTCCAAAGGCCGCCACGGTGGGCCAATACTCGGCCCGGCGCACCTCCACCTGTTGTTCCGCCAACCCAACCTGCCCCTCCAGCTCCACTAGCTGACTATTATCCTCAAATCCTACGTCCTGCCCCAGCCTGGGAAGGTCTTCGTAGAATTGCTCCAATTGCCCTTCCAATTGCAAGGGCTGACCGATGGGAAGTCCTACCAATAGCCGCAGATAATTCTTGGCCCCCTGGACCTCATTCTCTGCCCTCGATAATTCCGGATCCAGATTGGCGACCTCCACCTCCATGCGCAGCAGATCAAATTCCGGAGCTGCCCCCTCATCAAATAGCGACTGCACAAGCCGCAGATTTTCCTCCAAACTCGCGCGGCTGGTCTCCAGCACATCCAGTGCTTCCTTGGCCATCAACGCCCCCGTATAGGCACGCAACACCTCCAACTCCACCTGATGGGTGGTTTTTTCCAACATCGTTGCTTCCAACCCCTCAGCGAGCTGACTCAGTTCAATGCTTCGGTTCAACTGAGGGCTAAAGACCGGCACCGACGCCTGGGCCGAGACCTCTATATTGTGACTGACTCCTGTCTCCAAGACCCCGCCTCCAAAAGGACTATCATCGGGTAGCACCAGCACCGGCAACGAGACGTTATTGAGATACTGACCACTGATATCGACTTCTGGCCATCGCCCCCGGCGAGCTTCTTCCGTCGCCAGCTCCGCCCCTCTGAGGCTCATTCGGCCCTGGCGAATCTCCTCGGCCCGCTCTCGTGCCAACTCGAGCGCTTCATCCACACTCAGTCGATCCACCTCCACGGGGTCTTCAAAGCGCTCGCCACCGGCCTGGGCCGGCGTGCCAAGACATAGCAATCCCCCGACCGCCATCACCACCAACGCCACCTGTTGACTTGCCTTCATCCCATACTTCCTTACTCGGTGGATAACTATTCGGACCGCATCCCTCGCCACTTGGACTCCAACTCCGCCGTTTCTCGCAACATAAACTCATGCCACGCGATCTGCGTATGGAGCCGTTGATGCGTCCGGGGCCGTGCCTCCTCATCGATCGATGGCATGACCGAATGGATATTATCCACCGTCTCCCGAAGCGTTTGACGAACGCGCTCCAGGCGGTCCAGAAATGCGTCGTCGGCGATTCGGTAATAGTCCTTTCGATCACCTCGCTTACCTATCTTTTCCACCAGATCCAACCGCTCCATACGTCGCACGTTGGTGCTTACGCTGGCCTTACTGATCGCCAGGCCTTCGGCCATCTCATCCAGCGATAATGCCCCCTCCTGAAGCATCAGGAGACCGTAAATACGGCCCAATGTTCGCGGCTGACCGTCTTTTTGACTCATCATGCCGAATCGCTCGATGAACTCGATTTCTACCTGACTCAACTCCATCTGACTCTCCGCTGGAAACCGAACACTGATCCGATGCAGCCACGATGGCATGCCTCAGACGATGGGCCGGAACTATCAATTCAAATCATTTAATTCAAACTTAATATTCCAAACAGCCCCAATGACTCCCACTGCCACCGCCAACCCATCCCCACCATTTACACCTCCCAATGACGATGGGATAATCGCCCGTGCGATATGGCTCATCCCTCTACCAACGGCCCCTTATGGCGCGATTGCCCACGTTACTGACCGCATCCCTGCTCCTCCTCTGTTTTTTGGTCGCCTGTGACCGACCCGGCGTCTCCAGTGATCCCTGGTTATTCAACCACGAGGACGCCCATTACGAGATCCAATTTTCCGGCGACTGGGTCGCTGAGTCGCCCGATGAGCTCAACCCCTTCGCCGATGTGGCCGCCAGTTTTGATGACCGCATCTTTTTCATCGTGATCACCCAACAACTACCCGATTACCCATCGCCAGAGCTTCGAGACCTTGAAGATCTCGCCCTTGGACACCTGCGCGAATCCGTGGACTCCCTGGAAGTCGAGCGGCGCGGACCGCTGTCTCTCGATGGCGTCGATGGTTCGACCATCATCTCCAGTGGTCATCTCGACGGCGACGATCTGACTTATATCACTTCCTATGCCCTCTACGACGACATCGGTTATCAGCTCATCGCCTTTAGCGAAGAGGACCACCGCCAGGAGTTATTTACCGAAGTCGATGCATTGCTTTCCGACTGGCGGTTCTTACCTCTGGACAACGACGGCGAAGGCGCGGAGTTACCTTGAAACCCTCCCAGCAACGTCTTATCTACACATCCAAACACTGACGTCGCCCCAGGTGGTGACATTTTTCAAGCAGGAGCTGTACCCTATGCCCGAGCTCAAAAAAGACCTCTACGAAGTAACCATCATGGGTTCCGGACCCGCCGGTTTGACGGCTGCTCTCTACACTGCCCGGGCCGACCTGGAGCCCGTTCTCTTCGAAGGGCCCCAGCCCGGCGGACAACTGACCATCACCACCGATGTGGAGAATTTCCCGGGCTTTCCCGAGGGCGTCATGGGTCCCGACCTCATGAACCGCATGCGCGACCAGGCTTCCCGCTTTGGCATGGAGAACCATATTTCTTATATCGAGGACGTTGACACCTCCAGTCGGCCCTTCACCATCACCCTCGATGATGGCACCCAATTTCAAACTCACACCCTCATTGTGGCCTCTGGCGCCTCGGCACGTCTCCTTGGTCTGGAGAGCGAAGAACGACTCATGGGACATGGCGTCTCCACCTGCGCCACCTGCGACGGCTTTTTCTTTCGCGACGATGAGCTAATCATCGTCGGCGGGGGCGATTCGGCCATGGAGGAGGCCACCTTTTTGACCAAATTCGCCTCTAAGGTCACCGTGGTTCATCGCCGCGACGAGCTTCGCGCATCGGCCATCATGGCCCAGCGCGCATTTGACAACCCCAAGGTCGAGTTCATGTGGAACTCCGAACTCGAAGAGATCATCGGCACCAAGGAAGACGGCGTCTCGGGCGCTAAAATCCGCAATAATCAGACCGGTGATATCTCGGAAGTCAGTTGCCAGGGGGTCTTCATCGCCATTGGCCACATTCCCAACACCTCCGTCTTTGAGGGCAAATTAGACATGGACGACGACGGCTATCTCATCACCAAGCCCGACTCCAGCCATACCAGCGTGGACGGCATCTTCGCCGTCGGCGACGTCCAAGACTATACCTACCGCCAGGCCGTCACGGCCGCTGGCTCCGGCTGCAAGGGAGCTTTGGATGCCGAGCGTTATCTCGAGGCCCTGGAATCCAGCCACTGATCGGAGAGTTAGCGCTTGCGGCCTGAATCACAGCACAAAGACCGACGCCACCGGCGTCGGTCTTTGTCATTGAACTCCCCCGATTGGCCTTAGCTCAGCGCTTTCATCGACAATCCAATGCGACCACGGTCCCGATCGACAGACAAAATTTTGACCTCCACCCGATCCCCCACGCTGACCACATCGTGGGGATTCTTGATATAGCGATTGGCCATCTCACTGATATGAACCAGGCCGTCCTCCTTCACGCCAATATCGACGAACGCACCGAAGTCGACCACATTTCGGATCGTTCCCTCCAAACGCATCCCCTCTTTGAGATCCTTCATCGTCAACACATCGCTTCGCAGCTCCGGCGGATCCAGCTCGTCGCGAGGGTCCCGTCCCGGCGCTGCCAGGGCCTCCAAGATATCACTCATCGTCGGCGCCCCCACTCCGTATTTGTCCTGCAGCGCCTCACGCCTCCCGCTTCGGTCCCATCGCTCCAACGCCGACGGGAGATCGTCATCGCCCAACTGGGCTCCCACGTCCTTTAAGATGGCTTTGGCCACCTGATAATTCTCCGGGTGGATCCCCGTATTATCCAGCGCTTCACTCCCATCGCGAATCCTTAAAAAACCCGCGCATTGCTCAAAGGTCTTGGCCCCCACACCGCGCACATCCTTGAGAGCCCGACGCGCCTCAAACGGGCCCTGCTCGTCGCGGTGGGCCACGATTCGTCTCGCCAGCGCCGGTCCCACGCCCGCCACCTCGGATAGCAGCGCCTTGGACGCCGAATTCAAATCCACCCCCACGGCGTTGACCACGTCTTCAATCACCGCCTCCAAGGCTCGCCGCAACTCCACCTGATTGACGTCGTGTTGATACATTCCCACGCCGATACTCTTGGGATCGATCTTGACCAGCTCCGCCAGGGGATCTTGCAGCCGACGCCCGATGGATACGGCGCCCCGAAAACTGACATCGAGCTCCGGGAACTCCTCGCGGGCTATGTCGGACGCGCTGTACACGCTGGCTCCCGCCTCGTCGATGATGGCATATTGCACCCCTTCCTTTTCCCGAAGTGCTTTTGCCACTACTTCCTCGGTTTCCCGGCTCCCCGTGCCATTTCCAATGGCCACCAAATCGGCCTCGTAGCGCTCCACGACGTCGGCCACCTTCTTGGGAGCCTCCTCCTTCCTGCGGTCATGGACCCAGATCTGATCGGTTCTCAGCAACTCCCCCGTCTCACCGATCACGGCGATCTTGCATCCTGTTCGAATCCCCGGATCGATCCCCACCACCACTCGATTGGGCATCGGCGGTTGCAGCAATAGTGCTTTTAGATTGAGCGAAAAGACGCCGATGGCATGGGCGTCAGCCTCTTCTTCCAACTCCCGCCGCAGATCGCGCTCCAGAGAGGGATGAAGCAGGCGCTTAAACCCATCCTCAATCGCCATGCGGTGATGGCGCCTGGGCGACCCATGAGACTCCACGACTTGACCGACGATCCAATCCACCAGCCCCTGCTCGTCGACATCGATCCCCGCCGACAGCTCTTTTTCCTTCTCCCCGCGACGAATCGCCAGCACCTGATGGGGCTTGAGGGCCTTCAATGGACGCTCAAACCCGGTGTACATCTCGTACTTCTTGTCGCCCTCGGCCCCTCGCCTCTTCTTGCAGACGAAACGCCCCTTCTTCCTCATCTTTCGCCGAATATATCGCCGAATCTGAGCATCGTCGGCCATTTCCTCCGCCAGGATGTCCCGCGCCCCCTGAAGCACATCCTCTCGGGTCGGGAAATCCTCGCACCGATGATCGTCGGCCACCGTCTCCGGGGCCTTGCTCTCCCTTATGCGCTGAGCCACCTCATCCAGCCCAGCTTCTCTCGCCTTCCTGCCCCGAGTCAGTCGCCTCGGACGATATGGCGCATATAGGTCCTCAAGGCGAGATAGACTATCCGCCCCCTCGATCTCTCTTCGCAACTCGGCCGTCAGCTCCCCCTGGTCATCGATGGATTCCAGGATGGTTTGACGTCGCTGTTCCCGCTGCTCGATTTGTTCCGCCAGCTTCGCCACATCTCGAATCTGGACCTCGTCCAATTTACCCGTGGCCTCTTTGCGATATCGGGCGATAAAGGGCACCGTATTGCCCTCATCTAACAGCCCCCGTGTCTTCTTGACCTGACCAACCGAAATCCCCAATTGACTCGCAATTTCTCGATTCATCGGCGCTATCCCTCATTCTATTTGGTGTCTACATCCGGCGTCACGCCGGCCTGCTTTAGCATGGCCGCAGTTAATCTTCACTGGTCAATATCTCGACGCCCAGTGCCTCCAGAAATCGCCGCGCTTCGACCAGGTCGGCCACTCCCAGAAATCCCGACTTGGTGGGGTGACTGGACCTAAGCTGACGCGCCACCATGACAACCATCTTAGCCGTCGTGGCATAGATATCTTCGCCTCGTAAGGTCACCAGCGCTTCTGAGTGCCGTGGATCGAATGCGATGACCAAGAACCGGGCCTGCGCGCTCTCCTCGCCGGGCTTACTACCCACCCAGGAGACCACCTTGTCGGTCATCGTTCCCAAGCCCTCGGCCGCCCAGGGCACCCACCCCATGGCCGTCGCCCCCCAGTTGGCCAGGCGGTCCGATGCCGCCAGACAGGTCTCTACCCTCGACACCCCTCCTCGGGGAGGCACCGTCAACGCTTCCCCACCGGGCACCCATATCCCCACCTCTTTGCGTCCCCCGGGAAATGGCACGTCAAAGCGCTTACTACCCGTCTTTCGACGCCGCAACTCACCATCGACAAACCCCACCCCACCCCGTGTAAAGCTCCTGACCAACGAGCGCGTCGTCCCCTCGCTCATCTCAAAATCTTCCACAGCATAGGCCACGACCACTCTGGGTGCTGCTTCCTCCACCGCCAGATCGGCCGCCAGATCGCCCAGTCCAAACTGAAATGCACAGCCCGGCAGGAGAACCAACTCTTTCTCTATGGCTCGCTCACCCAGGTGATCTCTTACCCACACCAGGTGACTTTGCTCCCCCGACACATCCAGGTAATGACATCCCCCTTCCACCGCGGCCTCTACCATCGGTGAAGCACAGTCTTGAAACGGCCCGGCACAATTGATCACTACATCAACGCCCGCCACGAACCGTTTCAGGCCCTCCGAATCGTCAATATCCACCGCTTGAGATTCCCAGCCGTTGCCCCACTCATCGCGAAGTGCCTCCTCCAAACGACTCAATTTCTCGGCATTTCGAGCTCCCAGACGCACGTTTAACCCCTCTCGAAGTGCTCTCCTGGCGACTCGCCCTCCCGTTTCACCACTGACGCCGTAAATCGCTATCATCTCTTCGCTCCCTCTCCGGGGGGACCTGGTTGCCACATCGGCTATATCATCACCCTCCGCGGCCAAATCTCCAACTGCCCTTCGCGCTCTCCCGTGCACTCCGCAACTGCCACCAGCTTGGAGTTCTCGTCGCGCAACGCCACCGCTTCTCCCTGACGCCACGTTCCCCCGCGGTATAGTGGACGCCCGTGACGCAACTCCTCCATCTCATCGGCGCTAACCTCAAGCGTCCCCAGTGATTGCATCATCTCCAGGGGGCTTGTCACGGACTCCCAGAACCCACTCTCATCCAGCGATTCTAGGGCCACGGCATCATCGACATCGAAGGGCCCGACCCGCAGTCGCCGAATGCGCGTCGCGTGGGCCGCCGATGACAGGGCTTCGCCCATATCACGGGCCATCGATCGCACGTAGGTTCCCGGTCCGCAGCGAACCCAAAACGTAGCCACCGGCCTTTCCCACCGACGTAGCTTCAGCTCATCGACACGCACGGGACGAGCGTCCAATTCAAACTCCTCGCCCGCCCTCGCCCGCTCATAGGCCCTTTTGCCATCTACCTTAATCGCCGAGTACCGCGGTGGCACCTGCTCAATCGTCCCCTGAAATCTGGTCATTATCGATTCGATCGCGTCCTCATCGATGCCCTCGATCGACGCCCGGCGAATAACCTCGCCCTCCACGTCGTCGGTCGACGTGGCCTCACCGAAACGCACATCAAATTCGTACACCTTCTCATCGAGCATCAGGTATTTGGATAGCTTCGTACACCGCCCCAGGGCGATCGCCAACACCCCCGTCGCCTCCGGATCGAGGGTCCCCGTATGACCGACCTTTCTGGTGCGCCCCAATCGTCGAACCTGGCGAACCACATCGAAACTCGACAGACCTCTTGGCTTGTCGACAATGAGACATCCATTCTTATCGTCACTCATCGACGTCCTCGTATGACTCATCAAGCAACTCTACCAGCGCCTCGCTTAACTTCTCCTCGATCTCGGCGGGCTTCCCCGCAATTTCACACCCCGCCGCGTTGTGGTGCCCCCCGCCCCCGAAGACCTCGGCCAGGCGCGCCACGTTGACCTTGCCACGGGACCGAAAGGACACACGCCACTGCTCGTCCCCCACTTCCCGCATCTGGGTCGCTACCTCCACCCCGGAGATGGATCGGGCATAGTTAATAAACCCGTCGGTGAGATCTTCATCGCTTCCCACGGACGCCACCATGGACCGCGTCACCCTTAGAAATGCCAGGCGTTGGCAATCGCTCAACGCCAGTGTCTGCAGCACCTGAGACAATAGCTCCAGGCGCTCCTTGGGCTCATTCTCGTAGATCTCGCTACTCATCTCCCAGGGCCCCACTCCTCGGTCGACCAGCTCTCCGGCCATGCGAAACGCCGTCCTCGATGTATTTGAGTAGCGAAACCCACCCGTATCGGTCATCAAGCAGCAATACACGTTCTTTGCGACCTCAATCGACGTATCCTCATAACGCTGGGCCAGTCGATATAACAACTCCCCGGTCGCCGCCGCCTCGGTGTCGCGAATATAGATATCAGCAAAGTCGGGGTCATAGGTTTCATGATGGTCGATGACCACCGTCTTCGTGCCCCAGCCTCGCTCGGGAAATTCCTCGCCGATTCGCTTGGGCGTCCCGCAATCCAGCAATATCGTACCATCGATGGGCTGTTGACCGATCTCGGTCACCCAGTCGTTGGAGCCCGGTAGAAAGCGCAGGTTATAGGGCACCTCATCTCGATTATAGGCGATCACCTCTTTTCCCTGATTTTCCAGTATCGCCTTCAGGGCCAACGTCGATCCCACGGCATCACCGTCGGGAGAGATATGGGCCACCACCAGAAAGCGATGGCCTTCCTCTATTAGTTCCATCAATTCATCGAGGCCTTGTTCCACCTCCGGCGGCCCAGGTTCGATAACGGTCCCTTCCGATTTCCCGTTGCTCATGATCACTCCAAAAAAAAGGCCCCCTGTTCGGGGGCGTCCCTCGCCTTCATCCGTGCTCTATCGCCCTCATCCTGACCGTCTTAATCGAGGTCTCGGAGCAGGGCATCGATTTTTCGCCCTTCCAGAATCGACTTATCGAAACGAAACTGAATCTCAGGGATATATTTCACGGCCAGTCGCTCTGCCAATTTGGCCTGTACGAATTTGGCGACCCCCTGAATCGCTGCTTTGACGTCCTTTGATGGGGGCTCGCCATCTCGCATCATATAAAATACGTGCGCATTCCGCAGATCCGGGGTCAGGTCCACATCCACGATCTCCACCTTCTCCAGACGGGGATCGTTGATCTCGTTGACGAATAGCCGTCCAACGATTCGGTGGATCTGCTGACCCACCTGGTCGGCCCGTTGAAATCCTCGGTGTTCATCCATCGTTTGTCCTCCGCTCACCACTTTCTCTTAGAGGGTGGCCGCCACTTCCTTGTGGTCATAGACCTCGATGACATCGCCTACCTTGATATCGTTATAATTGGCGATGCTCAGACCACATTCGAATCCACTCTTGACCTCTCTGACGTCGTCTTGAAAGCGCCGCAGAGACTCAATGGTGGAATCGTAGATGATCTGCCCCTGACGAAGGATCCGCGCCATGGCGTTACGCCGCACTTTTCCATCGGTGACATAGCACCCGGCGATGGTTCCCACTTTGGGAGCGCTGAAGGTCTCGCGTACTTCGGCGTGACCAATGACTTCCTCTTCCACGATGGGATCCAGCAGCCCTTCCAGGATGTTGTGCACCTGGGAGATAGCATCGTAAATGATGGTATGGGTCATGATCTGAACCCCATACTCGTCGGCCACCTCCGCGGCCCGCGAGTCCGGTCGCACATTAAAGCCGACGATCACGGCCGCCGTTTCCGATGACGCAGCCAGGTTGACATCGTTTTCCGTGATGCCTCCCACGCCAGTATGGATGATCTTTGGACGGGCTTCTTCGTTGCCCAATTTGCTAAACGCCTGCTTCAGCGCTTCCACCGAGCCCTGCACATCACCCTTGATGATGATCTTGAGCTCTTTCATCTCTCCTTCGCGAATCATCTGTGACAGATCTTCCAGGCTGCCCGCAGCCTCTTTGGCGCGGCTGGCCATGGTCTCTTTTCGGCGCTGCTCCGTGACGTGCTCCGTAATGCGTTTGGCGTCGCTTTCCTCTTCGACGACGAAGATCGGCTCGCCGGCCTCTGGAATGCCACTGAGACCGGTGATCTCCACCGGCTCGCTGGGGCCCGCTGCATCGATCTCTTCGCCCCGGTCATTGTGCATCGTTCGCACGCGTCCGTAGTACTGGCCACTGACGATAATATCGCCGCGATGCAGGGTGCCTCGCTGCACCAGTACATTGCTGACCGGCCCTCGTCCGATGTCCAGTTCGGCTTCCACCACCAACCCTTGAGCTCTGCGGTCTGGATTGGCCTTGAGTTCTTCCAACTCGGCCTGAAGCACGATGGCTTCCAAGAGACCATCGATATTGGTCTCCTGGAGCGCACTAACCTCAACAAATAGCGTCGTGCCGCCAAACTCCTCGGGGACGAGTTCGTATTCCATCAGCGCCGTTTTGACCCGCGTGGGGTTGGCCTGAGGCTTATCGATCTTGTTAATCGCCACCACGATGGGCACGTCCGCATCTCGGGCGTGATTGATGGACTCCACTGTCTGGGGCATCACCCCATCGTCAGCTGCCACCACCAGCACCGCGATATCGGTCGCCTTGGCGCCCCTCATTCGCAGAGCGGTGAACGCCTCATGACCCGGCGTATCCAAAAACGTGATGTCCTGATCGTCGCTCTGGACCCGGTAGGCCCCGATATGCTGGGTGATTCCACCGGCCTCGATATCGGTGACCGCCGTTCGGCGGATGGCGTCCAGCAGCGATGTTTTTCCGTGATCGACGTGACCCATGACCGTCACCACTGGCGGACGGGGTTCTTGAAGCTCTTCCGGGTCCTCGTCGGTGTCGTAGAAATTGGAGATATCGAAGGCGACGTTCTCCACCGTGTAGTCGAACTCATCGGCGATCAGCGCCGCCGTCTCGAAGTCCAGGGTTGTGTTGACGGTGGCCATCATGCCCATGCTGACCAATTCCATGGCCACCTTTCCGGCCTTGACGCCCATTTCGTGCGCCAGGTCGCCCACGGAGATCACATCCTCGATGCGGATCACTCGCTTATGCTCTGCCGCTTCTGTGATCTCTGTCTTCTGGGGCTTTTTGCGCTGCTTCTTTTTACGCCGCCGCTTCCGACGAGATTTCGAATCGTAAAGATCGGACCCCTCCACCACCCTTTTTCGGCGGTGGCTCGACCCTTTGCCCTTCTTCTTTTTCTTCTTTCGACGCTTCGAGGGCCCGGGAGAAAAGTCCTTGTCCTCTGCGGCCAGGCGCTCTTTCAACAGGTCTTCGTTAATACGTCCCACGACCTTGGCATCGCCCTTTTCTTTCTTCTTGGAGCGCTTAGGCGGTGGCTTGGGCGTCGGAGGCTGCGGGGTAGGTGCTTTGGAGGTCGCCTCCTCTTGGGCGTCCTCTTGTTCAGCCTCTTTATCTTCTTCTTCCTCCTCGGCCCCCATTGCTTCTTCGTCTTCCCCGGCGTCCGCGTCAGCGACGTCTTGGTCTTCGGCGTCTTCATCCGCCTCCTCTTCGGACACGTCGCTCTCTTGGGGTTCCGAAACCGCTTCAGTGGCGTCCTCCTGGTCTTTTTTCTCCTCGGACTCCTCGACGGCGGGTGTCGCTTCCTGCTCCGGAGTTACCTCCTCTTCGGCAACTTCTTCGGCCTCCGATGGCTCTTCCTCCGTATCGGGCTGCTCCGGTTCAGGTTCCTCCTGCGGAGTCGCTTCTTCATCTTCCGTGGTGACCGGCGTCGGCTCCTCGCTGACCTCGTCACCGGGGCGCTTGACCTTGCGACGTCGAAGGCGCGGGCCACCGGCCGCGGCCTCATCCTCGTCCTCACCTTCTTCTTTGGCCTTGGGCTTTCGCCGACGGAGCATGGTCGGACCCACACCGTCATCGCTCGATGGCCGCGACCGAGGTTTGCTGACCTTCTTGGCCTTTTTAGGCGCCTCTTTATCGGCTCCACCACCGAGGTCGACGGCCTTTTTCACCTTTTTGACCTCCGCGGGGCTGAGGACCGACATATAGTTGCCCACGGTGATGTCGATATCGAGGCTATTGATCTTGCTGACCAATTCCTGTTTATCGCACCCAAGGTCTTTGGCTAGCTCGTATACGCGTTGCTTCGGCATGTGTTCTCCACTCTGTCCGGCGAACATCTTTGATGCCGGGCGAACAGTTCGTTTGATATTTGCTTCGAATCATCGACCTTGCGACGCCCTGTCACGGACGTCTGGTCGTCTTATGCTCGTCTTTGGGCCCATCGCTGTGGCGTTCCATACTCCACCTTCGGCCCATATATCAACCGTCGCCTTCGACGCACGGTTGCGGCCCGCCTTCAGCAGGCCTGGAGGGCGATATCGCCCCCCACAGCGGTGCGTTCAGGCCTCCTCGTCAGAGGAGTCTTCCTCTGCCTCGTCCGAATCGACTGTTTCCTCGCCGTCGTCTGACTCCTCATCAGAATCCTCTGACTTGGTCTCCGACGCATCCTCCGCTTCCTCGGCGGCCGAGTCCTCGGAGTCGCTGTCCTCTTCGGGCGCCTGGTCGGCCTCGCCGTCACTTTCGTCGGCCTCCTCGGCCTGCGCCGCCAAAAAGGCCTCGCGGGCTTCTTCGAACGCCTCGTCACTATCGATCTCATTTTGCTCTCGATAGAGATCGGCGGCGGCATACATGATCTGACTGGCCTTTTTCACGTTGGGACCCAGACCAGCCCCCTCTGCCAGCGCTTCCTGATCGTCTTCGAAGGCCACGTGGGCCACCGTTGTATACCCGGAGTCATATAGGTTGGCAGCCACCTTGGAGCCGACGCCCTTGATCTCTTCCAGATCGCGTCGAGCATAATCGGCCTCCGTCATCGCCTCCGGCGACCCCGGTGCGGGTCGCGCCAGAATCTCTTCTGCGGCGGCAATAATGGCTTCTGCCTTGTCCTGATCGAAGCCGGGAATCTGAGCCAACTCATCGGGCGAGGCCTGAACCATATGCTCCAACTTGTTGTAGCCCAGCGTAAACAGGCTATCGACCATATCCTCGTCGACCCCATCGAACTCCAGCAAGGCTTCCCTGGACTCCTCCATCATATTCGCCAAGCGCGTCTCGGAGATGATATCCAGGTTCCACCCCGTTAATTGAGCCGCCAGACGCACATTTTGTCCGCCCCGCCCAATCGCCAGGCTCAACTGATCGTCCGGAACGATCAACTCCATGGTCATATTGGACTCGTCGATCAACACCTTGTTGACCTCCGCCGGACTGATGGCGTTGCACACAAAACGAGCCGTATCCTCCACGTAGGGGACGATGTCGATCTTTTCTCCGCGTAGTTCTTGGACCACCGATTGCACCCGGCTGCCTCGCATTCCCACGCAAGCGCCCACGGGATCCACATCGCTGTCTCGACTGTAGACCGCCACCTTGGTCCGAACGCCTGGCTCACGGGCCACGGCCACAATGCGCACCGTATCCTCGTGGATTTCCGGTACTTCCTGCTCGAAGAGCTTGATCAGCAGCATCGGATCGGCCCGCGTCAACACCACCTGTGGGTCGCGACTCGATCGCTTGACCTCCTTGATCATGGCCTGCAACCGATCGCCCGGTCGGTAGCTCTCTCGCGGGGTCTGCTCACTGCGGGGTAAGATGGCGTCCGTCCGACCCAGGTCAACAATAATATTGCCCTTCTCAAAGCGGCGCACCCGGCCGATGACCATATCGCCAACGGTATCCTTATACTCCTCATAGATGATATCACGCTCGGCTTCCCGAACTCGCTGAATGATCACCTGCTTGGCAGTTTGGGCAGCAATTCGACCGAAGGTTTTATTATAGGAGTCCAGCTTCGTCAGGTCTCCATAGGTCTCGTCTTGCGCCTTGGCCTTATGCTTGTCCTCTTCGCGATAGAAGATCTGGAATAGCAACTCCTCTCCCGGGTAGGCTTCAAATCCGGCCTCCTCCACTTCTTCGACGGACACCTCGCGATAGGGGTTTTCCACCTCATCGGTCACGGTGATGATCTGGAAGAGTTCGACCTCTCCCGACTCCTCGTTGAACTCCGCTTCGATTTCGCGCTGAGCTCCGTAGGTTTTTCGGGCCGCCGTCAGGATCGCTGCCTCCAGCGTCTCGATCAGTATCGAGCGCTCAATGCCTTTGGTGCGACCTACCTCGTCGATGACGCTATTGAGATTCATTGCGTTTTACTCTCGTTGGAAAAATCAAACTTCAGCTTCGCTCGCGCCACGTCGTCCTCGGCGATCTCGAAGCTCTCTTCTTCAAATTCGATAACCAGGCGCCCATCATCGTAGGACACCAGGTGGGCAACCACTTTATTCTTTCCCGCCACCGGTTGGCGCAGCACCAATTCCACGTCTTCTCCGACCACGCGCTCGAAGTGAGAGGGCTTTTTGAGGGGCCTTTCGATACCGGGGCTCGACACCTCCAAGACGTAGACCTCGGGCACATCGTCCTGAGCCTCAAAAATGGCCTCCAGATAACGGCTAACCTCGGCACACTCATCGACGTTGATCCCCTGGCCCGGTTGGGCGTCGGGGTGATCGATGAACACGCGAATAATCCACTTTCCGTGGACCGTAGTCTCCACGTCCCACAGGCTGAACCCGTGAACCTCGGCCGCTTCCTCGGCCCATTGTCCAATGCGCTCTCGAAGCTCGGGCGTCAGCGGCTTGGCTGATCGTCCCGACCGGGAAGCGGTTTTCTTTCGTTTGCGCTTTCTACCCACGCGGTGCGACTCCTCTTGGGTGTCTTCGGTGATTGAACGCCCACCATGGGGCGCCCTAAAAATAAGAAAAGCGGGCTGTTCGGGCCCACTTTCGCTCAACCTCGCGAAATGTAGCGAAATGCCCACTGGGGAGCATCGCCCTCCTCGACCGCTGAAGCTCCGCGCTCAAGGGTCACAGTGCTCGGGGCCACTTCATCGACCACCTCACTTCTGCTTGCTGCGACGGCGCCAACAATTAGGGAACGACCCAAAGGTTGTCAAGGGAGACTCCGTCACCGGTACCCCATACCTGGCCATACACCATATTGACTTCCATATTCTGGACACTAGCCTTTAGCCGTCCCGGTGTTGCCCGGCCCCGATTAGACTTGCACCGCCCCCACTTTTTTCACCGAGGTTGCTCTCGCATGCGCGTCGCACTCCTACAACTCCGCTCCACCACCGACGTCGACGCCAATCTGGAACGCACGGAGTCGCTCATACGTCAGGCGGCATCCCAAGGTGCCCACTGGATCTTGACGCCGGAGAACACTCCATTCCTCGGGGCGGACCGCGACAAATTGGCGGTCGCCGAACCCCTCGACGGTCCCACGATCCGCCGCTTCTGCGAGTTGGCCGCCACCCTCGAGATCTGGCTGACCATTGGCAGCATGGCAGAATGTAGCCCCGACCCAGAACGCACCTACAACACCCAGGTCCTCATTTCACCCAACGGTCGATTGTCGTCGATCTATCGAAAGATCCACCTTTTTGACGTGGACGTCGACGACGACACCTCCTTTTGCGAGTCCACCTCCGTATATCCAGGGGACAAACCGACCATCGCCACCATCGATGACGCCCAGGACCAGCGGTGGTCCATCGGTCAGTCCATCTGCTACGATCTGCGTTTTCCCGAACTATACCGCCACTATCAAGGGCAGCGCTGCCAGATCCTGACCGTCCCATCGGCCTTTACACGACGCACCGGAAGCGCCCACTGGCATGCTCTTCTCCGAGCCCGCGCAGTGGAAAACCAAGCCTATGTGTTGGCACCCAATCAGTGGGGACACCATTTCGGCAAGCGCTATTCCTACGGCCAATCCGCCATCTACGACCCCTGGGGGCAACGCGTGGCTTGTGCCAGCGACGGCGAACGCGTCGTCGTGGCTGACCTGGACGCCGGGTACGTCGACGAAATTCGCCGCGCCATGCCCGTGTTAGACCATCGTCGGGTAGCTGGTGCGAGCGTTGACGGTGGATCGGCCCGTTGACGTGCTTGCCCGACGTCGCTACTCAATGGCCGCTGGATCCCTATTTTCCCCCACGACCGATGCTCACACTTATTACAGCGTTCGAACTGGCTCTCCCTGTCACGTACGCCGTGACATTTGGGCTGTACCTCAAGCATTTTTTCCGAGGCCCAGGCCGCGCCACCACTCCCATACGTGCCTCGTATGTGCTCTACGCCACCCTGATAGTCCACGTGGCCTATGAAGTCGCTCGTGGCCTTCATATCGAGCATATCCCCGTCAGCTCCAGCGCGGAATTCTTGTCCCTGGTGGCCCTGTGCATCGGATTGGTCTACGCCATCGTCGAGTGGCGACACGACGATCCCAACACCGGCCCCTTTTTCATGGCATTGGCCGTCGCCACTCAGACCTGGTCATCCCTGATCATGGCCCCCTCGACGCCACCAGACCTATTATTGGATCACCCCACATATGGCATTCACGTCCTCTTTACCGTCTTTGGCTTTACCGCACTGGCCGTCAGTGCCATCTATGCCCTGATGTATATCTTGCTCTCCAGACAGCTAAAATCCCGACAACTTGGGACCATTTTCCAGCGCCTTCCCTCGTTGAATGTCCTGGAAAAAATGGGAAAACTATCGACCCTCTTCGGTGTCCTGTTTTTGGGGGTGGGACTCCTGACGGGCCATTTGCTCGCGATCTATGTCCCGGGCATTGAATTGAACCTCCTCGATCCCAAGATCGCTGTGACCTATCTGGCCTGGTTGGCCTACGCCATCGGCCTTGTCGCCACCTGGCTGAGAGGTCTATCCGGGTTGCGCATGGCCTATCTGGGATTGACCGGTTATATGGCCCTCATCGCCTCCATGGTGGTGATCAATTCCTTTCTCAGCAGTTTTCACTCTTTTCAGTAACCACGTCGTCTCTCATGGCATCGCTGCACCACCTCAGCGCCATCTCCTTCAGCCACCGCAATGCGGGGCTCGATGCACGAGATGCCCTATCCTTTAAACCCCACGAGGCTCATGCCTTCGTGGAGCGAAGCCAGGCCCTCGGCTTTCAGGAGGCCGCGGTCCTATCGACTTGCAACCGAACCGAGTTCTATCTCGTCGGCGCCTCCACGTCCGATCCCTGGCAGACCATCGCTCCGTTGGTCGCCGAAGTGCGCGACCTTTCCCCGGAGGACCTTCCCACGCCGGATAGCATGCTGGGCAATGCCGCCGCCCGCCACCTATTCCGCGTCAGCGCCTCTCTGGAGTCCGTTGCCCTTGGTGAAAATGAGATCCTTGGTCAGGTCAAAGAGGTCCATCAGCGTATTCTCCAACGAGACCGACGCGCCCCAATCCTCGACCAACTCTTCCAATACGCCATCCGCGTGGGCAAACAAGTCCGCACAGATACCCAACTCTGTCAGGGAGCCCTCTCCGTGGCCTCAGCGGCCGTTGATTTGGCCACCAAGATCTTCGGCGACGTCAGCGAACGCCAGGTGTTGATCGTCGGTGCCGGCGATACCGCCGAGAAAACGGCCATGCATTTCTCCAACGCCGGCGCGGCTCAATTCCAGGTCATCAACCGAAGCCGGGAGCGCGGTCGCCAGCTGGCCGACGACTTCGACGCCCAGTATCGCCCCTTGGATGACCTCATGGTGGCCTGCCGAGAGGCCGACGTCGCCGTCTTCGCCACCGGCGCTCGCGACCACCTCTTGACCCGAGAGCAGCTACGCAAGGTCATGCCTCGTCGTCAGCATCGCCCCATCTTCCTCATCGATATCTCCAACCCCCGAAACGTCGACCCCGAGGTCAACCGCCTGGACAGCGTGTTTCTCTATAATATCGATGATCTCCAACAGGTCGTGGAGTCCAATCTCGCCTCCCGTCGTCAAGAGATTCCCCGAGCCACCGCCATCATCGATCATATGGTCAACGAGTGGGAACAGTGGCGCCGTTCCCAGGAGGTCACGCCCACCATCGCCTCGCTGGCCCAATTCTTTGACCAGGTTCGCGCCGAAGAGATCGACCGCCAATACAACGGCATCTCTGACGAGAAGCGTCAGATGCTGGACGACTTTTCCCGTGGGCTGGTCAAGAAATTGCTCCACAACCCCATCATGTATCTGCGCCAGGCCGTCGACGAGAACTCCCTGAGCACCGAGGACCTGCAATTGGTCCGATCGCTCTACGACCTGGACTCCTTTCAGCAAGAGAAAAACCAATGAAGCTCAAACTGGGTTCGCGCACTTCCAACCTGGCCATGTGGCAATCAAGAAGGGTGGCCGATGCCATTGCCAAGGCTCATGACGACGTCTCTGTCGAGATCATCGGCATGGAGACCACTGGCGATCGCCGCGGCGATGTTCCCCTGCCCAGCATTGGCGCCAAGGGCCTTTTTACAGCAGAGCTCGAACAGGCACTGCTCGATGACCGCATCGATCTAGCCGTTCATTCCCTTAAGGATTTGCCCTCCAGCCTGCCCGAGGGACTTCAATACGCTGGTTCTCTCAAGCGCGCCAACCCTACCGACGCCTTTATCTCCACCCGGTGGGATACCCTGGATGACGTGCCGGCCGACGGACGCATTGCCACCGGGAGTCAGCGGCGACGGGCTCAGCTCCTACATCACTATCCCGGCTTCCAACTGGTGGATCTTCGCGGCAATATTGAGACCCGCCTTCGAAAATTGGAGGACCAAGGCCACGATGGCATCATCATGGCCACGGCCGCGCTCCACCGCCTGGAGCTCGATGACCAGGTCACCCAACCCCTCGAGCCTTCACGCTATGTACCGGCCGTCGCCCAGGGGGCCATCGGTGTGGAGACCCGTATCGGCCGACGCGATATCGACGACCTGCTGGCCCCCATCTGGGATGGCGAAACGGTCACAGCCGTGCGCGCCGAACGTCATTTTATGCGTCGCCTCGACGGGGGGTGTTCCGTGGCCCTTGGGGGCTATTGCCATAGACATCCCGACGGTCAATGGGCGTTCCACGGCTGGGCCTCCTCCACCGATGGCCAGCAGGTCCTCCATGATAGCCTGCAAGGTGATGATCCCGCACAGCTCGCGCAGACCATGGCCCAATCCTTCATTGATCGCGGCGCCCAAGACCTTCTCCACTCATGATCCTCTCCATTCTCGACACCGGCACCACAGGCCTCGACGTGCCCCGTGAATGGCCCGCGGAGATCGTCCACCAGCCTGCCCTCCAGCGACAGCCACTTACGCTGGACGCCAAGGCGCTTCACCGCCAACTGCAACGGCCCCATCATCTTCTCTTCTACAGCCAATACGCCATCGACCAGGTCGTCGAACAGGACCTGATACGCCGTCCCCAAGACCACCATTTCTGGGCCGTCGGTCCCCTTAGCGCACAGCACCTACGAGCCTGCTTCGACGTCTCAGTCAACCTCCCGGATGACGCTCATTTCCAGGCGCTCAAACAGGCGATCCGCACCCAGGGCCCGCCACTACCACTCATGGCCTTTGGCCTCCAGAACCATGTGCGAGACTTGAGTGCCCTCGCCACTTCCTGGGGGGTCGACTGGCAATCCCACGCCATTTACCGCTCTGAACCGGTTCCATCACAGCGATTCTCGGATCTCTTTTCGCGCCGTTCCTTTGACTGGATAGCCTTCACGAGCTCTCGCGGGGTCCAATCAGTGGTCGACGCCATTGGCCCGGCTGCGCTAAAGGGACCGTCCATGACGCCCGGCCCCAGATTGGCCGCCATTGGTCCATCGACGGCGTCGGCCCTTGCGTCCCACGGACTCACCGTCGACCTGATTCCCGACGATACCGGTCGCCTGGCTTTACTTCGGGCGATCATCGACCACCACACACTCTCTCTCGACAAGGATCTCGATTTATGAACCGCCGTCAGCGCTTCATCAACGCCTGCCTCTCCAAGCCCGTCGACCGCCCCCCTCTCTGGGTCATGCGCCAGGCCGGACGCCACCTTCCGGAATACCGTGCCCTCAAGGAAAAATACTCCTTCCATGAGATCGCCCAGACCCCGGAGCTGGCCCTGGAGGTCACGATGCAGCCCTTGCGGCGCTACGATTTTGACGCCGCCATCGTCTTTACCGACATTCTCGTCATCCCCGAGGCCATGGGCCAACCCTACGGCTTTCCCGACGGCGGGGGCATTGAGATGGACTTCGCCATCGAATCACCCGCCGATATCGAGGCCCTTAGTACGGACGCCATCGTCGACAAGCTTCGCTACGTCGGTGACGCCTTGAGCCTTATCCGAAAAGAACTCGGCGACCACCGGGCCCTCATTGGCTTTGGCGGAAGCCCCTGGACCCTGGCCACCTATATGCTGGAGGGCGGAAGCTCTAAGAATAAGGAGCGCGCTCGAGAACTCTTCTACACAGAGCCCGAGCTCTACGAACAGCTCCTCTCCAAGATCACCACGGCGCTGATCGACTATCTTCAAATGCAGATCGATAACGGCGTCGACGCCCTCCAACTCTTTGATAGCTGGGGAGGCTCCCTGAGCGCCCACATCTTCGACGCCGCCTCGGCGCGCTGGATGGGGCAGATCATCGCCGCCCTGGACCGGCAGGTCCCCACCATCGTCTTCTCCAGGGGCATGCACCACTGCCGCGAAGCTCTGGTCAACACCGGCGCCGACGTCCTCGGCGTCGATTGGACCGCCGACCTGGCCACTTATAAACAACAACTTCCCCAGGGCGTCGCCGTGCAGGGCAATATGGATCCGGCCCTGATGAACACCTCTCCCGAGCTGGTTCGCCGTGAGGCCACGCGTATTCTCCAATCGATGGCGGACGAGCCCGGCCATATCTTTAATCTCGGCCACGGGATCTCTCCGCGTTGCCGCATCGAATGCATGGAAGCCCTGGCCGACACGGTGACTTCTTTCGGGTAACTCCTCTCCCCTCGACGAAGGACCTCTCCATGTCTACCCGAATCGCCGTCATTGGCGCCGGTATTAGTGGCCTGACCACCGCCTATCAGCTCTCAACTATGGGCGTAGAGACCCACGTCTTCGAAGCCAGTGACCGCATTGGCGGCCCCATCGCCACTCACACCGTCGACGGCTACCAACTGGAGACCGGCCCCCACACCCTCCTCGTCAGGCACGCCGCCGTCGCCGACTTGCTCCAAGAGCTGGGGATCGACGATCGGGCCATCACGGCTGACGAGGCCGCCAATAAGCGCTTCATCGTCCGTGATGGGCGACCCCGGGCCCTGCCGATGTCTCCGACCGACTTCGCCACCACCGATGTCCTATCGCCGGCCGGGCGGCTGCGCCTGCTCGCCGAGCCGGTCATCCCGGCCAACGGGCCCGACGACGATATCGATGAAACCCTGGAATCCTTCGTTGATCGCCGACTCGGCGAGGAAGCTCGAGCCTACCTCCTCGACCCCTTTGTGGGAGGGATTTACGCCGGCAACCCCCAGCAGCTCTCGGCCAAACACGCCTTTCCCAGTCTGGTGGCATTGGAGAAGCGCCACGGCTCCATTGCCCTTGGAGCCATCAAAGAGCGACTCTTTGGCTCCACTGACGATCGTGTGGAGCGACGACTGGTCTCGTTTGAGGACGGCCTGGCCACCCTGGTCGACGCCCTGGCTGACAACCTCAATCACCTGCACCTGAACACCCGCCTGAGCGCCGTCGCCCACGATGGGCAGCGTTGGGCGATCACCCTCGACACACCAGACGGCCTCTATCTCGAGGCCTTCGACGCCCTGGTCATCACCATCCCGGCCTACGCCCTGGATACCATCGACGTCACCGACGCCCCCATCGACCATCAGCTGCTACAGGAATTGGGCACCCTTCCCTACGCCCCGTGTACCGTCGTCTCTACCGGCTTTGATCGGCGCCAGATCGACCATCCCCTCGACGGGTTCGGCGTCCTTGTGCCCACCGTGGAACGGCGACACATCCTGGGCACCCTCTTCGTCTCCACCATGTTCCCCGGGCGCTCCCCCCAGGGCTGCGCCAACCTGACGACCTTTGTCGGCGGTGCCCGCCAGCCTCACCTGGCCACCGGCGATGACGACCAGATCCTCCAACTGGTTCGCCAAGATCTGCGACGATTACTCGGAATCACGGGGGACCCCGACATGGTCCATATCACTCGATGGCAACGAGCGATCCCCCAATACGAGGTCGGCCACCAATATTATCTCGACCGAATCCAAGCCCTCGAAGACACGCACCAGGGCCTCTTTTTCGGGGGGAATTATTGCGATGGTATCTCCGTGCCCGATCTCATCGTCCAGGGCCGATCGCGAGCCCGCCACATCGACGCCTTCCTGAACTATTGATCGTTTTCTCCATGGAGCCTCTCATGCCTGATTTTAATCTCACACGCCGTCCACGACGCCTCCGCTCGACACATCATATCCGGGACATGACCCGCGAGACCTTTCTTCGCCGTGACGACCTCATCATGCCCGTCTTCGTCGCCCACGGGTCCAATATCCGCAAAGAAATCCCCTCCATGCCCGGGATCTTTCAGTACTCCCTCGATGAACTCGATCGAGAACTCGACGCCTTGGCGGAGGCAGGCGTTCGACGCATCATTCTCTTCGGCATTCCCCAGTCCAAGGACGCCGTAGGTAGCGACACCTTTAGCGATGACGGCATCATTCAGCGCGCCCTTCGCCATATTTCGCAGCACTACCCCCAATTCTACCGCATCACTGACGTCTGTTTTTGCGAATATACGGACCACGGCCACTGCGGGGTCCTCGACGATGAGGGTCACCTGCTAAATGACCCCACCCTGTCCAACCTCCAGCGCCAGGCCCTCTCCCACGTGGAGGCCGGCGCCCATATGTTGGCTCCCTCGGGCATGCTCGACGGCATGATCGGCGCCATGCGATCCGCCCTGGACGAAGAGGGTCACCACTCCATCCCCATCATGAGCTACGCCGTCAAATATGCCTCCGCCTTCTACGGCCCCTTTCGCGATGCCGTCGATTCCAGCCCCGCCTTTGGCGATCGGAGCACCTATCAAATGGACCCCGCCAATCGCCGCGAGGCCATGGTGGAGGCCCGCCTCGACGTCCAGCAGGGCGCCGATATCCTCATGGTCAAACCGGCCCTCTCATACCTCGATATCTTGGCCGATCTACGTCAAGAAATTGACTTACCCCTGGCCTGTTACAACGTTTCCGGCGAATACGCGCTGGTCAAGGCGGCCGCCGCCCGCGGTTGGGTCGACGAAACCGGCGTCGCACATGAAAAACTTCTGTCCATGAAGCGCGCTGGAGCAGACCTCATTTTGAGCTATTTTTCTCGGGACCTCGCTCCCAGTCTCCAGGCATAACCCCGCGCCTCGGCGCGGCCACCATATCTGATCACTCCCCGTCTCCACGGTAATATCATGAAAGGCGTACTCCTCCTTAATCTCGGCTCCCCGGACTCCACCGAACCGCTGGACGTCTATAAATACCTTCGTGAATTCCTCAACGACCCCAGGGTCATCGACTACCCTTTTTTCCAGCGGAAATTGCTCGTCGAGGGCATCATCGCCCCCTTTCGCGCCTCCAAGTCAGCCGAGGCCTACGAAAAAGTCTGGACCGATCAGGGCTCCCCACTGCTGGTCTATGCCTATGCCGTTCAGGAATTACTCGCCCAGCGCATTGACCTGCCCATCGAGGTTGGCATGCGCTACGGAAACCCCTCCACGGAGTCGGCAATCCGTGCCCTCATCGCTCGTGGCGTCGATGAGTTTTTCATCATCCCCATGTATCCCCACTACGCCATGTCCAGTTACGAGACGGCCTTCGTCCACGCTCGTGAAATCCTCGAGGAGTTGGCCCCCGACGCCACCGTCGATATCCAACCGCCCTTCTATAATGATCCGGACTATATCGATGCCCTCGTGGAGGTCGCTAAACCGCACCTGGAGGACGATTACGATCATGTCCTCTTTAGCTACCATGGCGTCCCGGAGCGCCATGTCCAAGTCACGGATCCCTCCAAGACCCACTGTCTGGCCATTGAGGATTGCTGCCGCAAAAAGAGCCCGGCTCATGCCTACTGCTACCGCCACCAGTGCTTTGCCACCACCTGGGCCTTCGTCGAAAAAGCGGGCATCCCAGAGGATAAATACTCCGTGGCATTCCAATCCCGCTTGGGCAGCGATCCCTGGTTGACCCCCTTTACGGATAAGACCCTGGAGCGACTTCCCACCAAAAATAAGAAGCGCGTGGTCGTCCTTTCACCGGCCTTCGTCGCCGACTGCCTGGAGACCATCGAAGAATTGGGTATGGAAGGTAAGGAGGACTTTATGGAGGCCGGTGGAAAGGACTACCGCCTGGTCCCCTGCCTCAACGATCACCCTCGGTGGATTGACCTCTTGGAGCGTTTCGTCAATGACTACGTGCAAGGCGATCTCCGCGTAGGCCCTCAGCAGGGCGCCGCTGAGTAGCCTCCCCCTTCGTTTGTCACGTCCCCCGTCACAGGATGGATTTCATGTTTGAACATAGCCAGGCCCTCCTCCAGCGCGCTCACAAGACGATGCCCGGCGGCGTCAACTCCCCCGTTCGCGCTTTCACCTCCGTCGGTGGCACCCCGCCTTTTATCGATCACGCCAGGGGAGCCACCATCACGGACGTCGATGGCAATACCTATATCGACTACGTTCTCACCTGGGGACCGGCCATCATCGGCCATGCCCACCCCCAGGTGGTGGAGGCCTGCCAGGCCGCCGTCGCCCGCGGCTCCTCCTTTGGCGCCCCCACATCTCTGGAAATCGAGCTGGCCGAGGAAATCGTCGACCGCGTCGATGGGGCCGACGTCGTCCGCCTGGTCAACAGCGGCACCGAGGCCTGCATGAGCGCCATTCGCCTGGCCCGCGGCGCCACCGGGCGAGACAAGCTCATCAAATTTGAGGGCTGTTACCATGGCCATGCCGACTCCTTCCTCATCGCGGCTGGAAGCGGCGCCCTCACCCTGGGCACCCCAAACTCACCAGGCGTCACCGAGGGCACTGCCAAGGACACCCTCTTGGCCGACTTCAACGATATCGACTCCGTCAAACATCTGGTCGATGCCCACGGCGACGATATCGCCGCCGTCATCCTGGAACCCGTCTGTGGCAACACGGGATGCCTTCCCCCCCAGGATGACTTTCTCCAACAACTTCGTGCCCTGTGCTCCGATCATGGTATCCTCCTCATCTTTGACGAGGTCATGACTGGCTTTCGCGTCGCCCGCGGCGGCGCGGCCGAGCGCTATGGCGTCACCCCCGATCTATTTACCTTCGGCAAGGTCGTTGGCGGCGGCTTTCCGCTGGCGGCCTACGCTGGACGTGAGGACATCATGCGCCACGTCGCCCCCGATGGCCCCGTCTACCAGGCCGGCACCCTCTCCGGAAATCCCGTCGCTGTCACCGCCGGCCTCCACACCCTTCGGCTCCTCGACGACGGGGTCTACGAGCAACTCGAAGCCACCGGCCAAAC
This sequence comes from uncultured Bradymonadales bacterium, assembly GCA_964566695.1. Classification (GTDB taxonomy): domain Bacteria; phylum Myxococcota_A; class Bradymonadia; order Bradymonadales; family Bradymonadaceae; genus SLJM01. The sequence goes on from CAZMJS010000001.1 coordinate 121,272, forward strand.
CATGGAGGACGGGGTTCGCTCCATCATCGATGACAACAACTACCCACTGAGCACCCACCGGGTCGGCTCCATGTTCTCCCTCTTCTTTACGCCCCAGGCGCCCGTCTCCCATCGCGATGTCAAGGACTGCGACATCGATCGCTTTAACCAGTTTTTCCATGGGTTGCTAAAGCGCGGTGTCTACATCGCCCCCAGCCAATACGAAGCGGGCTTCCTCTCCACCGACCACACCCCGGACAAGATCGAGCAGACCCTGGAGGCCTTTCAGGAGGCCCTGGCCGACGTTTTTTAAACTTTTTGTTGGCCCTCCCCCCAACTGGATCATAGCTTTATTGACCCGGCGATGGCGTCACCCTGACGCCCGCCGGGTCTGTCATGGCGACCGGGATGCAGTCTGACCTACCCTTCTGTATGCGTCGCTCGTTACTTACATCTGATTCATTCCTATTGGGGGACTTTATGCACACTCGACTGATCGCCTTTTCTATGCTTGCCCTTGGTGCTGGCCTGATCGGCTGCGCCGACGTCACCCCCGACGGTGACGACGCCCTCGACGAGGCCAATCTTCACGTGGTCACGTCCTATGACGAAGATAGCGACATCGCTGGCTTCCACTACGATATCACCGCCGTGGACTGCGACAATGGGGATGCCCTCGACGGCACCGAAGAAGCCGTCAAAGACCTCAAGGAGTTGACCTTGCCCGGGGGCTTTGAGCGCTTCGAAAACAACCCCTATGACAGCGGCTCCAACCACGCCTTCGCCGACTACCTCACCCTCGTAGACGCCGGCTGCTACGACGTCACGGTCACCCCCGTCGACGCCTACGACCAGCCCATCGACTCCTGCCTGAGCGCTACCCAGAACGGCGTCCTCGTGGAGGATGGCGAGATGACCGAGATCCTCCTCATCAGCCAATGCGAGGGCGCCCAGAAGGGACTCCTCGACGTCGTCGCCTCCGTCAACTTTCCTCCCCACCTGACGGACTTCAACATCTTGGACAATAAATTTGCCGCCTGCGGCGAGGACGACGACGAGGTCACCGTCAAGGTCTGCGCCTTCGCCGAGGATCCCGATGGCGACCCCCTTGAATTCGTCTGGACACCCGAGCCCGACGAGTCTTCCATCACCGAAAAAATCGAAGACGGTCGCGTCGGCGAGTGCGTCGAATACACCCTCAGCGAATCGGTCACCGACTATAATGTCACCGTCTACGACCTCTTTCGCACCGGAGTCGGCGATGATGACTTCATTCGCGCCGAAGACTTCTATCTCGACAGCCCCAATTATCCCGATGAGGGCGACGACGACGCAATTTCATCTCGGGCCTCCCAGAATTATGACATCCACGTCTCCTGCGATCCCGAAGAAGATTTACCCAAATGCCCCAAGAAAAAGAGCTATTGGAAAGCCAATAAGGGCGACTGGCCCGTCGGCAATGGCACCGGCAATGACCGCTTTATCTGTGGCAAGAGCTGGAACCATATCATCACCAAAGTTATCCACAGCGGCATGAGTGGAACCGACAAAGCTTTCTATACCCTGGCGCAACAGGTGATCGCTGCCGATCTTAACAAAGCTCATGGCGCCGAAATGGGTCTATTTATCGGCGTAAAACTCTTCTTCTCGAAATCCTTGCTTGGCTTCTGTCACTCCTGGATGCCCCCTCTGACTCGAGGCAAGGCCTACGCCAAAGCCGATAAACTCGAGGATTATAATAAGGGGTACTACTCCGACGACTGCTCTGACCCCTACGATGATTGAGTGATATAGAAACGACGGTGGCTTGGAGCCATTACGTCGACCCGGGGGCTGGCGCGTCGTCGCCAGCCCCTGCCCGGTTTACCGCCTCCACCACTCGCGGCACCAGGATCGCCGTCTTAAAAAACACCACTTCCACCGCCGACTGCTCTATTTTTTGACGGTCTGTCTTTAACCTCTCGCTGACCACCAGCACCACTGGCGGATCGGGATCGCTTTCGGCCAACCAGTCTAAGCGGCGCCGCAAATATTCCAGACGCCAAAACCCCACAATTTCCAGCCATACTTCCTTGCCAGCATCGGTCTCCACGGCATAGTCCGTGACCAACACCTGGTTGTCCTGCAATTCGACGATCTCTCCTCGCCGATGTAGCTCCCACCCCTCGGGGGCCAATTTTTTGAATCGCTTTTCAAACCAGGCCTCTTCCTCGGCCTTCCACTGGCCGCGGGCCCGTCGCCATGGCCGCAGCTCATCACCGGCATCCAGCTCAAAGCGATAGTCCTTCTCATCCCACTCGATGGTCGCTTCCATTCGCCACGACTCCAGATGGAGAAGGGCCGGCAAAAATAGCGCCATCTGTAGCCCATATTTTCGCCCCCGTTTAAAGACGCTCTCTGGCCCATCGACCTCGATGCGGTATCCCCCGTCGCGACGCCAACTTCGGTGCATCAAGCGATGGAATTTCAACATCTGAAATAACCGCCGCAGTTGATTGGAATCTCCCTCGTCGATCTCGACGACCATCTCCGTGGCGCGATACATCAGCGCCTGAGCCAGGGCTACATTATATCGATCCAATAGCCCCTGGGCGTCGATCGGTTTAAATTCCTGGAGTATCTGCCGTTCCTCAAGGTCGGCGTATAGGCATTCTTCGCAGGCCTCTGACGATATTTCTAGCCGCTGAGCTGCTTGCTCCAGAATGCGTCGACGCCCCGTTGCCTGGCTGGGATGTCCGGCGTCCACGGCCTCTTCAAACACCACGCGGCGAATCTCTTGGGGGTCCATTGGAGCATCGACGCCGAAGGTGCTTCGGTCATACAAAAGCTTTGCCAACCCCCGCCAGATTAAATAGTCCGTGCCGTGTCCGATGGCGGCCTCCACCTCCCCTTCAATCTCGGCGCGCGGACGGCCGCCATGATCTTGAAATACGGCCACTAACTGGCGGCTTCGCTCCAGGGCCTTCGGATCATCGCGATCCAGATAATCCGGCGAGATCGTTCCTCGCTTGCGCGTCACCCGTAACAAGTCACTGGTAAGCATCGTGCTCCCTTCGTCGTCGGCTCACATGGGACTCCAGCGAATCGTGGGTCACCAATTCGTAGAGGATGGCCTTCTTATCCTCGCTGCGCCTCAGGATTCGACCCAGGCGCTGCACGTGCTCTCGGACGCTTCCCGACCCTGCAAGGATCACCGCCATCGTCGCCTCCGGAATATCGACCCCCTCGTTTAGCACCTTGCTGGTGATCAGGATTCGGTACTCCCCTTCGCGAAATCTCTCCAGAATTTCTCGCCGCTCCTTGATCCGCGTCTGATGGGTGATCGCCGGGGCCAACAAGGTCTCGCTGATGCGATAGACGGAGTCATTGTCATTGGTGAATACCAGCACTCGATCCGTCGGATGCCGCTCCAACACATCGTAGAGGCATTCCAGCTTCTCATCGTGGACCAGAGCCAACCGCTTCTGATTGTAGTAGGCCTCCAGGGCCCTGCGACCGCGATCGCTTTGATTGGTCGCTGCCAGGAATCGCCGCCAACCATGGAGCCCGCCCAGGCGAATGCCCTCCTCTTCCACGAAGCCGCGATACACCGCGCGCTCCGCATCATAGCGCTGGCGATCATCGATATTCATGGCCACTTCGATGGTGCGCACCTCGTAGTCCGCCAGGATATCCCCCGACAGATCTCGGATACTCTTTCGATAACAGATGGGCCCCAGAAGATCGCGAAAATCACGGTGCTTGCCATCACTGCGCTCCGGCGTCGCCGTCAATCCCAACCGAAACGGCGCCAGGCACTGTCGAGCCCCCTGGCGATAGACCTCGCCGGGCAGGTGATGCACTTCATCGAAGACCACCATGCCAAACTGGGCCCCCAATCGATGCATATGGATGGCCGCTGAATCGTAGGTGGACACCGTTATCCGACGAACCTCATGGGCTCCGCCCCCCAACATTCCCACCTCTATCCCAAAAGCCTCCTCCAACTTCCCCACCCACTGACTCATCAAATCGATCGTGGGAACCACCACCAATGCACTGCGCCCCACATCCTCCATCGCCAGCATGGCCACATAACTCTTCCCGGCCCCCGTGGGCAGCACCACCACCCCACGGCGATCCGCCTCTTTCCAGGCATCCAGGGCTTCTCGTTGATGCTCATAGGGCCTGTAGCGAAGCTCTAATGTTGCGCATAGGTCTTCGTAGTCACGGGCCTCATCCATCACCGCCCACCCATTCTTTAATAGAGCCCCCAGGGCCCGCCGATAGGCCACCGCCGGGCTTCGCCATGCCGATACGCGATCGTCGTAGACCCATTGGCCGCCCAACGCCGACGTCTCTCCCACCCCCTCGGCGAGCAGGGTTCCCTCCTCGAAGCGAAGATCCACTACCCCCCGGGGCGCATCAAAGCGATCCTCGAGAAACAATGCCTGCTCTTTATCTACCTCCACCATGGCCACACCTTGCCGTCGCGTTGTCCTGCGCCTGATACCGTGTAGACCTCGAAAATTAGTACAGGGCGGAAGAATTGACCAACCCCCGTGGGGTTGATAGCCTTTGGACCACCTTCGCCCTTCTGATCATCGCCCTTGAACACTCTGGACTTTCGTGGCTTTACAGGGAGCAAAATACGACCTCCAACAAGGGGAGGTATTTGAGGGCAATTACCGCATCGTTCGTGAACTCGGTCGCGGTGGATTTGGCGTCATTTACCTGGCGCACCAATTGTCGATGGACCGGCCCGTGGCCCTCAAAATTCTCAAACCCGGTGTGGGGCAGCATGACCCCAATGCCCGCGAGCGCTTTCTCCGCGAAGTCCGTATTATCAGCAAACTGCGCCATCCCAACACCGTGACCATCCACGACTACGGGGAGTCGGCCACCGGTGTGGTGTTCATGGTGCTGGAGTATGTGGAAGGCCAGACGCTCAAGTCCGTCCTCAAGGCCCAGGGGGCCCAGCCCCCGATGAGAGCCCTTGGGCTGAGCCGACAGATCGCTCGATCCCTGACCGAAGCCCATGATCACGGCATCATTCACCGCGATCTCAAGCCCGCCAATATCATGCTCACCGACCTGGAGGGCGACTCCGACTTTGTTAAAGTCCTGGACTTCGGCGTGGCACGCCTGAGGGGCCAGCAAGACGTCGATCTCACCAGCGCCGGCGTCCCCGAGGGCCAACGAGCCCTCATCGGAACCCCGCGCTATATGAGTCCCGAACAAGTCCGGGGCGAGGATATCGACGCCCCCAGTGACCTCTACAGCCTCGGGCTCATGCTCTACGAGATGCTCGTCGGCGAGCCAGCGGTGAAGGGCGACACCACGATGGGACTGATCAGCCAGCAGATCAGTCCTGAACCACTTAAGCTCGACCATATTGGTGCCCTCAACCCCGCGCTTCAACGCCTGCTTCGCCGGGCGACTGCGAAACCAGTGGAGCAACGATTTCAAAGCGGCGACGCCTTTGCGCTGGCCATCGACGAGACAGCTCAGGAACTCAGTCAGGAGGGCAGTCGCCACGGCGGAGCGCGAGAATTTCTCCGTACCAGTGGTCGTTTCTCAGCGGTTAGCCAATCGCGAATCCCCATCGATGATTCCCGTCCCCGAACCCACCAGGACACGCCCACCGGCCGCCGGGCGCCCTCGACGACCCCCGGCGATGTATCGGCCCCTCAAGCGCCTCATCTGACCTCGGTCAACCACTTTGACTATCAGGGAGGCGATGATCCCGACATCGACCTGGACATCGCCGCCACCACCCCCCGCGGCAACCAGATCATCAATCAGCGCGGCGATGACTCTCCGAAGGGGGCTGATACGGCCTTGGCCTCGGCCGCCGCCGCGTCGGCCGCACCTCAACCCTCGCCGAGTGAGAACTCCCCGGACGAGAGCACCTATTTTGGGATCCCCTCTTCCGAGCTGCCCGACGCCCCCGATGACGGCCCCACCTTCGACCCCAAAGCCAATCAATCGGGCAGTCCAGGCTCCTCCGGCCGAGGCCCCGGCGAGCCAGAAGAGGAATCGGATCTGGCCTTCACCGTCAAGGTCGTCAAGATGTGCCTCCTCTTCATCCTGGCGACCTTCTTCGTCTACACCGCCTTTATCGTGATCGGCGCCATGGTCGGCGAGTGGATCGATGGCTACATGCGGATCGCCGTCGCCGGTGCCCTCGCCCTGGCCATCCCACTCTTCACCGCGCTCGGCGAGAATAGCCATAAAGAACGCTTTGAAGTCGTGGAGCGCAAGAGCGACCGAATTCTACGGGTCCTCATCGGAACCGCCATCTTTGCCGCCGCCCCCGTACTCATTATCAGCCTGGTGATGCCCGGACATATCACCGAATATTTGCGGGGTGATCCCAACTGGATGCTGGAGCCCAATCCGGCGGTGGATTACGAGCCAACCCCCATGACCCAGCTAAACGAGCGGATGTCCTTTACCATCGCCGACATGATCGAAGATGGTACCACGGTCATCGGTCTCTACGATGGGACCACCACGGGGGATGACGACGAAGAAGAACAGCCACCGCGCTTTTCCGCCCCACCAGAACCCACCCGACCCGGGACCCGCTCTCAGGATCCCGCCCCGGAGGAGAACGCGAGCGATGACGTGCCCGTTGACCAGGGCGATCAGCCGGAGTCAGGCGACGACGATGCGCGAGACACCGACAGCGGCGATTACGCCGACTGGTAACCCCTTTCCCCACGGATGCTATGACCAGCTCTCGACAGCGAAAATCCCCCCGCGTGGACGTTGAACTCGACGTCTTTATCCAGACCGTTGACGGCGACGTTCCATGCCGAACCCGTGATGCCTCCTACGAAGGGGTCTATATTGTCCGCCAATCCCCGCTTCCCCTGCGCAAGCTCATTCGATTTCGCACGGTGCTCCCCGACTCGGAGCACGAACTGCAAATGCTCGGCCTCGTTGCCCACACCGTAAACCCCGTAGAAGCTCAAGAACAGGGCCGCGATCCGGGCATGGGCATTCAGCTCTTCTCCCTTGGCCAGAAGACCCGCGATCAATGGCGCGAATTTGTCGACGGGCTCTACGAAGCCAACCCCGACGCCCGACGGACTTTCGAGATGGATCGCGACCCCGTCGTCGAGCTCCAGGTGCCCAACTCGGCCATGCTTCGAAAGTTGCGGACCGTCGATCTGCCCAACGGACGGATTTTTGTCCATACCGCCGATCTCTACCCGGCAGGCACCCATGTGGAGTGCCGCATCATCCACCCCGTGACGGGCGACGACTTTTCCCTGGACGCTCGGGTCGTCGAAGTGGTCGACGGCTCGGTCCACGACCGGGGCCTTCGCCTGGATCTTGAGCTGCCCGACGATCGCCAGGCCCTTCAGCGCTTTCTCGACGGGAAATAATGTCCGGCGCTCTTCCTCGTGCCATCCGCCACCGTCCCCCTTCCACACCCCTGGGGTTTAGCCCATGACCGCTTCCGATCCGCGCCCCTTCCCCGCGCTCCCTGAGACCATCGAGTCCATTCATATCATCGGCATTTGTGGCAGCGCCATGGGGAGCCTGGCGGCCATGCTCACCCAGAAGGGCTTTACGGTGCGTGGCTCCGACGCCAACGCCTACCCGCCCATGAGCACCTGGCTCGAGGATCGAAATATCGACATTATGGTGGGTTACGATGCCGCCAACCTGGACTGGGAGCCCGACCTCGTCATCGTCGGCAATGTATGTCGTGAAAGCTACGCCGACGCCGTGGAGATGCGCCGCCGTGGACTTCCCTACCTGAGCCTTCCGGAGGCCCTTCGCCACTTCATCATCGGCGACCAGCGCCCCCTGGTGATCACCGGCACCCATGGCAAGACCACCACGACTTCCATGCTGGCCTGGATCCTCGCCGACGCCGGCGAAGACCCGGGGTTTATGCTGGGAGGGATCGCCGGCAACTTCGGCACCAACTACCGCCTGGGTGATGGCGACGCCTTCGTCATCGAAGGCGACGAGTACGACACCGCTTACTTCGACAAGGTCCCCAAATTCTGGCATTACGCTCCCTTTCGAGCGACCATCAACAACCTGGAATACGACCACGCCGACATCTACCCCGATCTGGACGCCATCAAGGCCGTCTTTCGACGCTTTGTCACCATGCTCCCTTCCGAGGGCTCGCTGTGGATCAACGGCGAAGACCCACGTCTTGAGGCCCTGGCAGACCTTGCCGCGTGCCCGGTGCGCACCTTCGGTCTTGATGACCGTAACGACCTCCACCCCGCCTCCTGGTCGGTCAGCGGTGGCACCACCACCGCCGACCTCCTTCTCCACGGACGCCCTCTGGGGTCACTGAGCATCCCCACCATCGGCGAGTTCAACCTACGAAACGCCCTGGGCGCCACCGCCCTTGCCCTCGATGAGGGCCTGGCGTTTCCTGACATCGCCGATGCCCTGGCGCGCTTTAAGCCCGCGGCTAAACGCCAGCAACTCA
>CAZMJS010000001.1:129799-167740 GCA_964566695.1 uncultured Bradymonadales bacterium
GACATCGCCGATGCCCTGGCGCGCTTTAAGCCCGCGGCTAAACGCCAGCAACTCATCGATATCGTAAATGATATCGCCATCTACGATGACTTCGCTCACCACCCCACGGCCGTCAAAGCGACGCTGAAGGCGTTTCGAGACCAGATCGATAACTCCCAGGGCCGGCTTTGGGCTCTCTTCGAGGCCACCAGCAACACCTCCCGGCGGCGCGTCTTCCAACACCAATATCCGCCGGCCTTTGCCCCGGCCGACGAGGTCATCATCGCCAGCCCCCGACAGAAATCGGACAACCTCTCCGACCACGAGCGCATCGATGTCCATGCCCTCCGCCAGGACATCGCCGACGCCGGCCCCCACACTCGCCTGATCCCCGACGTCTCCGACATCGTCGACACCGTCAGCCGCGAGGCCACCCCCGGCGATATCGTCGTCGGCCTGTCGGGCGCCGCATTCGGTGGTATCCACAAAAAGCTGGTGGACGCCCTCAAGCAGCGATAGCGCTCCCCCACGAAAGTTATCGCCTCCACATCGCGACAATAGTGCTCCGACGCATCCCGGGCGCCGCATCACCGCGGTCCTCTAACTTGCCCTGCTGCCAGGAGCCGACCCATGACATTCGTCAGCGCCATTCTGTGGTTTTCTCTCGCCGTCTTGGGCATGCCGACCTACGACGAGGTGGCCACGGCCCATGCACAGCTATGCCAGGCCCCTCAGCTGGACGCCGGCCCGGCCAGGGCCCGACGGATTCGCCACCTCATGCCGGGGCTGGCCATCACCCTGGATCGCCGTCCCCGCGGGGCCCGCTGGAATCAACACGATCATTTCGTGGCCCCCTCCCCGCAGGTCGATGGTGGTGCCGACCAACGCGACGACTGGGCTCGTCACCGAGTCGGCCTTGCCCTTATCTGGCAACGCCAACCAGCGCCGACCTCCCCACCGCTCTTAGCCACCACCGAACCCTATCCCTGCCATCATTGGCCCCTTCCCGATCGGACTCCCCCTTCTTCACTGGGGGCTCAGATCGATCGTTGGAGCGCCGCTGCTCGGTGGCGCGCCCATTACCATCTATCCCAATCCATCGGGGGCCATCCATGACCGGCATGAGTCTCTACGCATCGGCCCTGGTCGCCCTATTAACCACCCTCTTTTGGGCCTCCCCTGGCACCGCTCAACCGTTGGCCGATGACCAACTTATCACCGACGCCATGGAGGCTTTTGAGCACGAACCAACGATTCAACAAGTCCACCGCAAAGCGCTGAAGCACCGAGACGTGGATGATGCGCGCCCCGATCGATGGACCCGGCGTTCCCGACTGAGCCATCTGCTTCCCAACCTCCAGGGGACCACCAACTGGCTCAGCCAACAAGATCGCCAGGACCGCTTCCGGGAGAATATCGACGCCGATGATGAAGGCCTCTACGCCCGAAACAATGCGCAACATCTATGGCGCGACGACCTTCGCTATCGCTCCATCTACTCCCTGCGTGCCACGTTTCAGCTCTCACGCCTTATCTACAGCGGCGACGAGATCGCCATCCAACGCGAGGTCCGACAGCGCTGGCAGATGCGCGATCATCTCCTCGCCCAGATCACTGAGGCCTATTTTGAGCGACGCCGCCTACAACTCCATCTCACCATCGACCCTCCTCAAGACCTTGAGGACCACCTGGATATGCATCTCCGTATTCAGGCGCTGACCGCCACCCTGGACAGCCTCACCGGCGGATGGTTCCACCGCCAGCTCAACACGGAGACACCATGATCGACCGACTCGACTTGCCCGCTGTCCTCATCGTCCTCGTTGTGACCCTCGGATGCCAACAGGGCTTCGAGGCTCAGTGCGACACCTCCGAGCACTGCCCCGATGGCCACTTCTGTCAACTCGGCGATTGCGTCGACCTCAACGCCAACGGCTCGCCCCCCTTGGAAAACTCCGCCACCGACGACAGTGACTCGCCCCACTCATCTCCTGAACATGCCGCCAACGCCACAGGGGATGCCTCGGCCCCTACCGATGACTCCCCGCCCCACCCCTGCCCTGATGCCCCTGGCGCCGATCCTCAATCCATTATTCTCAACGAATTCATGGCCAATGTCCCCGCCGGCGACGCTGGCGACGCTAACCAGGACGGCGTGCGCCATTTTCACGACGACGAATTCGTGGAATTGGTCAATATCAGCGAACACACCGTGGACATGACGGGGCTACAACTTCAAAACGATGGCGACGAGCGGTTTACGTTTCCGCCCTTCTGTCTCGACGGCCTCCACGCCGTGGTTGTATTTGGAGGCCTGGAGGATGGCGCTGATCCCCCTTCGGGCGAGGGGTTTGAGTCGATCATCGCCGACTCCTGGTTTCGCTATGCCCAGGGCGGCGGGCGCATCGTCGTCGAGGCCGCCGATGGCGCCATCATCGCCGATCACACCTACGGCTCCCATCCCGAGGGCTCGCTTAACCGGTGGCCCGAGTTGGATAACGGTGAGTTCAAACCCCATCGCGATCTCCATGACGATCAACCCCTCTTTAGTCCCGGGACCTGCGCCGACGGACGCCCCTTTACCACCGGTTGCGTCCCCACCGCCCCGCCACCTGCTCCCAGCAACCATAGCGACGCCAAACCCGGAGGCCGCTGACAACTCCGTCTTCGCTCAGCTATTGCACGCCCTTCTCTCCCTGCCCTATACTCGTGGAGCCTCGAGCAATCCTCCCCCCATCAGTGGTTCGGTTTATGACGCGGTATTTTGGGATCCACACTCTGGAAGGTGAATGGCATAGCCTCTTGCCACGCTACGTCTTGCTGGCCGATCGGGTGCGGGGAAAACGCGTCCTCGATATTGGCTGCGGCACCGGCATCGGTTCCTCGATGCTCATGGAATTTGGCGCCGCCAGCGTCAACGGCGTCGACCATCGCCCGGAGGTTCTGGAATTGGCCCGCGTCAAGCACGCCAAACAGGGGCTAAACTTCCACGTGATGTTCTGGGAGGAGTTGGAATTTCCCGACAATACCTTCGATATCGTCCTATGCCTCGACCCCACCGCACCGGTGACCGACGCCAATTTGCTGCGCGATATTCGACGCGTGATGGTCGATGATGGGCAGTATATTTGCGCCATCGAGACTCGGCCCCATGCCGGCATGGAATCCATCCTTCCGCGCTATGGCTACGCTCAGCGGGGACGAGAGCTAGAGGTCGCCCCATCGGGGGAGCGGGTTCCCCAACTGGGCAACCTCAGCGACTATTTTCCTCGGGTCCATTCCATCGTTCAGCGACCCAGGCTCAGTTATATTTTCGATCGCACCGACGCCCCGTCGCCCCAAACTCAGCGCCGTTCCTCCGGGGCCGGCGACAGTGGTCTTTGGATCGGCGACCTCGATACCTCCGCTGGGTCATCGGAGCAGACCGATGAGCGCTCTCAACGCTGGGTGCCCACGGACGACCAGCTCTGCGACCGCGATGGCGATCCAGCCGCCGTGGAACTTTTTTATTGCGGCCCCTCATCGATGGCGCCTCCCACCCCACGAGAGGTCAATATGCCCTACGTGGGCCTCATTGACCGACTCCGCGAGATGATCGGTGAACTCCAACACCGACAGCAACCCCGCCACTACGATCAGGCCCCGGCGGCCTCCGACAACCCCTTTGAGCGTCAGGATGTGACCTCAGAGTTTGAACCACTGTCCCCCCGCCGCTCGTCTTCCACCGCCGATGGCGACCAACCCCCCTGGGCAGCGCTTCAGCAACAATTGGACCATATGACCCAGCTCTACGAAGGGGTGCGACAGGAGATGAAAGCCATCTTTGAGCGCACCCAACAGGAACTACGCCAACGCGACCAGTATATCGACCAACTCGTCGACACCATGCACCAATGGCGCCAGGAGAGCGCTGCCGACCAGCCCCCGTCCCCATCGGCTCCCCTCTCCAGCGCCGACTCGGAGTTTGAGAGTCAGCCCACGAGCATTTTTCGTCGTCACGCCACCGACGAGGAGCTCGATGGCCTCTCCTCCAGTCAGGACTCCCTATCGCATGACGATACCTCCACCGCTGAGGAGGAGTCATCCGACGACGAACTGTCCCATGACGAGCCTTCCGAGGTCGGTGACGACCCACCTCGCCCTTCCGACGCCGCATCTAACGACGAGGCAACGGAAGAAGCCCCAGACCTCGATGAATCGTGATATTTAATACCTTATCACTTTTTTATGGATGCATTATGGACCCACGCCAATGCCGGTTCGCTCTGGCCCTTGTCGCATTAATTGCCCTGCCGTCCACGGCCCTGGCAGCCGGCTTTGAAGTCGGGGAACATACCCCGCGCTCATTGGCCCGAGGCGGCACTGGTGTGGTCAATACGGCGGACCCCTCTACCCTCTATTTCAACCCGGCTCGCCTGCCCAGCGTCGAGGGGCACCAGATCCTCGGCAGCGTGAATATCTGGGACCTCGACGCCACCTTCCAGCGCGACGACTTCGTCTATGAACCGGGAGCCGAACCTCAGAGCTTTGAGCTCGCAGAAAACCAGACCGGCCCCTTTCCCATCCCCTTTCTGGCCGCCGCCTTTGATCTTGGACGCGACGATCTCAGCGCCGGCGTCGGCATTTTTACGCCACCCGCCTTCGGTAACCCCTGCTGGGGCGACGGGGATGATTGTGAACCCGGCCCGCTCGACGCCACTCGAGGAATGGTGGTGGAGAGTGATATGGCCGTCGTCTATTTTGGCGGCGGCATCGGCAAGGCCTTCGACCTCGGCAGCGATCGCCAGCTCGATATCGGGCTGACCGCCGCTCTGGCCTACCAATTTACGGATTTCTCTGTGGCCGCTGAAGCCGACATCGACGTCAATCCCCCCTGGGAAGAAGATCCAGAAAGCGAGGCCTTTATCCGAGGTCAAGATCTCACGGGCATCGCCCCGACGGGAATCCTTGGCATTGCCTATACCGATGGCCCCTTCCGCATCGCCGCCTCTTACCGCCCCCCAACCAAGTGGAACCTCGAGGGAGAGGCCGATGTTCGCTGGTCCAAGGTCCTCGTCGAGGACCTGGAGCTGGATCCGGCGCTAAGCGACGACCGCATCAGCCTCGAAACCTGGCAGGCCGGCACCCTTCGTCTGGGATGGGGTGTCGTCGGCGGCCAGCACCCCCGCCACGCCGATCTTCCCCGCTGGGATCTGGAATTTAATACCACCTGGGAAAATTGGTCGATGGTCGACCACTTTCGCCTGGAGCTCTTCGGTGGCATCGAGGCTCGCGCCCTGGCTACAGGCAGCGGCGACCCCCAGACCTTCGACCTCAACCCCATCTACCAGCGCAAGGGCTACCAAGACGCCTTCAGTCTTCGCAGCGGCTTTAGCTTTGCCTTCAACTCCCTTCTTACGGGTCATATCGGCGGCGCTCTGGAGACAGCGGCCCAGCCTATCGCCTACACCTCAGCGGACTTTTTAAGCTGGGAGCGCTACACCGCCAGCCTCGGTGCCACCCTTGATATGACCGACAACCTTCGACTTGACCTGGCCTACGCCTATATCCATTCTCCCGATCGGGAGGTGCGCAACGGCGAGGTCTACAACCCCATCCCTCTCAGTAGCTGCCGAGGCCCCGATTATCGGGACGGCGCCTGTCAGACCGAGGGAACCCCTCCCGGAAACCCCCAAAACGAGGGCCTCTGGACGACCCGCACGCAGGTATTTGGTGCTGGACTCAACTGGCGATTTTAATTTAGCTCTTCCCCCCACCATTTTATGAGCCATTTTTTACCGGATTTGGAGGATACGCCCGCTGGCTACCTCCTCCTGGGTGCCGACGGCACCATCCTCCACGCCCCTCTCTGGCTCGACGAATTGCTGGCCATCGATGCCCAAGACCCGCCATCGATCTTTGAGCTATTCTCGCCACGACGTATTCCCCACCTGCGACTGCACCGAGTCTTTCGTCACCCGTCCGGGTCCGTGGAGTACCACCTTCGCGTTCATGGTTTGACCGGGCGCCATCAGGGACTTCGATATTGGCCGGCCATGCCCCCGGAAGGTCTGGTCCTGGACGAGGGACAGAGCCTCTACATGCTAATCGACGATAGCGGCCTCATTCAGACTCACGCCTGGGAAATCGACCACCTGCGACGAGCCATCCTTCGCGATGTCCAGGATGCCCTCTCCGGCCAGCTCAAGAATCGACAGACCACCATTCAATTGCTCGTGGAAACGCTCCGGGACGCCCCGGAATTGGTCTCCGAGTCCTTGCCTCGACTCCAGCGCTCCGTCGCCGACTTCGGGGACGCCATCAATCGAATCGTCGATGGCCTCCAAGGGCTGTCGCCGGCCCCGGCGCCAGACGCCGCGCCCTTCCCACTCATGGACTTGCCCGACATCGTTGAATCCTGGGGCTCCGCCGACATCGACGTGCGCTGTTCACTCAAGGACGTCGATCCCGATGATACTCTGCCCCCCTCTTCGATTGAGCGCATCCTCCGACCAGTTGTCAACAACGCCGTCGACGCCTCTCGATCTTCCTCCACCGTCGAGGTCATCCTCTCCGTGCTCGACGATGACTTCGCCCACTTTGAAGTCATCGATGATGGAAACGGCATGGATCGCCGCCATAAGTCCCGAGCGCCCGACCCCTTCTTCACCACGAAAGTCCACCGACTGGGCCTCGGTCTGGCCCATGCCCATCGCGCCCTCCACCAACTGGGCGGACAATGGCGATTCGATAGCGCCGCCGACCGAGGCACTCGCGTCACCCTATTGCTCCCACTGGCTACCCCTGGAGACGTGCCATCGGAGTCTGCCTAACCCATCAATTCGTCGACGCTCTCGGTCACCGCGCCGAGGTGTTTGCGCATCATCGCCTGGGTAAATCCCACGGTCGCATCGGCATCGGTCACCACGAGCCACAAATATCCCGACCGGCCCACCGGATTCGAGATAAACACCGCCTCTTTCCCGCTGATCACCATGCCCTGGGTCTGACTGGAACCCGGAATCTTGACGACCGCTTCCTGCGCCAGTCGATATAAATCATTATGGTAAGCGTCCACACCGGCCGCATCCAGCGGATCCGTCTCCGACACCGAGGCCAAGGCCAGGCCTGTCTCCCGATCGATAACACTGGTGTGCAGACACCCCGGCAGCCGTGATGCCAATCTCTCCAACAACCCTTGTAGCGTGTCCTCCATCGCTCTCGCCTCAGTCCTCAGGGGGGGTGTCGTAGAAGGCTTTTTCCATCTGACGCATCAGCACCAGGGCAATGCCAAGGCTGATCCGTCGTTTGACCAGCGTAATATGCATCAGCGACCGCTCTTCAAAGGCCCGCATCAATAGATAGTGCTCGTCTAGCGTCAACTGAAGTTCCCGGGCTCCATCTCCCTGGTGAAGCGCACTGACACAGCGCGTGGCTCGCTCATAGACATCGGCCAGCACGTGGGTCAACTCCACTTCCTCTACCTCGCGCACCTTGCGCAACGGTACCCACCTTCCGCGCGCCCTATCTCCATCAAAGGCCACCAATCCCGTCAGCACCAGCCCCGGGCAATCCTTCTGGAATTCATCCAGCAACTGTCTGCTGCGCTCTGACCATGGCGCCGAGTCCCGTGGTCGTCCAGCACCGCTCAGCGCTGGCGCCGCGAATAGATCGAGCTCTCCACTCTCCACAGTCGTCTCTGAGGTGACAGCACCGATCCCCGGCGAGGTCCCCTGGCGCTTGCGCCGGGCTGTCTGACGCGTCGGGCCTTCCTGAGCCTCGTCGTCTTCCTCTCTTCCCCCCTTGTCAAAGCCCAGCCCCGATTGGAAGGCGTCGCCCCCCCCATTGTGACTCGTCACATCGCCATCCACGGCCGCAAAGGGCGATGAACTCTGCGCGGTCTCGCCACCGGTGGAAAATGGTGCCCCCCGAAGCGCCCGTGCTTCCGCCGCCTGATCGCTTAGAGAGCCGCCGCTATCATCGGATAGAGAGCCGAAGTCCACGGCCCCGGCGTGGGGGGCCGATTCCTCGATGGCCGCCTCACTGGCACGTGAGATCTCTTCTAACTCCGCCTCCGAGAAAAACATCGAACTCTCCGAGGCCGGTGCCCCGCCACTCATCGGCAGATCAAACTCCGCCGGATCATATTCAAACTCCTCCGTCGGCGGCGCCATCGAATCCTGAGAGGGCTCCTCTTCTTTCCCTTCGGCCTCTCCATTTTCCTCCACGTCCACCGACGGCTCTTCCAGCGACGAATCCCCCGGCGGCAGACTTTCTTCCAACCGCGTTTCATCGGCCCGGCGCACCCCCTCCAATAACAGGTCTTCCCAGCCCCGATCGATAGTCCTCTCCCGCGGCTCCACTTCCGACTGCATGAATATATCGCCCTCTCGTAGGCGAAGCATGCGATAAACCGCCTCCTCTCCCAACAATCCTCCAAACCGCGCGTCCACCACCTGGCCGGCCTCAAAGACGATTTCACCTCGGTCCTGGCGATGCTTGAGGTGCAAGATAGCGCTTCGCTTGGCCAAACACAGCATCTGGATGATGTCGGTCAACTCCAGATCGGAGAGCACGCCTTGAAACCCTCCGCGAGCCTCCCGCATCTCTTCAACGGCCTGGCGAAGCTCCTCCACCGTAAACGGCTTCTCGATATAATGGGAGATGCCCACCTTCTCGGCGACCTCCCTCACTCGGTGAGTTCCCGCCGCCGTGATGATCATTACCCGCGCATTGGGGACGCGAGCTTTGGCCTCCAATATGAGTTCAAACCCGTCGATGGTCCCCGCCATCTTGATGTCCGATATCAACAAGTCTACGGGCTCACCCCCCAATACTTCCAGGGCTTCTTGTCCGGACCCCGCCGTATGCACCTTCACATCCTCGCGCCCAGGGAATAGATTCCGTTCCAAGGCCCATAGGAGATGCTCCTCTTCATCTACGATCAATATATGATACATGATCCCCAGACACTCCGGGATGAGAGAATGGTCGCCGCCGCCGACCTCCATATAACCACGGGTGCCATGGCCAAACAAGTTCTTTGGGTCCTCGTCGCGACCTGCGCATGGGCCCTCTTCGGTGGCTGCTCCTCTACCCCCCCCAATCCCCCGGGGCCGGACGAGCTCGTCGGGCAGCCTTCGACCTCCGCCGACGGCGAGGATGAGGCCCAGTCCAGTGGTACCTTCTGGCTTCACCTCCACCCGCACACGGACCATCTCCAGGTCCGGATTCGCCTCCTCAGTCCCCCGGAACAAACCGCTTTCTTCTTGCCCACCTCCTGGGCAGGCATCGATGATCTGGACCAATCCATCGACCTTTTGGAAGCTCGAACGGAGCGCGGGCCCCTGGCCATGTCCGTCGATCGCTCCCGGGGTCGCGTTGACCTGTCACCAGGACGTGCCGAGTGGGTGGAATTGCACTACCGCGTCGATGTGGCCGACTCCCCGGCGGTCGGTCCCTTTCACCCCTGGCGAAGCGACGACGCCTTTTTTGCTTTCGGCCCCACCTTCCTGATCCTTCCCCCAGCCCCTATCTCCCGGGCACTTCGAGACATCCCCATCGAAGTCCACGTCCCCGACGACTGGCAGGTTGCCTCTACCTGGACGGCCGCCAATGACCACTTCGACATCCCGCCGCCCCCCGGGGGAACCTTCATCGCCGACGATTTAAAAGCCCTTCGCGACGCCTTTATCGGCGCCGGACACACCTGGGAGCACCACCTTCTGGAGCTCGGCGAGCGCCGGGCCCACTGGACTTTCGCCGGTGATTTTGACTTCTCACCGCCTGAATTAATGGACGATGTCCAGCCCTTGCTCGTCTCCTACCTGGAGCGTTTTGGCCACTACGACGAGCTCTCAGCGCTCATTAAACCCCGGGCCAACGACGATCACCCGGGCCTGCGGGGCACCGGCCGCCACGGGGGATTCGTCCTCCACCTGGCCTCCCATACCCCGTTGGACGACGAGCTGCGCATCCTCATGGCCCATGAAGCCCTCCATATGTGGAACGGCCATCTTATCGTGCCCGACGCCGACGCCCGAGATGACGTGCAGTGGTTTAAGGAGGGCGTCACGCACTACATCGCTATTAAAACCCTGACCCGACTGGGGCTCATCGATGAATCATCGCTTCGCCGAGAGCTGGCCTCGGCCGCTCACTTTTATCTCACCAACCCCCTGAATGTCGGCGGTCCTTCCCGGCCTATCGATCACACTCGCCTGCCCTATGATCGAGGGTTACTCATCGCCGCCGATCTGGACTATGCGCTGTGGAGCGCCTCCGATGGTAATCTCCACATCGAGGATTGGCTCCATGCCCTCCTCACGGAGCCTTTTCAACGCGATGCCCGCCGCTACGATGAAGGCCTCCTTCAGGAGAGTTTTGCATGGCTCGCCGACGATTATCCCGATGTCCGGCGGCGCTACCGAGAACTCGTGAACCACCCCCTGAACATTGATGCCATCTTTCATCAATTCGGCCTTCACTTTTTGGAGGCCCGCCACGATCGCTCTGCTCGCCTATCCCCCCTCGATGGGGGGTCATCGGCCTACCGCTCTATTTTTGGTCTCTCCTCCAACTCGGAGTCTCCATGACAGACCTCACTCAACGAACCATCATTCCCCTCAAAGAAGCTGATTTTGCCCTCGACGGGGGTGCTATGTTTGGCATCATCCCTCGTCCTATCTGGGAAAAAACCAACCCCGCCGACGCCGGCCAGCGCATTGATCTAGCCACGCGATGCCTGCTCATCATCGACGATACCCAGACCATCCTTATCGACGCCGGCATCGGCACTCGATGGTCCGAACGCCACCGCCAGATCTACAAAATCACCGGTCAAGATCCACGATTTGTCGCCGCCCTGGACCGCCACGGCCTCCGGCCCCGCGATATCGACCACGTGATCCTAACCCACCTGCACTTCGACCACGCCGGTGGCCTTTCCTTTAGCGATGATCAGGGCCGACTCCAACCTGCCTTTCCCAACGCCACCCATTGGGTTCAGCGCCGACAGTGGTCCTGGGCCCATCATCCAAGCCCCCGCGACCGAGGCAGCTTCCGTCCCGATGACTTTGCCTTCCTGGAACGCACCGATGCTCCCGAACTGCGATTGCTCGACGGCGTTCACCGTCCCCTCGATGGCATCGAGGTCTTTCCCTGCCATGGCCACACCTTTGGCATGCAGATCGTCAAGATCGAAACACCGGCTCAAGACTACTTATTTATGGCCGATCTCGTCCCCACCACCTCCCATATCGGCGCCCCTTACGTCATGGGTTACGACCTCCAGCCCCTGAAGACCGTCGCCGAGAAACAGCGCTTCCTCCATCGCTGCATCCACGAGGATTGGATCCCGATCTTTCAGCACGACCCCACGACCGCCGCGGCTCGACTTATGGGTGACGATGACGACCTGGAGTGGCGCCCCCTCCAGTCACTGCCGGACTCCCTCGCGCTGGCATCCCACACCTCTTCCTGATTGAATACTTCACCAGTGATAGACGTCTCGATGATGCTCATTGATACCCAGGAGAGCGACCTCTATGCGCTTGCTTCCGACCATTGCTATCGTGGCTCTTGCCCTCGCCAGCGCCTCCCCGGCCGTAGCCGAGCAGACCAACGACGCATCGCCCTTGAGCTCCCATCAAATCGAGGAGATCGGTGCGCTGACCGATGCCTGGTCCACCGAGATCGCCGGTCAATCCACCGTCCCCGGCCCCCTCACTGTTCAGCAGGCCGTCGCCGACATCCCCTCGCCCCAATCGCCGGAGCGCATTCACCGGTGGATTCGCGACCATATCGACTATGAACCCTATACCGGCGCCCTCCGGGGAGCCAACGGAGCCCTCATCGCCGGTCAGGCCAACGCGGGCGACATCGCTCTTCTCTCCCACGCCATGCTCAAAGAAGCCGGTCATCAACCGCGCTTTGTCACCGGTCGCCTCTATGAATCGGACGCCAACCAGATCCTCGATGATGCCCTGGGCCGAGCCAATCTCGCCGATCGCGGCGGCAATCGCTTCGACGCCCGGGACCGTACCGTATCGCCCCATCGCGCCGATATTATCGGTGATCTCCTCAATCATATTTGGGTCGAGGTCGAGGTTGGCGATCATTACCGAGCCCTTGACCCCCTGGCCTCCCCCTCATTTGGCGTCACCCCGGCGACCGACTCATCTCCCACCCCGGAATTTCCCGACCATCGCCTTCCCACCATGACCATGACCCTGGTCAGCCATCTGGAGGACGGCCGTCAACTGGAACACCTCGTCGTCGATGGGCCGGCCAAACGCCTGGCCTTTCGCACCATGACACTGGGCTTTCTCCCCCACCGTTCCGGCGAGCACACAGTGCAGCCGATTCTCCAACTAGGAGAGCAGCGCCTGGACGGCGATGCCCTCCCCATTGGCTCCCTGGAGCAATTGGAGCTCCAATTTCGCTATCGCAGCAACCACCACGAAAACCGCTGGCGTCAGGTACTATACCGTCACGACCAGGGCGATGATCTCTTTGAAGCGGACCATCAACACGTCGCCATCGCCATTGCCCCCGGGCTGACCTCTGCAGCCTTCGTCGCCCACTCCTCCCGAGAGGCTTCCGTGGCTGCCCTCAATAGCGTCGATGACTGGCTGCGCGCCGAAACCGATGGCCAAGCAGAGCCCCTATCGGACGCCGACCGCCGCAGATATATCAACGCTATCCTCCACAACCTCGGCGCCTCGCTTCCCCTCGCCCTCGCCCACTTCTTAGACCGGAGCACCCAAGCGCTGGCCCATCAATTCGGCGTGCTGACCATCATCGATCGCCCCCGCGTCTTCACCGCCGCCACCGTTCGCCGGGGTCACCAATTCGACGTCGACCTTCAGATCGATGGTGAGCGCCTGAGCGCCATGCCCCGCCAGGGCATTCCCCACCTGGCCACCTCCTCGTTTCTCGGCCTCCAAGGTATCCTCAGAGATGCCATGATCAACACCATTCTCAGCGCCTACGGAGACCATCGCGACACCACGGTACGACAGATCTTTGAGCATCTCTCCGATCAGCAACTCCCGCTGACCACCGTGGATGCCTCTTCGCTCGACCAGGTCGACGACTTCCCCGTCGGATCGGCCACGGCCGACCAGCTCCGCCGACAGGTTCGCGACCGAGATATGATTCTCTTAACCCCCACCTCCATGGTCGACGTCGATGGCATCGATCGCTTTGGGTGGTGGGCCTTTTCACCCCACAACGGAAATATCGAGGGCCACACCTCGGACGCCCTAGCGACCCTCGATGACGGCGGGGAGCCCTCCTCGCGAGGGACCTATCCCCTCTTTCGAAGCCACCTCCAGCTTATCTCCCGACACTATGGTGCCACGGCCCACGCCATCGATGAAGAGCGCCGATTCCCGGAGCTTATCTGTCAAGCCAGAGATACCATGGCAGAGCTGACCCGCCGCGTCTGCGCAGACGGTCAACCACTGGAGACGCCCAACGTTGTTCAATGCTTGACCAACCCTCCCAGTGTTCAACCCGACCTCTTCAACCCCCAACGCGTCTCTTGCACCGACCGCATGGCCGCATCCCGATGTGCCGCCGCGCTTGCAACGACCGTCCTCGGCGGCGATCTGCGCGTCGATCACGACCACCCCTCGTCAGATGTCCACTGCCCTTAGGCGCTGCTCCTCCGTCACCTCCCACCGAGCCACTCGTGGGAAGGACGCCTCCTCGCCCCCGGCCTCAAACTTGAACAAGCTAGCGCGCTGCGCCCTGCCCTCCACCACGGACACCACCAGATAGCATACGTCGGGATAGATGGCCTCTCGGGGTTCCCCTTCCTCCGACGGCATCAGCGCCGACTCCACGTCGGCCTCGCTAAAATAATCTCCGGCGTCGGGGTGGCTGTGCACGATCACTGCCAGTTGATTATCCCCCGCTTCGGCCTCCATAAACCGCCGCGGATCGATCATATAAAAATCACTGGCGTCCCTCGGGTAGGTCTCTGGATCCGCCTCGTGATAGCGGTTGATCACGTTGTCGCAGCGCCAGAATTCGATGTCGCCGTCACGGCTGACCACCAGCCCGCATCCCTCCTCGGGGTAGGCTTTTTCCAGCCACCCAATGAGATCAGATGACAGAGACTCAATCGACGCCACCCATCGCTCTACAGCATCGCTCATCATCACTCCTCGATATAGCGATCGGCGTGATCGCAGATCATCGTCACCACTACCCCGCTGCTCAACTCCCGAGCCACTTCCAGGGCCCCCACCACATTGGCTCCCGCCGAATAACCGCAGGCGATTCCCTCGTGCTGGGCCAATGCCTCCGCCATATCCCAGGCCTCGTCGGTGTCGATCCACAGCACATCGTCGAGTTCCTCCTCCTCATAAATCCCAGGCTTGATACTGCTGGGCATATGCTTGAGCCCCTCCAGACCGTGGAAGGAGTCCGATGGTTGGCCGCCGATAATTTGGATGTCGTCGTTTCGAGCCCTGAGCCCTCGCCCGGTCCCCATGACCGTCCCAGAGGTTCCCGTGCTGGCCACAAAATGGGTCACTCGCTGATCGCTCTGCTCCCAGATCTCGGGGGCCGTCGTCAACTCATGGGCCCTGGGATTGGACTCATTCCGGTACTGATCGGCATAAAAATAGCGGCCCTCCTCGTCCTCCTCCACCAGCTTTCGTACCTTGCGGATCGCCCCATCACTGCCCTCCATTGGGTCGGAAAAGATCAACTCCGCCCCATAGGCCTCCACGATCTCTTTTCGCTGCGTGGAGACGTTCGCCGGCATCACAAGGCTCACCGGCACCCCGAGGGCCGCCCCGATCATCGCATAGGCCACCCCCGTATTACCGCTGGTGGCATCGATCAAGGTCTGCCCCTCGCCCAGCAAGCCCTGCTCCAGGGCATCCAAAAAGATCTGTCGAGCTGGGCGGTCCTTGACGGAACCACCGGGGTTCATGGACTCCAATTTTACCCACACCTCCACTTCCTCTGGGAGGTCCCCCACCAACGCCTCCGAACTCAATCGCACCATCGGCGTATTACCCACCAATCCCAAGAGTCCCTCATCGTAGCGCTCACTGCTCTTCACCGGCGCCCTCCTGCAATGGCCGGCACAATCGATACCTGATCGCCCTCTTCCAAGACCGTCTCTAGCTTGTCTTGAAAGCGAATATCTTCATCGCCGGCAAAGATATTGACAAATCGCCGCACCTCCCCGTCGTCGCTCATGATCTTGGGCTTGATATCGGGGTGATCTTCCACCAACGCCGTCAGCGCCTCGCCCACCGTGCTCGCCTCCACTTCCACCTCTTCTTGACCGGCCGTAAATTTACGCAACGGGGTCGGAATTCGAATGCTTACTGCCATGATACGTCCTCTTTTGTTTAACTCTGTCGAGCTGGCCGACGTCCGCTCAACGATATTGATTGCTTCTATTAACACCGACAATCCCGCGTCGGATGGGCCCGGCTTATCCGTCCGGGCCCTCGGCATCTCGGTACGTTCATATATCTGGGGCGCCGTGAAACGCCACTTGCTCTTCCCACCCCAGATAACGCTGGCCGCTATCGGGATTGAGGCTGACAATCGCCTGATGATCGGGCAATTCCTGCTGGAGGGCCACCGCCAGCGCCACCCCTGCGGCCCCCTTCGGCCCCACCAAAATGCCCTCTTGACGAGCCAGGCGATCGCGCCACTGAAATGCCTCTTCCATGGAAAACCGCTCCAGGGAGTTGAATCGGTGTTCCTTAAAATCCGGCAGCTCTAAGTTGCCCAACACCGCTCCGCCGACGTGCAAATTGGGCCGCGTCTCGCGAAGCTCCCGCGCCACATGGCGAAAGGTTCCCCCCGTCGACACCGAGGTGATAAAAGCCCCCAACTCTTGGCCTTCTAAGGCTTCCAGCATTTCATTGGCAATATCGCTATAGGCATCGCGTACTGCCTTTCGCCGGTACCCATCGACGTACATGCGCTCCGCTTTTTCTCGCGACCAGGCCGCCGCCTCCTGCACCGATTGAGTCAGGCCCCCTTCGGAAGCCGTCCGGGTAATCGATGCGCCAAATCGACGGGTTAATTTCTCCAGGCGCCGCCCCTGACCCTTCGGGGCGAATACCTGCGTATGAAGGCCCCAGCTTCCCGCCAGAGCCGCGGCCGCCACCGCCGAATCATCCAGCCCTGCCAGGGCCACTGTATCGCCCTCCACCAACATCCCCGCGGCCACGGCGCGTCCCAGAATCTCACTGATATAGCGGTCCCGCATACTACCACTGGGGTTTAAATTCTCCATCTTGAGATAAATCGGCGGACCCTCATCGGCCCCAATATGTTGGAGCGCCACCAGAGGAGTCCCGCCCACGAGTTCCGTCACACTTTCCACGCTCTTCGCCCTCACCGCTGGCTCCGTGGACATCTGCTCTCCCTTAGATGACATAGATAAACCCTTTATAGCCCTTTCGAGCCAGCCCTTGTTCTTCGCCACGTTCCACCAGATCGGCCAGGGTCAATGACCCCAGTAGTTCACGGGTCCGCTCCACCAACTCTTCGCAGGCCCGATCCGCAATTGCTGCGGTGGCCTCCATCGTCGCGCAATCTTCCAACGTTGGCATCTGGGGCCCATTGTCCAGCGCCTCAAAAACCGTCTCCAGACTCACCTCTTCCGGCGGTGCTTCCAACCGATAACCTCCGCCAGGCCCCCGCTTACTGACCACTAACCCGGCCTCTCTGAGCGCCTGGAAGATCTGCTCCAAAAAGGGCTGGGGGATGGCGCCTCGCTTGGCCATCTCGCACACTCGCATGGGCTCGTCGCCCCCGTGATAAGCCAACTCCACCAGCGCACGAAGGCCGTATATGGTCCGGTTATAGAGTTTCAAGACGAATACCTGACCTCATAGCTCACCAATGTCGACCCTATAGTCGACGTACCTACTCAACAATCACTATTCACCGAGGTGCCGATCGTCAACCCTGACTGCCCGTGTTAACCTGCTTTTCCATGCGTTGGATCCCCCTTCCCTGATGGATGGACCACCACCGTGCACCGCCTTATCTTTGGCTTCTTCTTTCTCTCTGGACTCAGCAGCCTGGTGTTTGAGGTCATCTGGGCCCGAATGCTCCAGCAGGTATTTGGCTCCACCAGCTTCGCCATCAGCACTCTGCTGACGGCCTTTATGGCCGGCCTGGCCCTCGGCAGTTATATCGGCGGGCGCCTCGCTCATCGCCTGGGTGACCAGCTTCGCGTCTATGCCATCCTCGAGGGTCTCATCGGTCTCTACGCCCTCCTGGTGCCCGTCTCCCTCCAATTTCTTCCACATATCTATGGGTGGCTCTTTAACCATTTTATCGACGACTTTTACCTCTTTAGTCTCCTGCGCTTCGTCGCCGTATTTTGTATCCTCGTGGTTCCCACCACTCTTATGGGCGCCACCTTGCCCCTGGTCAGCCAGTGGATCGCCGACCGCAAGCGCCTCTTTCAGGGCCAGGTGGGCTTGCTCTATGGAGCCAATACCCTGGGCGCCTGCGTGGGCGCATTCAGCGCGGGCTTCCTTCTCCTCCCCTCCATCGGGCTATCGCTTACGAACACCTTTTTCGCCTCCCTAAATTTTGCCCTCTGCGCCGCCGTCCTGATCTTTTCGCGACGCGTCGCCAACGCCGTGGCCGATGACGAGTCCTCGGCCCCACCTGACGAGTTGGAGGCTGCCATGGGAATTACCCCCCATGCCGATGAGCATCCCACCTGGGCGCTGGCCCTGATCTTTGGCGGCTTCGCCGTCTGCGGTCTGGCCTCCATGAGCTATCAGGTCCTGTGGACTCGCGCCTACCTCATCACCCTGGGAAGCTCCACCTACTCATTTACGCTCGTGCTCACGGCCGTACTCGTCGGCATCGCCCTCGGTAGCGCCGCCCTGTCGCCGATGATCAAGCGTATCCGCCGTCCCTTGTGGTGGTTTTCCCTGCTCCAATTTGGCGTCGTCCTCTTCGCCGCCACCAGTTTCTATATCCTCAACCGCATTCCTCTATGGCTCGTCGATCTGTTGACCGACACCATTGACTCCACCATCGAGCTCTATGCCTTCCAATTTGGCCTGGTGGCTCTGGTCGTCTTCCTCCCATCATTTCTCGAAGGCGCCAGCTTTCCGGTGGTCATTCGAGCCCTCACCGGGCGCGCAAGGGATACCGGCGCTGACGTCGGCCGGGCCTATGCCTTCAATACCACCGGCGCCATCGTGGGAAGCTTCGCCGCGGGCTTTGTCCTGATGCCCTGGCTGGGCCTCCAAAACTCCATCCTCGCTATTCTTACCCTCAACCTCGTTATGGCCCTCGCCCTGGCCATCGCCGAGATGATCCTTCGTCCTCGACCTGGCCCAGCCCTATGGCTGACGATCGCCGCCATCGCGGCCACCATCACCGTGGTCACAGCCCCCGGCCTCGATGAGGCCCAGTTGACCTCTGGCGTCTTCCGCGCCGAGGTCGCTCATTCCATGGGCGACGCCCGACGGGTTGAGCAGCGCGACCCGGACATCCTCTTCTACGACGACGGCCTTACGGCCACCACCTCCGTGGAGCGAAGCGGCTCCACGACCACTTTGCGGGCCAATGGCAAGCCAGAGGCCTCCGATGGCGCCGACATGCCCACTCAGGTGATCGTGGGCCTCCTTCCCCTCCTACTCCGTCAGGCCCAACTCGACAGCGCGCCCGGTGGCGAGGACGTGGCCATGATCGGCTTCGGCAGCGGCGTCACCGCCGGCGCAAGCCTCCAGTGGCCACTGGCCTCCCTGGATGTCGTCGAGATCGAGGGCTCCATGATCGACGCCTCGCGCTTCTTTGAGCACGTCAATTTTCGTCCCCTGGAGGACCCCAGACTGACCATCATCGAGAGCGATGGAAGAAACTATATCGAATACCATGATCGCCACTACGACGTCATTATCTCAGAGCCATCAAACCCCTGGATCGCTGGCGTGGCCTCTCTATTTACCGTGGAATTCTTTGAGCGCGCTGCCAGCCGCCTCCACGACGACGGCGTCTTTGCCCAGTGGGTCCAACTCTACGAGATGCACCCCGACAACGTTCGAACCGTTTTGGCCACTTTCCAAGAAGTCTTCCCCTACGTGCAGGCCTACTCCACTCGGCCTAAAAGCACAGACATCGTCCTCATCGGAAGCCTTCAACCCTTGACTCTTCCGCCACAGGGCCTCATCGATGGCTGGGACAACTCATGGGTAAGCGACGCCCTGACCGACGTTGGCCTCCGACCTCCCCACGACCCGATGGGCCGCCTTTTTATGAACCAGGCTCAAATTGGCCAATTTGTCGATGGCGCACCACTCAACACCGACGATAACGGCCGCCTTGAGTTTCGTGCTCCCAGAGACGTCGTCTTTTATCATCTGGGTCACGACTTCTTTGCCGACTGGTATTTTAATACGCCGGACTACGGCGACCCCCGGCCCCACCTCGCCCACTGGCCTGACCCCGCTCATTGGACCGAAGACCAGGTCGCCTCCCTTCTCCAGAGCCTGTGGCACGCCGGCAAGCCACAACTGGCCCGTCAACTCCTTCTCGATTACGGCCTGGAGGCTCGCCCGGCCTCTGATCTCGATCACCGATCTCCCCTGGCCCCCATTCAGGCAGCTCTGCACATCCATGCCAAAGATCTGGACCCCATCGCCCGCCGCTGGAGCCCCACCGATCCCCCGGAGTCCCTGTCGACCCTTCAGAAGCTGGTCAACGAGCGCCGATTCCGCGACGCCCAATTGCTTCTCGCCGAACTCGACGAGCCCCACGAGCTTCGTCGTCTTCCCCTCTATCACCTCCTCAAGGCCCGCACCCTCCACGTGCGCCGCCAATACGCCGACAGCCTTCAGGCTTACCACGACTTTCACCTCGCCACCGTCCACTATCGCTAATCGCATCGTCTAGAAACCCTATCGGGGCCGGCGCCCCGATGGACGCCGACCCCGATGGGCTTAGCTAACCCAGGCGATCACTCGCCGAGGTCCAATTCGATCTCGCCGCCGTCCTCGACGTCGCCGAGATCCAGCTCCAGTTCTTGACCGCCTTCCGGAGGTGCTCCACCGGCCGGCGGCGCACCTTCGCCGCCATGGGGCATCTGAGGCATCGCATCGCCCTCGGGCATCTCCACGTTGACCTGGATATTATCCTCCAACAACTCGATCTCCACGCCCTCTTTCAGGTCCTCCAGGAACGCCTGGAAGACCTCTTGGCGCTTCTGGTGGCGAAGCTGCATCTCAATTTCTTCGCGCGCGTCATCGAAGTTGGCCTCTTGAGCCGCCTGGTGCTCCACGCGCTGGATGATGTGAAATCCAAACTGGCTGCGCACCGGATCCGAGATCTCCCCATCTTCCATGGCGAATGCGGCCTCGGAAAACTCGGGCACCATCTGGTGGGCCGGGAAAAAGCCCAGATCGCCACCTTGGTCTGCCGTCGGCCCTTCGGAGTGTTCCCGCGCCAGCGCCTCAAAATCCGCGCCATCTTCCTGAGCTTCGGCGGCGATCTCTTCGGCGCGACTCAAGGCTTCCGCCTCCGCCTCTTCGTCAGCTCCTTCAGCCACCTCGATCAAAATGTGGCGCGCGCGAACTTGCTCGTCCTGGCCAAAGCGCTCTTGATGCTCCTCAAAGAACTCGCGCTTTTCGTCCTCGCTGACGCTCAGATCGTGCTCCTGAGATAGGAATTTTTCCAATTCCACGTCCTGGACCATCTCTTCTCGGATTTCCTCCTCGGTCATCCCCATCATTTCCAGCTGCTGCTGGAACATCTCTTCGTCATCGCCAAAGCGCGACTTAAATTCTTCAAAGGCCGCATCGATATCTTCTTCGGTCACCTCGATGTCTTCGCCCTCCAGACGCTGATCGACGAGGTACTTGTCCACCACGAAATTCAGGGTCTGCTCTTTGAACATCTCGATCATCTGAGGCGGGAGGTCGCCCGGCATGCGCTCGACCCGCTCGGCGACCATCTCATTGAACTCCTCTTGGCCAATCTCCTCGCCATCGATGCGAGCCACCGGTCCCGTCGCCTCAAAGGGCAAGTCACCCGCGGCCTCCTCGACCTCATCATCGTCGGTGTCTTCTATCACCTCTTGGCTATCGACTTCTTCGCCGTTGTCGTCGTCGCAGGCGATCGCGCTGCCTCCGATTAACAGCGCCAGCATCAGCGATAAGATTCGACCTTTGCGCAAACCCATGAGTTCTCCTTGAGAATCGTTTGATAATTCTTCTTGACTTGGTGTTGAATTGCCATTCACGACCATGCATGAGCCGTACAGCCTCACCACCCAATGGTCAAGCTCGACGCCCACCAGGCCCTGCGGCCAAAACCATGGCCCGTCTTGGCTATTAATGGGAAGCCACCCCTCCGGCATTCCATCACTCCCCGACGATCTGAAGAATTAGGGCCGCCCAGTTGCGGCCCAGCCAATCCACCGCCGCCTCCACTACGGAGAGCCCTGGCACCTCGCTAAAAGGACCCAAAAACCACGACGGGTTTCGCATCAACTCCCGAGCCATCTCCTCAGTATTTACTAAGTGCATGGCCGCCAATACTGGTACTCCGACTACCCATCCCAGGCGACCCGAACTTCGTTCCCAGCTCCCATCACCGCGAAGAAAGCCCGTGACCATCACCCCCAACGGCAACGAAGCGGCCACCCCGAGGCGCACTCCCCAGTCCAACGTTGAAAAATGGGCCCCTATCGCCAGAAATATTCCCACCAATACAGCGGCACTCAACAGGGCCTCGCTCCACTCCGCCCCCCCTCGCGGTGGGCGAATCCATCTGTCCAGCCATCGCTCGGATCCCCGCTCCCGCGCCTCCTCCTGGCGCCACTCCCCGGACTTTCGTCGCTCCTGCTTCACCCGCTCGACCACCTCTTCATCGAGCTCCAGATCCACCGGTTGTCCGGCGGCCTCCATGAGTTCACGCGCGCGGCGCTGACGCTTCTGTCGCCGACGCGATGTCTTCTCTTTCCTTTGACCCTCGGAGTCGCTGGAAGCCCCGGGAAAATCGCCGGTCATATCACCCAGGGCGGGCCCAAACCCAGCGCCTCCCCGCTGCGAGTTCCTTCGCCGGGCCCATTCACCGGGGTCGGCCAGGGCCTCGGCCAATGCCTCACCGCTCTGAAAGCGCTTATCTGGTCGTTTTTCCACGGCCTTCACGATAATGCTTCGGATATCTACCGGCACCTCGTCGAGAGCTCCCAGCTCCAGCGGATGAGAGGACACGTGAGCATTGACTGCATCGCGCACCGAGTCGGCCTCCACCGCCTGCACCCCCGTAAATATTTCATAGATAAGCAGGCCCACCGCGTAGAGATCGGAGGATGGCCCCACCTTCTTGCCCCGGGCCTGTTCCGGCGCGATATACCGCGGCGTCCCCACCGCCATGCCCTCCCGCGTTAAGTCGCCCACCCCATCTTCCAGGCCCCCGCCCACCATCTTCGCCATCCCAAAATCAAGAATCTTAACCCTATACCCCTTCCCCGTGAGGCGGGGAACCAACATGATATTAGCCGGTTTGAGATCGCGGTGCACCACCCCCTGAACATGGGCCGCTCCCACCCCAAGCGCGATCTGTCGTGCCGTATCAAGCCCCACCTCTCGACCCATCGGTCGGTGCCGAACCACCTCATCGAGCGTCCTACCCTCGATATACTCCAGCACCATATAGATCAGCCCATCCTCCGTATTTCCCCAATCCAGCATGGTCACGATATTGGGGTGATCGAGGGCCCGAATGACCTGTAACTCTCGGCGAAATCGCCCCACTGCGGTATCGCTGCGCTCCGCCGCCGCCTGCGGAATCAACTTGATCGCGACCTCTTCTCCAGAACGTCGGTCCGTCGCTCCCAGCACCATCCCATAGGAGCCGGCGCCCAAGGCCTCGCCAATCTCATAGCGGCCTTTCAACGGCCCTTCCCCGCGAAGACGCCTCTCCATCTCTCGATGCCACTGGCTCATCACCTCATCCTCACCTTACGGGGATCGTCACCGATTCCTCTTATACTGACACTAGCTCCAGGGAATCGCCATCGCCAGCCAGTCCAAAAGTACCGACGCCATGCCACATACTCGTTCGGTAACTTCAGCCAACCACTGCAACGCCCACGTATCGGCCGCTGCCCCCATCCACCATGTGCTGTCCGAGGCCAGCGATGCCGAGGCGTGTTCCGGCATCGCCACTCCCAGAAAGCCCAGAGATATCCCGGCCATCAACCAGCTCCGTGCGGCCCACGGATACAATACCCGGCGTCGCCAACCACGGCCGGAAGTCTGAGAGAAGGACACCCACAGCCACGCCAGGCCCAATGGCAACGCCCCCAGCCCCCACCGGGCGGCATCACCCAGCGCGGAAAGACTGCCAGCAACGATACAAAACCCCAGATACCCTCCGGTGATCAGGGCTGCCACGGCGCCCACGGTGCGGGCGAGTTCCGACCAATCCAATCCCTGTTCTCGTTCGCGCTGACGTCGGTGGCTGGCTCGTCGACGCTCCGCAATTTGACGCCGCTGCTCCTGAAGAGTCTCGGTATCCAGCTCCAGTTTTTGGGGCTCACCAGGGGCACTCACCGCTCGTGTCGACACGGGGGATGGCGGGGTTTTGCGAGGCCGCCCACCCGGGTTGGACACCCCATGGTCGCTCTCCTCTCTGGCTTCCTCCGGTAGGGCCACGTAACCCTTGCCCGAGAAGACCTCCGACGTGGATCGACGATGGCGCTCCTTCTCGGCGCCCGGGACGGCGTCACCTCCTGCGCCCCGCCGATTGGCCGACCGATTCCTATTTTTGCCGTCTTCCACCGCTTTCCGCAGAGCTCGTCCAAACTCCTTGGCTGATTGAAAGCGATCCTCGGCATATCGCGACGTCGCCTTGCGGATGATCCTCGCCAATGACGTCGGTAAGTCCTCAATGCCCTTTAACTTCAGCGGCTCTTCATCCAGGTGATATTGAGCCACTTTGGCCACATTTTCGTTGGGAAGACTGTCTTCTCCCGTACACATCTCGAAGAATATGAGCCCCAGGCTATATAAATCGCTCGCCGGCCCCACCGATTGGCCCAGGATCTGCTCGGGACTCATATAGCGCGGTGTCCCGATAAATTGCGTCGACTTCCGCCCTCCCCCCTCGTCCAGCGTCTGCCCCGGCGCCTCCACCAATTTAGCGACCCCAAAGTCCAACACCTTGGCTTCCAGACGCTTCTTATCGCCCTCCTGTCGACGACCCACCATGATATTGGCCGGCTTTAAATCGCGATGGATGATGCGCTGACCGTGCGCTTCATGGAGACTCTCCAAGATTTGAAGCGTCAGCCGAATGGAGCGCCTCATCCCCAGGGCCCCCCAGCTATCGATGAGTTCATCCAACGAGCGCCCCTGGAGGTACTCCAGAACCATAAAAGGCACGCCCTCTACGGTCTTTCCCAGATCAAATACCGCCACCGTATGACGGTTTGACAGCCGGCTGGCCAACCGCCCCTCCCTCACAAAACGCTCACCCACATCGGGATGACTTCGCATCAGATCGGGACGTAAAAACTTCAACGCCACATCGCGGTCCATATCCTCATGACGGCCATGCACCACCACCGCAAAGTTCCCCCGGCCCACCTCCCTGATCAGCCGGAATCGACCTTCAAATAACTCTCCCCCCTCCATGCACGCCTCCACAGAGGGTGGAAGCCCATCTCCGTCCATCATACACTTGTCCCAATCGAGCGTTCATTCGCTTCATCTTTTTACCATCGCTCACTCCCTGCGAGCAACCGTGGCTCCCCCACCATGAACCTCCTATTCTGGTTTCTTTTCATCCCCATCGCCCTCTTGGCCCTGTGGCATATCCACCACTACCGACGGGCCCTGGAAACCCCACCTCAGTCGTGGCCGGAGTGGGCTCTGGAGGTTGGAGGCGATGATCTTCGCGAACACTGGACCCTCCACGACTTGTCCATCATGGCTTCCGATGACCGCCTCAGCGCTGCCGTCATCCTGGACACCACCGAGTCCGACCCTGAACGCCGCTATCGACTCATGCGCGACCTCGCCCATCAGATCTACGACCGGGCAGAGATTCACGCCGTCTTCATCCGCGCGAAAACCAGTTCTCCAGCCCCGGACCTTCTCCTCTTCGCCCCCGATGGTCGCGGATGGCATGGCGACGATTCCCTGTCGATGGCCTTCGCCTCCTCTGACCTCACGCCATCGGCGCCTTCTCCAGACGATCCAACTCCTCAATGACCGAGGCTGCATTCTCAAATCGGTCCGCTGGCTTTTTCTCCAATAGCTTTAGGATCACCCTTTCCAACCCCTGTGTAATATCGGGATTTAAGGATGACGGCTTTGGCGGTGGACTATGGATATGGTGATAGCTCAGGTCCCCCTGAAAAAAAGGCACCGACCCCGTGGCACACTCAAAGACCGTACACCCCAGACTGTAGAGATCGCTTCGGAAATCAATATCCTGGCCGATGATTTGCTCTGGCGACATATAGAATGGCGTCCCCACCTGCTGCGTGTGGTTATTCTGATACTCCTTGAGGAATTTTGCCAACCCGAAGTCCATGATCTTTAGATCCATGTCGGCCGTGGCCATCACGTTGCCACTGGTAATATCGCGATGGATCACCCCCTTGCCGTGGGCGTAGTCCAGTGCCTTGCAGCAGTGACGAAGAATATGGCGCGCCTTTTCATCCCCCAGCGCCCCCTTGCTTCGAATCATCTCCTTGAGCGTTGTGCCCTCAACGTACTCCATCGCCATATAATACTCCCCCTCTTGCTCCCCGGCATCGTAAATCGTCACGATGTTGGAATGCGACAGCGCGGCCGCGGCTCTGGCCTCGCGCAGAAAATAACGCACCGCCGTGGGGTTGTCCCTCAGGTTTGCCCCCAGGATCTTAAATGCCACCACCCGCCCCAGCACCGTATCCTTGGCCTTATAGACGATCCCCATCCCCCCACGAGCGATCTCCTCGATGATCTCATAGCGCTGTTCTCCAACCCCACCGCCCTGACTTCCGCTGCTCGACAACACCCCCGTGGAATGCCGACCCGTCATGGTGCCGCGACGCATCCGTTTTCTCAGGGTCTGAACCCGAAGTTCGGCGTCTTCAAAATGGGCGTCCACGGCCACCACCTGATTATAACAATCGAGCGCCCCAGCTAGATCGGGTTCCTCTTCCAAGGCCCGGCCCATCTTGTAGTACAGCGGTAGCGTCGCCGGCTCCGCAGGACGATCTCCGAGCACCGCACGATACTTGCTATAGGCTTTCTCAACCCTCCCCTGGGATCGATAGATGTCGCCCTGCAATTCTTGCACTCGCGCGTAATTGGCATCTCGGGAGTCGATATCCGCCAGGGTTTCTAGCGCTTCTTCGTAGCGCCGATGCTCAAACTCCAACCGGCCGGCCTTCAAAAGATCACCGGCCTGCTTTAGCACCCGGATCTCCCCGTCGATGTCGCTTGCCTGGCCGTAATATTCCGCCGCCCGAGCCAACATGCCCGCTTCTTCGGCGCATCGAGCGGCGTGGGCATAGCGCGGCACCTCCAGGTATAGCTCCATGGCCTGACGCCATTGCTCCAATTGCTCATAGAGGTCAGCCGCCGACTCAAATTGGCGCGCCTCCTTGAGCAACTTCGCCGCCCGATCCAAATCTCCGGCCCGCCGAAACTCGGCTCCGGCCTCCGCCAAATCGCCCTTATCCAACGCCGCTTCGGCACGCGCCAGCGCCGCCTCTTGAGCATCGCCTGCTTCATCGAGAAACTCGGCCGCCAGTCCCTTGAGTCCCGCCTCTCTGAGCAGGGCCGCCGCCGTGGCAAAATCACCGGTTTCCTTGAGCGTCTCGGCCGCCCGCTCCGGCTCCCCGGCCGCCCGATAGATCTGACTGGCCTGCTTCCACCGCTGCGCAGCCTCGAATAACTCCGCTGCTCTCAGCGCGCGCTTGCGAACCTCCTCATCCAGGTCCTTGCCTTCCTCCTCCAGCCCTTCCTCTTGCAATTGTTCGGCGTAAATCTCGGCCGCTCTCAACGCCAGACCTGCTCTGTCGTAGGCCTCAGCCGCCTCAAACCAGCGCTGCCCCGCCTCGTATTGGCGCGCCGCGCGTTCCCATTGACCGGCCTCCTCGTAGTGACGCGCAGCTTTGAGCGGCTCCTCAGCTCGCTCGTATTCCACGGCCGCCGCACCGTGATCGCCGCGCCTCTCATAGACCTTTGCAGCCTCCGAGAAATCCCCGTGATGCTTATAACATTCAATCGCCCGTCCCTGGGCCCCCTTTTTCTCAAATAATCTCGCTGCCCGCCTGTGGTCACCGCCCCGCATAAAAGCATCCGCCGCTTCGTAGAGTTCGCCAGCCTTCTCCAATAACTTCGCGGCCTCCTGAAAATTACCTCGCTCCACTGCGGCGCCGATGGCCCGACGGTCCTCTGGACTCATCAAACGCATCGGCGTCGAAGAGCTAAATTTTTGCCGAAACCACCGCACTCCCACCACCGACCCCGCCACCAACACGGCCAATAGCGCCAGCACTAACACCCACGACAGGATGGAAGACCAGCGTCCCCCGTAGCCCGCCCCCTCCACCAATTCGATATAGTCCGGGGTCCCACCTATATTGGCCACCACCACGGCCAGCCATCGAATCCCAGTTGTTTCAAGCACTCTCAACCTCGCTCATCGTTCGCCGCATGGGGCCCTGGGACTGGCCCTCAAAAACTACCGCGAATGCCCAGAAAGCCGCCGTCGCTTCCCACACCGGCGTCCAGCGACATGCCGCCCTGATCATCGCTTGACGACAGCCAATCGCTCATCAATAGCCCCAGCCCGGCGGCCGTGAGCACTCCCCCGGCCACATAGGCACTCATGGCTGCCCGATGGTAATTGTCCGCGTCATCGCGCCGTGACTGCTGCTGACTGCGAAGCTCTTGACGCTGCGCAAAGCTGCCTGCCGTCGCCGCCGCTGCACTTCGGTCGAAATCGTTGACATCGTCTGTGGCTCGCGACTGCAAAACGGTCATCACCCCTCCCACGGCCAGCACGGAGATGCCGAGACCGGTGCTCGTCCACCCCATGACCGTCCGACTCGACCCATCGTCCACCTCGGGGGACGGCTCCACCACCGGTTCCTCTGAGATACGCGGCTCCACTTCTTCCTCGGCCTCCAACTCCACGTCCCATTCCACCCTGTCGTGGTCATCGAGCGTCCAGCTCTCCTCGGCGCTTTCATACCCCTCCATATGAGCCTGCAACACCAACTCCTTGACGTCCTTCTCCCAGGTCACTGGCGCCTCTGCCCTCGCCAACTCCTCGCCTTCGCTCATGGCCACGATCTCCGCCCCTTCTGGCTGACTGCGCACCTCCACGACGGTGATCAGAGATTCCCTCAACCCCGGCAGGGCATTATCTATCCTGCCCAAAAAATCCTCGTCATCGCCGATCTCCAGATAGGCCTCATAATGATCAACCGCTTTTCGCGCGTCGCCCTTCTCATGGGCCGACTGGCCCATCCGGTACTTGATCTGAGACACTCCGAGGATGTCGTAGGCGACCGTATACAACCGATAGGCCTCCTCGTAGTCACCGTCATCAAATGCATCGTTGGCCCCTCGCAACGCCTCCAACCCCTCATCGCGCTCTTCTTCGGCCGCCACTGGTGTGACCATCATCACCGTGGAGGCCATCACCGCTGCCGCCAACGCCCCTCGAACGATACTCTGTACTCCAATCTGCATCCCAACCTCGCCCGCTTTTCGCCAATTCCACTTCTCTAACTGGCCATCGTTACCGATGATTGGCCCGTGACGTCGCGACGACTGTCCTTATAATCACTGCGACGCCGTCCTGACCCATGCGTCTCATGGCTATGCCGATGACATGACTTTTCTCAAAGCCATGGTACATTCGCTTCGGTCATAGGCGCAACCACCGTATTTTCCACCGCTCCACCTCGGACCCCATTTAGCATGACCCCACCCCATCGATGTATAGCTCCTGCGGAGGGGCCATGAGCACCTGGAAGCGCCGAGCCCTCATCGCGCTGCTGGTCCTGATGGCCCTCGTCATCGTTGGGCCCCTGTTGCTCATTGGCTCCCTTCAGCACCAGGGACTGCGTATGAGCGTGGTCGACCGGGTCCTGGATACTGTCAATGACGACTTGCGGGGAACCATCTCTGTAGGGGCCGTCGAGGGGAGTCTGTTGGGCCATCTGCGCGTCCAGGACGTCAAAATCTTCGATGGTTACGGCGATCTGGCGGCCGACGTCGACACCGCCGAGGTACACTTCTCCCTCTTGGCCCTCGCCAGCCGGTCCATCCAGGTTCAATCTCTGGAGCTCACCGGGGCAACGGCCGTGGTCCGCACCCACCCCGATGGAACCCTCAACTGGATCACCCTGGTCGACGAGGACGAAGAGGCGCCCCCCACGGAGGAGGAGCTTTTTGACTGGCCCATTGACGTCCACCACATCGCCATCGACGGCGTATCCCTGGCCTATCTCGACGAGGCCCTGCCCACCGACCCGTGGGAAGGACTGGAAAGCTGGCGATCCCAGCGCGCCTCCGAACTAGGCGACGCCCGCCACGCCGACGACATTGCTCAGACCTTTGGCGCCGCGTTTGATGAGGATCACCATAAGCCCTTTGCCATCCCCCGAGCGCCAACCGCTGCCTGGCTCGACGACGCCAATGCCTCCGCCCGGTTTTCCATGCGCGGTACTGACATCGCCGTCACCCTCGACCAATTGAGCGCCGGCCTCCAATCCGACATCATCTCCGAAGCCCTCAGCGTATCCGTCAATGACACGGATATGACCTTCGATATAAACGATGGATTTCTGGACCTCGCCCTGGCTTCGCTCCGCATCGATGAGTGGGCCCACCTCCAACAGGCGGAGTTTGAGATCGACCTCATCGAGGTCGGTGACGACGAGATGCCCTTTGAGTACCTACAGGTCGTGGCCCCCGATCTATCACTCGAACCGACGCTCCTCCACTGGGCTACGTTGGGTGAGCTCCCCATCGACCAAGCATTGAACGCCTCCACCAACGCGAGGCTCACCCCCGATGAGCTCAGCGCCGACCTGGAACTCTCAAGCCCCCTTTCCACCGAGGCGATCGTCGCCGACGTGGAACTGCGCGACTATCTAGATGACGAACTCTCCTACGACATCAGCGTCCGCGCCCCGGAATTTCAACTCGACCACTGGCTTACTCTCGATGACCTCCCGCCGATCGCCACATCGCTATCCCTCGATGCCTCTGGTCAGGGCATCGACCCCAATACGCTGCGTTCCGACATCCAAGCCCAGGTGGGCACTACCTTGATCGACGGAAACCCGGAACTTCATTCTCTGGATCTGGCGCTCGAAGTGGACAAGGGTCGCCTCACCATCGCCACCTTGGAGGCACTGAGCCCCTATATCGATGCCAGCGCCAACGGTTTTGTAGACGCCGAGGGCTCCCTGGCCCTGAACCTGCAATCCTCCACCCCGGAGGAAGCCCACCCCGACCTACCGACCCCAGAGGAGGCTTCCTTTGATCTGGACCTCCAGGCCCAATGGAGCGAGGCCCTGGACCTCGCTGACCCACCGGATGACCCACTCTTTTTTGTGGAGCAACTCGACACCCTGGACCTCAGCGCCCAGTGGGACTTTCGCCAATTCGCGCTGGATCCCGAACTCTTCGAGCTTCGCATCGACGCCTCCTCGGGCGACGCCTCCATGGACGCTCGTTCCCATGGCCCGTCCACCTCGCCCAGCCTCTCGGTGGATTATGACCTCGATGCCACCGCCCAGGGCGTCTCCATGCCCGACCTCCAACTGGCCGGAGCCCGCATCGCGGACCGTGGCTCCCTGGAGTTCGAGCCACTCTCCGATGAGCCGTTGGATGCTTTGGACTCCCTTCGCCAGCAAGGCTCCCTATCGGTGCAGGGCCTACGCACCCCGGATATGAGCCTCGCCAACGCCAGCGCCGACTTCCGACTGACACCGGCGGGCTCCGAGTCCGGCCGTTTACGGGCGACAACTCACCTCCGTGATCTCCGCTCTGGCCCCACCCACCTGGGTAACCTGCAGGCCACCCTGGACGTCGATCTTCGCTTCGGCCATCCCGAACTCTTCGTCGACAGCGGTGATATCGACCTCGACGCCACACTGAATAACCTTCGTCTCGACGACCTTCATCTCCCAGAGACCACCGCCACTGCCCGCGGTTCCTTTGAGCTCGGGGACCTCAACACCCCCCTGAGGCGTACCCAAGTCCATCTCTCGCTGGACACCCAATCGGCGACCTCTCCGGACCTCGAACTACGCGGGGCACAAGGCCGTTTCGATGCTGACGTCGAACTTGGACCTGCCACCGAACCGATGGACATGGTTCGGCGCCTACTATTAAAGGGTGAACTGACGCTGGACTCCCTTGACCTTCCGGGTGCCGACCTGCACGCCGAAAAGATCGCCCTGGAAACCGACCTCTCCGGCACCCCCCGGTCGCCCCGCGGCTCCATCAATGCCGCCGTCCAAACGCTGACCCTCGGCGGTGAACCTCTCGACGACACCACGGCCGCGATTGATTTCCAACGCGACCACCACCACCTGGCGCTCGCCGTGAGCCAGCGCGACGGTCCTAGCCTCGCCGTTGGCGCCGACTTCCACACCCACGACGATCTCGGCGGCCTTGACCTCCTATCACTGACCCTGGAGACCGACGAATTACACTGGCAGACCGATGCCGATGCCCACCTCCATCTTCGCCCCGACCGCATTGAGGCCACTGCCTTTCGCCTGGGCGACGATCGCAATCATCTCGGCCTTCATGGCCATTTCGCGCCCACCGTCGATCAAGACCTTCAGGTCTCCGCAGCCCTGGACTTCGCTGAACTGATGAGTGGCTTTTACCTGGACTTTTTCCTCGACGACCTCCCGGACATCGACGGTCAACTGGAGGCCCAGGTGGACCTCACGGGCACCCACCGCCGTCCCACCTTGACCAGCGTTGTGGAGCTAATGGACACCACGGTTGACGGAGAGGGTCCCTTCGCCGCCACCCTGGACGTCGATTATGACGACGAGCGCCTGACCCTAAGGGACCTTAACCTCCGCGCCTTTGACGAGGATATCGCCGAGCTGCACGCCGAGATCCCCGTGTCCCTTGAGCTGGATGGTAACTGGGCCCTCCACCTGGATCGTCCCTCGTCGGCCTCCGCCCAGCTATGGCCCCTCCAACTTCGCGACTTTCATGAACCCCTGCCAATACTCAACGACCTGGGCATCGACGGCCACATCCAGGGGACCCTAAACTGGCAGGGCACCCTGGCGGACCCCCAACTTGATCTGCGTGCCCAGCTGCAATCCCTCCAGGCTCAGGGCCAACTCAACGACGACTTCATCGATTTTCGCGACGTCGACCTCGACACCCACCTCAGCTACCGCTCCGTCAATTCCCAGGGCGAGGGCTTCGTGCTGCAATCCCAGGTCCAGTGGCGTGACGACCTGGCCGCCCAACTCTCCCTGCGCACCCCACTGGTCATTGAGGACTATCTCGCCCAACTGGAGGACGGCGATCCCTCCCAGATCGACCCCGCCGAATTTCTACATATCCCCTTCGAAACCCGGCTGCGCGTCCCCGCCATTGACCTGGCTCGAATCCCCCTGGAAAACCTTCAGGAAAATCGCCTCGCTGGACGTGCTGACCTCGATTTCGAGCTGGGCGGCACCCTGGCTGACCCCGAAGGCTTTATCGACTTCGACGTGCAAGATGCTGGCTTCCAGCAATTCCAAAATATCGACTTTGAGCTGGACGCCGACATCCGGGACCAACATGTCCATTTCTACCGCATGGAGATGGACTGGAATGATGACGATCTATTCTCCGGCCGCGGCCGCCTTCCTCTCCCCCTGGTCCCCCTGCTGGCCGGCGAGCCCATCGATGACATCCCCTTCGATTTCAATTGGACCTTTCATGACTTGCCCGTCTCCCACCTGAGCGTGATCGATTATGAGCTGGCCCGCGTGCCCGGTTATATCGCCGCCTCCATCGACCTCAGCGGCTCCTTAAGAGCGCCGGAATTTGAGGCCCAGGCAGGTCTTTTTGAGACCGACCTCGGCGATGGCACCGTCGGAAACGTCGGCCTCCAAGTCGCTGGCGGCGATGACGTGGTCACCCTGGACGGGGGCCTGTGGACCGACGACGAGGACTTGCTGTCCATCGACGGTCGCGCTCCCATCCTCCTGGACGTCGTGGCCCTTAGCATGGGCGAGCCCTGGCAAGCCGATGGCGATCTGGACCTTCGCGTAGCTGCCGATGACCTGGACCTCGGCGAGGTCATCCCCACCCGCCTTGTCTCCGACTTCATCGTCGACCCCGAGGGCTTTCTCTCCATTGGCATCGGTGCCACCGGCTCCTGGGAGGAACCCGTCCTCGAT
This sequence comes from uncultured Bradymonadales bacterium, assembly GCA_964566695.1. Lineage (GTDB taxonomy): Bacteria > Myxococcota_A > Bradymonadia > Bradymonadales > Bradymonadaceae > SLJM01. The sequence goes on from CAZMJS010000001.1 coordinate 163,170, forward strand.
GGGGATATCAAGTGGGAAGACGGCGCCGTGACCCTTCCGGAGTTCGCTCGCGGCTTTGACGATATCCAGGCTCATATCGGCATCGATGATGAGCAATTCGATATCCATCAGCTCTACGCCAACGACGGCTACGGCTTCATCGAGGCCTCTGGGCATGTCGATCATGAATACTTTCTGCCTCAGGCCATCGATCTTCAGGCCGAGGCCGACACCTTTAACCTCGTCGGCTTTGGCACAGACTTTCCACTGTTCATCTCCGCCCGCACCTCCGTTTTCGGCGAGCTAATAGGCGACCCGGGCCAGCTCAACGTCGCCATCTCCGATCTTGAGGTACTGCTGACCGACGACTGGGATCGCGCCCTCCATGACACGGCCCTCGACCCGGACATCATCATCATCGACGGCGACCGACGCGACTTCTTCGCCGAGCTCTTCGACGAAGAGGTCGCCGACGTCCCCTTTCTCAACCTTGAGATCAACATCACCATCGCTCGTAATGCCTGGGCTCGCCACCCCATGGGCGACGTAAATTTCGAGGCCGATCTGGTGGCCACCATCGCCGGCACCTCGGTGTCGTTGACCGGCGCCGTCGATCTTCGCCGGGGCCACCTCGAATTTCTCGGCCGCCGTTTCGACATCCGTCCCTCAGAGATCACCTTTACGGGCAATATTCCCCCCGATCCCCGGCTGCGTCTGGAAGCCCATCATCCCCTGGACCGCGTCATCACCGACGCCCTGGGTCAACCCAGTGAGGGAGAGGCCCGCATCGTCTTCAATATCTCGGGCACCGCCATGTCGCCCAGGCTTGAATTGCAAAGCGATCCCGCCATGACGGACACGGAGATTCTCTTCGTCCTCATGACGGGCCGCCCGCCGGACCGAAGCGACGTCGGCCGCGACGAGGGCGTGGCCAGTCAGGCCCTATCCGCCGTCAGTGGGCTCTTCTTCGGCATGCTTCAGGATAGCTTCGCAGGCGCCGTCCCCGTCGATGTCTTGCGCCTGGAGCCGGCCGTCGCCGGCTCCCGCGGTGGTCGCTTGGAAGTGGGATCCTACCTGACCAACGACATCTTCTTCTCCTGGCGGCATAATTTTGGTTCTGACGACGACTTGGCCGACAACGTCTGGCGCCTGGAGTACCACTTCCTTCCCCGCTGGATGATCGAGCTCCTCTACACCGATCTCAATGAAGGAGAGCTCAACCTCTTTTGGGACGCCCTATAATCGCTGGCCCGCTACAGCGCCTGCTTGAGGTCTGCCAACAGATCTTCGCCATCTTCGATCCCCACAGATAGGCGAACCAGGCCATCGCTGATCCCCAACTCCTCCCGCACCTCCGGCGGCACCGACGCATGGGTCATGATCGCCGGGTGTTCGATCAGGCTCTCCACTCCTCCAAGGCTCTCAGCCAGGGAGAATACTTCCACGCTCTCCAGCAGCGTCCTCGCCGCCTCCAGCCCACCACTGAGCTCAAAGGTGATCATCCCCCCGAACCCCGACATCTGTGCCTTGGCCAACCCGTGCTGGGGATGGCTCTCCAGCCCCGGATAACGCACCCAATCCACAGCGTCATGACCCTCCAAAAACCGGGCAATATCGGCGGCATTGCTCTCGTGCTGACGCATCCTCACCGCCAGCGTTTTGACCCCTCGGAGCACCAGAAAGCAATCCATCGGCCCCGGCACCGCCCCGATCGAATTCTGCAAAAAGGCCAGACGCTCCGCTGTCTCATCATCGTTGGTGATCACCGCCCCACCGACGACGTCGGAATGACCATTGATAAACTTGGTCGTGGAGTGGATGACCATGTCGGCCCCCAACGCCAGCGGCGTCTGAAAATAGGGGCTCATAAACGTATTATCGACCACCACCGCAATGTCTCGGGCGTGAGCCATCTCGCAGATGGCCTCAATATCGGTGATCTTTAGCATTGGGTTCGTCGGCGATTCCAACCAGATCAATTTCGTATCGTCCTGGATCGCCGCCTCGAACGCATCGTGATCCGTCATATCCACGAAGCTAAAATCAAGCCCCATTGGGTCGAAAACCTGAGTAAATAGGCGGTATGTCCCTCCATAGACATCGTCGCCGCTGACCACATGGTCGCCCTTCTTCAGCAGGTGCATGATCGTCGCCGTCGCTGCGCACCCCGAGGCAAAGACCACCCCGTGTTTTCCCCCTTCCAGACTCGCCAGGCAGTCCTCCAGCGCATTGCGCGTCGGATTATCCGTTCGGCTGTATTCATAGCCCGTATGCTCGCCCGGCGAGCGCTGGACATAGGTGGAGGTCTGAAACACGGGGGTCATGATGGCCCCCGTTTCCGGTTCCGGCTCCTGACCGGCGTGGATCGCTCGCGTATCAAATCCCTTGTCGCCGTATTCTAACTTTGGTTTGTGCATTGTCAGCTTCTCCCAGTAGGTGATTTGCCCGTCTATATCGTTCAACGCCCCCATCTGTATCGAGCCTGCGCTCCGGGCACAACCGGGCGACCCCGTCCTCCTTGGCCCTCGGTTGACAACCCCCCTTGCCACCACTAAGTTTTGCCGACGTTCCTGCGGCACCTACTCGTCCCTTGACAATTCGGGGCTTTTCGTGTCCGTAGGGCATGCCGAATGATTCGGCATGATTCGTTAAATCGCTCAAGTCGGAAGCCGCCGTATTGAGTACGCTGGCCATGAGGGCCGGCGGGCCCGCTTCCCTTAACCCGTTTACGCCGCTCGTTAGCGCAAATCCAAGGTCGTCAATGTCAGTCCAACAAACCGATTCTTTCCCCTCTACAGATGATTTCGCAGCCCTCCTCGATCAAGAGGGCAGCTCACTCCAGACCGTCCAAGAGAATGAGATCACCGACGGTCGCATTCTGGAGGTCGGCGAGGAGTATGTCCTCGTCGATATTGGCTTCAAATCCGAAGGCCGCATCGACGTCGACGAGTTCACCGACGAAAACGGTCAGGTCACCGTCAAGGCCGGCGACGTCGTCGACGTGCTCCTCGAAGAGCGCGAAGACGAAGAGGGACAGTGTGTCCTCTCCAAAGAACGCGCCGACCGCATGAAGGTCTGGGAGATCATCGCCACCAAGGACGACCAGGACAAATTGGTCCGTGGCGTCATCACCAACCGTGTCAAAGGTGGCCTCCAGGTCGACATCGGCGTCAAGGCCTTCCTTCCCGGTTCCCAGGTCGAGCTTCGCCCCACGCGAAACCTCGACAAGTACCTGGGCCAGGAATTTGCCTTCCAAATCATCAAATTCAACAAGGACCGCGGCAATATCGTGCTTAGCCGCCGTGCCCTTCTTGAAGAAGAGCGGGCGCGACTCAAGGAAAAGACCCTCGAGAAGCTGGAAGCCGGCGCTGTCATCGACGGCATCGTCAAAAACCTCACCGACTACGGTGCGTTTGTCGACCTCGGTGGCATCGACGGCCTTCTCCACATCACCGATATGAGCTGGGGACGCGTGTCGCATCCCACCGAGCTCTTCGATGTGGGCGACGAGATTCAGGTCAAGGTCCTGAAGTTCAGCCCCGACAGCGAGCGCGTCAGCCTGGGCTACAAGCAACTGACGCCCGACCCCTGGGAAGGCGCCGAAGAGCGCTACCCCGACGGCATCCACGTGCTCGGCCGCGTCGTCAGCCTCATCGATTACGGCGCTTTCGTCGAACTCGAGGAAGGCATCGAGGGCCTCGTCCACATCTCTGAGATGAGCTGGACGCGTCGCATCAAGCATCCCAACCGCGTCGTCAGCGAGGGCGAGATCATCAAATGTGTGGTCCTCAACCTCGACACGGACGCCAAGAAGGTCAGTCTGGGCATCAAGCAGATCGAGCCCAACCCCTGGACCCTTCTGGAAGACAAATACCCCGTCGGCACCCGAATCCTCGGGAAGATTCGCAACATCACCGACTTCGGTATCTTCGTCGGCATCGAGGAAGGCATCGACGGACTGGTACACATCAGTGACATCAGTTGGACGCAGAAGATCCGACACCCCTCTGCCCTCTACGAAGTGGGCGAAGAGGTGGAGGCCGTCGTCCTCAACATCGATGTTGAGAACGAGCGATTCTCCCTGGGTATCAAGCAACTGGAGTCCGATCCGTGGGAGACCCTGCCCCAGCGCTATCCCCCGGGCAAAATTGTCAACGCCAAGATCACCAAGCTCACCGACTTCGGCGCCTTTGCCGAAGTGGAAGATGGCATCGAAGGCCTCATCCACATCTCCGAGCTGGCCGATGAACGCATCGAAGATCCCAGCGAAGTGGTCAACGTCGGTGAGGAACACAAGGTCGAGGTCATCAGCGTCGATCCCAAGGAGCGCAAGATCGCTCTGTCCATCAAGAACTTCATCCGTCGCTCCGAGACCGGTCAGGTCGAGGATTATAGCGAGGAGTCTGGCGCCACCGCCCAGCTCGGTGACCTTCTCAAAGGTAAGCTTGGCGATCTGACAGGTGCTGGCGGCGACGACGAGGCTGAAGACGTCGAAGCCGACGCCGAGGAAGTCGAGGCCGACGCGGTTGAAGCCGACGCCGAAGAAGTCGAGGCCAACGCCGAGGCCGAGGAAGTCGAAGAGGCTGAGGAAG
>CAZMJS010000001.1:167840-171785 GCA_964566695.1 uncultured Bradymonadales bacterium
CGAAGAGACTGACGACGCTCAAGAGGCTGACGACGCCGATGAAGCCGACGAGGAGAGCGAGGATGACGAGGAGAATTAATCCTCTGACCCTCTAAGCACCGCGGACGGCGGCCCCTTTTTGGGGTCGCCGTTGTTGTTTGCTGGCCCCTCCCAATTGACACTGCGCCACGGCCTTTTTAAAACAGGCGCCCCTATGGTGCCCCACCTTCCTATTTTGTGGCGAGACTCCAGGTTTTTATGCTCCAGGAACTCAGCGACCGTCGTTTGATCTTCGTCACCGGCAAAGGTGGTGTCGGAAAGAGCACCGTCACCGCCGCCCTTGGCAAAGCCCTGGCCCGATCGGGTCGGCGAACCCTCGTCCTCGAGACCGACACCTTCTCGGCGATGGAGGATCTCTTCGACTATACCTCTCCCGGTCTGGAGCCAGTCGCCATCACCGACCACCTCTCGGCCTCCAACCTGGACTCCGAGGAGTGCTTCATCGCCACCCTTCGTCGCTTCGTCCCCAGCGAGCGCATCGCCCGTGGCGTCATCAAAAACCGCATTGCCCGTGTCTTCTTTAAGGCCGCCCCTTCGGTCAATGAGGTCACCATCCTCGACCAGGTGCGCGTGTTTTACGAAGCCACCGACGATCGCGGCCAACCTCTCTACGACCATATCCTGGTGGACCTGCCGGCCAGCGGTCATGCCGTGACCTTTCTCAATGTCCCGGAGACCATGCACGGTATGATGCGTGGCATTGGACCCATCGCCACCATGTCTCGTCAGGTCGCCGACATCATCTCCGATCCCGAGGTCACCTCCGTCGTCGCTATCTGCCTGCCCGAAGAGATGCCCGTCAACGAGACCATCGAGTTGGAGCAAGAGATTCTCTCTACCCTGGGACGCCCCCTGGACTATAGCATTGCCAATATGGTCCATCAGTCGCCCCTGGACGCCGACCACCGTGCCCCTTTTGAGGCCCTCCTGGACTCCCTGGGAGATGACCTCGACGATCTGGGGGGCCTCTTCCAGGCTACCGACGGCCCCATGGACGTCGATGAAGCGTGGTCCCGTCTCATCAAGGGCAACGCGCTGGCCCTTGGTTGGGCCAACCGTGACCATCAATACCTGAGCAAACTCCATGACGAACTCCAGGCCCCGATTCTGGAGCTTCCCATCGTCTACGAATCCTCCGGCGCCGACATCGTCGATCTGCTGGCCGACCAGATCGACGCCGCCGCCCCTTCGTCTTAATCCTGCGCCCCCAACCCGGAGCCCTCGACCGTGAGCCCCACCCCGTCCCAAACCGCTGACGCTGCCGATACCATCCGAACCACCCTCCACGACGGTCGGCTCATCGTCTGCGTCGGCCCTGGCGGCGTCGGAAAGACCACCACCGCCGCCACCCTCGGTCTCCGGGCCGCCATGGCCGGACGAAAGACCATCGTCCTCACCATCGACCCCGCTCGCCGCCTGGCCAACAGCCTGGGCCTTGATTCCCTGACGAATACCCCTCAACAAATCGAACTCCACCCGGCTTACCGCGCCACGGATGCCCTGGAGGCCGACGAGCATAGCGGCGACGGCGAACTATGGGCCATGATGCTGGACTCCGAGGAGACCTTTAACGATCTCATCGACCAATACGCCCCCGACGACAAAGCCCTGGAAAAGGGCCGCGAAAATAATATCTACAAGCTCCTCTCCTCGGCCCTCCACGGCATGCAGGAGTATATGGCCCTGGACAAGCTCCACGATCTCTATACCGGTGGCTATTTTGACCTCGTCGTCCTCGACACCCCGCCCACGAAAAATGCCCTGGAGTTCTTAGAAACCCCCAAGCGGGCGGCCACCTTTTTCGACGACCGTATCATCAAGTGGTTCCTCCCCGACCGCGATGCCGGGTTCTTTAGTCGCGTTTTTAACCCGGGCTCCGTCGTCCTCAAGCTGATCTCCAAAGTCCTCGGGGAGAGCTTCGTTAACGACCTGGTGGAATTTTTCGACACCTTTCACTACCTCCAGGAGGCGCTTCAACAGCGGGGTGAAATGATCGAGTTCATCCTCCGCGATCCCCGCACACACTTCTTCGTCATCACCAGCGCCGATCCCCGCCGCATCAAGGAAGCTCACTACTTTCACGAAAAGCTCTCTGAGCTCGAGCAACAGGCTCGGGTCTTTATCCTCAACCGCATCATCCCCCACTTCGACGGCGGCGACCTCACCCCCCTGGATGACGCCACACTGGGCGACCGTCTCTCAGAGCACCTCCCGGACACCGACACCGAGCTCATGGCGGAGCAGCTAAAGACCCACTACCTTCGCCTGGCCAGCCTCGCCAGTCGTGACCGACGGGCCATCGAAGACCTGGCGGACCGGGTGGGCGGGGATCTACTGCGCCTTGTCCCCCTCCTGGGCGAGGACGTCCACAATCTGCGCCAGCTCCTGCGCCTCAGCGACTACCTGACCCCCCTAAACCCCGACCATTAATCGGGCTCTTTCCCGGGGGAAATATGTGTGTTGGGAACTGGACGACTGGCTTATCGGGCTTATCGTTGAAAATGAAAACGATTTTCATTGTCGTGAGCCTCATTTTTGTGTATATCCAGTTTGAGAGCTGGACGCAGCCCACCAGGAGTACCAGAACATGACTATCGGCGAACTCATGGCCAACGCGGGATGGGCGATGATCCCCATCTATCTGTGCTCAGCAGCCGCCGTGGCTATTTTTGTCAAAAAGATGCTCGAATTTCGCGCCTGTCACCTCCTCGACACCTCGTGGCGTCCTCAGATCATCGAGGCCCTTCAGAACCGACGCCTCGACAAGGCCCGTCAGGAGGCCTCCGCCGTCGATAACCCCGCCGGCGACGTCGTGGAGGCGATGCTGGACACCATCGAAAAGCGCCCCGATCGCGTGGAGGCCGAAGCCCGCCGCGTGGGTAGCTTGCAACTTCAGTCGCTGGAGAAGAACGTCGGCGGCCTCTCCTTCGTCGCCCAAGCGGCCCCCCTACTTGGGCTACTGGGGACCGTCATCGGCATGGTGGAGCTTTTTATGAGCCTCCAGGGTACGGAGACCGCTACCGTCGACGCCGCACTATTGGCCAGCGGCATCTGGAAGGCCCTATTGACCACCGCGGCCGGTCTGATGGTCGCTGTCCCCGCGCTTGCGGCCTATAGCTACCTCAATAGCCGCACCGATCGATTCCGATTGGTCCTCCGAGACACCGTCGAGCAAGTCCTCACAGCCCTGCCCGGACCTGGACCCGAGGGAGATGACCACGCCCAATCGACCACGCCTCGGATTGTCGACGAGCTCGCCGATGCAGTTTGATAGCTTCGAGCGACAAACGCCAACCATCAACGTCTCGGCGTTGATCGACGTGGTCTTTATCCTTCTTATCTTTGTGGTCTTGGCGGCCAACTTTGATCGCATCCGAGAGGTCAACGTCACACTCCCCACGGCTCACGAGACCAGCCAGCCGGCATCGGAGTCCGCCTTGTTGACCATCCCCATTGAAGACCCGATGAAACTCGATGGGCACACCGTCAGCGACGATGACCTCCCCGATGCCCTGGAGGCTCGAGCCACGGAGGTGGACACCCTGGTGATCGTGGGCGACGGGCGAATCGACCTCAACCGCACCGTTCAGCTCTTTGATCAGGCCTCGGCCGCCGGCTTCCAATCGGTCTCCATCGCCACCCGCGAGGCCAGCCAGTGATCTCTCCCTTCTCCCAAAAGACCTGGGAGGGGAGCTGGGCCATCCCCATCGCCGTGGTCGTCGTGCTCCACCTTGCGGTGGCGCTACTGCCCGTAGGGCTTCCCTCAGAGGAAGATAGGGAGGAAAAGCAAGCGGAGCTAACCATGGTGCCCCCGCCCGATTTAGAGCCCGAACCTGAACCCGAGCCTGAACCCGAGCCTGAACCTGAACCTGAACCTGAACCTGAACCTGAACCTGAACCGGAACC
>CAZMJS010000002.1:0-144415 GCA_964566695.1 uncultured Bradymonadales bacterium
CCAACGCCGGCGATGAGGCGGAGTGGATGTCACTGATCCCCATCGTGCCCGAGGATTTCATCGATATTGAGACCAATAATGCCCTCAATCGCTACGACCACCGGGTTCAAGAACTGCAGCGCTACGCTGAGGAGTTGAGCCGATTGAGAGGATCGGTGGAGCAGAGCGTTCAGGAGGCAGCCAGTGCCGAGCGGCCCCCGTTGCTCACGTTCCGAGGCTCTCAGGAGACCATCGATGAGATGGAAGAAGAGATGGCTGAAGAACTCGACGATATCGACGACGAGTGAGCCCCGGGTGGCGGGGCCAGACCGCCGCCGGGAGTAGGGTCAAAGGGACGAGGATCGCTTTCAAAGGGGTCCTCGTCCTTTTTGGTGAGTGGATGAGGTCCGTTTACATCAATAAGGTTCGGCCATGTCAGACACGCTGGTGGAGTTATTCGAAACGCAAGTCCAGCGATTGGGCGTCCGCAGTGCGCTTCAGTATTACCACGATGGGGAGTGGGAAGAATTGACCTGGAAAGAGTGGTGGGATGCATCGGAGCGTTTGGCGGCGGGGTTGATCGAGCAAGGGGTGGGGCCCAACGAGCGGGTGGGGTTGATGGCATCGACGCGCCGAGAGTGGGTGGTGGCCGATATGGCGATCGCGATGGCCGGGGCGGTCAGTGTAGCGATCGACCCGGCGATGACCGTCCGGGAGTTGACGCGAGTGGTCGACCAGACAGGGCTGGAGACTCTGGTGGTGGAGCATCCGCTCCATGTCTCCCGAGTCGTGGAGTTGGTGCGTCAGGGCCAGCCGATCCACTCGTTGATCTATATGGACGGCCACCTGCACACGGCCCGTGAGGGACGGGTGGGGGGGGATCTGATTCGAATCGAAGAGGTGGCCGTGCCACCGAAAATGGAGGTATGGCCCCTGGCGGAGGCAATGCAGCGAGGGAGGCGGGCGCTGTCCGGGGAACCGCGCTACGTCGCCAGCCGGCGGCGGTCGCTGGAGGGAACGCGAGAAGCGACGGTGGTATTTACCTCGGGAGTCAGCGACCGTCCGGAGGGCGTGCGGTTGAGCCACGCAAACCTGGTGGCTCAGATCGAGGGATTGTCAGCGCTACAGCTCTTCGGCAATGAAGAAAAACAGTTATTGACCCTGCCTCTGGCGCAGATATTTGGTCGGTTGATGTATTTGGCCGCCTTGGGATACGGCATGACCACGGCCTTCGGTCGCGGTCCGGCGTATATGAGGGCCGATCTCGAGGAGACGAGCCCGACCCTGATGGCGTGCGTCCCGAAATTAGTGGAGCGCCTTCGAGCGGTGATCACGGATCGCCTCAAGCAGCGAGGGATGAGGGGAGCGTGGCTCGTGGATGCGCTGGACAGCGATGAGGAGGGACGATGGCAGCGCTTTAAGCGACGACGGTTGGCCGATTCGTTTAGCGACGACGTGCAGCGATGGATGGGTGGGCAGATGGCCCACCTGATCTGCGGGGGCGCGCCATTGGCCCGACGAGAACATCGGTTCTTTGAGGCCTTCGATTATCGGGTGCTTGAGGGCTACGGATTGACCGAGAGCGCCGGTGGCGTGTCCTTTAATATGCCCGATGATTTTCGCGTGGGAAGCGTGGGCAAACCCCTGCCGGGGGCCGACGTGACCATTGCCGAGGACGGAGAAGTCTTGGTGCGAGGCGAGATGGTGATGATGGGCTATCTCGGTGGCGATGTGGATGAGGCAAGAGGCGTCGATGAGGCAGGGTGGTTGCACACCGGAGATGTGGGGGAGTTCGATAGCGACGGATTTCTATATCTGCGCGACCGAAAGACGGAGCTCATCGTCACGTCGACGGGCAGGCATGTGGCCACCCAGGGCTTGGAGAAGGCCCTGGCGGAGCATCCACTGGTCGCCCAGGCGGTGGTCGTTGGCGAAGGTCGACCCTATCTGGGGGCCATGATCGGGCTGGAGGCCGACGAGTTATTATCCTTCGTAAAGGAGCAACGCCTCGACGAGGGACAATCGGTTGAAGCCCTGACGCAGCATCGCCGTGTGAGAGCGGCGGTGCGAGAGCATGTGGAACGGATCAACCGGCAGCGCAATCGTCGAGAGCGGGTTCGACAATTTGGGATTCTTCCGCAGTTTTTGTCGGTCCAGCAGCGCACATTGACGCCGTCGGGAACGGTGCGTCGCCGGGAGGTCATGGAGCGCTACGCCGACGAGATCGAAGCGCTCTTCGAGGGGGAGCCAACGGTCCAGGAGTCTCCCGAGAGAAAAAATTGACGCCGCCTGTGGGTCCTCTAAGCTAGTTATGACGCGGTCGCCCCTTGGAAGCGGTGACCCCGGGAAGAACTGACGTTGATAACTCATGGCCAAGGAGGGCCCAATGACGACCACGCAAGGAACCATTCGCCGACGACCCAATGCCACGCTGGGGTTTGCCGGACTTCGAGCCCATCGACGCCGACCGTTGGACGTCGACGTGTTGATTCAGGACGCCCAGGGGTGGGAGTTACCCGTAGAGAGCGTTGATTTTAGCGCCGGTGGTATCTTCGTGCGCACCCCCTACTTGTTGGAGGAAGGAACGGTCCAGACGTTGATCTTTGGTGGAGAGGAAGACACCTCGCCGTTAGCCGTGAGAGCGAGGGTGATTCGCGTGGAGCGCGATCAAGCGTTGTTGGACTCCGATCCGGACTACTCTCCGGGCATGGCCTTTGAGTTTTTGTCGGAGGTGCCGCGAAAAAAAGAACGATTGCAGCGCTTCGCCCGCCAGGTGCCGGCATGAGCCACCGCTTTTGGAAATACCACGGCCTGGGCAATGATTTTCTCATCGTCGAGGGAGATGAAAAGGCGGTGAGTCAGGAGGAGGTTCGGGCCCTTTGCAACCGTCATCGTGGCGTGGGGGCCGATGGTGTGATCTGCGTGAGCGATGACGGCGATGACCGGGCGACGATGGTGATCTTTAATCGCGACGGGAGTCGGCCGGAGATGTGTGGCAATGGGGTTCGATGCGTGGCGGCCCATGCTTATTGGCGGTGGAACGCCCAACGCGAGATTGCCATTCGCAGCGACGCCGGCTGGAGACAATGTCGGATCGAAGAGGTGAGTACCGACCTGGCCATGGTGGCGGTGGATATGGGGGCGGCAAAGGTGGAGGACCTGGCGGTCGCCGATCCGGCGGATCACGGGGGCGAGGGGCTGCACGGCCTCACGGTGGATATGGGAAATCCTCATTATGTGCTCTGGCAGCCGCCGGGGCAGAATTTTGGCGATGAGCAACGCCGTCGCCTGGTGGCCCTTGGAGAGCGATTCAACGGTGGGCATGAGGCGTTTCCCGAGGGGGTGAATGTGGAGTGGGCCATTCCGCATGCGGAGGGGTTTGAGGTGTGGGTCTACGAGCGAGGTGTGGGATTGACCGAGGCCTGCGGCACGGGCGCTTGCGCCGTGGCGGCGGCCGCCTGGGAGAGCGGACGGTGGCGTCCTTCGCAGGAGGTGGTCATCGATCTGCCCGGGGGGAGACTGGCAATTGCCAATAATAGAGAGATTGTCGTGATGAAAGGGCCAGCAGCCCCTATCTGTGAGGGACGCTGGCCACTGCGTTGGGAGAAAAGAGATCATGAAGATCAATAATATCCAGGGCGTTCTCTGGCTGGTGGCAACGGCACTTCTGGTGACAGGGTGCTCGGAGTCCGTGGTGATGGTCGGGAATGGCTTGTCGATGGTGGTGGCCGTTGTGCTACTGTGGTCCACCGTTAATTGGAACCGAGCCCCCGAGCGCGAGAGAGCCCCCCATGGAGTGGAGTGACGTCTTACAGCCCGATCTGGATCCGCAGGAAGTTCTCAGTGACCGCCTGAAATCGATGCATTCCGATCGGCAGCAGAAGGTGCGTCGAATGCTGAAGGCGGCGGTGATTTTATGCCTGAAGCTGGAAGACCAGGTACATACGATAAAGGTCGGTCCGGAGAGCCATCATTACGAAGCGCGTGAGATGATCGACTTTCCACAGATCACGGTGCGCTCCGATCTCGGGCGCTGGCGACGGGGTATCGAAATGGTGGGGCCGTTGATCGAGCGCGCCGAAGCACGCCTGGACGACGCCGGACACCCCTATGAGATCACGGCATCGCTTTTGAGCGAATTTGAGAAGTTCGATGGCGTGGTGGAGATTGAGGTGGTGGACCTGCCCGATGGCGGGCCCCCGATGGGCATGGAAGTAGTGCTCAATGACTATGAGCCGGTGGGAGGATGTCGTCGCACGCGATTGGTGGTTAGCTGGCAGGTTGTAGAGGGGCTGGTGGAGGGGCGATTGGAGCCAGCGACGGCGGCCCGGGAAATCACCATCGGGGGCGATCGGGGATTGGCCTTTGAGCTGGGCGGATTTGCCAGTCGTCAATTTGATCTGTAGCGCGCCTCAGGCCCTTGCTTGGCCACTGGATCAGGGGGGGCTAGAGAGTGCCGAGCGAGGGTTTGGGGGTTGCGTCATAGGGGTGCGCTCGATAAGGGTATTGGCGACCCAATCGCCGCCCCTTCAACGGTCGGCCCCCATCGGTGTCAACGACGCCCTGTGGGGGCATTCCCAACCGACGGGGGCACTCCCTAAAGCCAGCGCGCCCCCATATTTCCATGATATTACAACCCCGTGACTCCGGGTGGCTGGAGGTCATTTGTGGCCCCATGTTTTCCGGCAAAACCGAAGAGCTAATCCGTCGACTGACGCGGGCTCAATACGCTCGCCAGAAGGTTCAAATTTTCAAACCAAGCGTCGATGATCGCTACGATGAGCGGTCGGTGGTCAGCCATAGTGACCAGTCCCTGCCGGGAGAACCCGTCGAAGGGCTGGCCGAGCTGAGATCGGCGTTGAACTCGGAGGTGGAGGTCATCGGGATCGATGAGGTTCAGTTCTTCGAGGCTGGCATCGTCGACTTCTGCGAAGACATGGCCGACGATGGGCGACGAGTGGTGGTGGCCGGGCTGGATCAGGACTATCGGGGAGAACCATTTGGGCCGATGCCCAAGCTGCTGGCGACGGCGGAATATATCACCAAATTGATGGCCATCTGCGTGCGCTGTGGCAATCCGGCTCATCGAAGTTATCGCCTGGCCGAAGACCCGCAACAGGTGCTGGTGGGTACAGATGAACAGTACGAAGCGCGCTGCCGAAGTTGTTTTAATGGCGGATATGGCGCATCATCGCATGACAGCAATAGTGAATCCAACGAGGTTGTATCGTGAACACGCCACGCACAGATCATCTGGAAGTTTTGATTTCAGCCGATGAGATTCAACAGCGCTGTCGAGCTCTGGCGGCGGAGATCACCCGCGACTTCGAGGGCGAGGAGATTCATGTCATCGCCGTCCTCAAGGGGTCGTTTATGTTCTTGGCCGACGTGGTGCGCCACATCGAGTTGGATGTGTCCGTCGATTTTCTGGGGCTGTCGAGCTACGGAAGCCGCCGAGCCACCAGCGGTGTGGTGCGCATGACCTCCGATCTGTCGATGCCCATCGAGGGAAAAAACGTGGTGGTCATCGAAGACATCGTCGACACCGGTCTGACGATGAAATACCTGATGGATAACTTGAGCACCCGTCGACCCAAAAGCCTGTCCGTATGCACCTTGCTCAATAAACCGGTGAACCGGGAGGCGGAGGTGGATTTAGCGTATGTGGGCTTTGAGATTGAGGATCATTTTGTCATCGGATATGGCCTCGATGACGCTGAATTTTCTCGGCATTTGCCCTATATTGGGCACGTGGTGCCATCGAATGAGGACGAGTGACGGCGAGGAAGCTTGCCGACAGTAAATCAAACCAATTGGAGAAAATTATGTCAGTCAAGGTGAACAAAACGAGATCCCTGGCGATGGCGGCGGCCCTGGTCGGTGCGTCGACGATGGCGGTGATGACCACCGGTTGCGAGCGCCCGGATTGGGATGATCCCGATTATGTCATCCAGCAGTTGGAGGAGGGCAGTACGGTCAACCAACGCCAGGCGGTGGAGCAATTGCGGCACATGCCCGAAGATCGGCGCGATGATGCGGCCGCGGCGGCGGCCCAGGCGTACCTGCAGGAAGAGGACCTGCGAAGCGATGTGATGCGACGTCTTATCGAGTGGCGTCATCCCAATGCCATCGATGCCTACCTGGAGGAAATGGAGCACGATCATACGGGGTATGGCGATTCGTCAGCGCGCGTGCTGGGCGAGATCGGTGACGATTCGGTGGTGCCCAAGATGCTCGAGGTCTTTGACGAAACGGGCGATCACGACCGGCGCATCGGCATTCTGGAAGGGCTTTCCCATATGCCGGATGCAGAGGTAGTGGAGCGGGCCGTCAGCATTTTTGAGATGGATCCCGACAACTACCCGATTGCTCTGCACCGGGCGGCCTGCGAATTTATTGGTGGGCTGGGGCTGGAAGATCCGGAGTCCATCGACGATGAGGCGATGAACCGTCTTATCTACGCTCGGTTCCTCTCCAACGAGCAAGGTCAGGACACGGCGCAGGCCTGCGGCCTGGCCATTCAGCAGGTGGGGCCACAGATCGTACCTCATCTGATCGAGCTGTTTAATGGCGAGCACGAGGACGTGCAGACGTTGCTGATGACCTACGATAATCCCGGTGATGGGGAGCATTTCCCGGAGAACCGTAGCAAGCATCGAGCCGCTCAACACCTGTCTCAGTTGCACGCCGCGGAGGCCGTGGAACTCTTTATGGATGCTCTGCAAGAGGACGTGGAGTCACCCGACTGGAGCGGTGACCGCTTAGGCGCCTGGAACGCCACGCAGATGCAGGCCCTAAACCAGATGTATCTGGGGCTCGGCGATATCGGCGATCCGGAGGCCCGGGAATTGGTGGAATCCATCATGCGAGCCGAACCCTTCGCCGATGAGTGGTCCGACGTGGCCGATGGTCCCGGCATCTTCCAGACCCAGCAGGACGCTGCTCGAGCCCTGGCTCGTCTCGGCGACCGTGACGCGCGGGAAGCGCTGATGGATCAGACCGGTGCCGATATTGTGGGCCCCATGGCCCAGCGTTTCGCAGCGTTGGAAGAGCATGAGGACCACGATGCACCGCCGCTGGTGGAACAGCTTCGGCCTCAGTGGTTGGCGGCTCAATCCTTCGCCTATCTTGGGCAGGCCGACGATCGCGAGGCCTACGATGAGTTGATCAGCGATGTGGAGGGGCTGGAAGACGACGATCTGACGGAGCGCCTTGAATCGTTCGCCGTGGCCTTCGATGTGATGGATGAGTGCGAAGAGTTGGAAGGGCAAGAACAGGCGCAGTGCTTCGGAGGCTTCCTGGATGACGATGATGAGCACGCTCGTGCCAAAGCGGCGATGGAGTTGAGTCGAATGGAGGCCGATGCGGCGGGCTCGGTGATCATGGAGCATCTGGACACCAGTCGGTTGGGTACCCGCGAGTTGCTGACCTTTGCGGCCTATCGTTCGCCCGGCGAAGGGCTGGCCGATCGGGTTCAAGAGGTGATCGAGGGAGATGCCAATCGTTCCAGCAGTTCCTATGAGGCGGACCGGCGACGCCTGAGAATGCTACACGCCTGGGCCGTGCACCATGAGCGGGGCTCGGGCGAGTAATCATGGCGAACCAGACCCCTCATTCCCCGATACGCATTGCCGTCCTGCAGGGCAACCCCACGGTGGCCCGGCGGATGCGGCAGGTCTTGGAGGCGACATCTCAGTTCGAGGTGGAGCAACTTCGGGGCCTGCCCCCGGGGGCCCGGCGCGCGCAGGCGGTGCTCATCGACGTCGACAGCGATGGCGTCGATGCTCACCGTTGGATCAACCACTGCGAAGGTCGCCAACTCCCGGTGATCCTATCGGGTTTGTCGGGGGACGAAGAACGGGTTGGGCAGCGGCCCTTTTTGACGCGTCCCTTTTCCCCGAAAACCCTCCGCGACATCTGTTCGGAGGCCGTGGGCCTGTCGGCGATACGTGTCGATGAGGGCGTGGATACACCGACGCTGGATCTCGGGGGAGAGGGGGAAGAGGAGGAGGGCTTATTTGATGTGCTCGATCTCGACGGGTCGGCGAGCATGATCCTTGAGATCGAGGATTTGGCGGAGCGAGAGCACGTGGGGGGGATGTTGGCTAGGGAGGTGGAGCGTACGGTCATCGATGCGGCCTCTCTGACGGAGGACAACCCCTGGTCATCGATGGCCGATACGGCCGTGGAGTCGGCGGATGAGCAGGTATCGGAGGTGACGGCCGTATCGCGCATCGAGGCCATCGCCGGGGGGGACCTGTCGAGTACTCATCAGGTGGCGGGAGTGTTGGCCGAATATTGGCAACGGTTGGGGTTGACCGCGAGGCCATCGGATCGCGCGGATCGACTGCAGCGCGTGCTGGCAGCGCTGATGCAACAGGGCCTTCAGGGAGTTCTGGAGGTATTGGAGAGGGTGCCGAGGAGCACGGGATTTGGAGGTGACCTCTCTGTATTGTCGGCGGTGGATCTGATGAACCTGATCAGAGACCGCCAACTTCGAGGGAGGTTAGAGGTCGCTCTTCAGAGCCAGAGCTACGTGATGTATGTGGAGGGAACCACGCTTCATAAGATCGACTCATTGGGTGAAAATACGGATCGACTCCTTATCGACAGTCTGGAGGAATTGGGGGCCATCGGGCCGGAAGAAAAGGCTCGCTATCAATCGCTGCTCAACTCGAGCCGCGGCGATATGCTGGAGATGGCGTTACGCCGGGAGGGAGCGATAAGCGATGGTGCTCTTCTGGAGGCGAAACGGCATAAAGCGCGGCGGCTACTGGCCCGGATTTGCGATGCCGGAGATGGGAATTTTGCATTCATAGAGTTGTCAAAAGAGAGCGGAGAGCCGTGGCCCAACCGATCGCTGGCGCTCAACCTGGAGGCATTGCTTCTGGAGGTCATGCGACATCGCGAGGACCTGGCAGTCAGTGAACCCGACGGCGGCGCGCGCTTTGCCCCGGGACGAAAGCGAGTGTCCACGGACGTCGGGCGGGCGTTGACGTCTCGGGAGGCCGAGGTGCTGAAATTTTTCGAGGAAGAAGAGAGCCTAGCCGATGCCGAGCGCTCATTGACCGAGGGCTCGGAGCCCATTGAGGAGGTCGCCGGGCGGCTAGAGCGCCTGGAATTGTTGCGGCGCCTGGGAGGCGGTGACTCCGACGCCGAAGCGGCCGAGGCGTCGAGCAAAGCGCGCCTGGAGCGAGAAACGGCTGTGGGGTCTAATTGGGAGATCGATCCCTGGGGGGGGAACCCCGCGGAGTCGACCCGACGACGGGACCGACTCCAGGAAGACACGCGGGAGGATGAGGGTTATAAATTGGGGGTGCCGGAGGATGAGGACCAATGAGGATGGGGCCATGATAAGGCGAACAAATATAGGTGCGGCGATGATCGTGGCAGCGCTCGTCGTGGCGTTGATAGGCTGCGAGGGAGATGAGCCGGCGGGCCCAGAGGACGTCGCGATGAGCTTCCACCAGGAACTTCGAAGCGGTGATACGGAGGCAGCCATGGAACGGCTATGGCCGGAGACGCGTGCCGAGGTGGAAAAGGTCTATGGGGACGCAAAGGATATATTGGGCGACGAGTCCCCGTTGCGGAAGGACCGGGTCTTGGTTCTGACAAGTCTGGAGAGTTCGAGGCTCATGGACGAGGTTGAGGTAGAGGGGGAGATGCCGGTGGAGCCGGCCGATGGGGATCGGGTCACGGTGATCATTTCGACGCGTGACGAACGGGAGGTGACCATGGCCTTGAGGTGGGCAGAGAAGGAGCGCCAGTGGCTGGTGGAATTGCCGCTGGACGACAAGGTATCGGTGCATGAGCGGATCGTCGGCATCAACGATAAAACGTCTCAGGAAGGTGAGTCGCAATGAGCAGCCATCAAGAGGGTGGAGAACAACACGCCCAATCGGGGCCTCCGGGACCGCCACCAAAGCCGGCCATGCGTCGACAGGCGCCGGGAGTCAAAGGGAGCCGACAGGCGCCGGAGAGCATTCAATTATCCACCGGCGATCGCGTCGGTGGGCGCTTTTTTATCGAGCGCTACCTGGGGAGTTCGGCCGGTGGCGTCAGTTACCTGAGCAACGATGCAAAGACCCAGCAGCCGGTGGTGATCAAGGTATTATCCATGGGCTTTCCGGGGGAACAGGCGTTCAAACAATGGCGAAAGAAGATCGGCGCCGCCACGCGCATCAATCACCGAAATCTCAGTGAATTGCTGGGGATGGGGCGAACCGATAGTGGCGATGTCTTCGTGGCCATGGAGTATGTGGCGGGAAAGACCCTGTCTCGACTGGTATCGGAACGTCGGGAGGAGGGGCGCACCCTGAGTCTGCGCGACACCTTTACAGTATTGGCCCACAGTTGCGATGCCCTGGACGCGGTGCATCGGCGAAAGATGTGTCACGGGGTGCTGACGCCCTATAATATTTATGTAACGCCGGAGGGCCGCGTGCGGGTCAGCAACCTGGCGGTGGGTCGGGTCGTCAGCCGCGAACTGTACCGGCAAGGAGAGGGGCCTTACGTCGATAGTATCTACGTGGCGCCAGAGGCGACCGAGGATCCCGACGCACTCAGTGCTCAATCGGATCTGTATAGCCTGGGAATGATCGCTGCGGAACTGCTCAGCCCCACAGGGTTTCCAAACCAGCGAGGCGAGGCCGAGGAAATGGCCGTCGACGTATTGGCTCAGTACCCGCCGGGCCTGTTTAGCCTGGTGTCCAACTGCCTGAGCCGGGATCCCACTGAGCGACCGCCGTCGGTGCAGTGGTTTCGAGATGA
Organism: uncultured Bradymonadales bacterium; assembly: GCA_964566695.1. Lineage (GTDB taxonomy): Bacteria > Myxococcota_A > Bradymonadia > Bradymonadales > Bradymonadaceae > SLJM01. Next base: position 10,750 of record CAZMJS010000002.1, read on the forward strand.
GTTTGAGGCCATTGCGCGAGAGGCCGGGGCTCAACTGGAGGGCGCTCCACCGGCGGGGGCGTTGCCGATCGAGGCGGCCGTGGAAGGCGAAGAGCCGGAGGAAGACGACCTATTCGACTTTGTCGACGAAGGCATGCTCCGAGGGCCTCAGGAGGAGTCGGAGAAGGAGCGCTACCTCGTTCAGCGAGACGGGCTGGATTATGGGCCGTTTAGCGCTGAGGAGGTGCTGGAACAACTCTACGCCGATGACATCGATGAGTTTACGCCGGTCTTGGACCGCATCACCCAGGAACGAGTGCCGCTTCAGGACATCGACGCGATGGCGGAGGCGGTCAAGGCCTATATCCCGAAGCGTGAAGAGCGACGTCGCCGAGAAGCGGAGCGGCGCGCGGAATTGACGCGCAAGGCCAAAAAGGGGGGCGTGGCGGCCCTGGTGGTGGGAATCGTTGCCGGGTTGGTGGTGTTGGTGGCCATGGGATGGTTCTGGCTGCAGCAGCCGGATCCAGAGCCAATGGATTTGAGCCAGGCCTTCGCGTCACTGGACTATGAGTTTCTTCCGCCGCCGACGGAATTTCAGACCATGGAGGTGGACTCCGATGTCCTGGAGGGCATCTTTAATCCGGAGGCGACGCAGGAGGAGATTGAGCGCCAGATTGCCGCTGCTCAGCAGGCCCAGAGCGAGCGACGTCGGCAGGCAGCGGCCGCAGCTCCGGAGGCCCCGGCGGAAGAAGAGGAACGCATCACCGACGTCGATATGGGGGCCAGCGGAAGCGACCACCATCTAACCGACGCTGAGATCAACGAGGTGATCATGGCTGACTTCTCGGCGATCACTGAGTGCGTGCTCAACGAGGCCCGCCGGGATTCATCGTTCCGTGGCGTGACGGTCCAGTTTTTTATCCGACCCTCGGGGACCACCGGGGGGGTGGGGCTTCAGGAGTCGCAATACGAGCAAGAAGAGGTGGGTCAATGCGTCATCGAGCGCTTTCGAAACCTGCGCTTTCCGGAGCACGGAGCGGTGCATGAGCGGGGCGTGGAGTACCCGCTTCGGGTGCAGTGATCGAGCCAGCCCCAGGGAGCAACCCCCAGTTATGACGACGCAGTGGCACCAAGCATTCGACGGGCTGGAAAAGGCCCCCCTCATCGCCGAGGAGTTAGGCAATTCCCAGGAAGCCAAGCGCTTTGGGGCGCGGCTTGCGACGTGGGCTCGGGAGGGAGAAACCATCGGCTTTGTCGGCCCCCTGGGCGCTGGAAAGACGACGATCATCCAAGGGATGGTGCAGGCGTTGAGCGATGGGGCATGGCGGGCGACGAGTCCGACCTATGCTCTGGTCCAGGTCTACGAGTGCCAACCTGAAGTGATCCATATGGATCTCTATCGCCTGGAGGGGTTTGCGGAGTTGGAGACCATTGGTTACTGGGACTACGTGGAGAGTCGTCGTGGAATTTGCGTCGTGGAGTGGATCGATCAAATTACCGGCGCCTGGCCAGGCCGCGGTGCTGTGGTGAAGGTGGAGCGCCAAGGCGATAGCCATCGCGCCGAGTTGTGGGGCGACGCGCGGTGGGCCAGTCGGGTCAACGAGACGAGGATAGAGGTATGAGTGACGACCGTCATCGAGATGAGCAATCAGCCATGGGCGCCCGTCGAGCCGATGTGGTGGTAACCCAAAAGGCGTTGAGGCGGCTGGAGAAGAAGTTAAAGACCCGGTTTCGGGCCTATCTCAAGCCGGGGGAGAAGATCGCCTTGTCGGTGGAAGAGGAGAGCGACTTTGTCTACGCCCGATTGGGGCTTCGGTTGCCGTCGAATCAGCGCCGATTGGATCTGGAGGCCGCGGTCATCGTCCAAGACCAGGACCACCTGTATCTCAAGAGCAGCACGGGCAAGGGTCGCTTGTTGACGGCCATCGACTTTTTGGGCGAGCAGTTGGAGCAATACTTTGAGGCTCGCCGCCAGACGCGCTTTCATATTGACTGGCGACTCTATGGCTATCGAGAGGCGACGGTTCGCTTTCGGGGGCAGGAAAGCCAGCCAAAATTGGAGGCCGAGGCCACGGCATTATTGGATGACTGACAAAGACGGGTAACCACGGTGGCACATAAGAGAGGGCCAAATCAGGATGACCAACTCGGTGGACAAGGTCCACCACCGGAGCTGTCGACCACCATGGCTCTGGTATTCTATGGGATCCTATTGGGGCTGGCCTGGCTGCTGGGCAGTTGGTGGCTGGGCCTCGATCTATGGGTGTGGCACGACCGTCAGGCAACGCAGTTATGGGCCGATGCCGGGCTTGGGTTGGCGCTGGGCGTGATAAGCGTTTGGGCGACCCGGATACTGGAGAAGCATACGCGTTGGGCCAGAGAATTGGGCCGGGAATTCAAATCGATTTTGGGTCGATTGAGCACCACGCAGGTCCTTATCTTTGCCGTGACCAGTGGGGTGGTGGAAGAGGTGTTTTTTCGGGGGTTTTTGCAGCAGGCGTTATCGGAGGTGGCCTTCGGAAGCGATCTGTGGGGATTGCTCGTGGCCACCCTCGTGTTTGGCCTGATCCACGTAGGGCCGGACCGAAAGAAGTTTCTTCCCTGGACCATCATGGCGCTGGTATGGGGGCTCTTATTCGGCCTGTTATACTGGTATACTGGCAATATTCTGGGGCCGATCATCGCCCATTTTACGATCAACTTTTTTAACCTTCTGCATATCACGCAGAGTGAGCAATTTGATCGCGAGCCCGACCTGAAAGAGGACGACGACTGATGGATCCGGTGGTGGTGATCACGACGGTGGAGATGGAACTCGTCGCCTGGGTAGGGGCCATCAGTTTTTTTATCAGCGTCGCCATGACGGCGGTGGTATCGCCGAACCGGCAGTGGTTTGAGCTGGTGGTGATATTCGGCCTGGCGCTATTGACGAGCATCTTGCTGGTGGGGGTCCTGGTCCAATGGGTGGGAGGGGTCACCCTGGTGGATGTGGAGGTCATTGAGACCCTTGACCGGGGTCGATTTAGCTAGGGGCGATGGCGCGTCATGACTGGTGATTCTGGGCGAGGACGCAGGCCGGTTCGATGGGGCATTGGGAGCAACGAGGGGCGCTATATTGGTGGATGCATTGCTCGCTGATACCGAGGTGACAAAGGGCGAAGTCGTAGCGCAGCGGATCGTCGGGGGCCAGGCGCGCCAGGCCATGCGTGACCTTCAAGGCCGCCTTGAGGTCGGTGCTCTTTCGTTGACTGAGTCCCAGGTAGCGGACCAGGCGGCTGGTGTGGGTGTCCAGTGGCATGATGAGGGCTGACGGCAAAGGTGTGTCCCACAACCCGAGGTCCAGCTCGTCGGGTCCGCGCACCATCCAGCGAAAGAAGAGGTGCATTCGCTTGGCGGCGCTGCCGTCGGTGGGATCGACGAGGAGGTATTTGAGACCGCGCTCAAGGGTGGGGCGAAGGCGTCGACGGCGTAGCGTCTGAATCCACCGCGAGATGACGCTCAGATGAGCTTGGGGCGACTCGATGGAGCGGTCGCTATCGCTACATTCTTGATAGAGCGCCTGAAGCGAGCCCTCGGTAAGAAGCGTTCGGTGAATGGCGACGAGAAGATCGATGAGGTCGTCGCGGCCGGTCATTCGGTAGCGAAAGTCAGGCCAGTGGCGACTCAACTCGTCGATGCTGAGGCCTCTGAGGCGTTGGGCGGGACGGGCCCCCAATGGATGGAGAACGTCATCGACGGCGCGGCGGATCAGGTCGACGCGACCATAGGCCACACTGGCGGCGATCAATGCCACCACCTCGCGGTCGGCGGGGTGGTCGTAGCGATGGACGATTCCGAGGGGATCGTGGTTTAGGCGTTGGTCGGCGTCGCAGCGGTCTAACGCGTCATCTAATAAGTTCCGAAGGGAGGCCGGGGGAAATTTTTGACGCTTCATGGATGCCACCTATGGTGGTGGGAGTTCGGGCGATCGATATATTCCAGAGGAGCGATCATGACGGGACGTAAGAAATTAACGCTCTATATTTCGGATGAGATGGTGGAGGAGACCAAGCGCGAGGCCATGCGCCAGGACCGATCGATGAGCTGGGTGATGGAGCTGGCGTGGAAGGTGGCACGCGAGCGCCTCAAGACGATGCCGCCACAGCGCGGAGGGGATCGCAACGCCTAGAGCGACCCCGGGTCATATTGCCACTGATCGGGGATTCGATGTATGGATGGGGCATTGGATGGGCGGCAATTGAGTAGTCATTAAGCATGGGAATAGGCCGATGAGCGAGTCCAGTTCTCCGGAGGAGCACATACAGGCGGCGCGCGATAAATACCGTCACACTGAAAAATGGACGAGGCGCGTCGGTTATTTCTTCTTATTTGCCTCGGGGTTTATCATCTTTGTCCCCATGGTGATCGGAGCCATTCAGGGGGTTCGCTATGACCAGATCACCGATCCCCTGACGGGGGTCCAGGTGACGGCGGAGGAGCACGACCTGGATTGTTTTAACGAGGCGGGCAATTTGGTCTACCTGGCAGGCGAACTCACCGAGCTGAGCTCATCCTGGGAGCAGCGCCAGCGTCGGTGGGTGACGCGGTGTCAGGAAGAGCACCCAGAGCTGTACCGAGTGGTCAGCCAGAGCCGCGAGCGACTGCGGGGGGCAGAGGATAGCCCGGCGATGGATGGCGGTTTTCCCGAGGACGATTAATCCCAGGATGGGGGTAGGCAAAGGTCTGGCAACTCGGCCTCCAGGTCCCGGCCGTCGAGGTGGTCGTCGAGCGTCGTTTCTCGGCCGGCGATCAGAAGGGAGGCGGCGAGGATATCCAACGGGGCCTCTTCGTTGATGACGCGATGGGCCTGGCCTCGCTGAATCCGTCCGATGGGGCTATCGTCGCCCTGAAGGGAGAAGTCGTCGATCTCGTCGATGGCGATCTCTACATCCTCTTTGGATGCGGCGACGACGTCGCTCATCTGCTCGTTGAACACAAGGCTGTCCAAGAAGGCGATGCGCCGGAGGGCAGGAAGGTGGTCGATGCGATGGAAATAATCGCGTGCCTCGTCCAAGGCGTGGGCCGCGGTCACCAGGCGACCGCGCTGCAGGTCGCGGCGACCGCTCCGGTAGTGTGCCAACCCCTGTTCAAGGTAGGCGGAGGCCGTCTGCAAGCTAAGGTCATCGGGGTCAACGGGCTCGGAGGCGTCGATGGCGTCGGCCACGCGGGTGATATCGTCTGGCAGGTGGTCGAAGAGCCGAAATCCGATGGGGATAGTGCCGATGCACTGGTTGGGGTCATCGATGCGCTGACCCGTGGCCCGTCGGATGGCCTGCGCAATTTGGCCATCTCTTTGGAGGGAGTGACCTCCACCGCGTTCAAATTGGGCATACGCCGAAATCAAATCGCGCCGGGCACGGGCCTCGGCGCTATCCTCCAGGCAGTCGGAGGCCAGAATCAACATGGACTCCACGTGCTGGAAATCCCCCTGCTGGGCAGCGCCCAATGCGGTGGCCAGGCTCCAGTTGAGGCACGAGGAGCGGTCTCCACTGCCACGCGCGAGGTGGGCGGCCCGCGAAAAGAGCTCTCCCCGGTCGGCGTCGGGATGCTCCAGGATTTGATGCTCCAAAAATGGCAGCAACGCAACGACGTCCGAGGATGCGGAGGAGCCCACGTCTTCCAGTGCGGATAGGAACGGTTCGGGCCCATCGCAATAACTGTGGAGGCCCTGATTGGCCCACCAGTGGAAGAGTCGGACGCCTGGTCGTCGATCGCTTAAGGCATGGGCTTCCAGGCGGTGGGCCGTGCGTTCGAAGCGCGTTTGCCAGTGGGGCAGGTCGGCACAGAAGTCCTGGTGGGTCATGGAGCGAAGCGCGCCCTGGGCCACTTCCTGCTGCTGAGAGCTCGGAAGGAGGGGGGCCAGGGCTAGCTGGGCCATCGGTGACATATCCTCGGGGGAGACGAGTTTAAAGCCCGCCGGGAAGATCCCTGCGGGGGCGTCGAATAGGAGGCCTGGTAGCTCCTCCGGAGAGACGTCATCGGTGGATGAGGCCCAGCCGTAGGTCGTGGGTCGTCGGGGCGCGTCGCCATCGAACTCCGCCGTCGATCGCAGGGCCCGCCAGAGGTCGTTGGCGCCGGCGGACTGAAAGCGGTGGTCCAGAGCACTGGCGTCATCGACAATGGGGAGGGTGATTTGGGCCATTTTCAGGTTGAGCCACACGGCGAGTGCCCAGTCATCATGGCCGGACTCCTGAAGGCCGTCGATGATCTGCCCATAAGTGGTGCCGAAGGAGTCGCGTTGCTGAGCGATGCGCATGCGAGCTTCGGCCCACTGATACCAGGCCCGACGTTGGGCGTGGAAGTGTCGAGACGAGCTGCGCTGGCGATGTTGAATCAATTCGCTTCGTTGGTCGTGTTGATCCAGTTGAGAAAAGACGGCGATGAGTCCGTCCAGATAATCGGGGATATTGCTGGCGTTCCAGGCCCGCCGGGTAAGTCGGTCGCCGACGCGGAGGGTCCACTCAGGTCGTCCCTGAGTGGCCAACTGGGTCATGGCGCTCAGGACCAGAGCCCGTTGTTCGGAGGGTAGATCGTCGGTGTGGAGAATGGGGAGAAGCAGTTGGGTGGCCAACGTGAAATCCCCAGTGGCCAGGCTGGCGGCGTACAGAGCCCACTGCTGGGTGGCGTGGTCGGAGATAGGACGCCCCGTTTTTCCAAGAGAGGAGGGAGAGATGACGCGCTCTCGGTCGCCGACGAGGAGCGGGCGAGTCAGGGAGGGCGTAAAGAGGAGCACTTCTTGGTCATCGCAGAGCACCAGCGCGTCGGCCCCGGTCGCCAAGGCGGCCGCTTCGATGCGCAAAGGATGATCGAGGTCCTGCAGGCTGGGGCGCTCGTCGTTGCCCAGGGGGGATTGGTCGATAAAGGGGACGTCGGCCGTGGGTTCAAAGCACTGGTCATCGTAGCGAATATGAGCTCGCCGTGGATGGGTCGTGCGTCGGTGGTGTCGCATAGCGAGCGATGGCCCATGCCCGTTGAAGCCCTCCGTGAGGGCGACGGAATGGGTATCGAGGGGGTCGGTGAAAATATGGGCTGTGGCAATATAGGGCAGGCCCAGAGTGTCGTCCTCCCCGGCCAAGACGTCTCGCTCGATGGTCAGCCCGTGACCAGGGTCCGTCGCGAGGGGATAGAGGCTCCAACGCTGATGGTGATGGGTAGGGGGGCACTGGGCATCGAAGGTCTGGGCGTCATCGACGAGGCACAAGTCGTCCTGGCTCATCGCAAGATCTTTATCCAGGGGGCGAAAATGGCCGCCGACTCGGTTGGAGACAGGTTGGTCATCGAGGCGTTGCAGGCGATACCCGTCGCGCAGGGGCTCGACGACAGCGAAAATATAGCTATGCTCGCTGGCCTCCAGAACCGCCAGATCGCCTTTGTCGAGGTCGCCACTAAATCGGTCCCGTTGATAGGCCTCATAGGTCCAGAACCCGTCCTTTCCGAGCTCGATGGTCGCTTGAGGCGTGCTCCGCGTCGGATCCTGGTCCACCCACTGGACGTCGACGGAGTCGGCCGTCGTCGGCGACTGGATGCTGGAGCAGGCGCTCAATGACATGGCGGCTAAGCCGGCCAAAGCCAGTCCCAGCAAGGGAGGGTGAAACGGCGATTTAGGAGCCGCGGGGGTCGCGATCTTCATAGGCGTCGATGATTTTTTGAACGAGGGGGTGGCGAACCACATCGTGCTTTGTGAAGCGGTTAAAAGCAATCCCCTCGATATCACCGAGCAGATCGACGGCTTCGACGAGGCCGCTTCGTCGGTGAGAAGGGAGATCGATCTGGGTGATATCACCGGTGATCACGGCCTTGGAGTTAAAGCCGATGCGCGTCAAAAACATCTTGACCTGGGCGGAGGTGGCGTTTTGAGCTTCGTCGAAGATGATGAAGGCGTCATTGAGGGTACGACCACGCATAAACGCCAGAGGGGCGACCTCGACGGTGCCGCGCTCCACCATGGCCTCGGCCTTTTCGACTTCCACCATGTCGTGGAGGGCGTCGTAGAGGGGGCGCAGGTAGGGGTTGACCTTTTCTGCAAGGTCGCCCGGCAAGAACCCGAGGTTTTCACCGGCCTCCACAGCCGGACGGGTGAGAATGATGCGTTTGATGCGACGATCGAAATAGTAGGACAGGGCCATGGCCATGGCCAGGTAGGTCTTTCCCGTGCCGGCAGGCCCCACACCGAAGACGACATCGTTTCGTCGAATGGCGTCGACATAGGCCTTCTGCGACAGACCCTTGGGGGAGATGGCCTGGTCGTGTTTGGAGGCAAAGATCTCGTCGGAATAGATGGACACAAGGTCGGTATCCGGGTCCCTGGTCAGAATGTCGATGGCCCGTTTCACGTCCATGGCGCTGAGGTGAAACCCCTGCTCACCGAGGCCGTATAGCTCGTCGAGGATCACCTCTGCCAGATCGATATCGGAGGGGGGGCCATCGAGGTGCACCCGCGCTCCTCGGGCCCCGATACGGACGTCCAAGGCGTCTTCGATCAATTTGAGGAATTCGTCGCGGTGGCCGTAGACAAATCGAGCCACTTGCTCTTCAGGGAAGGTCAGCTCTCGGGTCATGGTGTCGGTCAATCGGGTACCTCTTGGTTAGAATCACGGTCGGGCATGTGGAGCTGATAACCACTGCCAGAAGGGGAGTAATCCCAGGTCTCCAGGTCGGTGGGGTAAGTCAGGTCGGTGGTAAGAAGTAGGCCGGCTTGCTCCAATTCCACCAGTCGCCGGGGGTAACGGTTTTCAAGGCGTTCGTAAATACTCAGCGCGCGCTCCACCCGAAGTTTCTGCGCTGCTTGAAGGTGCGGCGTCAATTCGGATTCCATGGTTTCATGATCGACTTGCCCCAAAAAGTCAGCGCCCTGGACGTTTAAATAGGCCCAGATAGATATCGCCAGAAAGAGCACCAGGATGATGACGGTGACGCTGTGGTGCAGCAGAATGGTCCACAGACTGGCTTTGGGGGCCCGCTTGGACGATGAGTCCGCGGGGCGGGGTTGACTATTCATGGGATGACTCGGCGGAAGGTCGGGTGGCCAAGCGTGTGGCATCCACGCCGCGAATAGCGCTGAAGAGACCGACGGCATAGGCGAGGCCGATGGATATGAGGGCGACCCAGTGGAGGCCTACCCAATCGGCGTCGATAAGTTCGTAAGGGGCCATCCAGGCACCGAATGGCCCCTGGGGAAAGAGAGCCAGGAAAAGCCCGAAGACGAGCACAAAGAAGACCATCATCCCACGGATGGCGTGCCCCCCTAGGACATGACCCAGCCCGGGAGTCAGCGCAGAGAATAGCCTTCTCAACAAGCGCTGGACCCGATCGCGTCGCCCCAGAGTCGTCTCATTATGAACCCGGGCGTGGTAATCGAGGGAGGCCCCGGAGACAAAGGTTTGGTAGCAGGGCAGGCAATAGTGATGATGGCTGGTGGTCTGACTATCGCCGGGGTCCCGGGCCAATCCGCATTTGGGGCAGGGGGAGCTGACACGGCGGCCGAGGTAGAGAGGGGTTGTTAGAAGCAGAAGGAGGAGGCCGGCAAGCCCCATGGGGATGCTGCGCTCAAGGGGAAGTGCTGGACCGGCGATGAGATTCCAGAAGGGGCGGATCAACGAGGGCGCGCTCTGGCGTTGGTGTTGGTGATAGGCCAAGAAATGATTGCCATCGATGTGGGTGAGCATCAGGAAGCTGTGGGGGTCTAGCCGGTTGAAGTCCAGATGGGCGGACGTGCGGCGAAGGTCCAAGGAGAAAGCCTCCCGGAGGTGCTGCTGGGCCAGGTGGTCGTCGTCAAGCACCTGATGGGCCCGTGCGAGATTAAAGTGAGGTGCGACCAGTTCTCCGTCTTTATCGAGGGCCGCCTCCAGTCGTGGAATGGCCTCATCTGCGCGACCCAGGGCCACCAGCGTGGCGCCATGCAGGGTATCCCAGTGGGGATCCATCGCTCCGTTGGCGGGTCGTTCCGCATTGAGCCATTGATTTAAGGCGTCGAGGTCATCGACCGTCGGGTTGCGGAAGAGGTCGCTGCGCTCCACGAGGAGCGCCAACTCGGAGCCATCGGCCGCCAGGTCCTCCAAATCGCTTCGGCACTGCCGATCAGGGCCGCACCCCTCATGGTACGCGTGAAGTAGACGCTGAGCGTCACTGCCCGGGTAGGTGGCCAAGTCCGCCAATTGGTCGTCTGCCCATGGGAGGGCCGCCATGAGAGCGAAGAAGCAGCCCATGACGAAGCGTTCATTGAGTTGCTGGAAGGGCATCAGCAACAGCGCAAGGAGGAGCAGTGATAATAGGGGCGATTGAAGAACCAATCCCGGGACGAGCACCAGGGCCACCAAGAGGATGACCGTCTGTGTGCTGGAGAATCCGCGGGGCAATAAGCGGGTGCCGTCATAAGCCGCGATCCCGAAATAACGCAGGGATTGGGCCAGGAGAAAGCCGGCCAGCGCTAATGAGGCAGCGATAAGCCCCACCAATAGCAGGCGCATCATCCAGGCCAGGCGCGTATCCAACCATTGAAAGCCGTTGGTCACGCCCGTGATATAGGCCGGGATGGCCTGGTAGATGGACGTGGGGTCGGTATCAAAGAGCCATCTCGCACGCTCCAGTGCAGCGTAGGGAAGGTGTGGACTCAGGCGATGGGCATCGCGAAGGAGGGTGTCGGTATCGTCATCGCTTAGAGCAGCACGGGCCTCGTCGGATCGGAGGAAGGCCAGGACGGCCATCTGGTACTCCGGCATGGCGGCGCGACCGCTGCTGCGACTGTGGTGAGTAAGCTGGACCAGCTGATCGGGCGACGCGTCGCCCTCTTGAAGGCTCTGTAACCACATGCGCCACTGGAGGTCCACGTTTTGATGGCTGGCCGGGGCCAATGGCAGGCCGGCGCTTTCGTCGGGGATGTTCGCGCTATCATCCGTTCGCTGGAGCATATCCTCGATGCTCGGTGCCTCCTCGGCGAAGGCGGTGGCACTCAACCCCACTAAAGAGACCCCCAACATGGTCAGAAGAAGTAGCGTCCTGGGAAGGGACGACCAGAAAACAGATGTATTCATGCCGGGTAGGTCTCGCGATGGGGGCCCGAGGACAGTGGTGCCCAAGCAAGGATGGGCTTGACTGAGATACGTCCATAATAGGTTGGATGCCCCCGGTCTTTCAACCGGGGTAACAAACTGTCACCGGAGGTGTCGTCAACCTCGGAGGTGCCAGGAGACCATCCAGCTTGAATCGCGGGCGTGGGACTTCTATAATTTGCCGATCTCTCGCCTGCTATCCAATAGCTAAGGGGCGCCGGGCGGAGGTGAGTCATTTAGAACGCATATTTCTCTGCAGGGAGTTGGGACGTGAAGATCAGACAGACAATGATAGGACGAGGGACTTGGACGCGCGGACTGGCGGTGGCGATACTGGCCGGGGGCGCGTGGCTCGCCGGGTGTTCCGATGATGATGGAGCAGGGGAGGAGCCCTGCGAGACAACGGCCGACTGCGACGACGGTGAGATCTGCAGCGATGAAGGCCTATGCGTTGAAGAGGAAGTGCCGGAGCTCGTGGAGGATGAGGAGTACTGGTTGAGCTATTTCGCGCGGGCCACCCAAGACGTGTCCGAAGACGCCTACCGACTTCAGGGAAGCCTCGATGGTGAGGTTTCGGACTTCGATACGGGCGACGTCGACTGCACTCAGACGCGCTTCTGTGGCTTTACGCAGGGGGGAGACTATTTTGTCTACGCGACCCAGAATTCCGAAGGGGTCGACCCCTATTATTACGACGTCGTGGCGACGCCGGTCAGCGGCGATCCGCCGGCATTGAGCGGGGACGCCGAGGTCATTGTCAGCGATGTCGCCGTGCCGCAGATCACCTCTCAGGGGGTGGCCTATGAGCGGAATATCGATGAGCGCTCCACCTTATTTGCCAAAGCCATTGGCGGTGAGGAAGAATTTCTTCACCGATTGCACGCCGTGGATACCCCACGTCATCATTGGGAGTTCGATGCCGATTTGGAGCGATTGATGGTGTGGCAACCAGTGGGGCTGGACTCCATGGATATGTATGCCGGGCGGGTTGATTTTGACGCCCCGGAGGAAGATCGCTTCGAAAACCACCTGGTGTCCATTCTGGATGGTACGAATCGCGGTCAGGCCGGGGGGCTTTTCCAGGGCGGGGGACCGATGGCGATTTCGCCAACGGGCCGATATGTGGCCTTCGTGACCGGCGGACCCAATGATTACGAGGCATGCTCTGATACGGGAAGCTCCGACGAGTGTGAGGGCACAGCTCGCGTATGCGGCGAAGCGGACGAGCCGCGGTGCGTGGCCGTGGAAAATACGGTGCATGTCGTAGACATGGAGTATGCCGACGATATCAATGAGCCATGCACCTCCCATGAGGATTGCGGCCCCTTCAACCGCTGCGACTCAGCGCACGATGATTTCAGCGGTGGCGTATGCGCCGGTGAGCGTTTTGTGCTGGGCGTGCCGCCGCTTAGTCAAGGTGGGAAAACGGGGTGTGAGTGGACCCGCGAAGACGGGTCCTTCGCATTTACTCACGTCAACGGTCCCGTGAGCTTCGGCGGAGACAATCGGATCTATGTGGTGGGTCAGCGCCAATGCGATCCCAATCCACAGGATCCGGAGACGGAGGTTGAGAGCAATATCGATCGATCCTCGATCGTGGCCATCGACCTGGAGAGCAAGACCCACGAGGAGGTCTTTGGCAATACGGAGAACGCCGACTACGCCCCCGGTGGGTGTGGACTGCTGCCCGACGTTCCCTGTGAAGAGGTCAGCGATTGCCCGGAGGTCGAGGGCAATTACGACTACGCCTGCGTCGACGATATCTGCCGCCAGGTGCCGACCGATGCGGAAGGCGACGAGTATTGCGTCGATGGGAGTGACTGCCCCTTTTCTTTCGCCCAGAGTTGTGAGGATGGCGTATGCGTTCGCAATGAGTGCGTGATGGTCGTCGATAGCGCCCAGAGCTCTCCCCAGGGAAGCGACGTCCTGTTTACGGGCACAAACCCAGAGACGGCCTCGCCCGGCAACGCCGGCCGTCGCCTTGATATGTGGCGAATGAGCCTGGTCGACGGGGTGGTGGAGCGATTGGGGAACCTGGAGTCGACGACCAACGTCGAGTTCTTCCAGACCTTTGCAGAGATGGAGGACGAAGACGAGGAGTGATCGAACGTTCCCGGCGATAAGCCAAAAGCCCCCGACGCCAGATGGCGCCGGGGGCTTTTTGGATGGTGGCCGCAGTCACTCATTCAGGGGCGGTTGGGTCTCCATCTCCCGAAGGAGATCACCATCCATGTCGGGGTTGGGATCGCGCATCTCGACCTCCTCCTCGACGGCCGCTCCCCACTCCAACCACTGGGGTTGGTCGGGCACGAGGAGATCCTCATCGAAACCACCGCTGAGGGTGTAGTGGCGGGGCTGGTCGTGAGGGCTGGTGTCGGTGCGCACGATGGCGCCGCGCCAATGGCCGTCGTCCCATGTCTCGGGGGCATCATGGATATCGGCCAGGGGAAGGCGTGCTTCGGCGATCCAGAAGCCCTCGGTGGTCTCGGGGTCAAAGTCCGTGGCCACCTCTATCCCATGTTCTTCGAGCGGTGATTCTCCGCTCTCCTCCAAGGCCACCAGGGCCGCTGTCCCATCGGGGTGTAGATCCAGACGCGACCATCTTGAGTCGGAGCCCGGGTGAAGGAAAAGGGACAGGCGATCGTCGTCCGGAGTGATGTGGTCGCTCTGAAGGCGGGCGCCGATATAGAGGGCATCGTCGCTATAGAGGAGGTGGACCATGGAGTGTTGGTGGCGCGCTTGCAGCGCGGGGTTAAGCCGGATCGTGGGCGATTGGAGCCAGAAGTCCTCGTCGAGAACGGCGTCCGCCGACCACTCCTCGGTGCGCTCGGCACGCAGGTGGTAGATTTGACGACGGTCGTCGCTATGTTGAACATCCCCGTCCATCTGTTCGTCGCCTTCCTGGGCCGAGGCCCGGGGGTCATTGTCTTCGTCGGAGGCCGGGGCTTGCGTAGTTTCCTCCGAATCGCCAGCATCGGCGTCGGTGGGGGAATCGCATCCCAAGGACGATCCGCTGATGAGTAGGATGAGTGCCAGCGCGGTGGCCTGGGGTCGATTGAAGAGGGGCATCGGAACTCCTTAGATAGTGGAACGGTGCAACCTTGTCGCCATTTAGTGTTAAGGGGCCGCTGGGGGAATGACCAGAGGCAGAAGAGATAAGGAATAATATGAGCCATCAATCAACAGACCCGATAAAGGTGGACACCTCCACCGTGGCGTCCGGTCGGCAATGGAGATTCTTGCAATCCCTAAGCACCGGGCTGGAGCATTCTGCGGACGGCCCCACGGCTGCCTCGATGGTGGATCGATTCGCCAGGGATCGCGTGGTGGTGGTGGTGACGGGAACTCACGGTCGGGGAACCGTGGCCGGAATGCTGGTCTCCATTCTAGAGAAGGCATTGCTTGACCCAACTTATATCTTGTCAGCGGCGCCGACCCACCTGGACGATGCCGTTTACTGTGGCGAAGGTGAGGTATTTGTCATCGACGTGGATGGCGAATGGTCATCGCTGCCGACAACAGGCGCAGATATGGTGATCTGCACCTTTCTGGAGCGCGAGTCCGAAGCTTCGGGGGGCCATGCCCAGCACCTGGAGGGCTTGCTGGCGACGACGCCGCGGTTGCGCGAGTGCTTTCTGAATCTCGACTGCCGCCAGAATCGTGCGTTGGCCGCCAGATTGCCCCTTCGGCCCACGGGCTACTCGCTGGAGCACCGCACGGAGTTTGAGGGGCGTTGGAGCGCCCGTGGAGAGAGCAACAGGGGGTGCTTGTCGGCGTTTCGCCGAGGGAGCAAGTTGTGGGATGTCGATCTAGAGGTGGAAGGGGAGTATAACGGGCTCAATGCGCTGGGGGCGATCGCAGTGGCGCGACGGCTGGGTATCGACGACGCGTCGATGCGCCGGGGATTGATGGCGTTTCGCGGACTTCGACCCGGTCGGGACATCGTCACTGGCGGCGGAGTGGCCGTTCGGGGCCAACGGTGCGCGACCATGGCCGAACTAAAGAAGGTGCTCCGTGAGTCTGAGGATGCTCAGGCGGGGATGAGGTGGGTTGTTCTGGGGGTCGGGCAACCGTGGAGAGAAGATGCCGAGTTAGACGACGGTCAGCTCATCGTCGAGGGGCGCGGCGTGCCCAGTGGGGCAGAGTTGGAGGATTGGTTGATCGAGCGTGTGCAGAAGGGAGACCAACTTTGGTTCGTTGGCGAGGAGGGGGTGAACGCCCGAGCCGACCGTGTACGAGCCCGGCTGGCGGCCCGGGCCGAATCAACCCCGGAAGTGGGGGAGCAACCCCGCTTTGACGGCCCGCTAAACGATTGAGGTAAGCATGGCATTGGAGCAGCGCATAAAGAGAACATGGTTGGATGACACGCGGGTCGCCGTTTGGGGGCTTGGAAAAAGCGGTGTCGCGGCCGCTCAGTTACTGGCCCGACGGGGCTACGACGTGGTGGCCAGCGATACCCGCGATGAGGCAAGCCTCCAGTCCTCATTGGAGGGGCTCGATCCCGCGGTAGAGGTCGTATTCGGTGACAACGTCATCGGCGATGCCCAGTGGGTGGTCACCTCTCCGGGACTGCCGCCCTCACTGGATATTTTCAAGGAGGCCAAGCGCCGCGCGATCCCTGTGGTGTCGGAGGTGGAGTTGGCCTGTGCCTTCAGTGATGCCCGTTGGTTGGGGATCACCGGGACCGATGGCAAAACGACGACCACCACCTTATTGGGAAATATGGTGGCAGCCAGCGACCAACCGGGGGCGGTGGCGGGCAATATTGGCACCGCCCTGTGTAGCGTCGTCGAAGACCTGGCGTCCCGATCGTTATTGGTCGTGGAGGTGAGTGCCAACCAGTTGTGGACGTGCCACGGCGTGCGTACCGAGGCAGCGGCGATTACCAATATCGCCGAGGACCACGTGGATTATTTTGTCAGTGAGGAGCAGTACGAAGAGGCCAAATGCCGGCTGATCGCGATGCAAGAGGGACAGGGAGACGCCGTATTACCCTCTGGCAACGCGCCCTGGAAGAGGCGACTACTGGCTGAGCACCCACGGTCTAAGGTGATTGAGTTCGGCGTTGGACGCCCGGAGGGGCCGACGTCGCACCGAGCGGTCTATTTTGAGGGGGGCGTGGGCCATTGGCGACACGGGGAGGACGAAGGCATCTGGTGTCCTGACTTTGAAGACAGTGCGCTGATCGGTCCTCATAATCAGGCCAATGCCGCCTGCGCAGCGGCCCTGGCGTGGAGCGCCGGGTTGGATTGGGAATCCATTGAGGCGGGGTTGATGGACACGCCGGCGTTGGCCCATCGCATGGAGTGGATCGCTGAGGTGGACCAGGTCGCCTTTATCGATGACTCCAAGGCCACCAATGCCCATGCCTCGTGGGCCGGGCTTCAAGGCGTGAAGGGCCCGTTGGTGGCCATCGTGGGCGGTCTGGATAAGGGGTTAAAGCTCGACGAGTGGGCCAAGCACGTGGCGCATCGCGCGGAGGCCGTGGTGATCACAGGCGCCATCGAGGCCCGCATGGCGTCGCTTTTTGCAAAGCATCCCGTGTCAGTTCACCGAGCGCCGTCGATGGATCGGGCCGTCCAGATGGCCAAGAACGTCGCGAGGCCGGGGAGCACCGTAGTGCTCAGCCCGGCCTGCTCGAGCTACGATCGCTATGCCAATTACCGCCAGCGAGGCCGCGACTTTCAAGACGCGGTTCGCCGGCTTCGCTAAGCGGCAGCGACTAGCTCAAAGTCACCAACAGCTGATCTTCGTCGACGGCTTCTCCCTCTTCGACGTGAATCTCTTCCACCGTGCCATCCTCGGGGGCCACGACGGGCATCTCCATCTTCATGGACTCCAGAATGATCAGGTCATCATCTTCCTCGACCTCATCGCCCACTTCGACGACGATTTTCCAGACAGTTCCCGTGATATGTGCGTGCACTTCTTCAGCCATAACAATCCTCCAAATGCAGTATTAAACGGCTCGCTTTTATTGAGCGAGTCCGACCAGTTTCCATCCCAGGTTCAGCAACTCCAATCATTTGCATAGGCAGCGCCAAAAGGGAAGCCCTCGGAGCGCGCTAACCCTCATTTATAGACCTCCTCCAGCCAGCTGGTGTGAACGGTTCCAGCGACGAAATCCTCGTGGTTTAACACGGCGATATGCATATCGCGGTTGGTGGTCAACTCACTGACCACGAGTTCGGAGAGGGCATTCTTCATATTGGCAATGGCGGCGTCTCGGTCCGGGCCGTGAGCGATGATTTTGGCGACGAGTGGGTCGTAATAGGGGGTGACCTTGTCGCCCGAGGCGATTCCGGCATCGACGCGAATTCCCTCGCCGGTGGGCTCCACCCACTCACCGACGTCGCCGGGGGCAGGCATAAAGCGTTTGTCCGGGTTTTCCGCGTAGATTCGGCATTCGATGGCATGGCCATCGATGGATAGCTCCTCTTGCTGGATACTCAGGGGGTCGCCAGCGGCGATCCGCAATTGCCACTCCACCAAGTCGTGACCGGTGATCATCTCCGTGGCCGGGTGCTCTACTTGGAGGCGAGTGTTCATCTCGATGAAGTAAAAGTCCCCTTCCTCGGAGACGATAAATTCCACGGTGCCAGCGTTGGTATACTCGGCGGCGTCCACCAGGGCCAAGGCAGCATCGGTCATGTCCTGACGCAGGCTTGGAAATTGCTCCGACGCCGGTGAGGGAGCCTCTTCGATGACCTTTTGGTGACGCCGCTGGACGCTGCACTCACGCTCAAAGAAATGGAGGGAATGTCCGTCGTTATCGGCGAGGACCTGGACCTCGACATGGCGTGGGTTTTTTACGTATTTTTCGATGTAAAAGGTGGGGTCACCGAAGGCCGATTCGGCGCGGCGAATGGAGGTGTCGATGGCTTTTTCCAGCTTTTTTTCACTGGTAGCCAGGTTCATGCCGATCCCCCCGCCGCCGGCCGAGGCTTTAACCAAGACGGGATAACCCAGCTCGGCGGCAATGGCCTTGGCTTCCTCCTTGTCGGCCACCGCACCATCGGAGCCGGGCACCACAGGTACGCCAGCATTGGCTGCAAATTCGCGAGCCCTGGACTTATTGCCCATCAACTCCATGACCTCCGGTCGAGGGCCCACAAAAACGATGCCGGCGTCTTCCACGGCGCGCACGAACTCAGGGTTCTCACTGAGCAAGCCATACCCCGGGTGGATGGCGTCGGCCTCATGCTCCTTGGCGGCGGCAATGACGGCTTCTTGATTGAGGTAGCTCTTAGTGACATGGGCCGGTCCGATCTCGACGGCTTTGTCGGCCATCTCGACGTGAGGAGCACCGGCGTCGGCCTCACTGTAGATGGCGATGGTCTCGATGCCCATTTGATTGGCAGTGCGAATGACACGGGCAGCGATCTCACCGCGGTTGGCGACCAGAAGGGTATTGAACATATTTATCTCCTCGGCATCAGAGGGGTTGATTGGCAGGCCCCGAAGGGTTGTGAGTACGCACTAACATAGGGGCCTCAAAGGGTCAAAGGTAGTCTAGATATTCCCCGATGGCGCGGGCCGCGCGTGCCCCATCGCCGACGGCCGTGGCCACGGATCGCAAGGGGGTATTGGTGATATCTCCGGCAGCGAAGACGGATGCTATTGAGGTTTGGCAACGGCGGTTGACCTGAACGAACCCACGCTCGCTGCGCGTCAGGGACTCCAGGCCGTCAGGGAGCACCGGGGCGACGCCGATGCGCACAAAGAGGGCCGCGAATTCTCGGGTGATGAGACCGTCGGGGCCGTCGATGTGCAGAAGACAACCGCCATCGGAGGGCTCCACGCGCTCCACCGTTGAAGGGATGGGAGCGATACGAATACGCCGATGGTTGCGGACCTGGTCGATAAAGGAAGGACGCGCGCGTAATTCTTCACTTCTCAATAGGAGGGTCACCGTGCAGTCGAGCCCGGCGAGGGTGAGAGCGTTTTCCAGACCAGCGTCCCCTCCGCCCACCACGGCGACCGGCTGGCCGGCGAAGCGGTGGCCGTCACCTTTGGAGCTTTGACTGATATAGTCACCGAGGCCCTCATCTTCACCGGGAACACCCAGCCGTCGGTATCGGGTGCCCGTCGCCAGCAGGACGGCGTCGAAGCGGCGAGATGACTCGTGTCCAAAAAAAGCGTCGACGCTGGCGCCATCGGGGGAACACTCCAGGCGCTGAATGGTGCTCTTTTCCAGTGATTGGCTAAGTTCCAGCGAATTAAGGTGTTGGGTCAGGGCGTCGGTCAGCGCCCGGCCATCATCGGTCGGTAGGCCGGGGTAGTTGAGAATGCGATTGTTGACCCGTTGAAGCATCCCTCCAGGTTTTCCTGAAGCATCGCTCCAGGAAAAAGGGACGCCAAAATCACGGAGCCAGGTGGCGGCGCTGATCCCGGCCGGTCCCGCGCCAATGATGAGAGCCCGCGGTTTGGCAGTGGTCATAGGGGTTCCTCGGCGCTGCGAAATTGCTCCATGAGGTCCATTCGCAGCTCGCCGCTCCGTAACTCACCGCGGGCCACGATGGAGATCAACTCCCCGCGTTTCTGGCTACCTCGCATCTCCATGCACATCTGACGAGCTCTAAGGCGGATGAGTAGTCCACTCGGTTCCAGGGCGTGCTCCAGGTAGTCGGCGACCTCAACGATGAGCCGCTCCTGCACCTGAGGGCGGTAGGAGAAGTGGTCGATGACGCGCCCGATACTTCCAAAGCCGACCATCTTTTCACCGGGGATATAGGCCACATCCATGGTGCCAAAAAAGGGAAGCAGGTGATGGACACACATGCTCTGGAACGCCAGGCCGCACAGGGCGACAGGGTCGCCGGTGGGCGGCGGGAAGGTGCTCAACGCCGGGGGGTCGCTCTGGAGGCCCTGAAAAAGAAAGCCAAAGAGCTCGGTGACTCGTTCAGGCGTGGCCTCCAATTCAGGGTCCAGTTCGGGGTCCAGCCCCTGGGTGGCCAGAAACTGGCGGAAGAGTTCGATGGAGTCGGCATTGGCCATGGACGATAAGCCTTAGAGCAAAGTGTCTTGGGAGGGACGGAAGGGGACGCCCATATGCTGAAAGGCGCTGGCCGTAGCGACGCGGCCTCGGGGGGTACGTTGGATAAAGCCCTGTTGAAGGAGATAGGGCTCGACGACTTCCTCGATGGTATTTTTTGCTTCACCGATGGAGGACGCCAGGGTGTCCAGGCCGGTGGGGCCTCCGCCGAATTTGACGACCAGGGCGTCCAGGTAGAGGCGGTCGAGGTGATCGAAGCCGGCGCTATCGACGTCCAAACGCCCCAGGGCGTAGTCCGCCAGGTCCTGGTCGATATCGTCACGACCATCGACCACGGCATAATCTCGCACTCGGTTGAGGAGTCGGTTGGCGATACGGGGAGTGCCACGGCTGCGCTGAGCGATCTCGGCGGCGCCCTCGGAGGTGATGGCGATGCCCAGGATTTGCGCCGACCGTTCCACGATATGGCGAAGCTCTTCGGCGCTATAATAGTCCAGGCGAGCGTCGTACCCGAAGCGATCGCGCATGGGGGCTGTCATCAGGCCCCGTCGGGTGGTCGCGCCCACCAATGTAAAGGGCTCCAGCGTCATCTTCATGCTCTGTGCGTGGGCCCCCTCGCCGATGATGATGTCAAAGCGAAAATCCTCCATGGCCGGGTAGAGGTTTTCCTCGACGACGGCGTTCATGCGGTGGCATTCGTCGATAAATAGAAGGTCACCGCGCTGAAGGCGGGTGAGAATCCCGGCAAGATCGACGGGCTTTTCCAGGGCGGGCCCGCTGGTGACATGGAGTTCGGAGTTCATCTCCTCGGCGAGGATATGAGCCATGGAGGTTTTCCCGAGCCCGGGGGGGCCGCTGAGCAGGACGTGATCGAGGGTCGCCTGTCGCATCCGGGCCGACTGGGCCATGACCTCCAGGTTTTGCTTGACCGTGGTCTGGCCGACGAAGTCGTCAAATCGACGGGGGCGAAGGCTCTCTTCGACCTTGAGGTCTGTCCCTGTGGGGGTGGCTTCGATGGTGGGGTCGCGCGACATGGGAGGCCGAAATTGTGGTGCGTATTAATTGATGAGCTGAAGGGCCTTTCGGACCAGAGCTTCCGTGGGTTCATCGCCATCGACGTCGCCGGCAAGCTGGTCGATGACCTGGTCGATAGTGGTCGAATCGACGCCCAGGTTCAAGAGAGCCGACTGCAATTGCTCCTGTTGGTCCAACGCCACGGGGGTCGCGGAGGTGGGCCGGTCGATGACGAGGTCATCGAGCTTATTCTGGAGCTCCAAGATCAGGCGCTGGGCCGTCTTTTTGCCGATGCCAGAGACTTGTTTGAAGGTGCTTACGCGCTCGCCGTGGACGGCGTCGACGACCTCGTGAGGCCGAAGCGTGGAGAGGATGGCGAGGCCGAGGCTGGGGCCCACGCGGTTTACGCTGGTCAACAGTCGGAAGAGCTGGCGGTCGTCGCGAGAGGCAAAGCCGTAAAGGTCCAGGGCGTCTTCTCGGACGCTGGTATGAATCCAGATCGAGACCTCCCCCTGGGGGTCTTTGTCTAGTCGTCCGGCCACGCCCGTCGGGGTCTGCACCTCGTAGCCTACGCCATTGACGTCCAGAATCAGCCAGTCCAATTCGGTCAGGAGCAATTGCCCGCGAAGAAATCCGATCATGATAAGGGGTCCGTAGGGTCAGGAATGAAGTTTGCGTTTAAAGTCAACAACCTGGCCATGGCATAGGGCGATGGCCAGTGCGTCGGCGGCGTCTTCGGCGATGGTGCCACCAAGATTTAGGCGCATGCGGATCATGTCGATGACCTGCTGCTTGGTGGCGCGGCCATGACCGACGACGGTCTTTTTGACCTTGGAAGGGGAGTATTCGTCGATGGGGAGATCGGCATGGTTGAGAGCCAGAAGGGCCACGCCACGGGCCTGGCCTAATTTGATGGTGGAGCGCACGTTATGGGCGGTGAAGACGGTTTCGATGGCCGCCTCATCGGCCCGATGGTCGCCGAGGATGGTCGTCAATCCGCGGTATATCAGCGCCAATCGAGAGGCAAAGTCGTCGCCTGATGTGGCATTAATACGTCCGCTGGCGATGTGGACAAACTCGCTTCCCCGTCGCTCGACAAGGCCATAACCGGTGTAGCGGCTGCCCGGGTCGATGCCAATGATTCGGAAGGCGTCCTCGCTCATGGATTATGGGCCTTCGGTGAGTGATGGGTGAGCAGATCGTGGAGCCATGCATCGAGTCCCTCGGCAATCAGGTCATAGCATCGAGCGAAGACGCCGAGGTCGTGACCGACGGGGTCGGGGATAGCGTCCAGCGGTGGCCGGCGCTCGACATATTCCCAGAGGGGAACGACCTTCGGGAGGCATTGGGGCGTTCGCTCCTCCAGAAAGCGGCGGTGACGAGGTGCCATGACCACCAGGCGGTCGGCGCGTTGGACCATGGCCGGATTGAGTCCTTGAGACCTGTGTTGGTCGATGATGTCGGCTGCGCCTGGGTTGGCGCGTCGAACGACCTGGCGGGCCAGGGGATCGGCGCGTCGCCCCTGAATTCCCAGCGTGCCTCCAGAAATGACCACGGCTTCCTGGGGGACCGTGGAAAAATGGTGGCGCAGGTAGGCGACCGCCATGGGAGACCGGCAGATATTTCCGCTGCAGATGCAGATGATTCGCAGTGAGTTAGCCATGGGTGCCGTTCAAGAAGGACTGATAAGAGGTTGGAAAGACGGAGGGGTCGGCGTCGTCTAACAAGGGAGTGAGATCGGCCTGACTGAGGGTATGCCAGTAGAGGATGCGCGACGTGGAGGGGGCCGACTGAGCCGGGCGCTGCATGATGGCGGCAAAGGTTTTGGCCGTATAGGTGGGGTCGAGTTCCAACTCACCGACGGCCCGTGCCAACTCCATCGCCGTCTCGCCGGCCTCGGTGGGCACGCCATAGCCCGGCCCGAACTGGTCGTGTACCACGTCGAAGTCGGCCTTGGAGATCCGAGGGACGTCGATCCCTGCATCGGCCAATAGGCGACCGGCGCGATTGGCCAGCGACGCCGTCAATGTGGCGTTTGCCACCAATCGGTCCACGACTCGAACGCCGACGATTCGGCAGGGCAATTCGGCGAGGGCGCAGCCCAGCACAAGACCCGCAAGGGTCCCGCAGCTACCCATGGTGACGTAGATGACATCCGGCATGGGAAGGTGGCCATCATCGATTTGTCGAGCCAATTCCAGGGCGGCATTGACGTAGCCCAGCACGCCTCGGGGAGCCGATCCCCCGCCGGGAATATAATAGGGCCCAGCGGAGCCCTCCAATCGGTGGGCGATACGCTTTTTGAGCAAGTGCAGGGGCATCGTGTTCTTGGAGCCCGCCAACTCCAGATCGGGCTTGGCCGTGCTCAGGGCCAGGAGCACCTCTTGGACGTGGTCCGTGAGGGGCTGCGGAAAGTGGAGGGCTTTGGGGACCAGGTCCAGCGAACGAGCCATCAATGAGGTGGCCAATACATGGTGGCTACCGATGGCACCGACGGTCCAGACTCCGCGACGGCCCTGGGCCTGCGCATGAGCCAGAAGAAACTCCAATTTACGGATCTTATTTCCCCCGTAGGTGGGGCAGGTCAGGCCGTCATTTTTGACCCACAACTGGGCCACGCCCAACTCCCGGGCCAGCGCGTCCAGGCGGCGAACGGGGGTGGGGAGGTCAGCCAGGGGCACGTGGGCAATGGATCGAGTCCGCGCGAAGCGGCGGTGTAATTCCAGTTCGGCCTTCATGATCGAATGGGCTCCAGGAGGTAGAAAACTGGTCAACCAGGGGCGACCATGGTTTACTATAGATGGTACGAGGTCAAAAGGATCTGTCATCGCCACCGACGGTGCTTAGAGTTTGACGCCGCCAGCGAATCACCAAGGCCAGAAATTGTCACCAGATTGGGAGCATAGTCCATGAGCAACTATCGCGAAGAGTACGACGCCGGCCATCGATTGATGCGCATCTACCGAGCTTTCGAGGAGGCCAAGAGCCTGGTCCCCAAGGAGGAATTGGATAAGTGGGGCAAAGCCGTCAGAGAGGGAGAAGACCCGGAAGGTCGGAATATCGAAGAGGTTCGCTATATCTTCAGCGATCGGCAGACGGCTCAATACAACCAGCAGCCCCTATCATTTGCCGGGATCACAACCTATGTGGCCGACGAAGGAGGTGAGAAGCCGCTGGGCGATGAACCGGAGTTTTCGACCCGAGAGGACTTCGGAATTGAGTGACGGGCGCTCATACAAGTCGCCACAATAGGATGAAAAACGCGGCGGCGACAAAGAGCGCTGCCAATCCGATCTGGGCGCGGCGGTCGAGGCCACCCTCCTCATCGTCGTCCTCTGAAACGCCCAGTGTGGGATTGGCTCCAGTGCGGCGGATATCGTTGGGCTTGGCGAGATCGCTCCCCTTGCGATCGGCCGACAGGATGGGGACACCGACGTCGTCGTATTCCGTATCCCCAAAGATGTCGCGGGAGGTCGCTTTGAGTGGGGTGGGCTCGTCGGGGTTGTCCGTCGGCTTCTGGGAGTCGCGAGGCCGCTCGTCGATTGGAGGTCCATCGTCGGCCAAAGAGGGCAGGATATGGGTGCTATCGCGATCGACGGTGCCGGACTCATCGGCCTTCGGGGAACTCGATGCGTCATCAACAGGAGGGGGTAGGTCCGAATCATCGATGGTCACGATGGCCGTCGCCTCTTGGGGCCGGGAGGTCTCTTCGGGGGTCGAGGGTGGGGTAGGAGTCCGAGTGGTAGAGTCGTCGTCTGATGGAAAGGCGTTGCCCTCCAGGGCCGGCTCGCTCAGTTCGAAGAGGTCCACCACCACTTGGGCGGTGTCAAGGGGCGTGTAGTCGGGGTAGTGGCGCGACAGGAGCCGTCGAAGTTGGCGCTCGAGGGCGTGGGCGGAAGGGGGGCGATCGCTTCGCTTTTTCGACAAGGTCTGGTGCACCAGATCAGCGATGTCGGGAGGTATCGAGCGCCACCGGGTGATGGGCTCGATGTCGGCCGACCGCGCCCGCTGGAGCATCTCCATGGCGTCATCGCTCTGGCCGTAGAGGGAGCGCCCCGTGAGCATTTCGTAAATGCACACGCCGACGCTGAAGATGTCGGAGCGGTGATCCAACTCTTCGTCCCAGGCTTGCTCAGGTGACATATAACCGAATTTGCCTTTGATAACGCCGCTTCGGGTCTTGTGACGAACGCTGGAGGCGAATTTGGCGACGCCGAAGTCAATAAGTTTGACCTCCCCGAGGGTGCTGATGAGGATGTTGGGAGGGCTGACGTCGCGGTGAACCAAGTTAAGGGGGGTTCCCTCGGAGTCGATGCGGGTGTGGGCGAAGTGAAGTCCGGCGCATAAATTGGCCGCCACATGGAGGGCAAATCCGACGGAGAGGGAGCGATCCTCGCGGGACGCAGCCGATAGGATTGCATGAAGGTCACGGCCCTCGACGTACTCCATGACCAGAAAATAGTCGTCGCCATCGCGGCCTATGTCGTAGAGACCGGCGATATTATTGTGGCGAAGGCGGGCGATGAGATGAGCCTCATCCATGAGGGTGCGACGCACTTGGGGTTGCGACGTAAGCTCATCGTGGAGAAGTTTAATCACGCACTTCTGATGGATCCCTCCCTCGCGCTCTACTTCCGCGAGGTAGACATCGGCCATCCCTCCAGAGCCGAGACGGTGGTGTAGCGAGTAGGGTCCAATGGTGCGGTTCAACGTAGGGCCTCGACGGGGAGAAATGGGGGGAGCCAGTGGGCAGGCCAACGGCGCTAATTGTAGGCATTGCCCCGTTGATTACAACGGATCCAAAGGGGGGGGATGGCAGGTGAAATGCCTTGACAGTTAAAGGACGTAAGACCTAGGGTCGGGCCCTGTCAGCGGACAACGGCAACAGGTTGGTGAATGTTAGGGATGAGAGCACGTCCGCATTACCCGATGATCGCAACCCCAGATATCAAGGAAGGCAACTCATGGGAATGGAAGTGGAGCCAGATGAGCTGGAGGTCAACGAGCAAATCGAGGCCTTTATCATTGAGCTGGGTTTGCCCTTCGAAGAGGTGGATGAAGGGCTGTGGTTGATCCACGACGAGCTCGATCACATCGACAATATTGTGGTGTATCATACGCCGCCGGTGCTGACCTTTCGAGTGAAGCTGGTGGACGTGCCGGACGGTGAAGTTCAGACTCGGTTGTATCGACGCCTTCTGGAGCTCAACGCCTCCAGCATGGTGGCCGGCGCCTTCGGATTGGAGGACGATTCGGTGGTGATCGTGGAATCGCTCCAGAGTAAAAATCTGGACCACAACGAGTTCCAGGCAGCCATCGATTCCATCGCGCTGGCGGTCCGAGAACATTACCACGAATTACGGGAAGTCATCGGAGAGCAAGGCAATTCCGACTCATCAAATGCCGAGGCGGTGGAGACGGCCGACGGTGTATGATGGAGCCAGGAGAGGCCGGGCCGGGGAATGGGAACTCCCCTGCTGGTTATTGTGAAGTACGACAGAGATGAGACCTCGACGTCATAGCAGAGGCGCGCTGACCCATTCGACGGGCCGACAAGGAGAGCATTTATGGGCATTTTAAATCGCATCGGAACCTTGATTAAGGCCAATATCAACGACTTGATCAGTCGTTCCGAGGATCCGGAGAAAATTCTCAATCAACTGATCCTGGATATGAAGGAGCAGTTGATTCAGGCCAAGAAACAGGTGGCCGTGGCCATCGCCGACGAGAAGCGGCTCAAGAAGCAGTACGACGGGGAGGCCGAGAAGGCCAAGGAGTGGGAGAAGAAGGCCATGATGGCCGTGCGCGCAGGCCGCGACGACCTGGCCAAGGAAGCGCTATCGCGGAAGAATGAGCATGACGAATTGGCCCAAGAGTACAAGGCGCAGTGGGAAGCGCAGAAAAAGGCAGCCAACCAGCTCCGTTCCTCGCTTCGAGCGCTCAATAAGAAGATCGAGGAGGCGACGCGAAAGAAGAACCTTCTCATCGCTCGCAAGAAGCGCGCCGAAGCTCAAAAGACCATTCAGAACACCATGTCGGGGATGAACGATACCTCGGCGTTCGACGCCTTCGACCGCATGGAAGGCAAGATCGATCAGATCGAGGCCGAAGCGGAAGCCAGCGCCGAGTTGGCGTCCGGATTGGCCGGCGACGACCTATCCTCGCAATTTGATGAGTTGGAGGCCGACCACGGGTCCGACGAAGCACTGTCGGCGCTAAAGGCAAAGATGGGCATGACCGAGGAAGAAGAAGAAATGGAGTTCGATTTCGAAGAAGAGCTGGAGTTGCAAGAGGAAGAAGAAACGGTCTCCGCTGAGCGGGGCACCTGGGATAGCGACGACTCCTGACCGGGAGCCGTGACCCCTTCCACGTGATCACTTGAGCGATGCCGCCTGAGCCACCGATGGCGGCATCGCCGTTTCTAGAGGAACGCAGTATGGATACCCTTGGACCACCCGTTGGCGGTGTACTATGTGCCGGGTTCGGAACGCGGATGGCGCCCATCACCGATGTGATTCCGAAGCCATTGATCCCATTTCTCAATACGCCGGTGTTGGCCTACGCCTTGGACCACCTGTCGCGCAGCGGGGTGACCCGAGTGGCCATGAACCTTCACCACCTGGCCGATACGATACCGCCGGTGGCCGACCAGCTATCAGCGGCGATGAACCTCAATCCCTCGTATGCCCGCGAATGGGATATTCTTGGCACGGCCGGTGGCATTCGGGGGATCTGGAAGGCGTTGGGTGAGCCCCAGCAGACCTTGATCATCCTCAATGGCGACAGTGTGATGAATGCCGACCTCCATGCCATGTACCGAGCCCATCGGGAGTCGGGGGCGCCCCTTAGTCTGATGGTTCGCCATCGCCGAAAGGATCAGCCAGGTGGGGTGCTCATCGACGAAGAAAGTGGGTATATTCGGGGAATGCTCGACGTGCGACACCCGGAGGCCGGTGAGGACTCGCAGCTTCGAGAGGTGTTATTTGCCGGGGTTCATTTCATCGAACCCGAGGTGGTCGCCGAGATCCCTGAGGAAAAAGGATGCATCGTACGCGACGTCTATATGCCGATGATCAATGAGGGCTTGGACGTCAACGCCCAGATACACCAGGGCTTCTGGGCAGCGCTGGATAACCCCACGCTGCTCTTTGAGACCACCCAGCGGGTCCTCCAAGACCCAGAGCTCTTTGATCAAGTTCCCATGCCGGAGCCCCTGGGGGAGGCGCTATATATTTTCAATGAACAGGGCATCGATGACAGCACGCAAATGGCAGGTCCCATCCTGACGGGGCCGCATGTGGCGACGAAGGCCCAGGCCCAGGTGGGTCCCAACGCCGTCATTGATGGCGTGGAGATGACGTCCGGAGCGTCTGTGCGCAATGCCATCGTCTATGGGATGGGTCAATTGGAGGGAAAATGGCATCGCTGCGTCGCCGTGGCCGGGGAAGTCGCCAATCTGCCGGAGTTGGATTGCATGTCCAACAGCGCTGAGCCAGCGCCCAAAGAGGAGGGGCTTGCCCAGGAGACCGACGAGCCGGACGGACAGGCATGGTAGCGATTTGACCCGCCTTTTGCCGCCGACTATCCTGATGGAGAGTGATCCCATATTCCAGTATAGAAGGCAGGTCGAATGGATACCTATTGGGCTCGACGTCTGTGTAGCCTTGGCTTGGTGACACTACTGACGCTTAGTCTCGCGTGTGGAGACGACGCATCGGAGTCTCCAGGAGACGCCAATAACGATGAGGCGAATAACCAGACGACGGATAACTCGGAGCCCGACAATCAGGAACCGAATAATTCGGAGCCTGACAATCAGGCCCCGAATAATTCACAGCCTGATAATCAACAGCCCAATAATTCAGAGGCTAATAACCAACCCGCCAATAATGGTGAAGAGCCGGACGACGAATGTGACCCCTGGGAGACGATTCCCGAACCGGTGGCATCCAGCGAGGATGACCCCTGTCGCCCCGATGGTGGGTGGGATGAAAAAGCACTGTTCGTCGCCCCCCATGGCGAATCCGATGCCGACGGCACGCTCTCTGACCCCATGGATTCGATTTCGGCGGCCATGGCAGAGGCCGAAGAGTTCGGGTTTCAATACGTGTTGGTCGAAAGCGGCACCTACGAGGAAACGGTGGAGTTGGTCCCTGGCGTCCAACTCATCGGAGGCTACTCCACGGGTTGGAGCTATTCTCGCTCGATGCGGGCGACCATCAGCGAGGCCAACCCGGCGTTGATGGCGCGGGACATCGATGTCCCCACGCGGGTGCTCAACATGCGGTTCGACCCGGCGACCGATCTGGCCGATATGGAAAGTCAGTCGGCGGTGACGGCCGTGGTCAAGGACAGCGATGAATTGATTTTGGAGCGGGTCTATATCTTCGGCGGTCGAGCGGGGGATGGAGCCGATGGCGAGGCCGGGGCAGACGGTGATGATGGCGCGGCCGGTGGCGACGCCTCAGAGCCCGATCGAACGACGACGTTTCCCATTTGCAATACCGATGATCCCGGCGACGTCGGAAGCGGTGGTAGCGCGGGCTGCGACCAGGCTGGAGGGGGCTCTGGAGGCGAGGGCGCTCGTGGCAATAGTGGTGGGTCATCTGGCGAGGATTCGGAGGCCGGTATCTTCGGTGGAAGCGGCGGCAGTGCGGAGAGCGATGGTGCCGATGGAGAGCCCGGTCAGGGGGGCGACGATGGGACCCACGGCCAGGGGGGAACGGCGTCTGGCGAGTTCGACGGTTGGGAATGGGTCGGTGAGAACGGGACCTCCGGGACGATGGGGCAGGCCGGTACCGGAGGTGGAGGAGGCGGGGGCGCCGGAGGCGAGAGCACCACGGTGACGTGCAATCATTGGGGAGGATCCGGGGGAGGCGGTGGAGCTGGTGGATGCGCCGGCGAGGCCGGCCATGGCGGCACCCATGGTGGGGCATCGGTGGCGCTGATGATGCTCGATAGCGACGTCGATCTGATCGAAGTGCGCATTGAAGGAGGCACGGGAGGAGATGGTGGTGAAGGGGGAGCCGGCGGTGATGGTGGAGATGGTGGGGCCGGCGGAGAGGGGAGCTCTGGCACGGGTGGCGACGCCGGTCGTGGTGGCGATGGCGGAGATGGTGGGGTCGGTGGCGATGGCGGACGCGGAGGAGGCGGAGCGGGCGGTCCGTCGTTCGCCATTTTTTCCACTCATGACTTGAGCAGTGACCTCAGTGATTCATTGATCGAGGCTGGCAGCGCCGGACGAGGCGGGGGGCCGTCGGGAAGTTCCACCCAGGCAGAGGATGGATGGGAAGCGTCCATTCAGATCGGTCTTCCCGACGGCTCATAAGCTCGATTATTTGAATTTATTCTTCAGGTCAGCCAGGTCATCGTCGGCCTCCGAGGGGCGGCGACGATCGCGGCGGCTCCGGGAGGAGCGATCGCTGCGATCACTGGGGCGGTCGCTGTCGCGTCGCCGACCTTCCAGCGAGCGGAAGCGCTCTTCCAGTTGCCGTCGGTGCCCGTCGCCATCGAGGTCGTTGAGTTCCCTCATGGCCTCGACCTCGGCTTCCATGCCATCGATCTTACTGGCCATGCGGTTAAACTCGCGGGTCTGTCGCGACGTATCGAATGGCTCCGAGGCGTCGTCCGACGGGCGGCGCCCGCGGCGCTTCTCAAATTTCTCTTCCCACGCCTCTTCTCGATTCCTGCGTCGTGACGCCGGGGAGCTCCCTCCCGAGGAACGGGCCTCCAGGCGGCTTCGCGTCCCATCCAGCTTATGCTCCAGTGCCTCCAGGGCACTCTCGATATCGTCGATCTGATCGCGGAGTTCGTCGAGCTCGTCGCGAAGTCCCTCCACGCGGCGCATGGCCCGGTTCTTTTCCAGAAGAGCCTCCCGGGCAAGTTCCTCATCATCGTTTCGAAGCGCAAGGACGGCGCGGTCTTCCCAGCGGTTGGCCGTGTCTCGCTCCTGCCGAATCTGCTCCGCCAATTGTTCTTCATCGCGCCGAAGCTTCGCTCGGTGGTGGCGCGCCTGGCGTAAGCTCTTGCCGACCTCGGCGAGGGCTTTCTTGCGAGACGTCTCAGAGCTCTTTCCGAGCGTGTCGTTCAGGTTAGAGCGGATCAATAGGTTCAATCGGTCCATGATGCTCATCGGGGTCTCCGCGTCGACAGGGGGCAAGGGGATGGGGCCAATACTATCCAAAAAGGTCGAGGTTGTCGTGGGACTCCTCGTCATCCGTGGGGACGTCGCTATCGCTGCTTGCGTCGTCGGTGACGGGGCCGGCCAGGGGCTCGATACCAGGCCCCTGGTCGGAGTCTTTGACCGATCGCGCTTTCCATTCCTCGTCAGAGGCAGCGCTGGCGTAGAGGGAACGGCCAAAGGGGCGTTGGTAATCCGACCACTCACCGTCGGTGTCCCCGGAGTCGATCATTGGTTCCAAAGCATTCCAGCACATATTCATGCGGCTGTCGACCATGTCGATGTGGTGGAGTAACAGAGCCTCCGGGGTCTTGGGAGTGGTGGGGGCGCCATACTCTTTTTTGCCGTGATGGCTAAGGATGAGGTGTTGAAGTTGGGTCTTTAAGTTGGGGTCGAGCGCCGGGGAGAGCTGCTGAGCAATGGCTTCGACTCGCTGGGCTCCCTGGACGATATGGCCGATTAACTGGCCCTCGGTGCTATAGGAAAAAGAGCGGCGGTAGTGGAGCTCATCGATCTTGGCCATATCGTGGATGATGGCGCCGGCGATCACCAGATCGGTGTCTACCATGCCGGGATAATAGGCCTCATAATGCTCGCCCATGGACACGGCCAGGCGAGCCATCGATAGGGTGTGCTCCAGGAGTCCCGCCAGGAAGGCATGGTGATTGCTGACGGCGGCCGGGGCCTTCTTAAATTTGGAAACCCACTCCGGATCGTCAAAGAGAGCATGGAGAAAACGTTGGACCTCTTCACTCTGGACATGGCGCTCCACGAGGCTTCGTAGGGCATGAAACATGGCCTCGCCATCCCAACGGGAGTGGGGAAGAAAGTCGCCGAGATGCACGGTGTCGTCATCGACGACGTCCAGGTCGGCCAGGGTGATCTGGAGTTCGCCGCGATAGGAACTGACCCGTCCGCGAACGGCGATGAGATCGTCGGCATCAAAGCGCGATTCTAAGGCCGGGGCGTCGTCCCAGGCGCGTGCCTCGATGGTTCCCGTGGCGTCTTGAAGGGTGACGCATAGGTAGGGATCGCCGTTTCGCGTCTCCCGTAGTTGTTTCGAGGCGGCGAGAAAGACGGTCTCGATATGCTGGTTGTCGACCAGGTCGGTGACGAAGATCTTAGTGGGGGCCATGGGCGGTGCTGTCCGATTGAATAAGCGGTGAGCGGCGAGCGTTTCAATGCCATGGGTAGCATAGCAAATGGGAGGAATGGAATGGATGGGGATCATTTTTTTGAAAAGGGGAGATGACGTGCCACAATGGCCGTCGATGACGATAGCCCAATGACGGGTGAAGAGGAGACGTGATGAGTAAGACGCAGGGAACAGAGCCCATTCATGGGCGGCCTCAGGAGGACAAGACACTGCCTTCCGATGAGCCCAGACGATTGGCCTCCGAAGAGGCGTCGAGGGTCGTCAAAATCTGCAAGTCCTGCATGGCCTCCCGAAGCGGCGGCGGGGCGTTTTGCGCGCGCTGTGGAGAGGAATTGGTCAGGATCCGCTCGGTCAGCGATAGCTGCATCGGCCAGGTGGTTGGCGGGAAGTACCGCATCGTCAGCCGCCTGGGCTCCGGTGGGATGGGCGATGTGTACCTGGGGCTCAACGAGCCCCTGGATCAGAAAGTGGCCGTCAAATTTCTCAACGAAAAATACACCAGTGACGAGCAGATCGTTCTGCGCTTTCTCAACGAAGCCCGCTCCTATTGCCGCATCAGCCACCCCAACGCGGTGACTCTATTGGAGTACGGCCAGCATGAAGACGGCGCCTTATATCTCATTACGGAGTACGTCGACGGCGAGGGGTTGTCGGAGTTGGTGAAGCGAGAAGGTCCCCTCGAGGAGGCACTGGCCATCGATCTGGGCCGCCAGCTATGCGACGTGTTGTCGGCGGCTCATCGTCAGGGGATCATCCACCGCGACCTCAAGCCCGACAATATCATGGTGATCCCTGGAGGGCGGCAAAATTACGCCCTGAAGGTCCTCGATTTTGGCATTGCCAAGATCGCCGACGACGAGGGACAGGGGCCGCGAACGGAGACGGGGTCGGTCTTTGGAACGCCGGAGTTTATGTCGCCCGAACAGGCGCGGGGAAAAGAGGTCGATCAGCGCTCTGATATCTACGCCCTGGGGGTGATTTTATATTATCTCACGACCGGGCAATTCCCCTTTAAGGGGGAGACCAAACTATCGATTCTCAACCAGCAGATTAACGATGACCCCCGACGTCCATCGAGTATTCAACCGGGGGTTAACGCCCAGTTGGAAAGGGTGATCCTTGCATGCATGGCCAAGGACCCCAGCGCTCGTCCGGCACGTGCCGACGACGTGGCAGACGCTCTGGAGGCCATCGAGGTGGTCGATCACGGGCCGGTCAGCGAGACCACGGCGACCATATTGGATCTGCCCTCGGCGCGACGCAACAGCGAGCGTCGGCCATCGGCCTCGGTGAGCTCCATCGAGATCGATCATGGTTCTCACAGAGAAGCTCTGGAAGCGATGAGCTTTGACGGCGAAGACGACGTCGCGGAGCTGGGCTTGGAGCTGCGTAGAGCCGATGAGGATCCCGGGGATCTGCGCGTGCCTTTTCACGGGGAGTTGGCTTTTGCCCCCACCGATCCCTCTGGCGATTGGGATTTTGGCCAAGAAGCGCCGTCCGATGCCCCGACAGCCTCAACCTACCGTCGGCCACCGAAAAAACGCTGGCCCCTGGCGTTGGCCACAGGGGTCGCGGGACTGGCCCTGGTGGGCGCCCTCACGATGTGGTCTCCCGGCGGTGATTCACATGCGCCGTCACCGGCGATGGGTGACTCGGCGGCTGAGGTGGTGCACAACGCCTATTATGTGGCGGCTATCGACGCGGCGAGGGCCCAGGTAAACAGCGGGAATTTCTCGGCCGCAAACCGCATGCTGGCCACCATCGACGTCGAGCGCCTTGATGATGCCACGCGCAAATCGGTGGAGGATCTCGTGCGGCGGGCGAGTCGGATTCAAAACCTGGACATGCAAATTCAGGCCGCCATCGACGCCAATCGCTGCCAACGAGCGCAGGAACTGGCAGACCAGCTTCAGCGTCAATGGCCGGGGTCGGGGGCTGCCCGGACCGAGGCCATAGAGGCCTGCGGAAAGGAGCCGGTGGAGGCGGTGTCGGAGCAAGAACCTCAGAACGCTCCCCGGCCGCAGGGGTCGACGGAGGAGATCAAAGAGATCGCGGCAGAAAGGGACGAGGTTCCCGACGAGCCGGCTGAAATACCGGCCGATGAACCGACCGAGAGGGCCGGTGCCTCCGACAGCTCTGAGTCCGATAGCACTGATGACCCACCGGAAGTCGCCGTGTTGTCGGAAGAGCTGACGGACACCTCAGAGCCGACGGAGGAACCCTCCGAGAGTGAGACAAAAGAGGTCGCTACCGACCACACCGACTCTGATGAGGAAACTGAAATGCCCCCGGAGGATGAGACAAAAGAGGTCGCTACCGACCACGCGGACTCTGATGAGGAGGCCTCACAGGAACGGGCGGAGCGCGACGATTCCTCCAGTGGTGAGAGGGTGCTTCCGCCCAGCGAGATCTGAATGGGATTGCCAAAAAGAGGGGCCTTTGATAGGTCCGTTAATAGTCCTTGAATCCAGCGCCTCCCCAGAAGGGGAGGCTTGATTTTGTCACGAACGACACCTCGGAGGTGTGCCATCGCTGTTTGTCACCAGTGCGGAAGTCCCCTCAATACGGGGGACGAACAGTGCGATAATTGCGGCGCATCGGTCCGAAAACGCCGGCGGCGCAAGGGGTCCGAAAAGACCTTGAGACAAATGACTCAGCGCCTGCAGGCGATCGACCTGGAGGGGCGACTCCTGCCGCCGAATGAGGTGGTGGCCGACCGCTTCAAAGTGGGTCGACGCATTGGGGAGGGGCCGTTTGGTCAACTCTTCGAAGCCCAAGATCAGCTCATCGAGTCCGAGGTAGCCATTAAGGTGTTCTTTGGCGAGTTGATGGGTAATCCCCGCGAGGAGGAGCGCTTTTTAAAGGTGACGCGCCGTGCCCGGGCGCTGACTCAAAAAAATGTGGTCCGACTCCACGATAGCGGCCTCCACGGCGATCTGCCCTGGGTGTCGATGCAATACCTCGACGGACTCAACCTGAGGAAAGTGGCTCGTCTTCGTCAGCAGAGAGGGGAGGGGTTCTCTCTGCGGGAAGTGGAACCCATCATTTCGCAATTGACCCTGGCGCTCCAGCATATTGGCCGCGACTTTCCGCACGGTAACGTAAAACCAGAGAATGTGGTGGTCCTGCCAAAGGTGGTTAAGCTCACGGATAGCTTTATCACGGCGGCATTGCCCTCGGAGATCGTCGCCAGAAGGCTTGGGGACTGCGGCTTTGTAGCCCCAGAGATCAGAGACGGCGACGATTTTGATCGCCGGGCAGACGTCTACAGCCTGGGACGTCTCATCGGCTTTTTGGTGTTCGGTGAGGATTATGAACCGGGCTCTGAACCGGATGCGCCGGGCTCCTTGTCCGCCGTCGATGCCCTTTGCCGCAAGGCTTCGGCCACGTCGGCGCAGGAGCGCTATGATTCCGTGGAAGCCCTTTGCGAGGATTTCACCTCCGTGGTGGATACGGGAATGCTCCTAGAGCAGGGGCCATCGGTGGTCATGCCGGCCGACGCCATTCCGGCGTCACCGACAGAAAAAACGCAGGTGGTGCAACGCGAGGATCTTCCCACGGAGGACGAGGCCGAGGCGAAGCCGATAGCGCTCGAAGAGGACGTCGAGGAGGACGTCGACGTGGAACAGGAGGCGGCCGCCGACGAGGCGTCGCCGGATCCCCATCCTTTAGAGGTGGAAACCCCGGAGGATATCGGGATGCCTCGGGAAGAGGACCTGGATACCGAGGAGTTTGACCGAGATCTCCACGCTCCGGAATTGGGTGATATGCTACCGACCAATGAGGTTGATAGAGATATCATCAAGGAGGCATCGAAAGAGGTGGAAGAGGCCGCCTCTGAGCAGCAAGACGGAGCGGAGGAGGCAGCGCAACAACCCGCCAACGAGCCGCAGACCGACGACTCTGCGCCTGTTCCCAGCCCATCGCCCCAGAAGAGCGAGAATCGGAAGGCGCCGGCGTCGACGCCAGCGACGACCAGCAACGACGACTCCGGTGCCAAACAGGGATTGATCGCCATCAGTGTGGTGGCGCTCCTGTTGGTCGTGGGGGGGATCTTCGTCTTTACGGCCGGTGATGAGGGCGGAGAGCCCGCGCCGGTGGGCGTCGAAGAAGACGGGCAGGTGGTGGATATGATGGTGGAAGCCTACCGAGAGGCGATTGGTG
The DNA here is from genome assembly GCA_964566695.1 of uncultured Bradymonadales bacterium. Lineage (GTDB taxonomy): Bacteria > Myxococcota_A > Bradymonadia > Bradymonadales > Bradymonadaceae > SLJM01. Next base: position 47,325 of record CAZMJS010000002.1, read on the forward strand.
CGGCTCAAAGGGAAGCCGTCGAGGAATATCAACGCGCCATGGAGCGTCGCCATCGCGTCGTGGGGGAAGCCCAGGCCCTTGTGTGGCCGGCTCAAGAAGAGGCATTGGAGGCCAGCGCAGCGCGGGCTGAGGAATTGGAAGAAGAGGAAAGCGCCCAAGAGGCCACCGGGGCTGCTGCCGGGCCTGCCGGGGGAGCGCCTGCTCAACCGGCCGCCGCCGAGTGCCCCTCGGGCATGGTTCAGATCCGGGTCGGTGGAGAGGTCCGGTGCATTGACCAATATCAATATCCGGGACGCGGTCGAGTGCCCCAGACCAATGTCAGTTGGTTTGACGCCAATAGCCTATGTGGTCAGCGCGACCGCCGACTTTGCAGCCTCGACGAATGGCGCGCAGCCTGCGGATCCACCTATCCCTATGGTGCGAGTTACGACGCCGACCGATGTAATACGGCGGACGCCGACGGATTTCCGCGCGACGTCGCCGAGACCGGTTCTTTTGCCGGGTGTCGAAGCCCCAGTGGGGCCTACGATATGAGTGGAAATGTCTTCGAGTGGGTGGAGGACGAGGTCGTCGTCGGTGGCGATTATGACAGCCGGGCCGATACCGCGACCTGCCAATATACCTCGGGCATGTCGCGGACAGCCTCCCGGGCTAATGTGGGCTTCCGCTGCTGCGTGACGCCTGAGTAGAAACCGCTCAGTTCGCTATAGAAAGATGGGGGCGCAGAAGGATACCGTGTCGAAGATCGACAACTCTGGGATGACCGGTTCCTCGCCATCGAGGCCGGGGTAAAGTCGGGCTTCGACTTCGATGAAGCGGCTGGTGTCTTCCTCGTCAGGGCTGAGCAACGCCTTGAGATCGATGGCCGTGGCCTCGTCTGAGAAGTGACCGGCGTAGTGCCAGGAACGGCCTCCAAGCGACTCCTCAAACTCAGCGCCTCGAACACGCCACTCGATCAGGGTGGAGGCAGGTAAATGAGCGTCGAATCGCAGGGTTTGCCACTCATTGAAGTGGTAATCCGTCGGTGGGCAGCCCTCAAAGATGGCACGCACGGCGGCGTGCTGCGAGTCTGGGATGTCGACATGGCGCGCCGCGATATGACCGTTGGCCGACGGGGCGTTGAGGCCGGCGACGCGATCGACGACGGAGGCATCAAAGGGACCGGGGCCGGGATCGATGATCGTCGCGTCATTATTGGCGCTGGAGATGGCCCACACCCGCTCCTGTGTGTCGATGTGAATCGATCGGATGGAGCGCCCAGAGGTGCCGCTAATGGACAAGGTCTCATCGGGGTCAGCGGCGTTGATGCGAAAGACTCCATCGTCGTCGGCCGCCCCATAGATCCAGTCATCGCCATCGTGGGCAAGCCCATAGATCGGTCTGGACTGGGGGCGGCCGTACTCGCTCCATTGCTCCGACGGAGGAGCCTGAGGCTCAAATCGAGCCAGGTCACCTGCGATCCAGATTGCGTCGTCATCATCCACCATGAGGTCTCGCGGCGTCGACGGGGTATCAATGATCGATTTTATGCAATCGCTATCATAGCCATCGCAGACCTCGACGTCGCAACTGGAATGGTCGGAGCAGCGCGCGGTATCAACCATGGCCAATGCGTCCTCACCGTCCTCGATCATCCACAATCGACCGTCGCCGTCGAGGGTCATCGATGTGGGCCCGATGGGCAGATCCGTGCGAAAGAGGTCATTCCCGTTATCGGGGTTCACCTTCCATAGGGCTCCTTGTTCCGAGGCGATCCAAAGCGATGGGGAGTCTCCCAGGGAGTCGTCGAGTACCAGGGCGGTCAGCGCTCCATGACCGGAGAGCGATTGGTGCCACAAGAGGCAATCATCACCGCCGAAGTCTTTGAGGTCATCTCTGCCATCAGAGGTTCGAAGTTCTTCCTGGCCGCTTTGCCGGGGACAAAAGGGAGCAAGGCCGATATGGGCGATGGACTCCGAGGCCTTATTGAGGATAAAGACCGACCCATCGCTGGCCGTCGCCAGGCTGGTGGGTTCGTGAGCCGCGATATCGGACGGTCCGCTGCGGTAGCGACCGGTCTCCACAAAGGATTCGGCGTGGATCCGCGAGACGGTGTCGTTGCCGGCGTTGGCAATCCAGACGACGGGGTACTCTTGGACCGTGGCCTGAGGACGCAACACGCCGTCTTCCACCAGCGGCTGACCGCGAAGTTCCTCGCCCTCCAGGGGGCGTTCAGTGCCCAGGCCGACGGCTCGCCAATAGCATGTGGCGTCGCCGGGTTCGCAGGGATCAATGCCCACGGGCTCAGAACCGCCCGGCAGATCCTCCTGTTGGCGGGGCTCGGTGATATTTTCTTGAGGCTCTGGTGCCTCTGATTCCTCGGCGCCATCATCGGCGCACCCCATCGCGGCGCACAGGACGACCAGCGCCATAGAATACCGGCTCAATGCGTGGACCATCGACTAAACCTGCCTTGGGTAACCTGAGTGACACCCCCATTTTAGCAGACAATTAACAGGGCTGCGAAGACGTCGCGCCAGATCAGATTACATGTTATGCATGATGCACATGACTTTCCGTGGATGGAGCCCTCTCAAAGGGACATTATGCAAGATGTAATGATGAAGCGTTGGATAGCCGACGAGGAGGTCGAGGAGGCCGTGGCGGCGTTGGAGATCCCTTTTAATCGCTATGGCCTCGATCGCTATGGCATCTCCAAAGACCATCTGGTGACCTTCTTTTCGATGTTGGCGCCATTTTATCGGCGCTATTTCAAAGTTCAGGTCTTCGGTGCGGAGCATATTCCGGATCGGGGTCGAACGATGGTGGTGGGCAATCACTCCGGGGGGCTGCCGGTGGATGGGGCGATGGTCTTGACGTCCCTGTTGCTGGAGGCCAGCCCCCCGAGATTGGGTCAGGGCATGGTGGAGAAATTCGCCAACAAATGGCCCTTTGTCTCCCACTGGTTTAGTCGCGTGGGCCAGTTTACGGGGCTGCCGGAGCACGCCGAGCGTCTCCTGGAGCAGGAACGGTGCCTCATGGTGTTTCCAGAGGGCGCCCGAGGCACGGGCAAATTATATAAAGACCGCTATCAATTGGTGCGCTTCGGCACAGGCTTTATACGCCTGGCATTGGCCACCGATACGCCCATCGTTCCCTTCGCCTTCATCGGGGGCGAAGAAGCATTACCCACCATTATGCATCTCAAAAAATTAGCCCGTGTCATCAAAGCCCCCTATATCCCCATCTCCCCGTACATCTTACCCATTCCCATGCCCATTCCCTGCCAGATCTTTTATGGCGAACCGCTTCATTTCGAGGGCGATGGGACAGAAACCGACGATATTATCGAGGAGTATGTTCACACGGTGAAAAGTCGGATTGCCGACCTCATCGAAGAAGGACGGCAGTGGCGTCGACAAGCCCTGGAAGAGGGCCTCATCGGAAGCGGTAATGAGGAGGATCACTCGTGAAGGTATTGATCACTGGAATTGCCAGTCGGGTAGGGCGGATGGTGGCCTCCGAGCTACTGCGCCGTGAGATCCAGGTGCTGGGTATCGATATCCGCCCATGGCCCGACGCGCCGCCCGGCGTGGAGATGTTTCGCGCTGACATCCGCAAACGACCGGCGGAAGACGTCTTCCGCACACGTTCGCCCGACGCCGTCATCCACATGGCCACGGTGACCCACCTGTCGCGCTCGTCGGCCGAACGCCATCGGATTAACCTCGACGGCACCCAGAAAGTCTTTGAGCATTGCCGAAATTACGGGGTGGAACAGGCCATCTTCGTTGGACGCCACACCTTTTATGGCGCCGACTCGGAGTCGCACCTGTACCACACGGAGTCGGAGCCGCCGATGGCGGTCAGTACCTATCCCGAATTGGCGGACCTGGTGGCTGCCGATCTCTTCGCCGGATCTGCCCTGTGGCGTTTCCCGGAGATCAAAACCGTCGTCCTGCGAATGGTCTATCTTTTGGGCCCCAGTCGGGTGGGGACCCTGGCCAATTTTTTGAGGGGGCCTCGGGTACCGACAGTGGTGGGGTTTGATCCGCTATTTCAGTTCATTCATGAACACGACGCCGCACGGGCCATCGTTCGAGCCCTGGTGTCGGAGTTGCGAGGAGTCTATAACGTCGCAGGTCCCAGACCGGTCCCTCTATCGCTGCTGATCAAGGTGACGGGTCGCAAGAATCTGCGCATGCCGGAATCCGTCTTTCGGCGGGCCATTGGTCATTTTGGGCTTCCCTCTCTGCCACCTGGGGCGGTCAACCACATCAAGTACCCGGTGGTCGTCGACGGAAGCGCCTTCGATGAGGCCACGGGGTTTGAGTCCAACTTTGATGAGGTGAAGACCATGGAGGCCTTCGCCGCCGTCGATGATCGGTGGTCAAGGTAGCGCCCTGAGCTCAGTCACGGGGGATGTAGGTAACATCGATCTCCTGGCGGTCCATCCGACGGGTTTGGAGTAATTGTTGGCTGGCCTTCTTCAGCGATCCGTCGCTGTGGTGGTCGGCCCACGTCTCTAGAACCTGGTCGACCTCGGGAGAGGGCCCCTTGCGCCACCAGTCATGGAGGTATTTCGCCGCCAGCGAAGGAGCGCGCCCGGCGACGGCCTGGACGAGGGTGATACGGAGAGGCTGTTGAGGAGTCGTCAGGGGTTCCACCAGGGCTGCGATGGCGCCGACGCGCCGGTCATCGGAGTCCTCTTCGCGCCCCCAGTCCAAACACCGCTGCGGAAGGGTCGGAGGCCAACGGGATGGGTCCTGGTCGTTCATCATCGCCTGACTCAGCAGGGAGAGTAGGGGGGTAATGAGATCGCCCGGAGGGTCGGGGCGCATGAGTTCATCAACCAATCGCCGTTGAAGGCGATCCAGTCCCACCAGCGATGGGCCCATGGCCGCCTCCAGGGCATCCAAGAGGGCCTGAAGGATCTCTATCCGCGCGTCGTCATCGCCGTGGCGCGATAACTTGGTCAGGTTCCGATCCAGACTGTGCTCCAGGGAAAGCAAGTGCTCGCCGAGCACAGAGCCGGCCATTGCCTTCAGGGCCTCGGCGGCCGACTGGGCGACGGGCACAAAATCATCGTGACTTAGAGCAATGACGGGGCGCACCAACTCATAGAGTCGAAGGCGTTGGACGGCATTAGCTGCCGCTGATTGGACCAGCGGGTCGGAGCTCTCCAGAGCGCGGCGCAATAAGGTCCGTTCGCGCGACGTCGGTTGTTTGATGGAGAGGCGGCCAAAGGCGCGAATCGCCAGCGCAGCATGGGATGGGTGGTCCATCAGCGCTGCGATTGGCTCGCGGGCCTCTGGCGCAGGGCGAGCGATGAGACATTGAAGAGCCGTGGATTGGAAAGCTGGCTCTTCCAACAGCGCAAGGGCGATCTCATGACGGCGTGGGTGCTTCTTCCATCGGCGAATAAGCTGCGTTCGACGTGGACCAGCCGACTGGCGAAGACGTGTCGTTAATCGTTCCACTGATAGGGTATCGTCGACTTGCGGGCTCCGGGGCGCCTCTTGGAGAGCTTGAAGACTCTTTTGCACGGCGGTCTGAAGACGGGGTCGATCGCGTCGAGGGCATTCGCGGAGGGGGCCGCGGCTGGCGGCCGTACCCACATGGCCCAGTAGCTGCGCGCAGACGATCTGGACCTCCGGATCGTCCGCGCTCAGCAGATCCTCGGCAAAGGCTCGAAGTCGACCTCTTTCCGAGGGATCTTCACTGCGGCGAGCTCGACGACGGAGCAGCGCCAGGGCCAGACCTCGGCCGAGGTCTTCCAACGGATTTCCCTGGGAATCATAAATATATCTCATCAACGTCAGGGTGGCCCTGGCATCGAGATGCTCGCCGAGCCATCGAAGCAGTGCCCGTCGGATCCGCTCGCTGCTCCATGGCGTATCCATGTCGAGGGCCTCCAGGACCAGTGGAAATGCGTCGTCTGAACGTCGATCGAGGCGGGCCAAGACACGGTCTTGGAGTTCGGCATCAGGATGGTCGAGACCTATAATAAGGTCGCGTATGGTCGAGGGAGAGGAGCCCATGAGTGCACCGCGCTTCAACATTTCTTGACAGGGGGTTGGCCCATGTTAGCATCGGCCTAGATGGAAGGTCAGTTCGGCGTGTGGCGGGGGCCAATAACGCTGGTTCGCCGCAGGCTAGTATAGCAGGCGGTGAGTGTAAACGAGACGGAGACGAGACGTTGAGCAATCATAAAGGCCCAGTAAAGGGATGGCGTTCGGCTCGCTTCTGGGGGCTGATTTGCGTAGGACCGGCCCTTTGGGCCATGGGATGCGCCAGCACACCAGAGCCACAGGTAACTCCCGAAGAGGTGGAGGCCGTGGAGAAGCGGATTCAAGACGTGGAGCGCACCAACGGCCGATTATTGGTCCGTCTGGAAGAGATGGAACGCCAGATGGCCCTCGTCCAAGACCGCGTTGATTCTAATCGCATCGCGCTCCAACGCCAGGGATTGTTGGGAGGGGGCTCCCGGGGCGTTGCCATTGAACCCAGGTCGGATCGAGACGAATCCGAGGCGGGGCGGCCGGACCGAGCTCCAGAGTCTCATTACCGGGGACGCTCCGATGATTATAGTGCTGACCCCAGCCTGCGCCAGCGCATGGATCGGCGCGGCGGCCGCCGAATTCAACTGGGCTCCCCCGAAAGCGACGATGAGGCCCCGAGCTATGTCGGCCAACAATCGTCTCAAGCTCTGGCTCAAGGCGATGACCCCACAGGAGGGCAGCTCCAATACGATCCCGATGCCAGCGGCGGCGATGATTCCAGCGCATCGCAAGAGGACACATTGGTGATTACCAATGCGGAGTTAGAAGAAAGGTATGGGACGACCCCACCTCGTTCCCAGCGCTCCGGCGATAGCTCCTCCTCATCCAGCAGTTCGTCATCGTCGTCCAGCAGTTCGTCATCGTCGGCCCATGAGCGGGTCACGGAGGAGCGACTGCCCACCAGTGACGAACTAAGCGCCGGAGAGGAGGATGACAGCCAACGCAGTTCCGCCTCCAGCGATGGGCCCCAGATTGAGTCGTCGGAAGATATTCTGGAGCACTATCAAGACGCTCTGGCCAAGTATCGCTCCGGTGATTACGCAGCCGCCCTGGATGGATTTAAGGCCGTCTTACATGCCGGCCCCCCTCAGAGTTATGTGGATAACGCCCTGTATTGGATCGGTGAGTGCCATTATGGGCTCGGGGACTACGAGATTTCAGTCGACTACTTTACTCGCATTATCGAAGAGATGCCTCGGGCCGACAAAGTGCCCGACGCGATGCTCAAGATGTCTTTGGCGTACGACCGACTGGGTCAGCCTCAAGATGCCTTGGAGTTGTTGAGCGAGTTGGTGGAGGACTACCCACACACAAATCCCGGCCAGTTGGGTAAGGAGCGCTTGGAGGAACACCCGGCGGCTGATTAAAAGGTGTGGAATCACGACAGACGCGTTATAGTAAACAAACGGTAACAGTAAGCGATGGTAAACATCCCCGTGATATAGGCTGCGCCGAAGCGGGTGCGCGCCAAATATGGCGGTTTTTTCTCGGAGAGGCTATGAGTAGAGCCAAGGATAATGAGGATCGACAACGGGCCGGCAATCAATGGCGACGCTGGCGCACCTGGGCGATGGCCACAGGAGCCATCTTTGGCCTCAGTGCGTTGGCCGTGGCCACAGGGCCCTCGGCGGCCGATGCTCAGCAGCCACCACCGGAGGCCCAAGAGGGCGCAGACTTCCATGAGGTCCGAAGCGGAGACACCTTCTGGCACCTCTCCGGTCGGTACCTGGGAAATAATTACGAATGGCCACGGATGTGGAGCTTTAATCCCCATATTACCAACCCTCACTGGATCTACCCCGGCGACGTGGTGTACCTGCGTGATATGCCCGAGGGAACGTCAGAGGAGGAAGACGATGCGGTGTCGGAGGCCAATGGGGATGTTTCCGAAGCCCAGGCTCGAAGCCTTCAAAACGACACCGTGGGGCTCTATATGGCCACGGCTGGGATGATTAAAACCGAGGAGCCCCAACGCGTGGGGCGCATCATCGGAGCCCCCAAGCCAGCGCGAATGCTGGCTGAGCACGACGAGATCTACGTCGGCTTTGGGGACCGCGCTTATCGAAGCGATGAGCGAGATGACCTGAGTGACGATGAAATCCTAGAGGTCGAGGATGCAGACGCCCAGGAGGGCGACCGATTCGCCATCATCCGCCTCGACGGGAGCATCGAAAACGACGACGGCGATGTGGTGGGTCAGAAATACCTATTGCTGGGAAGCGCGACGGTCACCGAGGTACCGCAAAATGAAGAGACGGCGCGCACCGCGGTCATCGACAATTCATGGCGCGAGATCCGCCGTGGCGACATTTTGATTCCCTATCAACGCCAACTCCACCTGGTGGAGCCTCGACGGGCCGACCAGGATCTGGTGGGCGAAATCGTCGACGCCTTGGCACCGGGCGCCATCTTTGGCCCGCAACAATACGTCTTCGTCGATCGCGGATCGGCCGACGGCGTGCGGCCAGGGAATCGCTTCTTCGCCTATCAACAATGGGAAGGCGTGGAACATCCCCACGATCAATCGGCCCCTGAGATCCCCTGGCAACGGGTCGGACAACTATGGGTGCTACACGTCGAGGAGAATTACTCCACGGCGGTGATCACCAATAGCAATCGTGAGCTGTATATCGGTGACCGCCTGGAGATGTACGAAGGTCACTGAGTCGAAAGGAGCCATCGGAGAGGTCTCACCAACTCCTACCAGAGGGTGGGGCCACCGACGTCCAGAAGCGCCTCCCGCAAATGGGGGGCGCTTTTTTTATCGGTCATCAAGGGGGCTTGAGCGTCTACCCGGGTTAATACGGCATATAATACAAGTTGACATAATATATATTAACGGACATTTTGCCTGGATGATCAATAGCGCAACGAGCAGACGCCATGTCCATCCCCCCAGCTCATCAGCCGCTAAGAAGGCATGATCTTTTCGAGAAATTTGGAGAAAAATCCCTTCTGGCTATCTCGCTCACGGCGCATTTTGAGCAGCCGTCGTTGTCGTTTGGCGACGACATTGCCCGGCTCGTATTGCAACGTCTCATTAAATAGAGATTCGGCTTCCCGGTGGCGCTCCAACCCCATGGCGATCACCCCCAGAAAGGCCAACGCCCAGGGACGGTCGGGGATCTCGTCGACCACTTCATCCATCTCCTTGTACAACTCCTCGACGCGACCCTTGTCCCGGGGAATCCCTTTTTCGTCTTTGGGCAGCATCAAATATTGGGTGTATAGGTGATGTCCGCGATACTCGATATCATCGGGGTTATTCTCTGTGGCGATGCGAAATTGCTCGTGAGCCCCCTTATAAGAGCCGGTCTCCAGCATATTCTGCCCCTTTCGAAAGGCATTTTCCGCCGTCAATATAGCGCCAATATCCGTATTCTCACCGGATAGCTCCATATCGTATTCGGCGCGCTTATTATCGTCAGCCAGGACCTGATGGGCCGTATTGATGGTGGAGAAGATATGCTGGAGCTTCTGTCGGTATTCCTGACCCAGGGAATCGGTGTCAAAGCGATCGACGTGCCATTGGCGCGCCAGCTCCCGGAAGCTGGACGCCGCCTCGGCGGCCATCTGGGAACCATCGGTCTCCGGATCGATATCCAGGAGTTCGTAGTAATTCTGCTCGTCCACGCGACGAGCCATGGCATCGATCTTTTCCCGGGTAGCTGTGACGTCTTCCGCCATACCGTGGCACCTTTTTTAATAGAGAAGTCAGATGCGTCATCTGTGTTAGGGTCCACACGAGGGCCATGAAATCAAGGCCCCGACCTGACCGTTTCGACAATTTAACAAAAAAACCCCGCCGCCCGGGCCATCCCAGGTGCGGCGGGGGCTCTAGATTGGAGTGGCTACGCAGGGACTCGAACCCCGGACCTAGCGGATATGAGCCGCTCGCTCTAACCGGCTGAGCTACGTAGCCATCGGTCATCGTCGGGCGAAAACTTGCCCTCCGACCGGCGGCAGTATTATGTCATGGTCTGGACGCCGTCAAGGGACTAATCCCTAAAATCTCCCCCCGTCGGTTAACCGAATTTGACAGACGCCAAAATCGGGGTACAACAAGGGATGCAAGATACGAATCGCCCTTCCCAAGGAAGGGACTTTTGGCGATTGGTACGGACCTCTTTCCACGGTTGGCATCCAATGAACTCCGAACCCCGACGAAGATCGCAAACACTCAAAATGCTCGCCACCACCGGGGGCCTAACCCTGGGCGTGATCGGCCTGACGGTCATGACCGCTGGCGCCAGTCCCCCGGCTCAGGCCGAGGTGGAAAAGGCAAGCCAGGTCGCCGAGCGGGCAGCGGCCTCGGAGGCGTCGATTCGAACCCTGAAATTGGACACGGCCTCCGATCGAGCGTCCGGCGCAGGATCGGACCACGCGAGCAATCTCGTGGCCGCCGCGGAGCGCTTTCGCCCTCTTGATTTTCCGGAGGTGCCCGACAATTGGGAAGACGCCGGCTTGGATCTTCAAAAAGCGGAGACCAATGACCAGGGAGAGCTGGTTCAAGAACTTCCCGACGGAAGCCGGGTTGTCTTTACCGTCGACCCTGATACCCAGCGCTATCTGGACTCTGTCTTGGCCAGCCGCCCGGTGCCCCATGGTGGTGTCGTGATGTTGGAGCCAGAGACTGGACGCGTCCTGGCAATGTCTGAGGATTCGGCCAGCGCCTCCCCTGACTATCAAAACTTTACTCGTAACGCTCGACCTCCTTCGGCATCTATCTTTAAGGTGGTTACTGCGGCTGCGTTGATGAGCGAAGCCGGTCAGGGGCGTCACCAAGAAGTATGTTACCATGGTGGAACCCGCGGGTTGACCCAGCGAAATATCACGGGCGACCCGAACCTGGATAATCGGTGCGACGACCTGGAGGGAGCTCTGGCGTTGTCCATCAACTCATTGATCGCCAAGCAGACCTATCACCACCTGGAGCCCGACGATCTTCTCCAATGGGCCGAGCGTTTCGGCTATAATACGCCGATTCCCTTCGAATTGCCCGTCGAGCCCAGCACGGCCAGTTTCGGCGATGACCCCTACGAGGTGGCCCGGGCCGCGGCCGGCTTCTGGCACACCCATATGAGCCCGCTCCACGGAGCCATGATCGCGGCCTCCATTGCCAATGATGGGGTCATGATGGCGCCATCGCTCATCGAGCGCTACGAGAGCCCCGAGGGTGAGGTGCTTGCCGAGTTTCGACCGGAGGTGTTCCGGGAGGTCATGGAGCCGGAGTTGGCCAGGCAATTAGACGATATGATGGAGGCCACGGCCTCGCGAGGAACGGCGCGCAACTATTTTGGTCAACAGCCTCGCTTTCCCAACGATATTCGGGTCTCGGGCAAGACGGGCACCCTTTCCAACCAGCGCCCCTTCCTGCGCTTTACGTGGTTTGTGGGAACCGGGCATCACCGCCAGTGGGACGATCACTCGGGCGTTGCAGTGGCTGGATTGATGGCCAATGAGCCCGAATGGCATATGGTCGGCCCTCAGGTCGCCAGCAAAGCCCTGCGCCAATATTTCCGCGTGGAGTCCGCACGGCGATCCGTGGAGGAAGACGCCGTGGTATCGCGCTAAATATAACGCCACCGGCGATGTCCCCATCCGGCAAATGGGCCTCTAATCGAGGCCCATTTCTCGTTTCTTGCGCTCGAATTCGGCCTCGATCTCATCGAGTTTCATGCCCACTGACTCCCACTTCTCCATGGCCTCCATGAGCTGGCTTTCCAGCTCACCGTGACGCCGCTGAAGAGCCCCAATATCGGTGGTGTCATCCTCATAGGAGCTTGGGTCAGCGAGGATCGCCTCGATGGATGAGATATTGTCCTCCAACTCCACGACGGTGGCCTCCCAGTGCTCCACGGAGCCCTTTAGCTCCTTGACCTGGGAGCGCTTTTGAGCCCGAAGTTCGGCGCGCAAGCGACGTTTGTCCTTTCGACTTAAATTTGGCGACTCGTCGTCCCCCCCCTTGGTGGGGGGCGCCCCGCCCTCTTTCCCTTCAAGGGATTGCTCCTGATCTCGCTGGAAAGCCCAGCGATATTCTTCGTAGTCGCCGCGGAAATCACGCAATCTCTGGTCCTCGATATGCACCACGCGATTGACGACCTCATTCAGAAAATAGCGGTCGTGGCTGATGACGCAAAACGCGCCCTCAAACTCGTTGAGGGCGTGTTCCAGAATCCGTCGTGAGGGGATGTCGAGGTGGTTGGTGGGCTCGTCGAGGAGCAGGCACCCCGCCGGTCGAAGGAGCAATTTCGCCAGCGCCAGCCGACTCTTCTCGCCCCCTGACAAGACACTGATCGGCTTTTCGACATCGTCGCCGGAAAATAAGAAAGCCCCCAAGATATCTCGAATACGAGGGGCCGTCTCCATGGTCGCATGAGCCTCCATCTCGGCGAGCACCGTTCGGGAGGTATCGAGTTGATCGACGGAGTGCTGGGCAAAATAGGCGATATCGACGTTGTGGCCGACTTCCACGTGCCCCCTATCGGGCTTTTCGACGCCGGCGAGTATTTTGAGGAGCGTCGATTTGCCCGATCCATTGGGTCCTACGAATGCCACCCGGTCACCGCGACGAAGGGTAAAGTCAGCATCGCGGTAGATCCTTAGATCCCCGTAGGATTTAGCGACCCCTTCGGCCTTGAGGGCTACCTTGCCGATGCGCGGTGGCGAGGGGAATGAAAAGTGGATCTGGTCGTCGTAGGCCGGTGGAATCTCGACGAGCTCCATTTTTTCCAGGCGCTTGACGCGGCTCTGGACCTGGCTGGCATGGGCCGCCTGGTAGCGGAACCGATCGATAAAAGCCTGAATGCGCTCGATCTCCTTCTTCTGTTGCTCCCGCTGTTCGATGAGCCGCTGGCGGCGTTGCTCCCTCTCCTCCAGATAATGATCGTAGTCCCCATGGTAGGTATAAATGGTGCCGGCGTGGATCTCAGCGATGACGTCCACCAGGCGGTTGAGAAAGGAGCGGTCGTGACTGATGGTCACCACCGTGCCATCGTAATTGGTCAGGAAGGCCTCGAGCCATTCGATGGATTCCACATCGAGGTGGTTGGTCGGCTCGTCCAAGAGCAATAAATCGGGGGCACTAAAGAGGAGCCGGGCCAAGAGGGCTCGCATCTTCCAGCCGCCGGAAAACGTGCTCAGCGGCTGGTCAATATCGTCTTCGTCAAACCCCATGCCAGCAGCGATTTCACGGGCTTTGCTTCGAAACCCGTAGCCCCCTTCGCGGCGAAACCGATCCTGGGCGTCGGCGTAGGTTTCGGCAAGTGCCTCGCTGGCGTCACCCTGGGACATCCGCTCCTCCAGCCTAGCCACCTGGGCCTCCAAATCTAATAACTCCTGGCGCCCCGTCAGGACGACGTCCAAGACGGTGCCCTCGTACTCCTCGGCTAATTCCTGAGGCAGGTAGCCGACGCGGGCCTGTCGGGGACGCACCACCCGTCCCTGGTCGGCTTCCTCCTCGTCGGCCAGAAGGCGAAATAGGGTCGTCTTACCCGCCCCGTTGGGCCCTACGAGGCCCACGCATTTTTCCTCGGGAATCTGCCAGGTCAGCGATTCGAATAGCGGATGTCCGCCGTAGCCTTTGGCGACGTTTTCGAGTTGAAACATGGGTTGCTCGCAGGCGTTGAGTTGCGGGGTTAAGGACCGACGCTGCGTCGAGCCCATCGGTCACGCCAGGGAACGGTGCGACGAACGTGAAGATATTTCAACACCGATTCAACTCATCAACGATGTCCATTGGAGAGAGCTAAATGAGGTCATTGGGACATCAAACGACCAAGCCCTGGTCGACCCGTGTCCCGGCTGGCCAAATTGACACGTGATTGGACTGGTTGGTAGCTTGTGAGGGACCCGATCATATGTCGAACTGGCCCCCGGCCGGTCGGCCGGGCAGGCCCCCTGCTCTAGCTTAATTCTCGAGGACAAGGAGTTGTCGATGAAGCGCCGATTATTATCCCTGATGACCTCTGCGGTGGTGATGACCATGGCCACCACCGCGGTCGCTCAGGATGCGGAAGTCCCGGAGGCCGACGGCGTTGTCTTCGTCGATCTAGAGGTCACCGAGGTCGATGAAGAGATGGTCGACTTTTTTAACCAACAGATTCGCGACATCATCGCCGCCGAATCCAACCTGGAAATGACGACCGACGGCGGTGTGTCAATGGGGGATCTGCAATTGATGGCCGGCTGCAGCGATACCTCAGCCGATTGCCTCATGATGCTATCGGACTTCGTCGATGGCCAGCAATTGATCCACGGTTCCATCGAGCGCAGCGATGATATCTATATGTTTGACCTGGAGCTCTTCGACCTGGAGAGGGGTGAAGTCGTGCGGTCGATCAGCGAGCAAACCCTGAGGGGGGATGACACCTGGATTCGCGACGGCATGCCAGCGGTGGCTGAACACTTCTTTTACGGACCCACTGCCACCGTAGAGGTCACGGTCGACGGTGCGCCCAATGCCGAGATTCGCGTCAACGGCGACGCCGTCGGTGAAGGCGATGCCCGCGTCGAGGGAGTGGCGCCCGGTGAGGTGGTGGTGGTCATTCGCGGCGATGAGATCGGCGAGGATATGGAGCGATTCCTCGTGCGTCATGAGGAGGTGCGAGAGGTTGTCTTTGATCACAGCGAGGACTTGGTGGCGCCGGCGGCACCCGACGAGGCCGATGGACCGTCTCTGGTCCCCGGCTTCGCCGCGCTCGGCGTGGGAGCCGCTGGTCTGGCGCTCGGGGCGGTGGGACAGATGCAGTTGTCATCGGCGCGGGATGACGCCAACGGGCTGGTGTCTAATGGCGCGCTCTCGGCCGGGGCCTCTCCCGCCCAGGCGCAGGAGCTGCAGGATGATATGGATCGCGCCCACACCATGCGAATGGTCGGGCTTACGACCGGTGCGGTGGGCGTCGCCGCTGGTGGCGTGCTCTTATTTCGTGCCCTCTCGTCGAGCGATATGGACGGCGACGAGTCGTCGCTCTCATCGCTCCACGTCGTCCCCAGTGATGACGGGTTCCGCGCCGGGCTAAACCTTCGCTTCTAATAGCGCTTCGAGGGCCGACATGAATCGGCCATCACACCATAAAAGCCGCCCTTCCCTATCGGGAAATGGGCGGCTTTTTGGCGTCCATCGCAACCGTCGATCAGTCGTTGACTGTGGCCACGGCGTACATGGCGAGCATCTGAATCAGGTCGGAGTAGGCCTGGCGGTCATCGGTCTCGATGATGGGCAAGAAGGCTTCTTCGTAGAGTTCCTCGTTGCCTTCGTGGAGGAGGATCCATGCAGCGACAAGCCCCGCTGATTCGTCGTGGTGATTGAGCACCACTTGGGCGACTCGTTCCAAGGCGTCGGAGCCGTCCTCGGCGGTGACCATGCGCACAAAGTCAGCGCGTACATCGCCCTCGATATCGCCGGAAAAGAGCATGTCTGATGCCTTGCCTTCAAAATAGTCGGGGTGGTTGAGAAGCATATCGACACCGGTGCGTTGAATACGATGTCGATCGTGGCTCAGGAGCGAGTCCACGAAGAGTTCTCTTCCCTCGTCGCTAAGGACGTGGAGATCCACATCTTGCGCAAAGGTCTGAGGCGGACTTCGCAGTGCAGCACTGACATGATTGGCCGCCACATCGGGGTCCAACTTGAGCAGCGCCATGAAGGTCCGCCATTGCACGTCTTGATCGCGGTCACCGGCGAGCCCCTCCAGGGTTCGGACGGACTCCGGGAGCCCGATATCCTCCAAGGCCTCGACAACGGCCATGCGAATATCGGCATCGCGGTCGCGGGTGAGAAAGCGCAGCACCGACACGGACTGGGCGTCCCTAATTTGACCCACGGCGTTGATCAACTCCAGTTTAACTTCCTTGTCGCCCTCGCTGGTCAGTTGGGCTCTCAGGTCACCCAGGGAGTCCGTATCCGCCAGATGGCCCAGGCTTCGCGCGGAGTAATAGCGCATGTCCGAGCGCCCCTCGCCGAGGCCGCGGATCATGACATCGATGGCCGCGGGCCGTCCCGTTCGTCCCAAGGCCCTGGCGGCCGTGATTCGTTCACTGAAAGTGGTCGAGGAGAAGTAGTCGTTGAGCCGTTCGAAGAGTTCGGCATCGGCGTCGGTGGCGGCAAATTCATAGAGCTTCTGAAGCTCCTCCACGCGCGCATCGTCGTCCTGCATCTTGAGGTCTTCGATGACCGGCATCAAGCGCTCGCGATCGGCGCGAATATTTCGGTACTCCAACACGGTGTCCAGATATTCCAGGCGCTGTTCCGGGTCGGCCTCAACGACCAGGTCAACAAATGTTTCCGTGCCCTTGTCCTCGCCGAGATCGAGCAGTTGGCGAGCCGCCTCGGCGCGCACATCACTGTGGGAGTGGTCGGCCGCCGTGTTCAGGACATCGACCAGGTCTTCGCGCAGGTCACTTCGACCGATTAGACTATCCGTGATGGTCAGTGCCCGGAGGGCTGCGGAGTCATCGGCACCGCCGACCAACGTCGAGACCCGGTCCAGGGACTCGGCGCTCGCCGTTCGGGCCACGGCCTGGAATGCCTTCTGCTGGAGGTCCTCGTCACTGGAGGTCAGGCGGTCATGGGCCAGAGATGCATCCTGTCCGGGGTATAGGGCCATCTGCAGAGCATCTTCTTTGGCCCGGACACCGGCCTCTTCAGAGTCCAACAATCCATCGATCAACGGTGCCACGTTGGCCCGACCCACGTAGTCACTCATGGTATGCAGGCTTTCATAGGTGCTGGAGGCCTCTGCCAGTTGCTCGATGGCAAAGGATTGGCCATCGCCGTCGCCGATGGCGATCAGCGCCGCCGCTGCGGCGATGAGTTCATCCTCGTCATCTTCGTGGCGAAAACTCTCCCACGCCTCGCGTTGCTCGTCGACGCCCCCATGGCCGAGGATTACGATGGCTGCGGTGCGCAGCGCTGTGTTGCGGTTTTGGAGATGATCCTCGGCGTCGCTTAACACGGCGTCTTTCATCTCCTGACTTTCCTCGGCCACCGCCGGGGTGGCGAGACCGGTTGCCAGACAAAGTACTGCGGGAGCAGCGAGGCGAGACCACTTCATGATTGCTTCCTCGTTAAAATGAAGCCGATTGATCCCGTGTGGGGATCAACCGGCGGACCAGCATTGATGAACCGTCACCATGACGGGTCATGCACGGGGCGATCAGCCAAAATAATCATCCATGCGCGACTTGATTCGATCTTCCACTTTGCCCTTAAAGGGGCGAGCAAAGAGCTTGAGCTTGATATCGATCGTGACGGCCGAGTCATTCACCGCGAACTCACCGGAAAACCCCTTTCCTTTGACGTCCGCTCGGGTGCGATCCTTGTTCCACTTGATATCATCGACCAACGACGAGAATTCCTCTTGGACGTCGCCGACGATCGACTCCACCTTGGTTTTCGCTTCTTCTTGGGACATACCGTGCTCGCGACGAACCGAAATATCAGCCATGCTATCCTCCAGACGTAGAAAATCGAGAAAGTATTCAGTTTCAGTGAAATCAGCCGAGGACGGCCGACCGATCCAGCGGTGACGGTATCAACGGCCAATTTTGGGTGTCAACAGCAGGGCCCAAACTTGTGGGCCCATGCAGCGGCTGTTAAGCTGTGGATACCAAACCATGAGGCGTGATGAGCAATACCCCTACCCCAACCAGGTTGATCGATATGAGGATGTATTCGGTGCGATTCGTAGCTGGGTGTCTTGCCGCAGGTCTGATCACGGTGTCCGCCATGGATGCCGAGGCTCAGCGGGTGCGAACATTCGACGACCAGGCCGAGGGCGCCGAGAGTTCGGAAAGTCAAATCGCTATCCCCGGTGCGCCGGCCCCCGACCCCGGTGAGCAGGAAGTAGAGGTGCAACAGGCGCAGCCGACGGAATCGGAGGAGGATTCCGACGACACGCCCACAGGAAGTTACCAAATCCGGGTGCATGGAGCGACGCCCGGGTCCGGCGGCGAACCGCCGCGTCGGCTGTCGCGAGAACACACCGAATTGTACCGCGGCATCATCCCCGGCCAGAGGGATGAAGTCGAGCACCTCGACAAGGAGGATCTCAACCGCCTGACCTGGATCGGTTTCCAACCGGAAGATGATCGGACGCGCGTCTTCTTTCAGGCTCCTGATACCATCGCCTACGATGTCCAGGAGGCCTTCGATGAAAAAGGTGAACTGGTGATTGTCTTTCGCGATGCCGAGATAGGCGCTCGCAATTTCGCCCGCTTCATCGATGCCAGTCACTTCGGTCGAGTCGTTGAGCGCATCGAGGCCCGCGAGGATGGCAGCGATATCCACGTGGTCCTGACCATGAATGAGGCGGTAGAGCCAGATATCAGTGCTGGTGAGGGCTACTTATACGTCGATTTCCCCTACGAGGGGTCGTCAGAGACTTCCAACGGGGAGGATGAACCCCGTGCCGAAGCCGCTCCCTGATCGTATTGGGCGCGCTTTTTTAGGCGTCCGATGAGAGGGTGACTGGGGTCGATGCACTCCATCCGTTCGATCGCTTCTCGCGCTCGATCGATCTCCCGGGTATTGATTGCGAAGCGAGCGACGAGGGCGAGCACTTCCGCATTCCGGGGGGACATCTTGGCAGCTCTATCGAGTTGGCGCCTTGTCTTTTCGACCGTTTTGTCATGGGTCGGGGTTCGCTTAAAGCGGGTATAGGCCAGGTGTGCAAGGATGACCCCCCGGGTTGGGTCGTACTCACAGGCTGTCTGGAAGTATTGGCAGGCGTTATCGAGGTCGCCAATGCTCAAGTAGGACAACCCATCGCGAAAATAGATATCGCCTAGCGCGGCCGCGTCGGCGTCAACCTCTGGCTGCTGGTTCGCCGGTGGCGATATGGGCGACGGCACATGATGGGACTCGTCGACCGCGACGGGCGTGGGCCGCTGCGAGCGCGAAGCCGGTTGCTGCGTCTGCGACCGAATATCAACCATGGCTCGCCCAATGCTGCGACGAACATCCAGGGCCTTACGAGTCAAATCCATATTGCCCAGGCGCTTGAAGTTTTCGGCGCGGTAAAACCGCTCGTAGCGCTCGTAGCGATCCTGGATCTGTTCCGGGGTCGCCTCGTCACTGAGGTTGAGGACCTCGTAGGGATTATCCGTGGCCTGGATCCGATTATAGTCCTTTTCCACGATGGATTGGATGCGCTTAATGCGCTCCGCCCTGGTGTCGGGAGAATCGTCGCTGGTCATATACACCGCTCTTCCACTACAGGAGCATTCGGGTGTCGGCACTGATGGGCCACCGCACCTCTAAAGTGTAGGTCAGGTGCGTTGGCCAAACAACCACCTAATCGCATCCGAAGCAGTCAGCCAGGAGAC
This sequence comes from uncultured Bradymonadales bacterium, assembly GCA_964566695.1. Classification (GTDB taxonomy): domain Bacteria; phylum Myxococcota_A; class Bradymonadia; order Bradymonadales; family Bradymonadaceae; genus SLJM01. The sequence continues at coordinate 66,692 of CAZMJS010000002.1, forward strand.
GGCGCAATGTCTTCCCACAAGCCCCAGAATAGTCATGAACCAAAGCGACGAATCATCTATTTGGCCCACCGCGGCCTCCTCGGCGGAGGCCGACCGCATCGAGGCCTACGAGTTTGACCTCGATGACGAGCGAATCGCCACGGACCCGGCGGACGAGAGGCACCAATCGCGTCTGATGGTCTATCGCGCGTCCGACCCACTGACCTGCACGACCTTCGATTGCATCGGCGATTATTTGGAGGCCGACGATCTCCTGGTCTTCAACGCCACGCGGGTCATCCCGGCCCGCCTTCGGGTCTACAAGGAGACGGGGGGAAAGGTAGAGCTCTTCGTGATTGGCGCATCCCGGGGGTGGTCCGAAGCAGACGACGAGCCCCTGAAGTTCGAGTGCATGGCGCGTTCCAATCGCCCCATCCGGGAAGCGATGGTTTTGGCTGATCCCGACCGCCCGGAGATGCCACCATTGACGATTGTGGACCCATCGGGGAGGCACGTCCGGGCACGCCTGAGGTGGGATGGCCCACCCTTGGCCTTCCTGGAGAGCTATGGCGAGATACCCCTTCCCCCTTATATTCTGAAACAACGGCGGCGTCAGGGCGACCCCGAGGTCACCGATCGAGACCGTCAGCGCTACCAGACGGTCTACGCAAGTCAGCCTGGGGCCGTGGCAGCACCGACGGCGGGACTTCATTTTACGCAGTCCCTCCTTGAGGACCTGGAAGAAAAAGGAGTAAGGAGCGCACGCCTTGATCTGACGGTCGGCCCGGGGACGTTTCGCCCAGTGGATGCGAAGACCCTGAGCGATCACGACATGCACTCCGAGGCCTATCGCATTCCCCCGGGGCTGGGCGAAGCCATTGAGCGATGTCGCGACGCCGGCGGAAGGGTTATTGCCGTGGGGACGACCTCCATGCGAACGCTGGAGGCCGAAGCCCGCCGCTCTACCCCCTTCGAGCCGGGTCATCGAAGCACCGATATTTTTCTCCGGCCCGGCGAGGACTACCGGGTGTGCGATGGTCTGATCACCAACTTTCACCTCCCACGCTCCACCCTCCTCGCCCTGGTGGCGGGATTTGTGGGGATGAGCAATATGCGCGCGATTTACCAGAGAGCCGTGGACGAGGGGTTTCGTTTTTATAGCTATGGCGACTCAAGCCTCCTCTTGCCCTGATGGCCGCCCAATGAAGGATAGTGCCCATGAAAACCGCTGATATCACCACCTGTTCGACCTTCGATTTTGAGCTGGAGGCCACCGACGGGATGGCCCGCGCTGGCGTGGTGTCCACGACCCACGGCCAGATTGAAACGCCCATCTTTATGCCCGTCGGCACCCTGGGCACGGTCAAGGCCATGCGACCGGACCAACTCGTTGACGAGGTCAAAGCCCAGATTGTGTTGGGCAATACCTACCACCTCTATCTGCGGCCCGGCCTGGAGGTGGTAGAACTCCACGGCGGCCTCCACGAGATGATGAACTGGGATCGACCGATCCTCACCGACTCCGGGGGCTACCAGGTCTTTAGCTTAAAGGAGCTGCGCACCATTGAGGAGGACGGCGTCGCCTTCCAAGATCACCTCTCGGGGGCCCGCCATTTCTTCACTCCCGAAAAGGTCATCGAGATTCAGGAGACGCTTGGAAGCGATATCATGATGGCCTTCGATGAATGCCCCCCCTCGGAGGCCTCCACCGATTATATGCGTCAGAGCATGGCGCGCACCACGCGGTGGGAAAAGCGCTGCCTACAGGCGCGGACCCGTGAGGATTGCGCCCTCTTTGGCATCGTTCAGGGCGGCATTGATCATCGATTGCGCACCGACCATGTCGAAGAGCTATGCGGGCTGCCCTTTGAGGGATTCGCCATCGGTGGGCTCAGTGTCGGCGAGGCCTCTCAGGATATGTATGACACCGTGGAGCACACCGCCCCTCAGATGCCGGCCGACAAACCGCGTTATTTGATGGGCGTGGGCAAACCGGCAGATCTCATCGAAAATATTTATCGCGGCATCGATATGTTTGATTGCGTGATCCCCACTCGCAATGCCCGCAATGGTCACTGCTTTACGAGTCAGGGGACCGTTAAGATCCGCAATGCGCCCTATAAAAAAGATATGGGCCCTCTGGATCCCCAATGCGACTGCTATACGTGCACCCATTTTACGCGGGCCTATCTGCGCCACCTCTATAAGAGCCGCGAAATCCTGGCCAGCCAACTTTGTACCCTCCACAACTTGCGATATTTCCTGGCCCTCGTCGGTGGGGCTCGAGATGCAATCAAGCGCGGGGAGTTTGAGAGCTACCGGCAACGCTTTTATTCGCAGCGAGACGAACCGGTGCCCGCTTGACCGACGGCAGCGCCATTGCTAATTGACAGCGACCATTGCAAGCTTCACCGCGCCGCTGACGGCGTCGGCGATAATCCTTAGCACCGAGGCCTGGCTTCCCTCGACAGACCTCCGCAGGAGATAGTTACCGTCATGAGCATCCACGCAATCATCATATTGGCCCAGCAGGAAGGTGGAGGCCTACTGCCGACGCTAATCATGTTCGGCGTCATCTTTCTGATCTTTTATTTTCTGCTGATTCGACCGCAGAAAAAGGAGATGGAACGCCACCAAAACCTGGTCAATGGCCTCAAGGCCGGCGACCGCGTGGTGACAGCGGGGGGCCTCTACGGCACGGTCAAGTCGGTGGATGATGCCACGGTGGAACTGGAGTTGGGACGAGACAATAAAATCCGTATCTCCCGCCAGAAAATTCAACAGATGCAGGAAGACTTGGAAGAAGATCAGGATTAGACCAATTATATGGAAGGCCGCCCGGTGACGGGCGCTTGGAGCGACAGGACTGCTTTGTTAGGGTTCAGCGCTGCTCTGAGGCGACTGTCGCATGCGGCGCCTCCGGAGACTGACGAATCAAATCAAAGACGCGTCCCCGAGCCCCGGCTCGGCGGTAGCGCAAACGGAGTTTCAGGTTTATGAAACACTTTTTTTATCGATGGGGAATAGTACTCATCGCGGTGCTCGCCGCCCTCTTCGTGCTCTTTCCAACCTTTGTGGATTGGAGCACGGGTCAACTCGACGGTAACCCAGCCAGCACGGAGGGGTTTGTCGAAAACTTCATGGAGTTTTCGGATACCGAACTGGGTTTACGTGCCGAGTTGCGAGGCATCGATGGGTTCAAGCGCGTGGACCACGTGCATAATCAGCGGCGGCTCTACAGCGCGCACTACCATCGCGAAGTCGATGAGAGTGAGTTGATGGCTGCCATCTCGGCCGCCGGAATCGACACGTCCAACGTCTCGGTGCGCCTGCTTCCAGACGGTCTCCCCATCTCCATGCTCACCCACGACCGGTGGGAAGAGATCATCGAAGACTTCGATCCGGAGGCGGAATACGCCGAGGAGACCGAAGGCTATCGCTATTTGATCGTCTTCCGCGACACCTACCTTCCCAATCCGGAATGGTCTTATTTTGAGCCGTTGACCCTGGGTCTCGACCTTCAGGGTGGCCTCCTCCTCCAATACCACGTGTACGTCGAGCGAGCTGTCCTGGACCGTCTGGAGCGCATGCAGGACGACGTCCGAGACCGGTTGCTCAATGTGGATGACACCATCGATGTGGAGGTCACCCACCCGGCGGGCGAATATTATCTGGACGTCGCCTTCGGCAGCTCCGACGATATGGCGGCGCTGGACGACGAATTTATGGAGTTTTTCCCCAATTTTGATCGCACCGACGTCGGCGGCAACACAATCCGCATGACGATGAGCGAGGACTATATTGAGGAGACTCAGGACTTCGCCATCCAGCAGGCCATCGAGACCATCCGGTCTCGCGTCGATGCCCTGGGCGTCGCCGAACCCACCATCGCTCGAAGTGGCGCCAACGATATCGTCGTCCAGCTTCCCGGCATCGGTGAGGAGCAAGTCGACCGCGCGCGAGACCTCATTGGTCAGACGGCTCAGCTCCGTTTCCAAATGGTCGATGACGACGGTACCAATGACTTCTTTGAGTCCTTCCGAGACGAACTCCCCCAGGGGTTCCAACTGCGCTCGGCGCACGGCGGCTATCGCACCATCACTCATCGCAGCAAGGAAGCCCTTCAGCAATTCTTTGAAGACCGCGTTCCCGACGATCGGGTGATTGGCTACCAGCACAACCCCATCTATATCGACGAAGAAGAAGGCATCATCGATGAGGCACGCTCCTACTGGTTGACCTTCCTGGTCTATCGAGACACCGAGGTGACTGGCGATTATATCCAAGACGCTCGCGTGGCCATCGACCAGCAATTTAATAACCCCTATGTGGCGCTGAATTTCGATGCCACGGGCGCCGACCTCTTCGCCGAGACGACCACCGAGAATGTGGGACAACGCTTCGCCATCATGCTGGACGATGAAGTTCAAAGCGCTCCGGTGATCAACGAGCCCATCACTCAGGGCCGGGCTCAGATCACCATGGGCGATATGCAGTCTTACACCGAGATTCAGCAGGAAGCTCAAGACCTGGTGATCGTCCTTCGCCACGGCGCCCTGCCGGCTCCCATTGAGCAGCAATTTGAGACCATGGTCGGCCCCACCCTTGGTCAGGAGTCCATCGATTCCAGTATGCGAGCCCTGCTCGTGGGCAGCCTGTTGGTCATCCTGTTCATGCTCTTGTACTACAAGCGCAGTGGCGGGATCTCCACCATTGCTCTGGTGCTCAACCTGACCTTTATCATGGCCTTTTTGGCCGGCCTCAACGCCGTGCTCACGCTGCCCGGCATCGCCGGCATCATCCTCACCGTCGGTATGGCGGTGGACGCCAACGTGATCATCTACGAGCGTATCCGTGAGGAATGGGTGATCGGAAAAGGATTCAGAGAGTCCATCAACGAGGGCTTCTCCAAGGCCTATTCAGCGGTGTTTGACGCCAATATTACCACCGGTATCGCCGGCCTGGTCCTCCTGCAATATGGTACAGGGCCCATTCGAGGGTTCGCCGTCACGCTGTTGATCGGCATCATCTGCACCCTCTTTACGGCGGTCTACGTCACGCGCCTTCTCTTCGTGGAGTGGATGGATCGCTCCAAGAAAGACGAGTTGAGCATCTAACCCAACGACGACCTAAGACGTTCAGAAGCGACAATCGCCGTCGTCCGCGACGGCGCCTCTGACAGAAAGAGAATTCTATGAAGATGCTTCAGATTTACCCCTATGATGCCAATCGCGACATCATCGGGAAGAAAAAATACACGAAGTGGGTTTCCGCTTTTTTCCTCCTCTTGGCCATCGGCATGCTGGCCTTCGTCGGGCCCCGTTGGGGCATCGACTTCCAGGGAGGAACGGAGGTCCTGGTCAATTTTAATGAGGAGGTCAGCGACGAAGAGGTCCGCGAGGCCGCCGAGGAGATCGGGCTGGATTCCCCGCTGATTCAGCAATTCGGCAGCGCCGATGAGAATCGGTTCATGATCCAGACCCAGGATGTCTCGGTGGTCGACGCCGATGGGCTCAACCAGATCATGGAGGAACTAGAGGCCCTGGGCGATCACCAGATGACCGACCCCATCGAAGAGCAACCAGACCGCATGGAGGTGCGATACGACGTCGCCAAGGATCACGACGAGATCCGCGCGGCCCTCCAAGAGGTGGGTCTCACGGACGTGCGCATCGAAGACGCCGGCCAGCGCGATGAACATCGCTATGTGCTGCGCTTCCAGGATATCACGGGCAGCATCGAAGAAGGATTTGCCGAGATCTTCGGAGAGGCCTTCGACACCATCGAACGCTCGGAGTCCGTGGGCCCCCGCGCCGGTGAACAACTCCGAAACGATGGCATGATCGCCATGATCATCGCCTTGGTGGCCATCCTCATTTATATCTGGTTCCGCTTTGACGAGCGTTACTCTCCCGGAGCCGTCGCCGCCCTGGCCCACGATATCACGATCGCCCTGGGCCTATTCATCATCTTGGATATCGAATTTAGCCTACCCATCGTCGCTGCCCTACTGACCATCATCGGGTACTCGCTCAACGATACGATCGTCGTGTTCGACCGGATCCGTGAGAATTTGGATCTAGCGGGAGACAAATCGGTCCCCGAGGTGGCCAACGAGGCCATCAACCAGACGATGAGCCGGACGCTGGTAACCTCGCTGACGACCTTGATGGCAGTGTCGGCCATTGCCATCATCGCCACCGGGCTGATTCAGGACTTCGCCCTGGCACTGATCGTCGGCATCATCGTCGGTACCTACTCGTCGGTCTTCGTGGCGTCCCCGGTCATGCTGCTGATGGATGAGTACCTCAAGGAGCGCCGAGAGATGAAAGCCATGGTCGACCTGGACGGCGATGACTTTGAGGAAGAGGCGGATCCGGAAAAGGCCTTCTAAGCCTGTCCATTATCCCACCGATGGGGCACACCCGGGTCGATGTGATCGGCCCGGGTTTTTTTGTATCCCCTCACCAGGGGGCAACGGCGATGACGGCGAGCGAAATATTTGTTACGCTTTGAGGCCGCCAAATTCACCGTTGAGAAGGACATGAGACTGGATTGCTAAGCGCTGGCCAGTTCCAGATAGGATATCGATGTCGGAGCGAAAAAAAGAATGGGTGGTCTATGAGGGAGACACCGATCGGGTCCAAGAGTTGTCAACGGCGCTAGATATTCATCCGCTGACCGCCAGGATTTTATTGCGCCGCGGTCACGAGGATGTGGACGACGCCTACCGTTTCCTCAACCCTCGCCTGGAGGATATGGATGATCCCTTTTTGATGAAGGGTATGGACCAGGCGGTCCGAGCCATTTTGACGGCCATCGACCGGGGCGAACGGATCCTTATTTTTGGCGATTATGATGTCGACGGGGTTAGCAGCGTCGCCCTGCTCTACCAATTTCTGCGTCAATTGGGGGCGCAGGTGGATTACCGCATCCCCCTTAGGGACCAGGACGGCTACGGGCTCAACGAACAGGTTGTACGGTCGGCGCATGACGAGGGGTACGCCCTGGTGGTGACCACCGATTGTGGCATCTCCAACCGCTCAGAGGTCGCGCTGGCCAACCGCCTGGGACTCAAGGTGGTGGTGGTGGACCATCACACGGTGCCGGAGCATATCCCCGATGCCGAAGCGGTCCTCAACCCGCTGCGGCCGGACTGCCCATTTCCCTTCAAGGAGTTGGCCGCCGTGGGCGTGGCCTTCCACCTCGTGGTGGCGCTTCGATCCACCCTGCGAGAGCACGGGGTCTTTGAACACATCCCGGAACCCGACCTGAGGAACCTCTTGGATCTGGTGGCCCTGGGCACGGTGGCCGACGTGGTGCCCCTGGTAGATGTTAACCGAACGTTTGTTCGCCACGGGTTGCATGTCCTGGGAAGCCGTCGACGGGCCGGCGTGTCGGCCTTGATGGAGCGCGCGAAGGTTCGTGAAAAACGCATCACGCCTCAAACCATCAGCTTTCGCCTGGCTCCGCGCCTCAACGCCGCCGGTCGCATGGGAGATGCCTCGATTTGCGTGCGACTGTTGACCACCGAGAGTTATGGAGAGGCTCTTCGCCTATCCAAACAATTGGAATCGTTCAACGAGTCGCGACAGGAGTGCGAAAAAGATATTTTAGAGCGCATCATGCCCCTGGCCGAAGAACAGGTGCAGGCCGGACGAAAGATGCTCGTCATCGCCGGCCGCCAGTGGCATCAGGGCGTCTTAGGAATCGTGGCCAGTCGTTTGGTGGATCGCTACCATCGGCCGACGGTCCTCATCGGCATTGACGACGAGGAGTTGGGAAAGGGCAGCGTCCGCAGCATCGAGGGGATCAACGTCATTGAGTTGCTGCGCCAATGCGATGACCTCTTGGAGACCTATGGCGGACACGTTGCAGCCGCTGGACTTAAGATCAAAGCAACCCATATAGATGCGTTTCGTCGACGTCTGGAAACGGCGCTGGAAAAGCGCCTGGAAGCCGTGGGTCTTCCCCGGCCCCGGTTGCGAATCGATTGCGAGGTGGAATTAGACGAGCTGGACAGGCGTTTTGGACAAGAGTTGAGGCGACTCGGCCCCTTTGGAACGGGCAACCGAGAGCCGGTCTTATTGTGTCGGGGATCCCAGGCGAGCCGAGTGCGGGTGGTAGGAAAAAACCACCTTAAGGCCAAATTTCGACAGGGGTCGGCGTCGATGGACGGCATTGGTTTTTCCATGGCGGACCAATTAGAACTTCTTAAAAATGGTGTGGCTGTGGCCTTTGCCCCTCGGTTCTCCACCTTCCGAGGCCGAACCCGACTGGAGATGCATATTCGCGGCCTTCGGGACCAACGCGAGTGTTGCCCGGATCGCACCGAAGAGATCTAATCGGACCCACAGGTATGTCATGACTCGCCGTCGACCGCGCACCACTCGTCGAAAGATGACCAGCCCCTGGGTGATTGCGGCTCAGATCTTGGTGCTATTGGCACTCCTGGTAGCGCTGCTCAATATTCAAGACAGCATCGGCGATGGGACCAGTGCCATCGTGGAGTCTTTGGCCTCGGAAGATGTCGATGTTCAGAGCCGTCAGGACATGGCCGACGCCGGCCAAACCGACGACGGCTCCGCAGAGGACGAGGACGAAGACGACCTCGATAATGACGAGGAAGATGGGGACGACGACAGACCGGAGCTCCATGAGGGCGCCGGGGACGAGGACAGCCTTGACAACTAATGGGGTCATTGACCATCTTCCCGGCAGCCGCTGGTAGCATCAGCGACACTCACTCTTTATTTGTCGGTGCGTGGGACCGTGTAGGGACCGGCGCACCGCTGTACTATTCAGGGAATCACAATGAATGAGTCATCGCTTCCTCCGATCAAAGAATTTGCGTTCCTCCCCGATTTTTCCGAGCACCTGGAAGAATTAGAGATGATGGCGGAGCCCGAGGACTGGGAGTACCGCTACTCAGCTAGCGATTTTCCCCGACCCATCCTCTATGCCTATGTGGTCCATACCTTTAACCGCATCGAAGAAGAGGACAAAATCGCCTATAGCACCGACGAGCGGGCGGCCTGCTTTAATACGGGATTGGTAACGGAACAGCAGGAACCGATCTACGCCCTCTTCGATGAGAATAAGATTCCCGATCGCCAACCTTGGTACTTTCAGGGATTCGTCAAAAACGGGGATGTGCGAATGACTCGGTTCCAGCAATTGCCAAAGATGGCCAATTATATCGAAAACCCCGAGGAATTTGTCTTCGATCCGGCCCTTCCCCTGCGACCCAATACAGAGCATATCGTCGCTGAGAACCGGGACCGATTCCCGCTTCACCTCGACGATATGACGGATTTTCAGCTTCAGAATACCCTGGCCGGAGCGTTTGACCGCGCCAAAAACCGGGCCACTCGCAATTTTCGCATCCCCGTGCCCCAATACCACCGTGGGCGCGTGCAGCTTCTATTACCGCTATGCCTGACGGATCCAGCGGAGCCCGATCTGGCGGCCGTCATCGAGAGGATGGAGGGCTATTATCGCGTGGCGACCTGCTTGACCCTCGATCAGGCTTATAGCAACGCTCGACTGCTGGGCCGGGTCGGTGAGGTATGGCTGGATTGATATGGGTCACGCGCTGATTTCATTCAGGAAGCTCGGTGGTTATATTCGCCACCCGGTCAAGGACTTGCAGCTCAGGAGCCGTCGATGACGCTGATACGGATTATATTATGCCTCTTTCTCCCGCCGCTGGCCGTCTTTTTGACGGTGGGCATCAAGCTTCATTTTTGGCTCAATATCCTATTAACCATATTGGGCGTTCTGCCGGGCATGGTGCACGCCCTGTGGGTGGTGGCCAAGAATAGCGACTGACTCCCCACCCGTGGCGCATGGCCTCAAAACGAGGAGACTTGCGCGCTGATCCCGTCGGGGCCGTCTCCGGCCTGTCCGGCGCCGGAACCGCCGGCCCCGGGGATGCCAATATCAAAGCTCACCGTGGCGTCGTCGACGTCCACGTCAGCGCTAAAGGGAAGAATGCCGATGGAGGGACCGCCCTCCCCGCCCTGGCCACCTCCGCCCTGGCCGCCCTCGGCGCCATCGCCGCCGTCGCCGCCATAGAAGTCGTCGTCGTCGAGACCAACGATCGAGTCAAAGTCAAAGCCAGAGCCAAACGTCGAATAGGAAGCGCCCTCCCCGCCCTGTCCGCCTTGTCCTCCATCTCCGCCGTCGCCTCCATCTCCGCCGTCGCCACCGACGCTGGTATCGATAGAGCTATGCTCCATCGACAGAGAGGCCATATGGACGATGATGCCGATGGACCCCCCGCCGAAATGTCCGCCCTCCCCGCCCTCGCCGCCGCAGCCACCGAGCCCACCGGCCCCTCCTCCGCCGCCAGTGACGCCGAGAGCGCACGACGAGCCACTGGGGTAATACACAATTCCCGCACCACCGGCACCAGTGCCCCCGCCGCCGGTGGAGCCAGATAGGCCGGGGTCACCATTGGCCCCAAAATAGACGGAGCGCGGCTCGGAGCCACTCGTGGCCACCAGGCGGGCATTGGAGTCCGTGGTATCACTATTGGCATCACCCGTATTCCCCGCCGCCGACGGGCGCTGGATGCCATCGCCGGGCGCTTCGCTTCCCTGAGGTCCGGGAGAACACGAACTATCGATCCAGGCTAGCCCCCCACTGCCGCCCTGGGTCCCGGGCCCGGCGCCGGCCGTTCCATCGGGGTCATTGATATTCGTCGCCCCGCTACCTCCCCCATAGGACGATGAGGGGTCGCTGAACTCGCAACTGACGTCCAGAGGGTCGCCCCCGGAGCTGCCGTCGCCGTCTTCTCCGTCGGCGCCGTCCTCACCGGCTTGGCCATCGGCACCGTCGGCGCCGTGGGCGCCGCGGCCCGTCTCGATATCGACATGCGATAGATGCACGTTGGCCCCACTACTGAAGTTATACATCATGATGCCCACCGAGGACCCGGCCACGGGATCGGCCCCATCAAAATAGGTGTCGGCGTTGGGAGCCTCGATCTGGAGCCACTGAATCTCGATATCGTCATTGATGCCCTCGATCTCCAGGGGCAAAAAGTCGTAAGCCGAGTCGCCGCCCCGGAGAATCGTCGGCTCCTCATCGCTTCGCGACCACTCCCCGGTGCCCTCATCGATATACCCACCGAAGAGGCTGATATTGTCCTCGATGCGCACCCGCTCCTCATACACTCCCTGGGCGATCAGCACGTGATCGCGCTCCCCCCCGCTTTGACTGGCCACGTCGACGCCTCGCTGGATGGACCGCACCGGTCTAGAGCTTCTGCCGTCGTTGCCGTCATTACCGCCAGGAGAGACGAAGACCGCCCGATCTAGATCGCCGTCGATGCCATCGCAGTTGGCGTCCTGGAACTCAAAGGGATCGGGATAGTCGTCGGTGCCGCATTCGCAGCCCGTGGATGGGTCGCCATCCTCATTGGTAAAGCCCTCTTCGCAGGCATCGATGGAGCACACCCCGGCGTCATCGCAAGACGTCGATGCCGTGTTGGGAAGATCGCAATCGCAGGACTCACAGACGCCATCGACAAGATAGGAGTCGTCGTCGCATTGGCAGCTAATGGAGCCGCCCTCATCGACACAGGTCCCTCCAGGGCCGCAATCGAATTCATCGCACCCCGAGGTGCATTGCGCCTCGTGGCAGATATCGTCGCCATCGCAATCGTCGTTTTCTCGGCATTCCTGGCACTGGTTATTGTGGCAGACACCGTCGGTGCAATCCCCATCGTCAACGCACTCCACGCAGCTCAGCTCGTGGCATTGGCCATCCGGACAGTCCGCATCATCTCGGCACTCGGGATCCTCGATATCGGCCTCGTCAGAGATATTACACCCGGCGAAGGCGCCAAATACGAAGAATAACGCCACAATGGCAGGATAAGTGGAAATCGCACGCATGGACCTACTCCAGAAAACGTATATGAGTCCGCCCGTGGGGGCTCGTGGATGATGACGAGCGCCGGAGCGATGGCTGATCGGGATCTAGGTGATTAGAGTATGCCAAACGACGGTGGGGAATGCCAACGGTCAGGCGCTATCGCTCTTCGGCGCATCTAAATAATCGCTCAAGAAGGCCCCTGTGATGCTCTCCCGGTGGCGAGCCACCTCTCGCGGCGAGCCCTGAGCCACGATGCTCCCTCCACGGGGGCCGGCCTCCGGCCCAAGGTCCACCACATGGTCGCAGCGCGCGATGAATTCGATATGGTGCTCCACGCAGATGATCGTATGACCCAGCTCCACCAATTTCCGAAGGGCCACCAGGAGCACGGAGACATCCTTAAGGTGAAGCCCAATCGTCGGTTCATCGAAGATAAAGAGAACGGGTCGGGTCTCTCCGCGCTTTCGCCCGTCGGCAATATAGGTCGCTAATTTAAGGCGTTGGGCCTCCCCACCGGAGTAGGTGTCCGTGGTCTGCCCCAGGCGCAAATAGCCAAGGCCCACCTCCTGGAGAGGGCGAAGTTTTCGCCGGATGGCCCGTGACGATTCAAAAAAGCTCATCGCCTCGTCGACGGTCATATCGAAGACGTCGGCGATATTTTGACCCCGATACTCGATGTCCAGGACCTCCGGTCCGTAGCGCTTGCCCTCGCAGGTTTCGCAGGGCACGTCGACATCGGCCATAAAATGCATCTCTACCGTGACGGTACCCGTGCCCTCACAATCGGGACAGCGCCCCCCGGAGGTGTTGAACGAAAAGTCTCCCACGCTTAAGCCCGCCTCTTGGGCAGCCGCCGTTCGAGCAAAGGCCTTTCGAATATTGTCGAAGGCCTTGGTGTAGCTCATGGCGTTGGAGCGGTTGGAGCGACCTAGCGAGCTTTGATCCATCAATTGAACACTCTCGAAGTCGTCGAGGCCTTCGATGCGATCAAAATCACCAGCCTCCACGCCCCCCTGCCCCTGCAATCGGCGCCATCCGTTATAAAGGATGTCCTCCAGAAGAGTTGATTTGCCGCTGCCGCTGACCCCGGTGACCACGCTCAGGCGAGCCTTGGGAAAGGTGACGTCGATATCCTTGAGGTTGTGCTGACGAGCGCCGAAAATGGAGATGGTTCCCGGCGATGGCTCTTCATCGCTCTGGTCGGCCATCTCATCAGCCCGGCTAAAATCAACGCGCGATTCCAACTCAAAACCCTCGCGAGGGCCCTCGTAGGTGATCGAGCCCCCCTGCTCTCCGCCCACGGGTCCCAATTCGATGATGTGGTCGGCCCCCAAAATAATCTCCGGATCGTGTTCGACAACGACCACTGTATTGCCCAGATCCCTCAAGCCCTGGAGCACATTCAGGAGCCGACGAGAGTCGCGCGCATGAAGGCCGGCCGTCGGCTCGTCGAGCACGTAAAGGGTATCCGTCAACGCTCGACCAACACTTGAAGTCAGGTGGATTCGCTGCATCTCTCCGCCGGAGAGGGTGCGCGATTGGCGGCCCAATTGCAGGTAGCCCAGCCCGATCTCATGGAGGTAGTGCAGTCGATGACCAATTTCCTCAAGTAATGGTTTAACCTTGGCCTCGGTCTCCCCATCGATGTCCAGATGCTGGAAATAGTCGTGAGCCTCCTCGATACGCATCTGCCAGAAATCACTGATGATACGGCCGTCAAAGCGCACCTGTCGGGCCTCGGGAGCCAGGCGGGTGCCTCGGCAATCGTGGCAGGTCTCATAGCCGCGATAGCGGGCCAGAAAGATTCGCACATGAGTCTTATATTGCTTCTTTTTCAGGCGTTCAAAAAAGCCGGATAGTCCCGTATAGCCGGTGCCGCCGTATTTGATGAACTCCTGTTGCTCCTCCTTGAGGGCCTCAAAGGGCTTATCTGTGGGGATGCCCTCTTTGTCGCAGGCCTTTAAGAGACGCGAGCGCTGGCGCTTATATTTGCCCTTTTCGAAACAGGCCACCGCACCTTCTTTGAGGCTCAACTTGGGGTTGGGGATCACTTTTCGGTAGTCGATCCCCATGGTCTTGCCGTAGCCCGAGCAGGTATCGCAGGCCCCGAGGGAACTATTGAAGCTAAACAGGGCCGGTTGGGGCTCCACAAGGTCCTCGCCGCAACCATTGCAGCGAAAAGCCTGGTCATAGACCTTGGGCGCCTCGTCGGGATCGTCATAGGAGTGAATTTCCACGCGTCCGCCCCCCATGGCCATCCCCGATTCAATGGCCTCGGCAAACCGCATCTCGTCGCCCTCTCGGATCACCAGGCGGTCGACAATGACCGGATAGGTGTCGAGGTCCAATAATTCCTCGATGCCCTGCTCGCTGACGTCCACGGTCTGGCCATCGATAAATAGTCGACGATAGCCCTCGCTGACCAATTGCTGCAACAGCTTGCCGCGATGCTCCTCCACCGGGGCATCCACCGGGCCTACGAGCACCCATCGGCTGCCCTCTTTCTGTTGCCCCAATAATGTGGCTACCCGAGCCGGATTGTCGCGAAAGACGGGGACATCGCAGTTTGGGCAGTAGGTGGTTCCGGCGTGACTAAAGAGCAGATGGAGGTGGTCGTCGATCTCGGTGGTGGTAGAGACGGTGGAACGCGCATTGCTGACGTCGTTCTTCTGCTTTAGGGCCACCGCCGGCTGCACGTTGTGGATGGCGTCGATAGGTGGTCGGGCCATGCGTTGAAGAAATTGGCGGGCGTAGGTCGACAGGGATTCCGTGTAGCGTCGACGCCCCTCGGAATATAGGGTGTCGAAGGCCAGGCTGGATTTGCCGCTGCCGCTGACTCCGGTGACGGAGGTCAAGGTCTGGTGAGGGATATCGCAATCCAGATTTTTTAGATTGTGCGTACGTACGCCGCGAAGTGTGACTGCCTTGTTCATGGGTGAGGATACCGCTTGGGGGAGGTGTATCAATCGATGTCGGCCTGGCGATGCGTCGGCTCGAGGTATTCTCCGCGAAAACGAAGGAAGCGCTCCATGGAGCGGGCTTCCTGCAGGCGATCGTGAGACAGATGTAGGTGATAGGCGAAGCGAAGCCAATCGCTTCGGGCCACGCCACTTCGGCCGAGCGCGACGCGCTGGCCATATTCTCGCCACCGGGGAAAGTGGGCTTCCCATGCCTCGGAGTCTACCATGGCTGCCGCGCCGTCCATGAGTCGCCACATCTCGTCGCGGCGGTACTCCCAGGAGAGTTCGTCGGCTTCGTCAATGGCCCGCGCCAAGGCCTGGTCCGCTTCTTCGCTGAGGCCATACGCCGCCAGAAGGCGTGCCCGGTTAAGTCTCATCCGGACGCTAAGGACACGCCGCTGAGGCCTCGCAAACTGAAGCTCGCTGATGGCCAGGGTATTCCAAGCCCCGGAGATGAGGCCACTGGCGAATTCCAGATCGCCGCGATCGAGGGCCAGTCGAATCATTTTCTCGTCGATCGATAGCTGATGGAGGAGGCCAAATTCGCCAGCGGCTTCTCGCGCTTCCATGCTCAACTGGCGGGCCCGCTCTCGATCGCCCTGTCGACCGGCGGCGTGAGCTTGATAGACCGTCAGAGCAGCGGCGTGGAGAGGGCTGTCCGATATTGTCAACGACTTGAGGTCCTCCCAACGCTGAGCCCGAAAATACAAGCCAGCTAAACGCTGCTCGTCCTGGAAGCGCTCTCCCTGACGCGGCCAGCCGTCGGGCAATTCCACAGCCTGCTCTTGCAGGGCGATGGCCCAGTCGTAGAACCCTCGCCGCTCCAACTCCCTACTGCTATCGGTCAACCAACCATGCCGCTTTTCGGAGGCCAGTTCTCTTAACTCGGCCACCAGTGCCGCCGTAAGGGCCGACTCCTCCTCTACTATCTGAGACCACAGGAGGGCATCTAGCGTAAGCTCGTCAACGCCTCTCCAATCCTCTCCATGAGCAGCCGAAGAGAATTCATTGTCCAGGAAAGCCTGGATGGCCTCCACCAAAGGCCCATCGTTCAATATATGGGCCTGATAACCGCGCTCGATGATTCCCGACACCTTCATCTCATTGTCATCGGGCAAGTCCATCGAACACCCCTCGTGAGCTGAGTCAGACACCGGTTGATAGGGAGCACAATAAAACCCCCAGCTTTTGTCGATGGCCGGTTTTAGCCAATCTCTCAAAACCCCTCGCTCGACTGCCTGACGATGGGCGGCGATGAAGCGATCGACGTCCATGCGTTCTTCTATCGCCCCGCGAAAGTGCTCGTGTAGAATCCACGTCGTCACACTCAGGGCATCGGGATCGCGCCGTTCCCAGGCCTCATCGAATAGCTGCGGGCCGCCGGCCATATCGACGTGACGCTCCTGGATGACCCGCCAGCCGAGGTCGACGGCCCGATAGAGACGCATGGCGGCACTGCCAGCGTCTTGAGCCTTGGTGTCGGCGAAAAGCTCGAGCCGTCGCGCCGTCGATTCCAGATCGCCCGACATCAATTGTCCTAGCGCCTGGGCCAATAGTGCTATCTTGGCCTGTTGGGGTAGGCCCTGGGAGCTCAAGTCCTGCACCACGTGATGCCAACGCTCGTCGGGCCAAGCCCACTGGATGCGTCGCTCGACGAGCGCCGCCCGGGCCGGTTCACCGGCCAGCCGAAATTGGTCACGGCTTTGATGGAGATGTTCGTTTAGGGGTTCCCAGCGCTGACGTCGCTGAAGGGTGCGGGCCCACTGTTCATGGGTGTGAGCCCTACCCAGATGCCCCAGTTCACCGCCCCGTTTACTGTAGAGTTCGAGCGCCAGATGGCTTCGAACCTCCATTTTCTCCCAATCTCCCCGGTAAGCCGAAGACCGAGCCAAAAAGCGAGCCTGGTCGGCGTCCTTCTCCAGCGATTCCCCCATTAGGCGGTGGTGGTGCCAATCGCCGAGTCCGCCGGCGGCGATCAGATCTAGCCGCCTTAGCTCGTCGGCCCGTGAGTTTGGGGAAGCTTCCACCGCTTCAGCGGCCTCGTCGAGATCGATCAAGCCGATAAAGGCCCCTAAATAGCGCTCGTGGTAGAGGTCATCGACGACACTCAACACCTCCTTTGGGTGCTCACGCCAGACTGAAAGGGGTACGGAGAAACCGGAGTCGGCCATCGCGATCTCCAACCCCGCCCCATTGACCTCTGGGAGATATTCCGGGGTTCCAAATCCGATGACCACCCGATCACCCTTGAGTACGATCACCACCTGGACGCCCTGCTCTAAAGCCATTTCGCGAAGCACCAGGTCCTGAGTGGCCTCGGGGAGATCGATGGCTCGGATCCGCCAATGATCATAGGTGTCGTAAAGCGCATCCGAGGGGCTTAACTCGCTTTCCACGGCCACCTGAGGCCCTCTCTCAGAGATTCGGCCATCGGCCACCACGAGGCTCGCCGACTCCTTCGACGGAGCATCGGATAGCCGCCCATCTTCCCCGGTCCGTGCTCGCGCGGCGGACGCCAGTCTGTCGACCGACTCGTCATGGTCGGCGGGGAGCATGAGCAGGGGCCGTCCACGAAAGTCTTGATCCCCCAGGGCCTCGACGGGATGGTCCGGATCACCACTCCACCATCCGATGGGGTCGTCGACCGTCATCGATGCTAGTTGCGATGGCTCGACAAATTGGGGGCGCACCCCGCTCTCGATGGCCTCGTTTATCCACTCCCGCTCAACCTCCCCCAGGGCGAGAAGGCGCGCCGATCGCTGACGCACGGAGGCCGTCGCAAAGAGGTGACTCCTGCCATCATATTCGACGAGCACCCAGGCGCTGGGGCTCATGCCCCGTGAGGCCACGGCGTGCAAGCCCCCGTTGGGCGCTTTCGTCAGCGATGATAGTCGCTCTTCGAAGGCGTCGCGCGGGAGGTCGCCCTCCACTTCGACGGGGGTCGCACATCCCGCGGCCAACACCAGGGCCAGCACCCATCCCCCGACCTTCGCTATCGCCCGCGGGCTGCACATCGTCGGTGCCCTTGATTTAGCTAAGAGCTTCCTCGGGTTGCTCACTTTCGGCGTCGCTTTCGTCGCCCTGTCCCCCGTCTTCCGGTTCTTCTTGGAGGTTAGCCTCGGCTCCCGCCGAGTCCTCCGTCATCGCGGAGTGAGCCGACTGTCGCGACTGGTGAAAAGCCTCTCGCCGCTGCGGTTCATCCAATAAGTGGCAGGCCACGCGATGACCGGCACTGGCCTCCTTAAACTCCGGCGTTTCCTTTTTACATCGATCCCAGGCATAGGGACATCGAGTATGGAAGACACAGCCCGACGGTGGGTCCAGGGGGCTGGGAACGTCGCCCTCTAGCACGATCTGGGTTCGATTCTTCTCGATCTCTGGATCGGGGATGGGAACCGCCGACATCAGCGCTTCCGTGTAGGGGTGGAGGGGATTTTTATAGAGCTCTTCCCCATCGGCCAGCTCCGCCAGGTGCCCCAGGTACATCACAGCGATTCGGTCCGAGATATGTCGCACCGCCGCCAGGTCATGAGCAATAAACAAGAAGGTCAGGTCGAACTCCTCTTGCAATTCCTCCATCAGGTTCATGATCTGAGCCTGGATGGAGACATCGAGGGCACTGATGGGTTCGTCGCAGACGATAAAGCGCGGCTCGCAGGCCAGCGCACGGGCGATGCCGATGCGCTGGCGCTGACCGCCAGAAAACTCGTGGGGATAACGGCGAATAAAGCGCGGGTCGAGGCCCACCGTCTCCATCAATTCCTGCACGCGGGCCCGGCGCTCCCGTCCCTTGGCGAGGCGGTGGACCTTGAGGGGTTCGCCGATGATATCTCCCACCGTCATCCGAGGGTTCAGTGAGGCGTAGGGGTCCTGAAAGATCATCTGCAGGTCCCGACGCAGGGGATGCAACTGGCGCTCCTCCAACTCGCATAGGTTGGTCCCCTCGAAGTGCACTTCCCCGTCGGTGGGTCGGTAGAGTTGGATGATGGCGCGGCCGGTCGTGGATTTTCCACATCCGGACTCCCCCACCAGCCCCAGGGTCTCCCCCTGGAGGATATCGAACGTTAGCCCGTCCACGGCTCGCACCCGTTCTACTTCGCGTCGCACGAAGGTGCCCTTATAAACCGGGAAATGCATCTTGAGGTTGCGGATCTTCAACAGGGGCTCTGAAGCCATGGTCATTCCTGCGTCGCGTGGGCCTGGGTGATCTCGTCGATGACCTGGTCGGTCAATTCATCATGTCTGGCGCGCTTTTCCATGGCCGCTACCTTGTCGGCCGGGGCTCGCGAGCCCAATTCGGCGCGAAAAATCTCGTCGGCCCGCCAGCAGGCGACCTCTCGTTGGCCCTCCAGTTGTTCCAATGGCGGTGCTTCTCGTCGGCACTTGTCCTTGGCAAAGGCACAGCGAGGCGCAAAGGGGCAGCCCTGGATATTCTTTGAGGTATCCGGGGGCCGACCCTCGATGGGAATGAGCTTGTCTGCCCCAGCCCGATCCAGCCTGGGAACGCTCTTCAAAAGCCCTACAGTATAGGGGTGTGCCGGCCGCCGAAAGAGCGCCGTGGCGTCGGCCTGCTCGACGACCTTTCCGGCGTACATCACGATGATGCGGTCCGCCATGCCGGCCACGACGCCCAGGTCGTGGGTGATGACGATAACGCTGGTGCCCAGGTCGCGTCTCAGGTCACGGATGAGTTCCAAGATCTGAGCCTGAATGGTGACGTCCAGAGCCGTCGTCGGCTCGTCGGCGATCAACAGCTCCGGTTGGCATAATAATGCCATGGCGATCATGACGCGCTGTCGCATCCCGCCCGAGAATTGGTGAGGGTATTGATCGAAGCGCTCGGCGGCCCCGGGGATACCCACCTTCTCGAGCATCTCGATGGCCCGCTCGCGGGCCTCGTCCTCGCTTAAGTCGGTATGCAACTGAAGGGGTTCCAGGAGTTGCCGCGAGATCTTTAGAAAGGGGTTCAGGCTGGACATCGGATCCTGCCAGATCATGGAGATCCGATTACCCCGAATCCGTCGCAACTCCTCCTGGCTCAGCTCCGTCAGGTCCTGGCCATCAAAGAGAATTTCGCCGTCGGCGATGCGCCCCGGCGGATCGGGGATAAGGCCCAGAATGGAGATCTGGGACACCGACTTTCCGGAGCCCGACTCGCCGACGATGCCCACGCACTCGCCGCGTTTGACCTCGTAGGTCACGCCGTCGACGGCACGCACCGTCCCCTCGTCGGTATCGAAATAAGTCTTGAGGCCGCGGATTTTCAGCAGAGGCTCATCGCTGGCCTCGGCGGCCTGTGGATCGCTTTTCGTCACGCCGCTCCTCGGTGGTTGAGGGTGGAATTCATCAATCGTCGCGGACCTGGGGATCCAGGGCGTCGCGCAGACCGTCTCCCAGGAAGTTGAGGCTCAACAGGGTGATGGCGAGGGCCAGACCCGGAAATAGAATCATCCAGGGCGCCATCTCCATGACCTGTCGCCCTTCACTGGCCAGGGCGCCCCAGGAGGTCTGCGGGGCTTGCACGCCGAGTCCCAAAAAGGACAGGAAGGCCTCTTCCAACATCACCGCGGGCACCGTCAGCGTCGCATAGACGATGATCGGCCCCAGGGCGTTGGGGATGAGATGGCGAAAGATAATCGCCGGCTTGGAGGCGCCGATGGTCTGGGCGGCCTCCACGAATTCCTGACTCTTTAAGCTGATCACCTGTCCCCGGACAATGCGGGCCATTGTCAGCCACTGCACCGCCCCCAGGGCAATGAATAAGAGGATGATATTTTGCCCAAATACCACCATCAATAGGATGACCAAAAAGATAAATGGCAGGCCGTACATCACGTCGACGATGCGCATCATGATATTGTCTAGCTTGCCGCCCACGAAACCCGCTGTGGCCCCCCAGGTCACTCCGATAAAGAAGGACACCAGGGTCGCCAATAGCCCCACGGCAAGCGAGATTCGCCCGCCGTAGATCAGGCGCGTGAGAAGGTCCCGACCCAACTGGTCCGTTCCCAGCCAATTCTTCTCCGGACGAGGAAGCCCCTTAAACTGGTCCGGCGTCAGGTACCCACTCTCATCGATATCGTATCGCGCCAGGATGTCGCGGGCCTCTCCGGGGGACACGATCTCCACCAATAAGCCGGCGTCCTCGAAGGACAGCGCCCCATCCTCGCCGGCCTCGCACTCAAAGATTGAGCGATCCTCGATAGGGGCCATGCTCAGGCGTATCTCTTGCCACCGATCGCAATCGGGCACCGTGTCGGAGCTCATGCTCAGCGTGGCGGACTCGTACTCCTCCCAGCTCAGAACGCCATCGCCATCGCTGTCCAGGCGGTCGAATTTCCACTGCCGATAGGCCTGATGGATGTCCTGGTCATTGATTTGACCATTCCCGTCGCGATCGATGGCCTCAAAGGTCATCTCCTCGTCGGGGTCCATCAAGCGATAGTGGTAGGAGGGGACGCTATAGGAGCCCGGTGGTTTGGGCATCACATAGCTGTGCTGCTCCTCGTGGGTAAACCGAGTGCCGTGCTCCACGATGGGCTGATAGTCCACGAAGGGAAGGTCGTAGAGCACGGCCATGATGGACATGAAGAGGACGATAAAAAAGCCGGCCATGGCGGCCCGGTTGCGGATCAATCGCCGCCAGGCGTCCTTCCAGAGGCTCGTGCCCTCCACCAGGTTGGCCTCCCCCGGCGTGTCCCCAGTGTTGGGGCCCTTTTCCAGGTGGCCGTCGGCTCCCTGGTCGGCCTGGTCCCCGTCGGGAAGTGGTAGATTTGTGCTCATGAAATCCCCTTACTCGTCATCATAACTGACTCGGGGATCGATCACCGTGTACAAGATGTCGACCACCAGATTTAGGAAGACCAGCAGGCTGGAGTATAGGATGATGGTCCCCAGCACCAGATTGTAGTCGCGGTTGAGTGCCGAGCGCACGAAATGCGTCCCCACGCCCGGGAGGCTAAAGATCTCCTCGACGACCACTGACCCTGCCAGGAGGGCCGCAAAGGCCGGCCCCAGATAGCTAACCACCGGAAGCAGTGCCCCCTTGATGGCGTGGCGCATGACCACCAGTTTTTCGGGCAACCCCTTGGCCCGGGCAGTGCGGATATAATCCTTGCGGATGATCTCCAGGATGCCCCCTCGGGTCAGCCGCGCCACGTAGGCCGCGTAGAATAACCCGAGGGTCACGCTGGGTAAGACGCTATCCTGCCAGGTATACCACCCCACCGCTGAAAACCAGCCCAGGTGGAGGGAAAATAGGAGAATTAATAGCGGACCCAATACAAAATTGGGGATACTGACCCCGATCATGGCCATGGTCATGACGCCATAGTCGGTGGGCGTATTCTGCCTCAACCCTGCGATGAGTCCCGCTGGGATGCCGATGAGCAAGGCGATCAACAGCGCCTGGATGCCCAGCACAATGGTATAGGGCAGTGCTGCCCCCAGGGTTTCGGCCACCGTCCGATCGGTGATCATCGAATCGCCAAGGGATCCGCTCAGCAGGGTCTGCATATAGATGACGGATTGGGTCTCCCCCCACTCCCCTGGCCCGATGAGGTGCACCGGTCCAAAGGTCAGGGGTTGGGCATCCGGGATGGGAATGTCCACCGACCAGGGGATCAACTGCCATTCCGTCTCCGCTTCCCAATACTGGCAGCCCTCCATGGGCGCCAGAGCCGGCGGGCTATATAGCGGGAAGACGGGCCGGTCCAGGTGGTGGGTGTGGATGCAAGTGCAGGCCTGGACGTCCCGCTCTTCCAGACAGGGATTACTGGGCGCCAGCCGGGTGATCCACAACGAGATTACGATGATCGTCAGGATCACAAAGATGGAGGCGATGGAGCGCCGGAGGATAAATCGTGTCACGTCGGCTTACTCCCTTGCGTCTTCGGGGTTATCGGGCTCCACCAGCCGCATATACTTGAGCAGATGGATGTCCCGGTTATGGGGCTCGAAGCCCTCGACGAACCGGGAAACCAGAATATTGTTGGTATAATAATAGATGGGGATGATGGGCCCGCGCTCCATGAGCACGTCTTCAGCGGCCTGAAGGATCTCCAGGCGAGCCTCCGGATCGGCCTCATGGCGCGCCTGGCGCATCAGGTCGTCGTACTCCTCATCGGACCAGCCCGTATTATTATTGCCGTCGCCGGTCTCCCATTTCTGCAGAAATGTGGTGGGGTCGTTATAGTCACCGATCCAGCCGGCACGGGCGATCTCGTAATTCAACGTCGAGACGTCCTGGAGGTAAGTCCGCCACTCTTTATTCACCAGGGTGACGCGAATGCCGAGGTTTCGTTCCCACATCCCCTGGACGGCCTCGGCGATCAATTGGTGGTTTTCATCGGTATTATAGAGGTACTCGAATCGGGGAAACCCCTCGCCCTCGGGATATCCCGCCTCGGCAAGCAACTCACGAGCCGCCGACGGGTTATAATCGGGGACGTCCGCCGTGGACTCCCACATCGCCATGGGGGGCACGTAGCCCTGAGCCACCTCGTAGAGGTTATTCATCGTCTCCTCGACCAGGGAGCGACGATCGATGCTCTTCCACAGCGCCCGGCGCACCCTGGGGTCGGCCAAAGCGCTATCCTCGTCGGAGACGTTAAAGCGGAAATAGTAGGTCCCCAACATGGGCTCTGAATAATAATCGGGGTGGGTCATCAGGCTCGCGATCTGGGCCACCGGAAGTGACGCCCCGGAGTAGTGGAGCGAGCCCGTGCGGTAGGCGTTGACCACGGCGTTGGTGTCTTCGATGATTCGGGCCCTGGCCTCCTCGATGGCCACGTTGTCTCGGTCCCAATAATAGGGGTTTTTTTCCAAACGCATGTCCCGCTGGGGCCGATATTCCGTGAGCTTATAGGCCCCATTGCTGACGATATTTTCCGGACGGGTCCATCGCGTGCCCTTCTCTTCGATGACGTCAACGGGCACGGGAAAAAAGGTATAAAAGGCGACCAGCTCCGGGAAATAAGGCGTTGGCTGCTCCAGCGTCACCTCCAGGGTGCGATCATCGACGGTGCGCA
Source organism: uncultured Bradymonadales bacterium (assembly GCA_964566695.1). GTDB lineage: Bacteria > Myxococcota_A > Bradymonadia > Bradymonadales > Bradymonadaceae > SLJM01. The sequence goes on from CAZMJS010000002.1 coordinate 90,543, forward strand.
CGCCCACCTGGGACCAGTCATCGATCTCGCCCTGGGAGTAGGCTTCCCCATTTTTGATAATCCACATCAACTGGACATAATCGCCGGGGAAGTCGGGAGTTAAGACACGCCGCCAGCTCACCTCGAAGTCTCTGGCGGTCACGGGATCTCCGTTGGACCACCGGGCGTCTTCGCGCAGATGGAAAGTATAGGTCAGCCCGTCTTCGCTCACGTCATAGGACTCCGCAACACCGGGCACGACCACGTCCTCTGGGTCGTCCAGATCTTCCGTCGTCGGCCCCGGGGCCATGAGTCCCTCGAAGATATTGAAGGCAATCCGCCCCTCCGGCGCCCCGCTCATCCGACCCGGGTCCAAAGTCTGCGGATCGGCGCTGATGGCAAAATTAAAGATGTCGGCGTTGTGACCGGCGATAAACTCTTCGGCATCCTGCCCCCCGCAGCTGCCACATCCACTGGCGACCATCAGGCCAACCAGGGCGAGCACACACACACTCACCGCCCCTCGCACCGTTTGAAATGACTTCATAAACCGTGGTCCATCGCTGGTAATCCGACCGTTTCAAGCAGTCGTTTTTATCGGCGTGGACTCAGCAATGTCAATGGCGCGCTCGGTTCAGGTCCCCACCCGGCTGGGTCGGCCGGCCAGTCCTGTCTTGTATCGAAGCTCCAGATATTCCTCGGAATGCGCCAGCAGCAGGAGGTCGCGGACGCCCTCTTGGTTTTTGATGCGTTTTTGCGTCGCTTTATCCTCCAGGCCCATTTTCCACCCCGATAGGCGTAGCAATCCCTTCGCCGCCGCCGCCAGGTCTCCGCATAGCAGCAGACCGGCGCGGGCCGCAAAGTCTTGCAGGGCCCGTCCCCAGGCCTCGCAATGGCATGCCTCCAGATCTTGGTCGCAGGCCTCGATAGCTTTGGCGATGGCGCGTCGCTGAGGCATGTCGAAGGGGCTGGAGACCTCGTCGGCCATGCGCTGGCTCTGTACATCGACGCGCTCGGAAAAGCCCTCGCCGCTCTGCCGGTAGAAGACGCCCTCCAGGAGGTGCCATACCTGGCGGCCGTCCAGGGCCATCAGGGCCGGCAGACCGCTCCACACCAGAGCGGCGCAGTAGCCGGCAATAAAGCGAGACTCGGCCTCGTTGAGATCTTCCACCAGGCCCTGGTTAAGCCAGATCACTGGGGTCTTCGATGCAAAGACCATGGGCTGATCGGGGCCACTCTCACCGACATAGAGTTTGAATCGGGTGATCCCAAAGGCCAGCAGGGCTGCCTGGAGGTCGTCGTGAATCGGCCATTTTTGACCTCCCTTGATGCGACGACCATCGAGGGCCTTTTTTTGCGGCAAATCATCACTGAAGACCTTCTCCACCAGAGGCATCGCCTCTTGAAGAATATCGAAGATGCCGCCGCTCATGGCGTCGGGCATCAGATCGCGGCGAATGATGGACTCTCCGAGGGTGCGCGTCGGGTGCACCTTGCCCTGAGCCTTTGGCTGGTCGACTTGGCAACCCAGCATGCGAAGCGTCTGACGGGTGATTCGAAGTCGATCATGAGTCCCGGCTCGCTCAAAGAGGATTTCCATGCCACGGTGGGTCGCCGGCTCGAAGGGCTCGTCGTCCAACAACTGGCGAAACGCTCGATGGGCGCGGTCCTCTCGACCGGCCATGCGCGCCAAACAGACGGCACGACGGCGGCGGAAATATTGATAGCGAGGATGATCGCCGTCGACGAGGTCCAGGACGCGCTCGAAGAGGTGAAATGCCTCTTCGGCGTGGCCCAGCTCTTCGTCGGCCGCTTCCGCCGCTCGGGCAAGCAACGACGCCTTGGCGTCATCACTTCGCGATGAAGCCAACTCTTGGAGTTGGCGGACGCAATCGGCCAATTCTCCGGCTTCGCCAGCCAGGTCGATCAGCACGTCCAGGTCTCGCGATTGATTGGGAAAGGAGCGCACCAGGTTCCACTGGCGCTGATAAGCCCGATCTACATCACCCAGTTGCAGTCGATAGATTTCAACGAGGCGCCGCCAGTCCTCGACCTCGTCGCCACGGACCTGAAAATGAAGGGCCGATTCAAAGAGCTCCGCGGCCCGCACGGGGTTGGTGGCCGCTGCGTGAGCTCTCGCCAGAAGGCGTTTGGCCTGGACGATGCCCGCCGCGTCTCCATAAGCATCGATGAGATGCTCCAGGCAGCGAATGGCGGCCTCGCGGTGTTCCTCTTCGTCGCGCTCCATATGCAGTCGTGCCAGGGTCAACCCGGAGGCCACGCGATCGGCGGCACTGGCATCGGCTGACATGCTGCGCTTTTCAAAGTGCTTTTTCTGATACTTGATGGCATCCTCGGTCGCCCCCTCCTGTCGTGCCAACTCAACGATCTGGTTAAGGTAGCTCAGGTTTTCCGAGAGCTGGTAACAGTGCACCAGCGCGTCGCGAGCACCCTCGTAATCGCCGAGCTGCTCCCGGTATAGGGCGGCCAACTCTTCGAAGACTTCCAGCCGCTCATCGCGGGCAAGCTCGGGCCGCGACACCTGGGCTTCTCGGCATTGCCTCAGCAGATCCCAGCGCTCTGTGTCCCGCAGCGCATCGTATAACCGGTGAAGCTGCTCAGTGGGAATGGCCGGGGCCTGTGGGACGAGATCCTCATCGCCCAGGTCGTCGCCATCGATACTGAGCTCCGGGAAGATGGCCTTGCACACCTCTCGGTATAGGGTGGCCTCCTGGGGGAGCCCTTTGCGGGTAGCGTAGCGCGCCAACTCCAGCCGCCTCGTCGCCGCAGCGTCGGCCGTTAGCAATTCCATCTCCTGGCGGGTCCATTGTAAGTAAGCGCCATGGTCGTTGACCCGTCGTGCCTGGAGGGCTCGAAGTCGCAGGCGTCGCCGTTGATCCTTGATACTTTCGGGGTCGTCGTGGTGCAGCTCTGCCCCGTCGAGGATCGCCACCAGGTCGTCACTGAGGTTGGGTTTGTCTCTGAGTGCGCCGCTGACCTCCGGGGGCAATTCTCCCGCAAACCACTGTCGTGCCCGATCGCCCAGCAATTCCCTGTCAAAGGTGGGGCACTCGTCGGCGTCGATGCGGCGATCCAACTGTAGCAGGGGCTGCAAGGCATGGTGAGGAAGCGAGGCCCGCGCCTCGGCAAGGCGCCTTCGCTCGCCGGCAACGGCCATCGCCAGGCGCATGACGATCTGGTTTTCGAGGCTCGTGGCATCTCCATGGGCTCGATAGGCACGGCTGGCCTCCGGTCCACCCTCCTGGCGCTCTCGGAGACGGGCGATCACTTTAAAGTAGCGATCGCGAACATCTCCTTCGCAGACCTTCATGAGTAGATCTTCTAACTCATTGGCCACGTCCTCCACGGCGATGGATGCGTCGCTCCAGGTTCGCGCCACCCCGCTGAGCCAGTGAATATTGTCGGGATCGGCCTTCAGCGCCGAGAGATAGCGCTGATAGGCCACCTCGCGGTTTTCAAGACGCCATTCGCTCAGGATCGCCAACTCGCCGGTGAGTGAGGCGAATTCCTGACTGGACTGGCAATGCTCCAGTCGATGCTCCAGCACTTCCTCCAGGTCAGCCCACCGTTTGGTGGCCCGATACAGCCGCTTGAGCGCGCCGAAGACGTGGCCATTTCCCGGATCCTGTTGCCACAGCGTCTGATAAATGGCGATGGCATCGTCGCGGCGATCGAGCTTGGTTTCTAAAATCTCGGCCAACGCTCCTAATTGCCGGTGCGACGTGTCGGGATCGGAGACCGTTTCCAATTCGCGGCCCGTCATGGCGACGATATCGGCCCACCGACCGCCGCGCAGATAAATGCGTCCCAGAGCCTCCAGGGCTGGCAGGTAGTCGGGGATAATGGCCAGGGTCTGCCGATAGTAGGCCTCCGCCCCCTCCACATCTTCCAGGTGTCGTTCGGCGATCTGGGCGTTGCGAAGCAGGATGGCGGCTTGTTCTTCGGGGTCGTCGATGAGGCCTAATTCGGACTCATTGAGCTCGATTAGTTCCTCCCATCGATGGGTATGGGCGTAGAGGCGACCCAACGCCGAATAGGCTCGGGGGTTTTCCGGATCGATTTCCAGGGTCTCGCGCCAGGCACCAATGGCCACCTCGTAATTGCTCAGGCGCTCCTCGGCCACCTCGGCGACCTTGTCTAGCAAATAGAGTTTTTGGCGCCGCGTCGGCGCCGAATCCACCATCCTCAAGAAGAGATCCGCCAACTGGGTCCACCGATCGAGCTGACCCAGGATTCGGGCGCTGCTTTTCAGCGCTGGCAGGTAGTGTGGCTTCTCATCGAGGACGATCAGATAATTCTCCAGTGCCCTCTCCGGTCGGTCCAGGCGCTGCTCATAGATCTCGGCCAGTTGAAAATGCCGACGCCAAGCCCCCGGGCGATGGCTTAGCGTGGCGATCTCTCGCTCGTAGAGCTCTGCCAGTGCCTTCCAGTTCTGGCGTCGCGTATAAAGACGCCCCAATGCACGCAATGCAGGCACATGTTGGGGGTCATAAGTCAAGGCTTCGCGGTAGACCTCGGCGGCGGCCTCCTCCAGATCGGCCTCCACCTCATAAAGGCGTCCCAGCCGCGTCAAAAGATTGACCCGCTCATCCGTGGAGAGGGGGCCCTCCAGGCGCCGGTTTAGCACATCGATGAGTTCCGATCCGGCGCGCTGGGTGTCGCCCGTGGCGGTATCACAAAAGGCTTCGTGGAGGCTCAGCAGGGTCCAATCATCGCGGTGTTGCGTGGCTTCTCGCAGAATATTTCGGCCCGTCGCCGACTGACCATCCTGGACGGCGTGCATCATCACCAGGGGGACGGCGTGCTCCAGATGCCGGCATCGGTCACTGGCCGTGGATCGAAGCACATCGAAGGCCCGCTGTCGCTCCCCATTCTCAAAGCTCAGACTCACCAAGAGATCGTCGAGGTCGCCCGATAGGACGCCCCGTTGGGCAAGATCATCGAGGAGATGACGTGAGTCTTCGTGGCGACCAAAGACATGCATCCACACGGCGCGACGGGCTTCCAGGCTCTGCCGAATATCGACGGTCAACTCCGGCAACTCAATGGCGTCGGTCAACCCATCGAAGGCATTGGCGATGGCGCCGGCCTCCAACTCGATATCGCAGCCAATCTGCATGGCCCATAGCGCGGCGAAGCCGCCGAGCTGACTTTTCGACGTCGCCGCCTCGACAACCTGGTCTAAGTACTGTCGGACCCGATGGACATCCTCACCACCTTCGTAGGCCTGACGCGCCAACTCCAGGGCCGTATACACCGGGGCCCACGTGGGCGCCCCACTGAGCTCGGTGCTGGTTTCAAGGCTGCGGGTCACCAGGTCAGTTGCCTCGACGCCCCGAAGGACGCGACGACGAAGCACAGCACTATCCCAATCCCACTGGCCCTCTTGGCGCTCGAACTCCCGCAGATAACTAAAGGCTTCTTCGTAGTGGCCCAGAACCTCGGCGGCCCGGGCGGCGTCCAGCAGGTGCTGTCCCCCTTTCTCGGCAACGTGACCATCGCGCATGACAGCGGCGGTATAAGCATCGAGCACATCGCGTCGCAGCGCCAGGGTTTCCGCGGGACGGTAGGCCGCGCGGCGACCCGCCTGGCCAGCATGGTCTCCCCGGGTTGCCCTGGGCTGGCGCGTCTCATCGCTGGCGCTTGATGCGGACTCCACGTTGTTTCGCACCAGACGCGCTCGTCGTCGGCCCCCGTCATTATCGCGTCCCCTGGAGAATACGTCGGAAATACTCTGAGCCATCCTTAGCTCCCTTTGTGCCGGTCATAAATTGCCACCGCGGCCCCGCCCCGGTCGCTACCATCCTTGGCAGATGAGCGGGACAACTGGGCCACATCACCACCCTAACGGGCATCAGCTCAGGCGCAAAATTTTTTCTCCCCCCCCGATGGAGCTTATTGCAACGTCTGTGACGCTCGATGGTCGGAGGCCGCGTCGTCGCTGACCACCTCATAATCCGAGCTATCCACCTCTTCACGGACCTCAGCGTCGCCGGGGGGCGCGGGACGTGGCGGCAGCGGGTGGTCCTCTTCGCCCTGGCTTTCGTATTGGTCGAGCATGGAATGGTAGCTATTGAGCATCTGGCGCATCTCCGTATGGAATCGAACCTTTTGCTGCTTGAGCTCGAAATACTCCCCTCGTAGCTGAGCCACCTTCTTTTCGGCCTTTACGAGCATGCGCTCGGCCTTAAGCTCCGTATCAGCCATCACCAATTCGGCGTCGCGGTCGGCCTGATGACGGATCTCCTCGGCAACCTGCCGGGCGGTTTCCAAGGCTTGAACGAGGCTCTTCTCGCGCCGTCGATAGTCGCGAAGTTCTCGCTTATACTCCTCGAGCTCATCGCTCATTTCCCGGATGGACTTTTGAAGATCCCGCCACTGGCGGGCCAGAACCTCCAGGAATTCATGGACCTGATCGGGATCGTAGCCCCGAAACCGCGTCTGGAATTCCTGATTGGCAATATCTTCCGCACTGAATTTAAACATGATGACCTCTTCCTTGGTCGATAAGGCCCATCCCTGGGCGCGAGTGTGATGGCGTCGTCCGCGCTGGCGCGGTGCATCAGCCCAGAGGGCTATCCTCGTGGGGGCGCTGGTTGGACATCTCTTCGCTGAGTTCTTGGCTTCGCCGGGCCGCCGCCTCGACGGCTCGGATGAGGGCATGACGAAACCCATGCTCCTCTAAAGCCACGAGGCCGGCGATGGTCGTGCCACCCGGGCTGGCCACCGAATCCTTGAGATCGGCGGTGTGCTCGTAGCGGCGTTGAGCCACCAATTTCGCTGATCCCTCGACGACGCCTGTCGCCAGATCCACGGCCGTCTGTCGATCAAGGCCCATAAGGACACCGCCGTCGGCCATGGCCTCAATGGCCGTAAATAGGTAAGCTGGCCCGCTGCCGCTGATGGCGGTCAACCCGTGGAAATGGGATTCCTCAGTCAGGGTCACCACCTTGCCCACGGATTCGAAGAGCGCTTCCAGGGCGTCCATATCGACCGTGCCGTCCCCCATCACCCCCGTGACGCCAGCACCAACGAGCGCTGGCGTATTAGGCATCGCCCGGGCAATGCCGGGAAATGGGCCGGCAAAACGTCGAAGAGTATCGATATCAACGCCGGCGGCGATGGACACGATCGTGTCTTCGTCGGTAAATTCGTCTTCCCTTCGCGGTTCCAACACGGCGTGCACATCGTTGGGCTTGACGGCCACCACGTAGAGACGCATCCGCCGAATGGGGGTTTGGTCTTCATCCAACTCGATCTCGGGGATGGCTTCCCGCGCATTGAGTTCATCGGCCAGCCCCTGGGATTTTTCCTCCATGGCGTCCAGGCATACCAACCGTCGTGGATCGAGGCGGTCCGAGCGCACCCACCGCCTCGCGAGGGCCGTGCCCATCTTGCCGCAGCCGAGGAGGACGACCAGATAGTCCTGGAGCCGTTCATCAAAGGTCGATTCCGGTTGCCCGTCAGTCATCATAGCTCCTCTGTCCAAATAATGCGGTGCCCACGCGAATGAGGGTTGCGCCCTCTTCGATGGCCACCTCAAAATCGTTGGTCATTCCCATCGATAACTCGGTTAGTGCCGCGAGCCGGTCCGGATAGGCCTCCGCCACATAGCTCTTCAAGGTCTCCAATGCTTCCCGTAGCGTCTGAAAGTGGGGGCGGCTCTCCTCTGGATCGACGACGTATGGGGGCATCCCCATCAAGCCCACCACCTTGAGATTATCTCGCTGAGCCACCCTGTCGAATAGCTCGCACACGTCTTCGACCGCCACGCCGCCCTTGGTTTCCTGATCATCCAGATTGACCTGGAGGAAGACCGATTGCACCGTCGAACTTCGGCGAGAGAGTTTCTTGATGACGCTCTTTCGGTCAATGGAGTGTACGCGGTGCACGCGGTCGGCCAGATATTTGGCCTTATTGGACTGAAGCCGTCCCACAAAATGCCAATGGATATCATCTGGTAATTCGGCGGCTTTATCCCGCCACTCCTGTACATAATTTTCGCCAAAGTGGCGGACGCCCAGATCATAAAAGGTCTTGATAGCCTCCGGGGGATGGGTCTTGCTCACCGCCACCAGGGTCACATCCTGGTCGTGGGGAGAACGGGACTGGGCCTCTTGGATGCGCTTAGTGAGGGCCTCCAGTCGACTGGCCAGTATCTGTGGGTCGTATTGGGTCATTCCAGCCCTCCGGCGAAGGGATAGCTACCGAGACCGCCGAGGTCATCGAGCGTTTCCATGACCTCGCAGACGGGGAGTCCGACGATCGCGAAATATGAACCCTCATTTTTCCGAACCAGCACACCACCGACATCCTGGATGCCATAGCTGCCGGCCTTGTCCATCGGCTCTCCCGTGGCGACATAATTAGCAATGGTTTGATCGCTAAGGGCACGCAACCACACCGAAGAGGTCACGGAGCGAATCGCCTCTACCCGTTGGGCGGCATCCTCGCCCGGGGCGCGCCACACCCAACAAAAGGCGGTGATCACCTCGTGGCGTTCGCCGGACAACCGGCGCAGCATGACTTTGGCGTCGGCGGCGTCGGCCGGTTTCTCCAGGACCTCTTGGCGGTGGACGACGATCGTATCGGCCGATAGCACCCACCCGGGAAGCGAGTCATCGTCCTCCAGGGAGTCCACGACGGCCCGCGCTTTATCGCCAGCAAGACGGCAGGCGTACTCCTCTGGGGTCTCCTGCGGCCGTTGTTCTTCTGGAATGTCGCTGACACGTACGATTGGTTCCAGACCAATCCTGCGGCATAATTGGAGGCGCCGCGGCGATCCACTTGCCAGGATCATCGACGGCGTTGAGCCGGTTATCCTATCCATTCACTGCTCCACTTCGGTATGACTCACAAACGGCCGCCTGGCTGCCCAGTGCGGCGATACCAGCGACAATAGAGCACCCTCGCCGACTGTCAAAAAATCCCCTCCGCCGACCCCCGGGCCCTCATGACTGACTATCGAAACCCCACCCCCACCGTTGACGTGATCGTCGATAGCGGCCCCTCGGTCGTCCTCATTAAGCGTGCTAATCCACCCAATGGATGGGCCTTGCCGGGAGGGTTCGTCGATGAGGGAGAAAGCGTGGAGCAGGCGGCCATCCGTGAATGCGCCGAAGAGACGGGGCTGGAGGTGAAGCTAGATAAATTATTTTATGTATACTCCGATCCCCGTCGCGATCCCCGCCAACACACCCTTTCTGTCGTGTTCATCGCCCATCACGACGGCCCCCTACGTGCCGGCGACGACGCCACCATGGCGAGGTGGTACCGATGGGATGACTTGCCTGACCCCCTGGCCTTTGATCACCGTGATATCCTACATGACTATCGCCGATTCTTACGCACAGGCCGTCTTCCAAATCCCTCAGAGCACCTCCAGAGATATGAATAAGCACTTGAGCAAACCCCGAAAAATCACTTTAAGTGCCGGTCTGTCCATCACTCTGGCCTATTGCCTGTTATGGCCAGCAATAGCCTCGTCTTCGGAGACAGAGACCTCTCTTATTTCACCGCTTGATGTTTCAGTGAGTGAAATCGATGAAACGGTTTCGGCGATGTGGTCCCTCGGTGAGGACGATCAAGCCACGGAGTTCGTGCTTAGCGCCGAAGAAAGCGATTCCAACGGCGATGACGCCATCACCATCCGTATCCGTGCAGCGGCCGACGAGACCCCGCTACGGCTGGAGGACGCACTTTGCGATCACGTGCTACCCCAAGACGCCAGCCTCCCCTATTACGACACGCAGGTTCAGGGGCGTCCCACGTCCGACTCCCCCTTCTATGTGCTCGTGGAACGGCGTCAAATGGACGATGAGCGGCTACTCGATGCGCCGATCTTCCAGGTCGCCCTGCTGGTCGATATCCGTCCCGAATCACGCCATTGTGAAGTGGTGGCAGAGGAGAGTCACAGCGAGTTGGATGGCGGGTTGCGCCTCAGCCTCCACAGGGCTGATGAGGGGTTGCAACTTCGGCGTTCCGGTGAGCAGGCCCACCAGGGTTTCTGTGGTGATAGCAGCTATCTCGACGGCGAATATTACGATCGCACAAAAGGTCGGTTTGTCGGCGCTGATATCGACAAATTGGAGCGCAAGCCGCATGCGACCCTTGGCGCGGAGCATCCTCAGCAACCGCTTTCTCCGCCTCTGATGAGTCGCACCTACTCATGGCTCTCTGCCAGCAGTGACTGGGAGGCATCCAAACGCGATCGCGCCCCCTCGCGACCGCGCCAACTCCAGAGTTTTGAATTGGACCATCCTTGGTTGGAAGGCCGTGATGGACTGGGCGTCGGAGAATACGTCACGGCGGCCATTGAACCGGAGGCGCCACTGGTGGGATTGCGGATTTTTCCCGGTCACGCGCACTCGCCGGAGAGCTTCCAGGGGTTTGCTTCCCCTACCCGATTGATGGTCACCACCAGTGATGCTTCACCGATCTTCGTGGACCTGCCGGCCCTCTCCTATGAGGAGCTGATGGACACCGACGGCCTTTGGCTGGCCTTCGAAGAGCCACTTACCACCCAGTGTTTGACAGTGACCATTGTGGAGGCCAGCGCGGGCGATGGCACCGTCGAGCAAGCAGAGGAGGTGGTCGCCATATCCGCACTCACGCCCTACTCCATCTTCGATCGCCATGACCCCGCTGAGGCAGCGGAACGGTTATTGGAGTCCGTGGTGCAATCGTACGCCCGGCGTACCCGCGACCGCCTCGCCGAGTTGGGATCGCCCATTGGCGACGAGATGGTGGGCGCTATCGAGGTCTTGCTTCGCGAGGGAGAGGACCCCGACACGAGAGCTCGAGCCGTTCGACTACTGGAGCATTACGCCACGGAGTTGGCGCTCCCCGTCCTGATCGATCACCTGGATCGCGTGGACGTGGACCATCCCGATTACCGCCAGACCCGTCGCGCCCTCGCCGCTCATGGACCGCGGGCAGCCGCTGAGATCTTAACGCTTCACGAGGCATGGGAAGAGGAGGATGATCGCAAGCTTCGCGATACCACACGTTTGGTGGGACGTATCGGTGGTGACAGGGAGCACCAGCGCCTCGTTGACCGCCTTGGCCATGGTGGCGATGAACTTCGCAGCACCCGTATTCGCGCCCTTGTTCAGGGCGGGCTTAAGCCAGTCCCCCAGTTGATGGATGCCGCCCAAACAGGTGTGGATGAACCACATGGGGAAGACGCGCTGACCGCCCTGGTTTTTATCGGCCGACGTCATATCCGTGCCGATAATTGGGAGCAGCGCCCCGAGACCACCCTGGTCGAGCTATACGACAACAGCGAACAACGAAGCTTTCGCATGCGTCTTCTGGAAGCACTGGCTTATTTTCCGGAACTGGGCTCCAGGGAGTTGTTGAGCCAGGCCTTATCCAGCGATCCCGACGCCGTCATTCGCGCTCAGGCCGCCCGCTCGTTTCGCCTTTATGACGATCCGGACACCACCCGGGACCTCGCGTCGGCCCTTGACGATGACTCCCCAGATGTACGTATCGAGGCCATCCGGACGCTTCGCCATCGGGGCCATGCCACAGCGGTCATGGACGATATCATCGCCTACGTGCGCTCCGAATCCTGGCCCAAGGGATTGCATCACGGCCTTTATCTCATGGGGCGTGGCACCGATGAGGCCTCCAAGCAGGCGCTGATCGAGGTGCTTCATGACAACCTCCACACCTCCACCGGTGCCGTTGTTCTCCGGGCCATGCGCCGCGGTGAGCGCCCGCTGCCGCGCGCGGAAATCGAGAGCCTTCTGGAATCCGAGGACCTTCCGGTTCGGCTCACCAAGCAGTTGATCAATATGCTGGGCATGACCCAACAGGAATGGGCCGACCGACTGCTTATGTCCATGGCGGACCGACAATATGAACCCCATCTGCATCACGAACAGATGATCCTGGACCGATTGGAGCGACGAGCCCTGTTGGCACTGGGGGTCTCCCGCAGCGAGACGGCGGCTCGCTATTTATTGGATGCCGCCGTCGATGAATCGCGAAGTCATCGCACGCGCAAACGCGCCTTTCGGGGCCTGGGCTTTTTTCATAGCGAGGAGGTCCTCCAAGACCTTCAAGAGCTAGAGAACCAGGTCGATAGTGAGCTCCAGAGGGCCTACGAGGATGCCCTGGCCATGATCCAAAACCGCCTCAATATCGACGATGCAGAGCGGGAAATCCACGACATCATGCGTCGGGTCGACGAACTCAACCGCCGGCCTCCGCGCTGATTCCGTGGCCATGACAACCCCTTGTTGAAGAAAGCCTACCAACTTTGTATGAATAAACGGCGAGGGTCCTTCGTTATGGGCTCACAACCGTAACTCACGCCGGCTCGGGAAGGTCCGCGTCGGCGTAACGGAAATCTGTACTAGTGCAGGAGATGGTACCGTGGCCAGTTTTGACGAATATATCGAGCGCATCAAAGCGCAGATTCAGGAGACCGACCCCGAAGAGGTTCGGGGCCTCCAATTTGACGAGGACGTACGAATCATCGACGTCCGAGAGAGGGAGGAGTTCGTGGAGGGCTATATCGAGGGCGCTGACTTCATCCCCCGAGGCAAGCTCGACCTCAAGATTGAAAACGAGGTGCCCGATAAAGAACAGACCGTTATCCTCTACTGTGCTGCCGGTACGCGCTCGGCCCTGGCGGCCCATACCCTGGAGCAGTTGGGTTACGCCGACGTCCGCTCCATGGCCGGCGGTTTCACCGCGTGGAAGCGCTCGGGCTACGGCGTGCACATGCCCAAGACGCTCAGTCAGGAGCAGCTCAATCGCTATAGCCGCCACCTGCTGATCCCCGAAATTGGCGAAAAAGGACAGGCCAAGTTGCTAGACGCCAAGGTCCTCATGCTCGGCGCGGGAGGTCTCGGCAGTCCGGCGGCACTCTACCTGGCCGCTGCTGGCGTGGGCAAAATCGGCATCATCGATAGCGACGTCGTCGACCGATCCAACCTGCAGCGTCAAATCCTTCACACCGATGACCGCGTCGGTGAGCCCAAGGTCGATAGCGCCGAAAAGACCCTCAAGGCTCTCAACCCGGACGTGGAAGTTGTGAAATATCAGGAATGGCTGACCAGCGAAAACGTCCTCGACATCTTTGAGGGATGGGACGTCGTCGTCGATGGCGGCGATAATTTTGCGACCCGCTACCTGATCAACGACGCCTGCGTCCACCTGGGGATCCCCAACGTTCACGGCTCGGTCTTTCGCTTTGAGGGTCAGGTGACCTCCTTTATCGCCGGAGATGGGCCCTGCTATCGATGCCTGTATCCAGAGCCACCGCCACCGGAGCTGGCGCCAAGTTGCCAGGAGGCCGGTGTTCTGGGCGTCCTTCCCGGGATCATGGGGATGCTTCAAGCCATTGAGGTCATCAAAATCGTGGCCGATATCGGCAAGCCCCTCAACGGCCGTCTGCTGACCTTCGATGGTTTGGAGAGCCGGTTTAGAGAGTTGAAGCTGCAGCGCGATCCGGACTGCGAAGTCTGCGGCGACGACGCCGAATTCACGGGCTTTATTGACTACCAGGTCTTCTGCAACGCCAGCTAGGAGCAACCGCCCCCCTAGCGTCACCAGGAGCCCGGAAGAGAATTCACTCTTCCGGGCTTTCTTATATCCGCTGGCCGACTTGCCGTCTCAGCGGTTATGGTCCCCTCACGAAGGAGTCCCACCGTGATTTTTACCCCCAATTTGAGGATAGTCCACATGATTCGAACACGCCCTACCCCCTGGCTACACCGCTGTGGGGTTGCTCTGCTGGTCTTAATCGGCCTGGTCCTCGGCAGCGTCCCCCAGGTGATGGGCCAGACCCTCCGTGATTCGCTTCACCACGAGGTATTGGACAATGGCCTGGAGGTTATGGTCTTGCCCGATCACTCCGTGCCCATCACGACCATCGAGCTGACCGTTAGGCACGGCGCCTTCGCCGAGTCCCCGGAGTTTGATGGGCTGGCCCACCTCTACGAGCATATGTTTTTTAAGGGCAATGAGGTCATCCCCAACCAAGAGGCCTATATGGACCGCATCCGAGAACTGGGGATGGTATTCAATGGCACGACCAGTACGGAACGGGTCAATTATTTCTTCACCCTTCCCGCCGAGAACCTGAGTGAGGGGCTGGAGTTTATGTATCACGCGACGGTCTCGCCCTTATTCGATGAGGACGAATTTGAGCGCGAAAAGTCTGTGGTATTTGGGGAGGCCGATCGCTCGGAGTCCAGCCCCTACCACTGGTTGCGAAAGTCCGTCCGAGAGATGCTGTGGTATGAGCACCCCCACCGAAAGAGCCCCCTCGGCGATATGGACGCCGTGGCCGACGCCACGGTCGATCAAATGCGCCATATCCAAGAGGTGTATTATGTCCCCAATAACTCGGTGCTCCTCATCGCGGGCGATGTGGATATCGACCAGGGCATGGAGCTGGCTCGCCAGCACTTTGGCGAGTGGGAGCGAGGCCCCGACCCCTTTGAGGTAGAGCCCGTTCCGGAGCATCCACCGCTCGACGAGACCCGCGTCAGCATCGTGAAAGAAGATGTACAAATCCCGACTTTTCAGATCGCTTGGCAGGGCCCCAACGTCGATGACGATCCACAGGCCACGCATGCCGCAGACGTCTTGACCTATATCCTCGACCAACCGGGCAGCGCTTTTCAGCAGCGGCTCGTCGACAGCGGCATCGCCCTCAACGCCAGCAAGAGCTATGTCACCCAGCGACATGGAGGCCAATCGACGGCCACCGTCCGGGCTCGCCCCGACACGCTGCGCGACGCCCTTCGCGTGACCCTGGAGGAGATCAACCGCCTCGGCGATCCCGATTATTTTAGCGATGAGCAACTGGAAGCTGCCAAGACCATCCTGGAGGTCAACGAGATCTACCGTCGAGAGAATACGAGTTCCTTTTCGCGCATTCTCACCTTCTGGTGGGCCGTCTCGGGGCTCGATTACTACCTGGACTACATCGATGATCTCCACGCGGTCACCGGCGAGGATATTGCCCGGTACGTCGATGATTATCTCCGTGACCAGCCCTTTGCCCTGGGCCTGCTTATCTCCGAAGAGCACCGGGAGCAACTGGGCCTGACGGAGGAGGAATTGCAGGAGCTCATCGAGGACATTCAACGCGATATCGACGCCGAAGAGACCGTGACCCAAGCTGCGGAGGAACTCTGATGAGGATCAAACCAACGACCATTTCGCTGATGCTTTTTTTCTCCCTGTCTGTGGTCGCCTGCTCCTCGAGCCCGGCCGTCGACGATAAGACGCCCGATGAGATGGCCCACGACAGTCATGAGCTGCGCTTCATCGATGGCGAGCCGGAGGTGGAGATCCTCGGCGAAGATGGCGATGTGACGGCCTTCCAGGTCGGTGAGGTGAACGTCATTCACATGGCCACGCCGGCCAACGAAGTGGTGGCCGCTCGTCTATATATCGACGGCGGCTCCCGCTTTCTCGATGAAGAGACCCAGGGCATGGAACGCCTTGCCATGGC
This sequence comes from uncultured Bradymonadales bacterium, assembly GCA_964566695.1. Lineage (GTDB taxonomy): Bacteria > Myxococcota_A > Bradymonadia > Bradymonadales > Bradymonadaceae > SLJM01. Next base: position 106,024 of record CAZMJS010000002.1, read on the forward strand.
GGCCGCCACCAATGGCGGGACCAAATCAACGCCTCGCGATGAATTCAACGCCCAACTCGATGCCGTCGGGGCCTCTATCGGATCGTCGGCAAATCGCGACTTCTCGGCCTACTCCATGCGATCCGTGCGCGAGCACTTCGACCAAACCTTTGAGCTCTTCGAGCAGGCTATCTTTGAGCCGGCGTTCGACGAAGAGGAGGTCGAGCGGCGTCGGGATCGTCAATTGGCCACCATCGAGAGCGTGATCGATAATCCGGACCGCCTCGTCGCCGAAGTTGCGCGAGATCTGATGTTTGACGATCACCCCTATCGCTTTCGGCAACGCGGGATATTAGAAACGGTCGAGGGATTTGATCGCCAAGAGCTGATGGATTGGCAGCGCCAGATGTTGGCGCCCGAGCGCATGCTTATGGTGGTGGTGGGCAATATCGACCGCGACGAGCTGGTGGATAAGGTATCGCGGCGCATCGGACGCCTGGCCCCCACCGGCGTTGAACTCCCGGAGCTGCCCCCGATCGAAAAAGAGCAACCCGCCTTGCGCGTCGAGGAGGCAACCCTGCCCACCAATTATATCCTGGGGTATTATAGCGCCCCTAAATTCGGGGATCCGGACTACGCCGCCCTGGTACTCGCCACCCAGCACCTTCGCGATCGCCTCTTTGAGGAGGTTCGAACCCGTCGAAACCTGACCTATGCCGTCAGCTCCGGGTTGGGCAACCGAGGCACCAATGTGGGGGTGCTATACGTCACGGCCGTCGACCCCGAAGCCACGATTCCCGTCATCTACGACGAGGTCGATCGGCTCCAGGCGCATCTCATCGATGAGGAAACCCTTGAACAGGTGCGAAATGTCTATTTGACGCGTCATTATCAGGACATGGAGACCAACGCCAGCATCGCCGGACAATTGGCCCGTGCCCAGCTTATTGGCGGCGACTGGGCCCTCTTCGGGTCCTTTTTGGAAGATATCATGGCCGTCACCCCGGAGGATATTCAGCGCGTGGCCGACGACTATATCAACCATATCCAATTTGGCGCCCTCGGCGACCCGGCGCTGATGCCCGCCGAGATCTTTCGGGTCAGCGATGAGGACGTGGACACCGTCGACGATATCGACGCCGAACAAATAGATCCGGAACAACCCCAGGGCGACCCACAGAGGCCAACCTCCGAAGACGGCGGGTATTAAGAGGAAGGCTGCTTGACCGACGTTCGATGAACCTCCAGGGGCGCGTGGCGGCGACGCCGTCCCCTGGAGGTCATTTTTTTAAAGGCGGGCGCCGTTAACAAGAGGCGCTCGGCGGCCCCCATCAGTCCCACCGCGGCAGGTCCCACGGCACGCTCCCATCGCCGCGTCGTCGGTGCCGAGGGGCCCGTTCGTTGATCATCGGCATCGCCGGCCCCTCGTCGCAGCTCTTCAACGAGCCGCCAAAATCGGTGGGGGGCATCGCGCACCACCGCCAGGGCCTGATCATCGTCCAAACGCCACCAAGACTCGCCGCTGACCCCGATGGTCCGATTGCCCACGATATGGCATCCCAAAAACCGAGCCTCCAAGAGCATCCGCCCCCCTGGCTCCAACCCCTTGGGAAGAAAGACGAAACGCTTGCTTCGCTCCAACACCTCCAGGACCTCTGGTGGATCGAGGTCCCGAATCACCATCGGATCGTCCACTCCCTGCCGTCGGCAATAAGCCAGCGCCTCCTCGTAGCCCTTCCTGGGGCAACTGGAGTAGGCGATGGTCATTTGGTGCTCAATCGGGGGCGGGTCCTCCCGAAAGCGCTCCACCCGTTCAAAGAACGCCTCATTCATCAGGGATGAACCGATCACCAGCGAGCGAGGCGCCTCAAAGAATGGATTCCGGCGGCAGTGCTCGCGCTGGCGATGCGTCAAAAAGAGGGTTCCCAGGGCACTTCGGTAGAGATCTCGAAGATGGGGATGAGGACAGACGCAGCGGTGATCGTGTCGGTGAAAATACTCAAAAGATTTGGGAAAGGTCCCTCTCCACAGACACATGCGCACGTCGTGTTCGAAGAGGATGTGCCGGCCCAGGCGGTGAAAGGCATTGAATAAGGAGGCCCGTGATTTGGCGAACCCCAGGTTGCCGATGATGTGGAGGTCGAAGTCATCGAGGTGTCGCGGCTCCACGTCGTCGGTGACCATCACCTCCACTGGCCAGGGGCAGGCCTCGATGGCCGCCTGATCGGTCAGTTCGGCGCCGCCTGGATATCCGGCATCGGGAGTCCTCGTGGAGGCTGCGGTTTGGTCGGCGATGAATAATACGCGTGTCATGATGGATCCCCGGTGTCAGATGACCCAAAACGCGACTCAAAGAGCTTCACCAGGTCTCGATTGAGGGTCCGAATATCAAACTCCTCCTCGATGATGGATCGCCCCGCCCGGCCTACATCGGGCCACCGCTGTGGCGCCAGGGCTAACTCTGTGAGGTGGCGCGTCAATTCATCGACGCTGGCCTCGCTGGCCAAAAACCCGCATTTGCCATGCTCCACCAATTCGGGGATGCCGCTGTGGATGGTGCTGATCACGGGCATCCCGGTGGCCATGGCTTCCATGATCACCACGGGAATGCCCTCCATATCGCCATCGTCGGCCGTGATGCTGGGGGCCAATAAGAGATGGTGATTCATCAGGGCCTGGTGTACCTCGTCGCGGTCACACCACCCCCGAAAATCGACCTTGTCCGCCACGCCATGATCCTTTGCCTGGCGTTCCAGGTCCCCTCGCAGGGGACCATCTCCCACGATCGTGTAGCGCAGCCGGTCGTTAACCAACGCCGCCCGCGAGAAGGCCTCCAGGCCATACGTGATCCCCTTCTTTTGAACCAGCCGGCCGATGCTCAACACCCGGATCTCTGGCCCCTCCAAGCGCCGCGGCGTCATCTGGAAGCGACCCACATCCACTCCCATATGATGCACCTTGATCTTCTCCGGAGGAGCTCCCCAACGCCTGAGCCGATCGGCCCAATAGTCGCTAATCGGCAGATGTAGATCCCCGGCCGCGAGGAGGCGACGATAGCAATCGCTCCCATTTTGCTGGGGAAATACACTCATATCGTAGCCATGGTAAACCGTCGCCAGAGGGCCTCGCAAAATTCGCATATCGCGCAGGGCCTGAGCGACGCGCCCCTGATGACCGAAGTGACATAGGATGGCTTCGAAGGACGGAAGGTCGCACAGGCGAGCCGAGCGTTCGATGAGGCGACTCAGCTTTTCTTCCCCACTGGCGGCCGCCGCAGCGGGCAGGCGAACCATGGCGTCCGCAAAGCGCTTCGCTCCCTCGCGTTGAAGCAGCGACAAAAACCCGGCCTCTCCATCGCCGCATCGCCACGGCGGCCCCGACCAGTAACGCGTGCGACGGCGCAAGTGACGCGATGTCACCTCTGGGTGTACGGCCTCCCCCGGCGTCGGGGCGTGGGCGATGATGGTCACCTCGTGGCCGGCGTCCAAAAACCCGGTGATCTGGTTGAGCACGAAGGTCTCCGAGACGGCCGGAAAGCGCCCGGCGATCACAGCGATATGCATAGGGGCTCCTCAGTCTAGGTGTTGGCGCAGGGCATCGGCGAGGGCATCCGGGCCGGCGTCGATGGGGATCTGAAGCCGGTGCGACGGGACCCCGTGGAGGCCAGCATCGATGATCGCGGCAAATCCATCGCGCAGTTCGGCCACGCCCGGGATACCGCAATCGATGCCGTGGCTCTCGGCGCTGATCGATAGATCCACCAGGGTGTCCAACTCATCGAGTAGGATGGTCGCCGCCCGGTGGCTCAATACTTCGCGATCCAGGGGCTGGAGTCGAAATTCATCGACGTCTGCTCGCTCCAAAAAGAGTGCCCGCTTTAGCGGCGCATGATCGCCGACGGCCTCGGGGCCGAAGAGCTCTTCAGCACTCACGCGGCGGCGGACCTTCTTTGGGCCCAGCCCCGCTCGCCGCAGCGTCCAATTGAGGCGATCGATCGGCCCGCGCCCTTCCAAGAGGCGATCGGTCAACGCCGATTGGCCTTCCACGTTATAAGCGTAGACTTGAAGGCGCTTGGGAGTGCGATGGATGACGCCGTCCTCATCCAGAAGACCCAGGTCATCGCTGAGATAACGCCAACCGTCCTCGGTGATGAGCTTTAGAATCGACGTCGTTTTGCCGATGCCGCCCCAGGCAATTAAGGCCACGGCCTCGCCCTGTCGGCAACAGGTGCTGGCGTGCAGGCAGGAGGCCCCTTTTTCCAAGAGGGCAGCCGACGTCACCAGATCGAAGAGATCGTACATGATATTCTTGGCCGTCGTCTCCCAGGGGGCCAGATAATTCCAGTCCACGGCGCGCACGGCCCTATCATAGGGGGCTCGCTGCCATCCCTGGACAGCGATCCGAACCTGGAAGCGCTCCGAATCCCGATCGATGCGAAAGTCATAGCCGTGACCGGTGCCCATCGCTACCCCCGGGGCCAGAATCCAGTCGCCGATATGGCGACCCTGCTCCGGTTTCTCGAGCTGATCCACGAAGGAAAACCGAATATCCGCCTCACCAGCCTCGCCATCGGGCAATACGGACACTTCATCGCACACCGCCCCGAAGACGGCGCCCTCCCCTGCCAGTGAAATCGTGATGGGCCCCAGTCGATAGGCATATGTGCTCATGATTTACCTTCCAATTCATCGTCATCAGTGGACTCGACAGCTCCATCCTCCGATTGGAGGACCTCTTGCAACTTGTCCTTGGCATCTACCTCGTCGTCGCGACCACGGAGGTGACCGAGCAACACAAAGGCGTCATCGATGATGGCCCTCCCCCGGGGAAAACTGATGATCACCAGCGCGGCCCCTACCCATGTCACGGGAATGGCCAGAAAAATATTGGCCAACGGTTGCCCAAGGGGATCGACCTGGCGCATCAGGTAGAGACCGATCCCGGAGCCCACGGCCGCCAGCGCGGCCGGCCAGGCGGCCCGATAAAAATCGAGGGTCCTTACCGGTCCCTTCCGGCCCACATACCAGAGCAGCCAGGGCGTGCGAACCGTGATTCCCACGATGGAATACGCCAGCGCAACCCCAAAGGCCCCCCATGGAAGACCTATTAAAAAGGACACGATGGCGGTTCCGGCTCCGATAAACCCCCATTTGAACATATCATCCGTGCGATCCTGACTGATAAATAACCAGCCCGTCGTATTGCCAATGGCTTGCGAGAAGATCGAGATCCCCAACACCATAAAGATCGGCGCAGCATCCAACCATTGGGGGCCTAAAATCGTGACAATTAGCCAATCGGCCGTGGCGATGAGCAGTGCCCCCAGCGGCAAGGTGATGAGCAGGAGTTTTTCCAGTATTCGTCGATAGGCCGCGCGGTACTGGGCCGGCTTTTTCACCAACCGCGACAGCGCCGGGATCGCTACTCGACTGGCCGGCTGATTGATCTGGCTAATGGGCACCATGAGGATCTTATAGGCCATCTCGTAGAGGCCCAATTCATTGGCCCCGTGGAAACGCCCGATCAACACGTCATCCAGGTTTCGCGCGAAATAGTTGACGAAGCTAAAACCTGTGAGATTGCCGCCGAACACCACCAATTCCCACAGATCCTCCGCCCCGCCTGGGCGGGCCGGCCGCCACCCGCAGACGAGCCACAGCCCCACAAATTTGACCACCGCCGCCACCACCGTATTGGCCACCAGCGCCCAATAGGCCATGCCCTGCCAGGCAAAGACCACGGCCACCGTCAGCCCCACCCCCAGGGAGATCACCTCCACCAGGGCCAGCGCCCGGTAGCGCATCTGACGCCGGAGAAGCGCATGGTGCTGAATCCCCAGACCATCGATCATAAAGGCCACCGAGAGGCCCAGGGCAATCGCCATGACCTCTGGCTCTTCGTAAAACGCCGCCAGCCCCCAAGAACCCCCGGCGACGATGATGGTGATCACCAACCCCAGGGCCGCATTGATCCAAAAGAGCGCGCTGACCTGCCGGTGGGTGATCCGCTCGCGCTGGATCGTGGCCATCGACAGCCCCATGTCCTTAAACATCGACAAAAAGCCGGTGACCGCCGTCACCATGGCCACCAGCCCGAAGTCCTCCGGCGTCAATAGCCGGGCCAACACCAACGTGGAGGCGATATAAATGATCGATTTTAGGCCCTGGGCCACGGAGGTGATAAACCCGCCGCGCACCGTTTGCCCCTCGATATCGTCGGCCAGGTGGTCGGTCCGGATATATTGTTCTGGATCGCGCTCTTTACGGGCCATGGATTGACAGTGATAAAGGAGCCAAGCGTCGTGCCTCGCTTCCCCTTAGCGCGGAAGGTCTAGAGGCGTCCACCGAAGTCTATCTCTCGACCCCCCAGGAGTACTCAATGGCCGTGCTGGTCACCGGCGGAGCCGGCTATATCGGAAGTCACGTGGTCCTGTCGTTATTGGACGCCGGACGTCAGGTGGTGGTCTTAGATGATCTCTCCACCGGCGACGCCCGCCTCGTCGATCCACGGGCCACCATGGTGGTCGGTGACGTCGGCGATCCACAGGTCTTAGATGCCATCATGGATGACCACCCCATCGACGCCGTGATGCATTTCGCCGCTCATATCAGCGTCCCTGAATCGACGCATGAGCCCCTCAAGTACTACTTAAACAACGTGGCCAAGACCATTGCATTGCTCCGCCGATGCCAGACCTGGGACGTGACGCGCGTTGTCTTTTCCTCGACGGCGGCCGTCTACGGTGAACCAGACGACCTTCCGGTCACTGAAGAGGCACCTCGTCGCCCCATCAACCCTTATGGTCGCGGTAAAAAAATGGTGGAGGACATCCTCCGCGACTGGGCATCTACCGGCGACGCGGAGTTCGTAGGGCTGCGCTATTTCAATGTCGCCGGGGCCGATCCCCAGATGCGAAGCGGTCAGTCCAACCCGCAGGCCGGTCATTTGATCAAGGTCGGCGTACGGGCCGCTCTGGGCCTTCATCCTCAACTTCAGATATTCGGCGACGACTACTCCACCCCCGATGGAACCTGCATCCGCGACTACCTTCACGTCAGCGATCTGGCCGACGTTCATCGCCTGGCCCTGCGATACCTGGAGGAGGGAAAGCCGTCTTGCTTTTTTAACGCCGGATACGGCCAGGGGGTCTCGGTTCGCCAGGTCTTGGACGCGGTGGCCCAGGTCAGCGGGGTGGATATCCAGCCGACAGTGGGTCGGCGACGTCCCGGCGATCCCGCCCGATTGGTGGCCGACAACCAGCGGTTGGTGGACGCCCTGGGCTGGCGTCCTCGGTTTGATGATTTAAGCACTATCATTGAGCATGCTCTTCGATGGGAGCGAAAACTTCACGACCATCAGCCCAACGGATCTTGACATTTCATCCCCGGTAGCGCCACGATGCGCGCCCTTAAATCAACGGCAATGGACCTTAGCAGGAGTTATCTACATGGCACCCACCCCCACCCACCTGCCCCACCCCTGGCACGGCCTTCCGCTTGGCGACGACGCGCCCAACATCGTCCACGCCTTCATCGAGATGACCCCCGGCGACAACGTAAAATACGAGGTCGACAAGGAGTCGGGCTATATCATCGTCGATCGGCCCCGACGCTACTCCTCCCAACTTCCGATGATCTATGGCTTCGTCCCCCGGACCTACTGCGCCGAACGCGTGGCCGCCCTGTCCGACCAGGCGGAGGTCGGCGATCACGATCCCATCGACATCTGTGTCTTCAGTGAGCGCCCCATTCAACGGGCCAATATCCTCTTGAAGGCGCGCATCGTCGGGGGGCTTCATATGGTCGACGGCGGCGAGGCCGACGACAAACTCGTGGCCGTGCTCGACGGAGACCTGGCCTGGGGCGACGTCACCACCCTCGACCAATTGCCCGCCTGCGCTGTCGAGCGACTTCGCCATTATTTCCTGACCTATAAAGAAGTCCCCGGCGAGGGAGAGGCCGAGGTCACCATCGACGACGTCTATGGCGTTCAACGCGCCCAGGAGGTCTTGGAGGCCTCCATGGCAGATTACGAGACCCATTACGGCTGAGCTTCCAAGAGAGCACACCCATGACCTTTGGCACCTTCCGCGTCTACGACGACATTCCCCACCAGCGCGGCGTCTATTGCAACCGATCGCTGAACCTGCGCTCCATCGGAGCCATCGGTTACGATATGGACTACACCCTGGTTCACTACAACGTCGAGGCCTGGGAGGGACGTGCCTACCAGCACATCAAGCTTCGCCTGCTGGATGCCGGCTGGCCCGTCGAGGATCTGGAATTCGATCCCCACTGGGTGATGCGGGGGCTGGTCATCGACCTCAAATTGGGCAATATCGTCAAGGCCAACCGCTTTGGCTATATCTGGCGGGCCACCCACGGCAGCCAACTCATGGGTTATGGGGAGATGCGCAAGGCCTATACCCGCACCCTGGTGGATCTATCGGACCGATCGCGTTGGGTCTTCCTCAATACCTTTTTCTCCATATCCGCCGGTGTCATGTACTCCCAGCTAGTCGACCTGCTGGACGACGGCAAGCTACCGGAGGTCTTGGGGTATGGCGACTTGTATTGGCGTGTCCAAGACGTCTTGGACGCCGCCCATATCGAGGGTGAATTAAAAGCAGAAATCATGGCCACGCCGGAGCGCTACGTGGACCGCGATCCCCTGATGCCCGAAACCCTGCGCGACCAACGGCGCGCCGGGAAGAAAACGGTGCTCATCACCAACTCGGGCTATGAATACACCAATTTCATGCTCACCTACACCATGGACCCCTACCTGCCATCGGGCCAGACCTGGCGCTCCCTCTTCGATATCGCCGTCGTCGCCGCCCGAAAGCCGGACTTCTTTCGAACAGACTCCCCGGTCTACGAAGTGGTCAGTCCCGAGGGATTATTGGAACCCTGGGTGGGAACGCTGGAGGAAAACCGCGTTTATCACGGGGGAAATGCGCGAGCCATTGAGGATTGCCTGGGCATGTCGGGCGATGAGATTCTGTATGTGGGAGACCACCTCTTTGCCGACGTCAATACGACCAAGAGCGTGCTGCGCTGGCGCACGGCCCTTGTCCTTCGAGAGATGGAGCGAGAATTGGAGGCCATCGAGGCCTGCGAGGACGACCAGGAGACCATTCAGTCGATGATGGTTGAAAAGGTCGACCTGGAGGAGCAGATCGCCCACACGCGCCTGGAGTTGGCCCGCCAACGAGCCGAAGGCCGAGAGGCCTATGATGGACCGGGGTTGGGCCGCTTTAAGGGAATGGGGATCGATGATCTGGAGGCCCATATTCAGGAGCTTCGAGAGGAGATCATCGGTCTGGATCAGCAATTGGCGCCGTTGGTACGTCGCGACGGCCGGGCCTTCAATGAGGTCTGGGGATATTTGATGCGCACTGGCAACGATAAGAGCCACTTGACCCGCCAGGTCGAGCGCTACGCCGACATCTATACCTCGCGGGTGTCCAACCTGATGCGCTATACGCCCTATATGTTTTTCCGAGCCCCCCGAGGAAGTGTGCCTCACGACCCCCACACCGTGTGATCACAACCGGGTTCACTCCTCATCCGGCGGTCGCACATCGCCGGCCAGCCGGCCTGCCAACTGTTGGGTGACCCGGGGCATATGATTGCCCAAAAATGCCACGATCTTGCCGTGGCCCGTGATCACGGCCTCACTCTTTCGCCGGTCGATCGCCTTGACCATGGAGCGCGCTGCTTTGGGGGCCTCCCACATCAGTTGCTGCGGCCGGCGATCCTCCCAGTCCTCGCGAAGCCGCCCCTGATTATCGACCTTGGCAATTTCGCTCTCCACAAACCCCGGAAGCAGGGTCGTGCAGCTTACCCCGGTGTGAGCCAACTCGGCCGTCAATGTCTGGCCGATGCCGCGAACCGCGAATTTGGACGCCGAATAGGGACCGTTTTTTGGCAGCGCTACGACCCCTCCGACGCTGCCCATCAATGCCAGCCGCCCCTCGGTTTGACGCAGATGGGGCAACGCAAATTTGGCCGTCATGGCTACGCCCACCACATTGACGTCCAATTGGCGCTTCCAGTCAGAGGCGCTCAACTCCTCAAAGGGGGCGGCCACGGAGAATCCGGCATTGGCGATCGCCACATCCAGGCACCCCGCCTCGGCGACCACCTCAGAGACCGTTGATTCCAGCTCCGTGACGCGCGTGACATCGCAGGGCTTGACCAGGCCACGCCCGCCGCGCTCCTCAATCAACCGTTGCGTTTGCTCCAGCGGCTCCAGGCGTCGACCGGACACCGCCACCGTGGCCCCTCGCGCGGCATACTCCAGCGCCAGTGCCCGGCCGATGCCGGTGCCCCCGCCGGTGATCCACACCACCTCTTCATTGTCATGCCCCATAACTGCTCTCCTATGCGATGCAAAAACCTTTTACCAATCCGCAACTTCGATACAATGGCGACATGTCCTGCCGCGTCGTCCATCCTCCCACTCTCTGAGCTGGATCCCAACCCATGACCGCAGACGATCGCTCTTCCTCGTCCCTGCCCCCCCTTCCCACTCATCGGTGGATGGCTGATGAGGGGTTTGAGGCCTGGCCCTTTTTTCAACGCGCGGCGTCTGTTCTCAAACCCATCTGGCCGATCTTTATCTACCATGTGGCCGCCGATCTGTTGGGGCGTCTGGCCCCGCTGGGGCTGGCCCTATTTTTGGTGGCGCTCATCGCCTTCGACGCCCATGTCGTGATCGAGCATGCCTCTCTATGGGAGTGGTTGCCCCACCTTTTGGAAACCCTCCGATCACCGGCCTTCATCGTCGGCGCCGTCGCCAGCGTCGTGCTGTTACTCTTCTTACTGGCCTCCTTGGAAGCCCTCATCATGGGAGGAACCTGGGCGATGTTTGGCCGCGGTCTACGTGGCGAAGAGACGGGCTGGGGGCTGGCCTTTTTTCGCGAGTCACTGGATGTCTTTCCCCAGGTCCTGGGGTTATGGCTGCTTCAGATGGCCGCTCAATGGGTCAATGCACTGGTGGCAACGGCCATCGCCCTGCTGGCCTATCAGGGCTTTCTGAGCGGGGGGATGGGGGCCTATCCCCCTTACGTCCTTGCCGCCCTCGTCGCGCTGGGGCTCAGTTCCTTTGCCCTGCTCGCCGGCCTGATCCGCCTGGTCTTCCTGGTCGCCAGCGCCCCGCTGATTCTGGACGACGCCGACGTGGGTGAGGCCCTTCTTCGCGGGGCCTATTTTACCCTCCACCAGATCGTGAGCCTCTATCGACTCGTCCTGGTCGCCCTGGCGATCTTTCTCATCCCACTTGGGCTGTACGCGGCGGCCGCTCTTTTTAACAACATCACCCTCGTGCTCCCGGAGTTGGTTCCACTGACCGCCTTGGTTCGTCTCTTCGCAGAAGTCATCTTGTGGACCTCCATGTCACTGCTCACCGTCTGGGTCTACGGCGCACTCTTTGCTCTCTATTATCACGGCGATCGCCGATGGCCGATGCCCGATCAAAAGCCCCGACAAACGGAGAATCCCCGTCCGGACTCCCTGGATCAAATTTCTTCCATCGATGAATTAATCCCGGATAACGCCCCTCACCGAAGCTCTCTCAGCGATGCCGTGGAACCCCCTGAAACCCTCGGCACCGAGCCTGATGAAACCCCGGAAGACGTCGGCATACCTCAACATCCCGAAAGTCAAGACCCACCCCAGGAGCATTGATTATTTTTTTGAAAGCGCCCTCAATTGACGTACTGTGAGTCTAAATATGACGTGGGCCTTGAGAAAGGTTTCCACTCTAATTAAACTTCTTAAGGAAGACTGTAAGCGGCCCACCCGTTATGGGTGAGACTTGGAGACGGGCATCGCCCCCCGGCTGCGGACGACCCTTGGTCGATGCTGAGACAGAGGTCGTCGCCGCTTTACGACTCGGCAAGGAGTAAGACATGCGTGACGAAGACATCGTATACGACGAATGGAGACGGCGACAAAACGAGGAGCAGTGGCAGCCAGAAGTCCTGCGGCTCCCTCTGGACATGCCTCGGCCCGACGAGGCCGAAGAAGCCCACACGGAGGAGTCGGACTCCGACTCCAGCGATCGGGGCGTGTTGATCATCGACATGAACGATGGCTACTCCATCGTCGAGTAACGATAGACCCGTCCGTGTCATAGTGACCCGGTGTCCATCCAATGCCCTTCCTCATTTATGGGGAAGGGTTTTTTTGTGGACACAGACGCCTCGGTGCTTCATTTTGAGGCCCACCAATAACCCGGGCCACTGACCTCTTTTCCATCGAGTTGACCATGGATGCCATTGATTCTCTCATCGATCGACTGGAGCTGTCGGCCGATCGCACCGCGTCGCCCACCGATGACGACTTTCAGTGGTGGCAACTAAAGGCCACCTTTGTCCGACAGGCCTTTATGCGCCTGCTCATCGCGGGAGATGATGAGGGCGAGGCGCGCCAACTGGCGGTGCACTTCGGGTTGGGCCTAGAGGATGGGGAGTCTCTGGCGGATGCCCTGGGAAAGCGACTATCAGACCATAGCCCCATCGAGTGGCATCTGGACTCTGTCGGGGGGGAATTTGTCCTGGAGGCAGTCCTGACCAATACCGAAGACCATGGTCCAACGCTGAAAGCGGTACTCAAGGAATTCGATCGTTGGACGAAGCAACTGGAAGACGACCACCGCCAGAAGGCCTGGCAAGAGTTTTTGGGGGTGCGTCAGCACTCGGAGGAAGAGACCTCTCCCAACCCTCCCCAGAATGCGGCCTTTGAGTCCATTGGAACCCGCTCATCGGCGTCGGCCTCCGAGGCCACCATCGCCGCCACCGCTTTGACCCGCCTGGGCGAGCGGATTCGATGCGCCATCGGCTTTCATCAGCCCCTCGGCTCCCCTGCCTTAAACGCCCTTGAAGATGGCTTGGAGCTCAGTATTTATACCAAATTTCGCGCTCGCACGGAGACTGTGCTCAGCGATGAACGAGCCGAACTTCGCCTCCCAGAGGCCGCCAAGAGCACGCTGTACTTCGATATTTATCCCGGCGCTGACCAGTCCCCCTCCAAGCTCGAGCCGAAGATCGAGGCCTACCTAGAACAACTTCAGTCCTTTTCGGGAGCCGGCATCGACCTGGCTACCTATCTGGGGGTCTCCGATACCATATTGGACGACTCCTCTGATTCAGGCGCCCGTGACGACGGCCGCCGGTCTCGTCGCTCCCAGACTCGGAAGTCCCAACGCTCGACGAAGCGGCGGCCAAGCCCAACACCGGCGATGGAGGGGGGCCGCTCTCCCGCCGACGACGGTTTCGTCCTTGGATTGGATACCGAGTCAGCGGGCCATGGCCCGCTAAAGCCCGGCAACTACACCGACCCTCGTCTTCAGCGAGAAGACGCCCAAACCCCATTAGTCGATCTCGTGCTGCGCCACCCGGGCTACTCCGATCGCAATATCAACCAGGTGCTCAATATCTTATTTTCCATCGAATACCACGAGGCCAGCGAGTTGGCCGAGCGCTCGCCTTGCGTGGTGGCCTGGGGCATCGGTCTGGAACGGGCTCAATCCTTTAAGCGGGTCATTGAGAACGCAGGGGGCAAAGCGCTGTTAGTGGAGCCCGGCACATTTCCCGAAAGCTAAGGGGGCGAGGCCGCTTCTACTTCATCTCCAAAGCGCGCCAAGATCGACACGCCGGCCGGCGTAAGGATGGACTCCGGGTGAAATTGCAGTCCAAAGACCGGTCGATCACGATGACGGATCCCCATGACCCATTGTCCGCAGCGAGCCGTCACCATTAACTCTTCGCCCAAACTGGACTCCTCTACTACCAGGCTATGGTAGCGCCCTACCCTCAGCGGTCGATCGCAGTCCCGAAACACACCTCCCCCACAGTGCTCTACCAGGCTCTCCTTGCCATGACGCGGCGCGCCGCTAGGGCTTATGGTAGCCCCATAGGCCATGCCTATGGCTTGGTGACCCAGGCAAATGCCCAGAATGGGAATCCGGTCCCCAAATGCACGGACGGCGTCCACAGAAACCCCTGCATCTCGGGGGTGACCCGGACCAGGCGACAAGACCAGGGCCGCCGGCCTCAACGCCTGCAGTTCGTTGATACTAATGGCGTCACTTCGGATGACCGACGTGGGGATCCCAACCTCATGGAATCGGTGAACGAGGTTGAATACAAAGGAATCTCGGTTATCGAGGATGATCACCCCGCCGGGGCCGTCAGGGGCCCATCTATGGCGTCGGTAGCTAAGAGTCATGGTCCGTCGTAATCCTCGGCGATCAGCGCCCCTAATTCTTGCACTTCACCGATCTCATAGGAGTGGTCATCGACGGCCTCCACGGCCACAACCCCCCGTCCCGTGGACGTCAGGGCTACGGCCTGAGCCGCTGCTAGATCGGCCACCGAGATGGGACGCACATCGATCTTCAGCCCACGCTTGGGCGCCTGTGCCAGTAAGTGCTGGCGCATGACACCGGGCAGGAGCCCCTCCACCGGTGGAGTACACCAGGCGTCGGCGACCTTGATGAAGAGATTGGCCGCTGAGGCCTCTCCCAGGCGTCCCTGGTGGTCCGCCATGATGGCTTCCTGGGCACCACGCTGGACGGCTCTTTGGCGAGCGATGACGCTGCGAAGCCAACTGGTGGTCTTTAACTCCGCCAGCGAGTCCTTTGGGAAATAGGCCCCGTAGACGACCGAGGCGACGATGGCTTCAACGGGTGGTGGAATGTCTCGTCGGCGCAATCGGACGACGCCTGAACCACCTCCGAAGGCCGCCGGGTCATCGCGGGTCACCGTGACCCGCCATAACCCATCGCGCCGTCCAGAAAGGCCTTCCAACGCTTGTAGGCCGGCAGATACACTTGATTTCGGAAAGCCCAGCGCTTGCGCACTGGCTTCAAATCGACGCCGATGAACTTCCAGAAAGAATGGCCTGCCTTGTTGAACGCGAACCGTCTCGAAGAGCCCGTCTCCGTATAAAAACCCGCGATCCTCTGCCGGAATTTGTTTTCCCTCTTCGCCTATCATTGCTCGACCTCCACATCCATCAGGGGACGTGCCTTCCACTGCGCCTCTTCGTATTCTTGCTCCGGGTTGGAATCGCTGACCACCGCCCCGCCGCTTCCATATTGGATATGACCGTTTTGAATCACGGCGGTTCGAATCAGCACATTGCTGTCCAGCCGCCCGTGGTCCGAGAGATAGAACAGGCTTCCCGTATAGGGGCCGCGGGCCGTGGCCTCCACGGAGGCGATCCACTCCATGGCCCGCAACTTGGGGGCTCCAGTGATGCTTCCGGCGGGAAAGCAATTGAGAAATGCCACAGCCCGATCACATTTTGGGTCCAGTCTTCCCTCAACCGTGGAGATCAGGTGATGGACCGAGGCAAAGCTGTGCAACCCACACCACTCACTGACCGTCACGGTGCCCAATTGGCACACCCGTGTCAGGTCATTGCGCATCAGATCGACGATCATCGTATTTTCGGCGCGGTCCTTCACGCTCTCCTGAAGACTTCTGGCGAGGTGCTCGTCCTCCTCGGGTGAGGCCCCTCGAGGCCGGGTCCCCTTGATGGGACGCGTAAGCACTTTTCCATCCGCGCCGATCTCCATGAATTGCTCAGGGCTTATCGAGGCTATCTCCACCTGTGGAAGATCGACATATCCCCCGTACGGACCGGGCGCCCTCTCTCGAAGGTCGCAGTAGAGAGCCCACGGACACCCCTTCAATGTGCCATGAAAGCGCTCTGTATAGTTGACCTCAAAGAATTCGCCTTCGAAGATATCGTCAACGCCCCGTTGGACGCGAGAGGTCCAATGATCCCGGGAAGGTGCCTTCATCTCGACGGACCAAGTCGGACCTTGTGCCTCCGGGAGCGCCCCGGCGCTGTTCAGAACGCGGTACCACATATCGCGGTGGTCCTCGGCACTGGAGGGATCGCGGAAGACAAGCGACCACCGAGACGTGCGGTGATCGAAGACGGCCCCGTGATCAAATCTGCCCACCCACAGGTCTGGTGTGGGTGCCCGTCGCTTTTTAACCTTCAAATCCTCCAATGCCCACCCAAACTCAAAGCCCAGATAACCCGCCAGTCCGCCGACGAAGGGCGTATTAGGTATCCCCGATGCGCTTCGCCTGGCGTCCACCATCCACCGGCCTGGATCGGCAATACGCCGCCCATCCGGCCCCTCCCAAAATTTTCCGCACTTCTCACTTAGCCATCGACTTGGTTCGGTGAGGATGATGCTATACCGCCCCTCATCTGCGTGCCGCTGCTGGCTATCAAAAAACAGGGTTCTACATCCGCGACGGCGGCACTGCCCCGCCAATTCCAGTGGGGACACGCTGGCGTCGTCCAACTGCTCGACGAGCCAGGAACCCATATCATCGCTCCTCGTGGCTAAAGCTCACCTCGACGCGGTCGTTATTGGCCGGTCGATCGCTGAAGCGAATCTGGCTCTGCCCGTGCCCTTCTCGGCTGATACGCCCATCATCGATGCCCTGCTCGATGAGCCAGTGTTCGACGTTCTGAGCCCTCGTCTGAGACAGGGCCCGATTCTCCGTGGTCCCACCGGCTTGGCGGGTGAAGCCCTCGATATGAATCTGAAACTCCTCGAACTCGTCGGCCAGATCAGTTAGCGCGTCTAGCACGGCATCTGTGTCATGGCGGAAGTCGTCTTCCCCCTGGTCAAATAGACGCGCCACCACCACCTTGGCCCCCGATGAGGTATCTTCCACAAACTCTTGGCCAAAGACGCGGCTTGCCTGATCGCGGAGGCTGGCGATTCGGTTATCGGGCTGCATTTTCTCGATATAGGCCTCGTGCACCGGTTGGGCCCGTTCCGCCGACTCCTCGAATAACTGAAGCGCGTACCCCAACTGCCGATTGGCCGTCTGGATAGCCCGTGGGTTTTCCTGCACAATTTGGCGGGCATTCTCCAGCTGGGTATCAGCCCGGCCAAAGAGTCCCCGGGTCTCGGCGTATTCATCGGCTCGGTACTCCAGAGCCCCTTCCCGCAGCTGCTCGGCCTCCGCGATAAGGTCGTTGGCCTCTGCGAGCAGGTCGCTATGCTGAGCGCTGCCGCCGTCGCCGGCCGCCGAGAACTCCTGGCGCTCTGCCTGCATGGCGGCCAGCCTTTGCTCCTCGCGGTCCCGAACGGCGTCACGAATATCCTGGTCAAGGTCCCGAAGTGCGTGAGCCAACTCGTTTCGTCGGTTCATGACGTCCCGCACCTCGGGGTTGATCTCCTCGATCCGTTGATTGATCTCTTGAAGCTCTTCGGCCACCTGAAATTGATCGTAAATGGCGCGGGCCGTCTCGAATCGCAACAACCCCAAAATAGCGTAATCCTGCGCCCGTTGCTCTCGTCGGTCCTGTCGGGCTTCCTCGGCGACCCGTCGATATTGGCGGGCTTCGGCGTGAAACCGAGCGGCATTGGGGATATCTCTCAGCTCTTGGGACTTCTCATCCTGAAGATGGGCCTCCAACTCCTGCAATTCCGCAGGCGGGGGAACGCTTCCACACCCCACGGACACGACCAAAGCGATAACGATAAGCGATGCTACCAGGCTGCGTGACATAAATTTCTCCAACATCGAGCGTGTTTGAGGCCAATGCGCTCCCCGACGGGGAATCAATCCTCCAGTTGAGAGCGAATATCCTCTAATTCGCGCTGACGCTCAGCCTTTCGGGCCTCCAGGGTTTCCAACTCTTCTCGGAGGCTATCGACTTGGCGTTTGGAGCTTTCGTAGGCTTCTTTTTGACTCTCGATGGATGCCTTGAGCTCCTCGGTGGTCACCCGGGCTCGTAGCAGATCCAGCGAATGGTCTACGCGTCGCAATCGTTGCTCCAGGCCCGAGCTCCGCCCCTCCTGATGAATGTGCTTGGCCTCGTTTAGCCATCCGCGAGTCCGCTCATAGGCCTCCGGAGCAAAGGTTTCGGCGTCTTCTTGAAGCCCATCGAGTTGCTCCGCATAGCTCTGGAGTTGGTCGCCGACCTCATCGGCTTCGTCGGCCATCGCTGCCGTGCTCAGCAGCAATGAGAATACCAATATCAACCCCGCCAAAGCTCTCGGTAACCTGCTCATTCCACACCTCACCGCCGACCTCTTGCGTCGATAGTACCCGGCGGCTCCTGGGGAGCTTCGCCGAGAATTAAGCGCTGATTCGTATCACCACGTCACTCTTTATAACGCTTCGATAGCAAGAAGGCCACCGCCTCTCGCGCGCTCTCGTCGCAATAATTATAGCGTTCCTTGAGATTGGTCAGCGTTCGCTCGACGGACTCCAGTTCCGAGGCGCTCAATGTGTCTTCATCGCCCTCGAAATAAGTCAGAAGATTTTCCTCAATACGCTGAATCTGACGCTGGCGCTTTTGGAAAAACGCCTCTTGCAGCGCCTCGAAGATGGTGGGAAAGATCTTTCGATAATTGACGTCTTCCGTGGGGTTGTCGATGGTATAGGCAGCGATCGATGAGATCAGGTTTCGTCGAAAATCCTCGGGATCCTCTTCAATGGTGATCGTGGCCTCGATATCGGCCATTAGCTCCTCATCGGGATCCTCATAGGCCCCGGTGATGCGGTTGTAGACCTTTTCGCCTTTGAGCGATTGGCTGACATGGTCCATATAACGCTCAAAGAGATCCTCGTACTGACTCTCGTCGACCAGTCCCATGGCGCTTCGAATCTCCACATCGATGATATCCAGGTATCGCTCGCGCACGACGTCGATGAAGTCGCCGTGGCGATGATAGGCTCCATCGGCCTTCATCTGCAGGAAGGGAAAGACACTGGGGTCCTTGACCAGGTCCTCCAGCTCCTCAAAGACCGCCAGCGGGGAGAGCGTGGGGAAGCGGTCGTTTTGGCTTGCGTTGAGGAGGATAACCTTCATCTCTCGGGCACTCGCCCCATGGCGACCTTCGTATTGGGCCGTCTCGGCGCCCTCTTCCATCATATCGGGCACCACAGCCTTAAGCTCTCGTGCTCGCTCGGGGCCGATATTCGACGGTACCTTTCCTCGGGCGTAGAGATCGGCCTTCTCCAGGGGGCTGAGGTTGGCCACCACGTCGCGAATGGATGCCTCGTAGTCCGTGGAATCCGGCCGCTTTAACCGGGTCAGCACCGCCCATAGAGCAGCCACCATCGTCGTGTGCGGGGCGACCCGTTTGATGAAGTGAATGCTCTTGAGCTGCTCGCGATAGATCAGCTCCTCCACTGTATAGTCCAACAGGTAGGGCACCCGGACCAGCTCCACCCGTCCCTTAAACGAGGAGTAGTCGGCGCTCTGCTTATAGGCGTCGAGATAATCTTCGTTGGCCGTCCCCATCAGGATGGCGTCCAGATGCACGATGCGATGTTGGAGCGACACCCGGGCCTTCTCACTGGTAGCCAGCAGGTATTTATTCTGGTCGGGATGCCGTTTAAATAGGTCGTCGTACTCGATCAATCCTCGGTTGCCGTCGATGAGATCGCCAAAGGGTTCCACCAGGGTCTGGTTCTGGAGACTGACGGGCAACGAGTTGAGACTACGGTCAACCGTCAATTGACGCAGGTTGGCATCCACCTGCATCTGGGGCTCGACGGTGACCGCCGCCGTGCGATAGCGGCGGCTAATGAAGAAGCGCTCCACCTGGACATGGCGAAGAACCTTGCGAAAATCGCCTCGATAAGCCGTCAGCAGGGCGTCGAATATCTGGCGATTGGTATGGCTAAGGTCCCCATGCAGGATATAATCACTGAGGGTAAAGGGTCGTCGCTGGCTATTGCTATGGTCGCCATCGCCGGCCTCCAATCGCTGGCGGGCCTCATCGCCGTTGGGCTCCTCACTGGGGATGATGCAATTGGGAATGGCATCGGTGAGCAACCGATGGCGCTGCTCACGTGGAATTAGAAAGAGAGGGTGGTCCTTGAGGTCACTGGCAATCTTGGCGTCGACGTCTTCGTCGTCCAAGAAGGCGAAGCTCTCCAACGAGGTATCCTCCACGGTTCGGGCCCGGTAGCCCTCAAAACCGATGGAGCCTCCGCTGGCCAATTTCTCATTGGGGAAGATCCAGTTAAACCGGTAGAGGGCTCCTTCCTCCGTTTTGGAGTACGCCTCCAGCGCTCGCAGGAGGGTCTTGATAAGTGTGCTCTTGGCGCTTCCATTGGGGCCGTGAAGGAGGATCAGCTTATTGACCTTACCCTCGCGCACAAAATTATCGATGAGACGATACACCCGTTCTTGGGCTCGCGACTGACCGATGAGCCGGTCCCGGCCATTGGCGAAGGGGGCATCAAATAACCCGTAATGCGTCACCTCACCCCATACCAGCGGTTTGGTTTCCCGGCCAAAATAGAGAAAGCAATCCCTCAGGTACTGAACGCTATTCCGGGCGTGGAGGCGAGGGTCATCCTCAAAAGCCTCCAAAAATTGCGTCATGCTCAAGATGCGTCGGTTAGCCTCATAATCCTCTCGGACCTGGGTCGCCAACTGCTCCACGATGGATTCGTTTTGATTCATAATTCCCCGAGTCCCGCTAGGCTAGATTAAGCATCTGTGATGAACCCGTTCAATCACTGGCCTGAACGATAAATTCAACTGGCTCGTCTCTCATAATATCGCAGCGTTGATCGTTGCATACACTGAAGTCAGCCCGCGCCTCCACGCGATGCTCGCCGGGTTCCATGGCCGTGACATCCACTGGTAAAACAGCCCTCTCCTTGGACAGGTCCAACGCGTCTCTACTCAGTTGCCGATCACTGAGCTGCAAAGAGTCGCTGTCTTCGAAATCCACGCGCCACGGAAAGTCCAGGTTGATCTCCAATTGGTCCCCTGGGCGAATCTTAAAGCCCACCTCCCCCTCCTCTCCCACCACCAGGTCCTGAGCGTCCACATGCAAAGTGTAGTGCGTGCCCAATTCCGCCGACGATTCCGTGACTTCCACATCATCGTCGACATCGAATTCCTGTCGATCGCATCCCATCAACGCCGACGACCAAACGATCGACACCGACAGGCAAATGACAAGATAGCGTCCGGAATAGAGCTGGTGACTCATGACTTCGTTCCTTGATTCGTTGCGTCCCACGAGGCGTCTCACCGATGAGACCTCGGCACGTCGTAACATGGGTTATAAGCGCGGTGGGTCGGTCCTTTGTTCCCACCAAGCTCTCCCTCTACTATGATGGATAATCACGGGGAGCAAAGGTCAACTCCGCCACACGCGGAGTCCTACCTGCCTTGCCAACCCCCTTTCGGGGTTGCATGGTAAGTCGCCTCCCCAGGGCGCCCCCACCGGATCGATCCGTGAGCGCCCGGGCTGATATATCGCTTACACGCTTAGGTTCCATGGCCAAAGACTCCAAATCGAAAGCCTCGGTCTTTTCCTCCGGGCCCGTTCTGGAAAAAGACGGGGTCCAGAAATTAATGGACAATCTCTTCGTCCAGTTTCTGGCCTTCGCCCTCTTCGTCTCGGCCATTGTGGTCATTCTATTGGGAGGGGTCGGCGACGCCGATCGCGGCCTCGACGCCGATGCCATCGGCCAGGTGGCGCCCTACTCCATCGAAGCCCATCGCGATTTTACCTTCGCCGAAAAAGACCTCCAGGCCACCAATGAGTTGCGTCAACAGGTCGCCGATGCCGTGCCTCCCGTCTTCGACTGGAATGAGGATCGCGGCCAGGAAATCAGTGCCAATATCGATCGGGCCTTTGAAACCATGCGTCAAGAATTGGCCAATGCCAGCCGCCAACAATTGGAGCAAGAAGACCCCCTGAGACTGCAAGCGCTGGAGGACGAGGCAACCTCCGACGAGCTATTGACCCAATCCCTCATCGACGCCTCCTCGGTCGGGCAGCGCCTGCAGTGGGCCCGCCAGGCCCGCGATGAGGCCTTTGAGTCCCATCTGGACACCCGTCTTGCCCGCTCCCACTTCGATGAATTCGCCCGCGCCGGATTCTCCCCAGAGGCCCAGCGCGTACTGAGCCATCTCATCGAAGAAACCATGACCGAGTTGATCATCTCCAACGGACGACGCCTCGGCGAATCTCGCGAACAGGGTATCTACCTGCGACGCCTCCGCGATGGCAGCCCCGTCATTGAGTACCACGTCAGTGATCTCGATGATCGCTTCATCCATCTCGGCGAGGTGGCCCCCCTGATCGATGATGCCCTGCAGGGCGCTCGGGTGGCCATCGATAATGCATCGCTTCGCGACGCGATCACCGAGGCTGCCCAGGCCCTGGTGGAGCCCAATACGGAGTACAACGAGAGCGCCACGCTTTCCAAGCGACAGCGAGCTCGCGACTCCGTGGCCGACCAAATGGTGCGTGAGCAATTTCGCGAGGGCCAGACCATCGTCGATGAGGGGCGTATTTTCACCGACCGCGACTATCGCATCCTCCAGGAGATGGAAGCCGGTGATGATGGCTATGGAGCCACTCAGATCGTGATCGGCGTTACCCTCCTGGCCCTCCTTGTCCTCATTAGCACCTATGGCTTCGGCCGCCGAAATATCCGTCAATTTCAGCCCAGCCCCCGAGACCTGGTCTTTCTGGCGACTACCCTGTTGATCATGTTGTTACTGACTCGGGTGGGCACTGCCGTCAGCCACGCGCTGGCAGAGCAGTCGACCACCATCGATCTCGAGGGCTGGTACCTGCTGATCCCCGTCGCCGCCGGGGGCATGCTCATCCGCCTGGTGCTCGATAGCGAACACGCCGTCATGTTTACCCTCCTATTCGCCCTCTTTGTGGGGGTCATCGCCGGGACGTCGCTCTTCTTTGCGATTTACACCATCGTCGGCACCCTCGTGGGCATCACAATGGTCCAACAGGTCAAGCATCGCATGGCGTTGATGTGGTCTGGCCTGGCCGTCGGCGGGGTCAATGCCATGACCGTCCTGGGCTACCTCCTGTTGCAGGGAGAGCTATTGCAAGCGGCGACCTTTTATCACCTGCTATTTAGCATCGGTGGAGGTGTGGCCGCCGGCTTCTTCATCCTGGCCGTATTACCGGTGTTCGAGTCGATCTTTGGCTATACGACGGATATTAAGCTTTTGGAGTTGGCCAATCTCAACCAGCCCGCCCTTCGAGAGTTGATCCTCCGAGCCCCCGGCTCTTATCACCACTCCATGATGGTGGGTTCGCTTTGCGAGGCCGCCGCCGAGGCCATCGGGGCCAACGCCCTCCTGGCCCGCGTGGGCTCCTACTACCACGACATTGGCAAGGCCAATAATCCACAGTATTTCGCCGAAAACCAAAAAGCCGGTCAAAACCCCCACGACAAACTCAAACCCAATATGAGCGCCTTGATCATCAAAGCTCACGTCAAAGACGGCTTGGACATGGCCCGGCGCCATCGCCTTCCCCAGCAGATTCAAGACTTTATCGCCGAACATCACGGCGACAGCCTTATTGCCTACTTCTACCACAAGGCCAAAGAAGCCGAAGACCCCAACATCCCGGAGGTCAAGGAAGAGGATTACCGGTACCCCGGTCCCCGCCCGCAGTCTCGGGAGACCGCGATTTGTCTGCTCGCCGATGGCGTGGAAGCCGCCAGCCGGGCCATGCCCAACCCTACCCCCGCACGGTTGCGGGGCCTCGTCAAAAAGATGATCCATCGCGCCTTTAGCGACGGCCAGCTCGACGAGTGCGACCTCACCCTTCAAGATCTCAATAAGATTGGCGATGCGTTTAATCGCATCCTGACCGGTATTTATCACCAGCGACCGGAATACCCGGACGATAAAAAGAAGGCTAAACCCCAAGACAAGGCCCGCGTCCAAGAGCCCGACGAGATCGAAGAACAGAGCGGCTCCGACGGCGCGGACACCTCAGACTCCAAGGAGGGCAATGATGCCTCTGGCGGCCAACGTAGAGACGACGATGGAGACTCCAAAGGCCATCGCACAAGCCATCGAAAGGATCGAGACACACCTCGAGCCGATCTTCCGCGCCTTGGATCTCAATGACCCCGTGGTGAGCCTCCTGGTGACCGACGATGCCGCTATCCAAGAGCTAAATCGTACCTGGCGCCAGCAGGATAAGCCCACAGACGTCTTGTCTTTTCCTGCCTTCGAAGCCAGTAAACTCCCCGACAACCCTCCCCATCTGGGCGATATCATCATCTCCGCCCCCACGGCCAAACGCATGGCACAGTCCGGCGAACACCGTCGCCGCGTGGCCATTGAACTGGATCATCGGCCTGACGCACTCGACTGGTCCGTCGGTGATGAAATCGCCTTCTTATTCATCCATGGGCTCCTCCACCTGGTGGGCTACGATCATCAGACGGAAACTGAGCAATCCCAGATGAAAGCCATGGAATCTCGGCTCTGGACATTGATGACGAGCGACGCCCCCTGCCCAGGAACGACCTGAATGGAAGACCTCGACGACTACACAAAAGCCTGCCCCACCTGTGATACCAATCGCTATATTATCGAATTGCGCGGCGAGCGGGTGGGCGCCCGCATCTGCGGCGATTGTTTCGGGACCTGTCCAGCCTGCCACGGCCAGGAATATACCTACGACATCGACGAGCGCGGATACGAGATCGCCCGGCGCTGCCCCGTATGTGGTGCCCTTAACCGCCGCATCCAGGCGTTCAACGACGCCTCCCTCCCACGACGCCACAGCGATGCCCGTCTGGACAATTTTCAGACCCACTACGAGGGCTCCCAGCGTCCCCTGGGCAACCTGCATAAGGTGCGCTTTTCCCTCTATAATTGGGTCCGGGGATTCACCCCCGGCGATCGAGGCTTCTTGCTTCACGGCCCCGTGGGCACCGGCAAAACCCACCTTCTGGCCGGAGTGATTCGCCGACTGACTCTCGAAAAGGGGATCAGCGCCAAATTTATCGAATTTACCCACCTTCTCAGTGATATCCGGCGCCAATTCGACCGTGGAAAAGGAGAAACGGCCATCCTTCAGCCGATCATCAACCTGCCAGTGCTGGCCATCGATGAGTTGGGAAAGGGCCGCAAAACCAACTGGCAGCTTTCCATCATCGACGAGATTATCTCCAAGCGCTACAACAACTCGCTGACCACCCTATTTACGACCAACTACGCCATGGAGACCAGCGACGAGTTCCCCTCTGGCGACACCTCATCCGGCGATTTTCGGCGTCAAATGGAGGCCGAGAGCCTCCCCGATCGGGTCGGGCAGCGGGTGTTTAGCCGCCTCCACGACATGGCCGATTTCATCGAATTACAAGCACCGGACTATCGCCGTCGAAGCCAACGGCCGTGACGTCTTCTCAGCCAGCCCGCAGGTGGACCAACAGCGCCGAAATGGCCGCCGGCGTCACGCCTGTGATGCGCGAGGCCTGCCCCACATTGCCCGGTCGCACCTTGTCCAGCCGCTCTCGCACCTCGTGCGAGAGTCCGTGGACCTCGGCGTAATTGAGTGCCTCCGGAATCTCCTTGGCCTCCATCTTGCGGTGCTCTTCGACCTTCTCACGCTGGCGCTCGATATAGCCCTCGTATTGCACCTGGATTTCGATGGCCTCCCTGGTCTCCTCGTCGATCGCCCCCAGATCCAAGCCCGGACGGACGTGTTCTGCCAGCGGTTGCAAGACCTCTAAGGTGACTCCCTGGCGGCGAAGTAGGGCCTCCAGGGTCATCCCGTTGCCCAGCCCATCGATCCCCGCCGATTCAGCGACCGCCAGGTTTTCGCGCGAGGCCCCCACCATGGTCTCCTTTAGAATTTGGCGGGTCTCTTCGATGTGCTTCTTTTTGGTGCGGAATTGCCGGTAATGCTCATCGCTGACCAAGCCGAGCTGGTGGCCGTATTCGCTGAGGCGCCAATCGGCGTTGTCCTCGCGAAGAAGGAGGCGATACTCCGCACGGCTGGTGAACATGCGATAGGGTTCATCGACCCCCGATGTAATGAGATCATCGATGAGAACCCCAATATAGGCCTCGTCTCGACCCAGCACGAACGGGGCTTCATCCCGCATGTGCCGGGCGGCATTGATTCCGGCCATCAACCCCTGGGCGGCTGCTTCTTCATACCCCGAGGTACCGTTGATCTGTCCCGCCAGGTAGAGACCATCGACGCCACGCAAGTTGAGGCTATGATCCAACTGCACTGGGTTTACGCAGTCATACTCCACGGCGTAGCCCGCACGCATGATCTCGGCATTCTCGAGCCCCGGAATCGTCTCCAGAAAGGCCACCTGCACGTCCAGCGGCAGACTCGTCGATAGCCCGTTGGGGTAGACCTCCACGGTGTCCAGCCCCTGGGGTTCTAAAAACACCTGGTGGCGGTCCTTATCGGCAAACCGAACCACCTTGTCCTCCAGGCTTGGGCAGTACCTGGGTCCAATCCCCTCGATGACGCCCGAGAACATTGGCGATCGGTCCGTGGCCTGTCGGATGACCTCGTGGGTCTCCTCATTGGTATGAGTGATGTAGCAGTCGACCTGCTTCATCATCGGGGGCTCGTGGTAGACGCTGAAGCGCTTGGGCGGATCGTCGACGGGCTGGCGCTCCATGACGTCCCAGTCGATGGTGCGAGCATCAAGACGGGGACACGTCCCTGTCTTGAGCCGACCCATCTCCAGATTCAGATCGGCAAGGGTCTCGCTGAGCCCATAAGAAGCCTGGGAGCCAGCTCGGCCGGCCTCGAAATTGTCGAGACCCACGTGGCATAGCCCCCTCAAAAAGGTCCCCGTGGTCACCACTACCGTCTGTGCGCGGTATAGTACGCCGAGGCCCGTGATCACGCCCTCGACCTTCCATCCATCGTCGCGGCGGCTCATCTTGAGATCCTCGACACTGCCCTGCTTGATGTCGAGATTATCGGTGTTCATCAACTCCCACTGCATATTCTTTCGATAGGCCCGCATATCGCATTGGGCTCGTCGAGACCGAACCGCCGGTCCCTTGCTCTGATTGAGCCGCTTGTAGTGAATTGCCGACGCGTCGGCCACAAGCCCCATGACCCCGCCGAGGGCATCGACCTCACGGGCCAGATGCCCCTTGGCCACCCCGCCGATCGCCGGATTGCAGCTCATATGACCAATGGTATCGATATTCATGGTCACCAACAGCGTGTGGTGACCCATGCGGGCCAGGGCACTGGCCGCTTCGCATCCGGCGTGTCCGCCGCCGATAACGATGGCGTCGTAGTTTGTGTTATATTCCATTTGAGTTGCTCTGCTAACAGTCCTCGTTCAGGGCTCTCCTGCTGGCCGTAGAGTTTACAGACAGCGCGCCGAATTACCAGTCCGGCCACCAACAAAATGGCCACGGTTGGACAACGTCCAGGCCTTTTCACTAGGCTCCTCCACCATGTCTTGCGACCACCAGGTCTGCCAATCACAATAGCCCCCTTCCCCAAGAGCATCGCCCCAGATCATGGATCTTCAACTCGATCTACTAAACCCGCAGCAACGGCAGGCCGTCGAGCACTTCGGCGGTCCCCTGCTACTTCTGGCAGGAGCCGGCAGTGGAAAGACCCGCGTAATCACCCATCGCATCGGCTATTTGATTCGTCGTGGCATCGCCCCGGGCGACATCCTTGCGGTCAGCTTTACCAATAAGGCCGCCGACGAGATGCGCGAGAGGGTGGCTCGTCTCACGGGAAAGGAACGCGCCAAAGACGTATACCTATCGACCTTCCATAGCCTGGGCGCCGACATCCTTCGTCAGGACATCGACCACCTGGGCTTTAAGCGCCCCTACACCATTCTCGATCAAGGCGATCAGGTCGCCGTCGTCAAAGAGGCCATCCACGAAATGGACCTCGACCCCGACAAGGTCGACCCACGAAGTGTGCTCAGCCTGATCAGCCGAGCCAAGATGGCTTTTTGCGAGCCCGCTGAGCTCGATGAACTCCGTCACAACCCGATGATGCCCTTTGCTCAGCGCATCTTCCAGCGCTATCGAAGCGCTCTGCGCGGACTCAATGCCGTCGACTTCGACGATCTTATCTGCCTGCCCGTGGTCCTCTTTCAGAATCACGAAGAGGTCCGTCAAAAATGGGCCAGCCGCTTCCACTTTGTCATGGTCGATGAATATCAGGATACCAATCACACCCAGCTTTTATTTCTCGACGAACTAGTCAAGGACCACCAAAATATCTGCGTGGTGGGCGATGACGACCAATCCATCTACGGGTTTCGCGGTGCCGTCGCGGAGAATATCCTGGAATTTGAACACCGCTTCGACGAGACGCGGGTCATCAAATTGGAGCAAAATTACCGCTCCACCAGCAATATTTTGAGGGCTGCCAACCACCTCATCGCCCACAATGCGATCCGCAAGGACAAGGAGTTATGGAGCGCTCAAGGCAATGGTCCCCCGCTGCGTTGGGTCCAATGCGCCGATGACCGCGAGGAGGCGGAATTTGTGGCCGCCGAGATCGAGCGAATCAAGCTCAACCGGGGCCTTCAATACCGGGATTTCGCCATTCTCTACCGGGTCAATCCCCAGGCTCGGCCCTTCGAAGAGGCCCTTCGTACGTTTGGCATCCCCTATACGATCGTGGGCGGAACGGAGTTTTTCGATCGCAAGGAGGTCAAGGATTTCATCGCCTATCTCAAGGCCTGCCTCAACCCCAACGACGAGGTCAACCTCCGGCGGGTGGTCAATGTCCCGCCTCGCGGGATCGGGCCAACGCTGCTGGAACGCATCAGTGATTTCGCTCATCACAACGACCTCACCTTCTTGAAGGCCCTGCGCGCCATCGGCAAGGACCACAGCTTGATCGAACGCCTCGGCCCGACGGCAGCCTCCAAAATCCGACACCTCGTGCATCGACTGGATACCTACCGACAGCGCTTTCAAACGGCGGAAAAGCAAGGCGAACCCCTGGCCGAGGTAGGCCGTGCCTTTCTCAAGGAATTGCGTCTGGAAGAGCACCTCAAAAATATCGAGAAGAACCCCAAGCGCGCCCGCCGTCGGATATCCAATCTCCTGGATGTGTTGGGAAGCCTCCAACGCTTCGAGGAGTTGGAAGGTGGCACACTCCGGGGCTACCTGGAGCGTATATCCCTCGACCGCTCCTATGAGGCGGAGGATGCCGAGCAAGCGGCCGGAGTCAAACTGCTGACACTCCACTCCTCTAAGGGACTCGAGTTTCCCGCCGTTTTTTTCGTGGGCATGGAAGAGGGCCTGATGCCTCACGAGCGAAGTTCGGACTCCGTCGAAGGCCTCGCTGAGGAACGACGCCTTGCCTACGTGGGAATCACCCGCGCCAAAGAGGTGCTGTGCATGACCTCGGCTGCCGAGCGCACGCGCTACGGCCAGACCTACGGATGCACCCCCAGTCGCTTTTTGGAGGAAATTCCCCCGGATATCCTTGAGGTCAGAAGCGCCGAGGGCAGCGATTCGCTTCAGGACCAACGGGAGAATCAAAACCAAAAATATCTCTCGGCCCTTAAGTCCACCATCTTCCAGGACGATGAAGAGTCCAACCAGGACAGCACAGATCCGGCGCCCTCCAGGCGCTCGGAACCAGCACGGGGGTCGGACGTTCGTCCCCTTCCCTCCGGGTTTGATGCCGTGCGCCAGGCCATCGATGGCGATCAACGAGCCACAACCTCCCAAGACCAAGGCCAACTGGGCCTCGACACATCGGGCGACTCCACGAGCAATGAACCAAGCGATGAGCAGACGCGATCTAACCTGCAGCAGATCCGCCGCGTCCTCGACGAACTAGACTGATCAAAAAAGCGCCTCCCAACCCTGCGACGCAGGGAGGAGGCGCTAGCAGCCTGCAAGGGCGAGCGATTAGCCATCAAGGCTCATAAAGATGGACAGGATATACCAGAAGAGCATGCCCAGCGAGCTAAAGAGTCCCAGTGCAGCACCCACATGCTGGCTGGGGTGATATTGGTGAAGGACATTGGACGTTTGGTAGACGATCATGGCCGAGGACAGGCCCACCATGGCCACCGCAAAACCCAGTCCCAGGGTGAAACCGAACAAGACGCCACCGACGATGGCACCCAGTGCCAGTACGGAGCCGATAATGAGGCCAATACGCAGGATCGAGAAATCAAAGCCCGTCACAAATACCACGGCCGTCAATGCTCCAAAGACCACAAAGGTCAACAGCAGGGCATTGATCAATAGCCCTGGCCCCGACATGACCGCAGCCATGAGGACGAGGGGCGTTAGGATAATGGCATAGGCCCCGACTCCCACGGTCAGCCCGATATACTGCAACCCCTTGGAATCCACGCGGTGCGCCATGGCGTCACCCATCCAGGAGAAACCCATGAAGATGGCCAGCACGATGAGCCAGCTATATTGATGCGCAAACATCATGCCGATCACGGGCTCTGCAAATGGCGAATTCACAAAGAGTGCCATCAGCGCCACGCAAAGGAATACGGCGCCCACCAGGTGGGCATAGGTCCGTCGGATGAACGCCGACCGGGTATTCTCATCGGCCTGCGCCACCACCCGAGCACCACCACGGTGCGACGGTTGGTGGGGTTGGCCTCCGCCCTGCGCATAGTGCGGGGACTGTCCCCCTTGGCTCCAGTCTCCACCTTGATTGTGACCGCCGTTATTCTGAAAGTGATTCATTTCGTTATGCTCCATTGAAGAGGAAGAGAGCGCTAGCGATTGATTGAGCAAAGCGCGTGAGTCATCCCTGAAACTTGGAATTCGCCGACTCTATTTCAAGCCGACAAATGATGCCCTAAAAATAACCACGGCGAAAGGGGCTCTTCAAGGCGCGTCATGGCAATGTCTCCTCGGGAACGCACTCCAAGGGGTCCGCCGGATTGAGTTGATAACCCGGATCGCAGTGGCAGTGGTCCCCGTGCAATCGTCCGTGACCACCACAGGGCTGATGGAGGTCCATATCATGCACTTCCATATCCAGCAGGAGTTCCTCCAATATGTAGTCGCTGGCGTCCCCATTCAACACCTCGGTGTTCAGCGTCGAGGGGTCGATTTGCACCGGACGCAGCGGCACGGAGCGCAGTACTCCTCGAAAGTGTCCGTCCTCGCCGTCGCCCAGCTCCTTGATGTCGATTTCTCCTCCTCCGGAAGGCATCAGTGTCGTCTCGCAGGGCCCCTGCGACGCCGGTGCCTGGCAATCGCTTAGGATCCGAAGACAGATCCCGCAGGTGGCGGCGCTCGTCTCATCGTCCCCAAACCGATAGGTGCCAGGTTCTGTGGGTCCCCCTTGCGCCTCATGGATAAGCAAGAGGAGTTGATGGGCATCTCCGCTGCTCTCGACGAGCCACTGGCGATGCTCTCCCCTGCCAAGCTGCGTCAGGGCCTCGCCGTGACTCTCTTCGAGAACCAGGGTCTCTGGCTCCGCCACCCCCTGCTGCTCCGAGCTCCCCTCCTCCTCTGAGGGGACCTCCGTCTCGTTGGTCGAGGAATCGCAGGCCATCAATAGAAAGACGCCGATGGTCATCCATCCAGCCATCAGCCGTAGCACTCTTGTGGGGGACATCATGGTCATTCACACCTCTTTTGGTTCCAAAAGGGACCCAACGGTGATGGGGAGCAGGAATGTTCGGCGCACCCACGGCTGTTGGGCCCTTGCGTCAGCGGGCCTCTCCAATGGTACCACATCGGTGCGATTGAGATCATGACTGATCCTCTCGAAAAGACCCTCCATGAAACGTCGCCACTTCCTAAAATGCCTGGCCGCCGGGGCGGCTATCGCGTCCATCCCGAGTTCCTTGTGGGCCTTCGATCGCCAACATCGAATCACCATCGGTCGGTTCAGCCCCCACCCCAATCAGGCTCAGCCCCGGAGCGGATCCCTGCGCCGACTCCTCCAGGAGGTGGACCGGCGCACGAGCATCGAGGTGAATACGGACATCGCCACGGTCCATCCGACGCGAGATGAGCTCTTTGAATCCCCAATGCTCGCCTGGAGCGGTGACCGACGGTTTGATCCGATGGACGACGACGCCCTCTCGGCCCTGCGTACCTATCTGTTGGCCGGAGGATTTTTATTTGTGGACGCCGCCGACGGACTCTCCGACGGGCCGTTCCTGGAGGCGGTCCGCCGCGATCTAGGGCGTGCTTTCCCGGATCGGGATATCCAATCCATTCCCAAGGACCATACGGTTCATGAGTCCTTCTACCTGATTGAACGTCCCAAAGGACGGGTTGACCGATCGGACAGGATGGAGGGCATTGCCGACGCCGATCGCCTGGCGGTGATCATCAGTGCCAATGACGTGCTCGGGGCCCTCGCTCGGGATACCTTCGGCAATTGGGAACATGACGTGCGGCCCGGAGGCGATCGCCAGCGGGAGATGGCCTTTCGCCTTGGCATCAACCTGGTGATGTACGCCCTGACCGTCAATTATAAGGCGGACCAGGTACATATCCCCTTCATCCTGGAGCGGCGACAGTGGCAGGTCGGTGATTAACCCCCCCTCGCGGAGCCTTTATGTTCGCTTTCGGTGACTACAACACGACGGATCTTCTATGGATGGGCGACTGGGGAACCCTCTGGCTAGGACTATTGGCCATCTTGGCCGGGGCCGCCCTGCTCTTTAGCATCTACGACCTGCGGGATCTTCGGCCACACCGGCGGGCCGTGCTCATCGGTCTACGGGCTTTCGTGATCGCCCTGGCGCTGGCCCTGCTGCTGGAACCGGCCGTCGATCTTCGCCAGACCTCACCGGTGGCCAATCACGTCGCCGTGGTGGTCGATACAAGCATGACGATGGACCTTACCGTGGAGGGCGATGAATCGCGCTTTGATCGCGCTCGTGCAGCGATCCAAGAAGTGCGCGACCTTCAAGAGCGCTACGGACACGAACATCAATTTGATTTCTTCCAATACGGCGATGAGTTTCGCCCCACCGATGCCAACGCCTTGATGGGTCTCGACCCTCAGGGCACGGACGCCAACCTGACCGATGCACTTACACGGATCGAGGATCATTACCGCGGCAAAGACCTCGCCGGCATCGTTCTCCTCAGTGACGGCATCGACACCGGCGAGTTGGGTCAGCGATTCCAGCGAATAGAAGATGAAGCCCCTCCCCTGGACGAGGCCTCTCAGGAAATCGTTCAGCGCCTGGGCGTTCCCATACACACCCTCGCCGTCACCGGCGACCGCGGTCTTCGAGACATCGCGATCCACGATGTGGGTCACGATGATTTTGCCTTCGTTCACAACCGAGTCACCGTCGACGTCCATATCCGGGCCCATGGTATGGAACCCAAACGAGTCCCAGTGGAACTGCGTCGAGACGGCGTGACCATCAGCACCAAAGACATTCAAATCCACCCCGGTGAA
This sequence comes from uncultured Bradymonadales bacterium, assembly GCA_964566695.1. Taxonomy (GTDB): domain Bacteria; phylum Myxococcota_A; class Bradymonadia; order Bradymonadales; family Bradymonadaceae; genus SLJM01. The sequence goes on from CAZMJS010000002.1 coordinate 139,195, forward strand.
AGCGACTACCACCTGGAATTCGAGTTTGTCCCCGAGGAAATTGGAAAAGAGGTCTACACCGCGCACCTACCGGAATACGAGGACGAAGCCCTCTACGAAAATAACGATTATCACTTCGTGATCCCCGTCATCCGCGACCGCATCCGAGTCCTCCAGGTGGTCGGCCGACCCTCTTGGGACCAGCGTTTTCTGCGCCGCCTCTTAAAGCGCAACCCCAATATTGAGCTGATAAGTTTTTTCATTTTGCGCACCGACGAAAACCCCAACTTGGTGCCACAGGATGAAATGAGCCTCATCCGCTTTCCGACCAACGAACTCTTCGATGACGAACTGGGAAGCTTCGATCTGGTGCTCTTCCAAAACTTCAACTTTGGCCCCTACCGAATGGGTCAATACCTGAGCAATATCGCCGATTTTGTTCAAGACGGTGGAGGGTTCGCCATGATCGGGGGAGACCTATCGTTTGCCAGTGGTGGATATCACCGCACCCCGATTGAATCCATTTTACCCGTTCGACTCCCTTCATCGAGGAACCGCCAAGCCCTAATGAATGACGAGCATTTCCGCCCCCAATTAACGGAGGCCGGCAACCGCCATCCCATCACCCAATTGGCATTCGAACCGTCGCAAAACCGCCAAATCTGGGAAGATTTACCTCCTCTTCGGGGGGCCAATATGGTGGAGGGAGCTACCGATGACGCCACGGTCCTGGCCCACCACCCCACACGCAGCCATGGCGGAGAACCGGTTCCCGTGATCTCCGTGGCGGAGCGGGGAGAAGGCCGCGTCATGGCACTGACCAGTGATTCCTCCTGGCGCTGGGGCTTCGAGCATATTGGCGAGGGAGGCACCGCGCGGGAGTACCAAAACTTCTGGAACCGGGCCATGCGCTGGCTCATCCAAGACCCGGACCTGAAGTTGCTGCGATTAGATATGAACCGTGACATCGTATCCCCAGGGGAGTCTCTGGATGCCTCGGTGCGCGCCTACACCTCGGACTACCGCCCACGAGACGACGCGTCCGGCACCCTTCGCATCGAATTTACTCCCCTCGACCAACTCGGTGAACCCCGTGATGATGCAGACCTCCGAGAGGAACGCACCATCTCGTTTCGCACGGACCACGAGGGGCTATGGAATCTGGAGGAGGCCTTCGACACACCGGGCCTCTACGATCTCCGTGCTGAAATCCCAACCGACGCTGGCACACTCAGCGACGACAACCGCGTATTGGTCACCCCCGATGTCGACCAATACCGAAATATCGTGCCCCGTCACCGATTGTTGGAGGGCATCGCCGACGCCACCGACGCCTACCACGCCGTCCTTCCCGATTGGCAACCCCGGTCGCTGCACTTTCACGAACCCCATCACCGCCAGGTCCATGATCGGCGGGTGGTCCAACTATGGGATAGCCTCTGGGTCTTCCTGGTCATCGTCGGGCTGTTGGCCATTGAGTGGACACTCCGACGTCGATGGGGTCGCCTCTGAGTGCTCGACCAACGGGTATATCACCACCAACGGCCCATGACATTTATTGAGTGGATCCCAATCGTGGTGTACGGTGAGGTGGACCATTGTGCCTCCCCCGAGATGACCCGCCGGTCGCCGTCCCCATGAGACGACGGCGAACACCGCTGAGCCGCCCCCCGGTTCGGCGACCCTCGTGGCCCTCCGGGGACCATCAACCCGCTCCTGCTGTTGTGAGTCTTACCTATGGGAGACAACGCTCCCGAAGCCATCGAAATTCAGTGCCCGAGCTGCGAGCGTCGCTTTCGCCTGACCCCAAAAAAGGGGCGGCTTCCCTCGGGCTCCATCCCCTGTCCTCGATGCCAAGGAGATATACCCCAGGCGGTGATTCGAGACGCCGCAGAGGATTCTGGATGGAAACCGAAACCAACGTCTCCCCTTGATCGTTTTCAACACCTTCCCGACGACCTAACTGCCAATTCCACCATGGCAGGGTTGCCCGGCGTGGGTCGTTCGGGCAATCCCTTCAAGAGGGCTGATGGCGCCGACACCACGGCCCCGGTGGACCCCTCGTTGCTGGACCAGGCCTCCTCCGCGCAATCAACCCCGGCGCCATCTGAGGACGAACCCAGCCCAGGGGACTTCGATGCCCACGACCAGGAGACCTCGCCGCGACTGGTCAATAAGAGCACCATCGAGCGATTGGCCAGCGAAAGCTCGTCAGCCGCTGTTTCGCCCGACGATATCCCGGAAGATGGCCGACCCGGCGGACTAAAGACCTCGCCGAGAGCCTCCATCGCTCCGGGGCGTGAGCAAGCCAAGACCCGACGCGATCTGCGCAGCACCCGGGAAAATCCCGTGGTGCCCAAGGACGCTGTGGATGACCGGGGCTCGGAGCCGGAATCATCGGAATCTCGCGCCTCTCATACCATCCAGGGACCGGCCTCGGATCTCCTCAAACGCATTAAGGAACGCAAAAAGAGCGCCTCGGGAAAGCAGCTCTCCTCGGGCTCCCAACCAAGCGAGGCCACCAGTGACGACGGCGACACCACTCGCCCTCCTCTGGCAAAACTATTCAAAAAGGTACGAAAGCGTCGCGGCACGGACTCCGGATCCCTGCGTCAACGCCTGAAGTCAGGTCACGGTGAGCAAGTTCCCAGTTCCGATCAGGGAGATGAAACGTCGGAGATCGCCATCGACGATGCCGTGGGTCTTAGCGATAAGGACATGGCCGATATTCTGGGGGATGATGACAACACCGACGAACCCGCGGATCACAGCGACCTTTTTGACGACGTTGACTCGTCGTCACCAGCCAAACAAGACTCCTCGCCCATCGAAGAGGTCTCTAAGAAGCGCGGTCGCACCACCACCCAGTCCATGTTGGCCCGCTTAAAGAAGCGCCGTCAGAAAAAGAAGTCGGCCTCCGGTGACGCCAGTGAGCTCAAGGGAAGCGGTATGATCCGCTTAAGGGCCAGCGATATCCAGAATTTGCTCGGCCGTGGTGATCTTCGACTGCGCATCGATGGAGTGGTCTACGAACCGATCGACGAGTCCGGCGTGCGACAACTCATCAGTGATGGAATCCTCGACGGAGATGAAGACATCGCTGAAAAACCGGAGGAGTGGACCCCTCTGTCGCAACACCCGCTCTATCTCGAAACCCAATCTGCCCACCTCGACGATGGCGATTCGGAGCCCACCCCCCCTGCCTCGGAAAGCGAGTCGACTCCGCCCCCCGAGGATACCGATGCAGCGCCGCAACTCCCCCCCGTCGAGGAACAACGCACCGAGGCGGAACCAAGTCCGGCCGCGGAGATCGACGACTCAGCGCCTGAATTGCCCGAGGGGACGGGACCAGACCCCGCTCCGGAGCCCGACCTTCCATCGGTGCCCAGCAAGTCCACCCAAAAAATGTATAGCGCCCAGGCAACGGATGAGGACGACCCCTCCGAATCGGCGTCCTCCCCTGCGCTTCCAGTGGCACCCCCAGACCATGACTCGACGCCCCCGTCGGAGCCAACTCCGAACGTTCAGCCGGAGTCTGGCGAACTTCCGGTGGACGACGACGAGGTGTCAGAGGAATCTGGGCGGGATGAACCCGGCGATGACGCCAGTCTCGAAGAAGGCGTCACGGACGCCGCCGTCGACCCTGCACCGAGCGAAGATGACTCACACAGCGAAGATGACCCCCGTGTCGACTCACAACCCACGCACGAACCCGCTGCTGATAAGGGTACAGAACAGGCGGATCTGAAAGACGCACCGGACGGCAGCGTACAGAATTACGACGATTATGCCGCATCACGGTCCCCAGATGTGAACGAGACCTCCGAGCCCGACAAGCTCGACTCCGATGACGCTCGGATTAAAGCGGCCGAGGACACGCTGGCCGAAACTCGTCGGCAAGGCGCATCGAAGGCCCCGATCATTGCGGGAGTTGTCGTAGGTATGGCCGTCCTCGCCGCGGGCGCCCTCTTCTTGAGCGAACCGGGACAGGATCTCCTGGGCTCTCTGAGTGATGACGACTCACTCCCATCGGAGCCCACCGTCGACGACGGCCCCGATCCGCAGGTCCTTCAAGGAGCCATCTCCACCGCTCAAGCCTCGGTCACCGAGGCCCTTCCCCCCGATGGGTTTGCACAGACCGTGGAGACGGACCAGTGGATCGAGGAACGGATCACCGCGGGCGATGATAGGGGGGCTGCAGAAATCATGCGGGCGCACTGGGACGAGGGGCGACAAGATAGCGATTTTGCCATCCAATTCGCCACCCTTCTGCTGGAGCTGGAGGCGTTTGACGAAGCTCGTCGAGTCGCTCTCGATGGCCTCACCCACACCCCCGATTCCCAGGAGCTCCTCGACCTGCACCGCGACGCCGTCACGGCTGATGACCGTCTGATGACCTACGATTGGGTAGAGCTCGACGGGGACGCCATCACGACGCTTCAGCCCGTGGACGCCTACGACGAGCGACAGCAGGTGGGCGCGATCTTTGAGCACGAAAACGATCAGCGAATGGTCTTCAAGCCTGAGCACCCTGACCAACCGGGCCATTGGAGCTACGAGGTGGCCACCTGGCGGATCTGTGAGCTGATTCAATGCCACCTCCACATTCCCACCACCGAGCCGGCATGGATGGCCGAGGAGGTCGCTGAATCCCTCGATTGGCCCGATGGTGCCGATGACTGGATGGCGGACGCCAACTGGCAGGAAGTCGAGATCGATGGCCAGACCTCACGCATCGTCTACGGAAGTTGGTCTCAAGCCCTGCCAGAAGCGGCCGTGCCGTTTCCTCTGGAAGGCCCCACTCGATGGATCCGTCAGTGGCGTCGCTGGCTTACCGCCGGTGAGAGTACCACCCTATTGGAGGAACCGCTCCCGGAGCATCTGGAAAGCCTGGACGTCCTCGGTGACGGTTCCCTGGCAACTACCCTGCGAGAGCACACTCAGGACATGACCGTCGGCGATGGCGCACGCCAGATATCAGCGTTGATTGTCTATGACTTTTTGATCAATTATTTCGAGCGCTTTGCCGATGACCAGGCCCTCTTCGGGACCGATATGCCACTGGTTGATGGCCACATGTGGGCCCTCCATCACGGGGATGCGTTCCAACTGCGCGATTCGCGCCGCGTTCAAGGGCGCTTCGAGTGGACGAGCCGGGTTAGTCGGACTACGGTGCGCACCCTGGACGCCATCGACCGCGACCTGGCCGGACGCGTGCTCTTTCCGGAGGCCACGGCTGCTC
>CAZMJS010000003.1:0-97113 GCA_964566695.1 uncultured Bradymonadales bacterium
CCGGACGGGATCCGGAGGCCGAGCCCGGTCAGGACCGGGAGTATACGGACTGGGAGGCCGTCGATGCCTTTGCCGACCGCATCGGGGAGCGCGTGCAGATCGGGCGGGTGGCCCGGCCGGGGGCGCCCTAGTGGGGACTCATTCATGCTTGTCGCCATGAAGAGCGACGACCCGAGTGGTGTTGGCATCCTGCTGGATGGCGCGGAGGCTGATGAACTCACCGTCGCGGACGAAGGTCTTGGCGCCCTGATTTTTCTCATCGAGTTCCGGGACGTGGTAGGCCAGATCGTCGAGGACATGGTCCGTGTCGGCCGGTGTCCAGCCGCGCTCACCGAGGAGGCGTTCGTAATAGGTATGGACGTCTCGGACGGCCGCGCGGGCGACGAATTGGTTGAGGGTATAAGGCTCATCGTGGTGAAGGCCTTCCAGGCGCTGAACTCGCTCACAACCGGGGCAGGAGGGCAGCTTGACCTCCGAATCGTGCTCCATGCCGCTGAGGTCGCTCATCTTTGTGGCATCAAAATCGCCATCCTCATCGCTCCAGGAGGCGTTGACGGTCGTGGCGCGGTCGCCAGGGGCGCGATAGGCCTCGATGAACCGGAAGTTATCCATATTGCGTTCCAGATCGAGTTCGTCGCTGATGGGGTCTCGTTGCCAGCTATGGTAGATATCTTCCAGTTCATTGGTCGGGGTTTGGGGGTCGATGCCGGCGAGGGTGACTCGATTGTCGCTCATATGAAGGGGGACGACTTCGCCGTTGAGCATGGCGTGCTGCTGCTGGCTAAATTGGTCAGTGCGTTCGTCGTAATCGTCGGGCAATTTGTCGTTGAGCTGGGCTTTGATGGCGGGCTTGGTGTCTGCATCGCCGTCTTTGGTCTGATGAATAGCCTCCAGGGCCGTCTCGTTGAGGCGGTGCTGGTTGTCGGAGAGCCCCTCGTCATAAACCCGGGAGTTGATCCCACTCTGGACGAGTCGCTGTTGGTAGTAGTCGCCGAGCTGAGTGGGAGAGAGGTTGGATTCGCCGACGGCGAAGTTCACCAGATTGCCGTTCATGTCATAGGGGCGAGGCTCAAGGCCCGATTCCTCGACGACCCGTTCGAAGCTGCCGTGCTGCATGACGGCCTTGGGCACCAGGTCGGTGACATCGGCGGAGACCGAGGAGACATCCCCATCGGTGGAGACGACGGTAAAGACAAGGGCGAAGGCGGCGATAACCGATAGGGTGGCACCGATTTTAATCGCACTTTCGATCCAGCGCGGATGTGTCATGGCAAACTCCTCAAGGAGTGGTGGCAAAGGGTCAGTGATAAAGTGGGCTGTCTATCAGCATCCAGGCTCGCCGGAGCCGTCGGGGTCGATGCCGCCGAAGTTGCTGCTGCCCTCGCAATTTCCGATATCATCGAGCCCATCGCTGCTCTCTTCGGCGCAGTCGGGAACGTCGCCACAGACATCTTCGATCTCGTCTTGGGAGGTCCCCTGGTCCTGTTGGTTTTGGACGCAATCGGACCAGGCTTGAGTTTCGGCCTCACATTCCTCGTTGCCGGTGGCGATATCGTCGACGTCACCAGCAGAGTCAGCACCACTGCCGACCCGGGTGATGCCGAACTCAATCATATTGTCGTATCCGTCGGTGCCGCTGACATGTCGCCAGGCAAAAAAGACGGCGGCCAGGCGCTCCGAGGGATAGGTGGGAGCCGAGGCGTTATAACCGGTGAGCGACTCCGCGGAGTATTCTCGCAAGGAGTCATTGACGGAAAATTCTCGGTCTGCCGTACCCCCGGCGATGCCGTAGCGAAGTCCGGCAGCCAGGGCCGGTCGGAAACCACCCTGATCGATACGATCCTGCATCAACGTGTCCAACGCGCTGCTGTCGCCCACATCACTGACATTTTGATGAGGCCAGCTATTGTCGCTCCAATGGTTGGGGGTCAACCCGGCTTGGTGGAACACTTCGGTTTTGAGACCGCTGTCACCATGCATTCCGCCCAGGGTGCTCAAATTATCGGTGGTAGTGCCGAGCCAATCGTCACCAAAACCCATTTCGTTATAGAAGGAATTTACCGAGTAGGCTCCACTCGCTGAGGACATATGTCCCATGTCTTCTAGGGTGCTCATGGGATTGCCCTGGGCCATACTCATCGCGCTATCCAAGGGGCCGGTTTCCTGGATGTGCACCGCCCGTTCCCAGAGCTCTGACACCGACTCTTGGTGGGTAAAGAGGGCTTGTTGCTGGAGATCGTAGAGAGTGACGATCCCGCTGAGGAAGAGCATGAACACCGGCAAGGTGATGGCGAATTCCGTCAGTGCCGTGGCACGCCTGTCTCGATGCAGGCGCTGGAGTGGCCGAATAAGACTCTGAGTAAGAGGATTCATCGGTATAGTCCTTCCATATCGTCATTGTCGAAGGATTCGGTGGCAGCGTACATGAAGAGGAGATCGCGACCGGCACGGGTGAGGTTAAAGTCCGGCGAGATGCTTTGGGCGAGGGCCCCAAGGCCCAGGTAGGGCACGGTATCGACGTACATGGAGCCGAGGTCGGCATTGGGAGTTTCGTCGGGAAGCTGCATCGGTCGCAGCCGAGCAGTCCATCGAGGCGTCCACATATGGGGACGGCCCGCAGAGCCCAGGGCGACCACAGGACCGGCCAGAGCATCGGAGGCGACGTTTCCAATGGATTCCAGGCCCCCGGCTCCCGAAAAGCCCGGGATGGATTGGAGGGCTTCGGCGGCGGGGGAGGGCCCGTAAAAGATCTCACTTCGAGACATGGCCCAGTTGCCCTCGGACTCATAGGCAATCATGCCCTCGTCGTGGTCGCGAAGCATATGTTCATAGAAGTTGGCGCGGCGCTCGCTATGACCGGTGTATTGGTAAGCGAAGGTTGTCGCCGAGGTCCGTTGCATCCAGGTGTTGTCGCCCAGGTCGCCGGAGAAGAGTCCCTCGTCGACTCGGTAGTCGAGGACGTCATTTCCGAAGACAAATCCAGCCATGACGCAAGCCGGGATGAAGGCCAACGCTGTCAGGCCCAATGTCTGTCCTTCTCGAGAGATGCCGGAGGGAAAGCTGGCGCTTCCCTGATAATGGTCGATGCTGGCCAGGATTTGCTCCGGCGACATGATATACTCGCCGCAATACTCGGTATGCGCGATGGCCGTGCTCGATGAATCGGTGCTTTTCTGAACGGGAAGGGAATCAAATTGACCGGTAGAGACATCTGGAATGTCGATGCCGGGGATATTATTGACGGCTCCGATGGCGCCCTGAATGGCGTTCATGCCATCGCCGACGGTGCCCGCTGGGGGGGGCCAGGAAGCGGAGACATGGGCGCCGTTGGTGGTGGCGCGGAAGAGGCCTTCGGCGAAGCCCCACCAGGGCGAGATGCCGATGAGGTATTCCTGATAATTATCGAGGTGGCCGACCTCATCTCGGCTATTACTTATGGTACTTAACACCCCTGTGGCCAGATTGACCCCCTCGGCCGCGATCTGGGCAGTGCCCACGGCGCCGTAAACACATGGCACGGGGTTAAAGATCGAGCAACTGCTCCAGTATTGGGCGGTGCTGGCGATCAACCCAAGCGCTGCGGCAAAATACGTGTGATGGTAGGCATAATACATCCGTTTGACGGTATTGGAGTAGGAGATCATGTTCATGGACCGCGCCTTGACCACCGACTGACTGTAAGCCGAGGAGTCGGCAGCGGTCTGGATCTCCATCTTGGCTTGAGCGGATTCGCCGGCCTCAAAGACGATCATCGACGCCAGGGTAAGGATGAGAAAGGCGGCGAAGACCAGAAGAATCACGGCCCCACCCTGGTGTCGGTCCAGGGATCGAAAGCGATCTCGAATCGATGTCATAGCCATCATAATAGCAGTCCTTGACGGGCGTGGCGGCGAAGTGGGTCACGAATCACAGATTTAGAGGCCAAACATGTTTGTAATATCGCTGAGCGTGTTCAGAAGACCGCCGGGGGAGTCCGGGTTGGAGTCCATTTGAGCGGTGAACGTGTGGGAACGCTCAATGGTGGAATAATAGGCGTGGCGACCGGCGACGAAGTCACCGCTGCCGAAGACGCGTTCGGCAATGGGAAAGGCCATCTGCTGCTGATAGGCGATGGTGGCACCGGCCTCGTCGCCCTCCGGGCCTTCCGGGATGTCGATGTCCCCACAAAGTTCGCCGTCGCAGGGCGTTGAATCAGAGGCGGCGTTGTTGAGTTGGACGGTCATGGCGCAGTAGGCGAAGCCCATCTTTCGCTGACCTCGGGTGGCAAGGTCCGTGCTGTCAAAGGCCATGGGAACGGAGAGGTTGCCTCGGGCGCCGGAGGCCGGTCCCATGGCGGTGTGATTGGTGTGGCCCGTGATGCCCATGGAGCCCAGCGGGCCCAGGTCCACGCTATAGCCTCCCATTTCGAGGCCGCTGAGAAAGTCCTCAAGGGCGTCCGTATTTCCGGAGCAGTCGTTGGTATAGAAGAAGTCGGCCGGGGCGACCGGTGCGACGGCGGCGGCCGCCGCCAGCCGGGCCTTCTCGGCAACCAGGTCGTCGTCCACATCGTTGCGACCGGATTCGGCCTCTGGGCCCCAGACGGCGACAACACGAGCGGCGTTATAGGAGGCAAGGGTTGAGAGCAGGCCGGCGCTGTTGAGGACGATCAATTGAAGCAGCCCCAAAACCAGAAGGAGAAGGACGGGCAGCACGATGATGGTCTCGACGATCACGGTGCCGCGGGCCTTAACCAGCCGAGGGGAGCTGTCCTTGGGGACGGCCGTCAGGAGGCGAAAGGTGATATAGATGCAGGCCCAGCCAACCATGCTGAGGCCGAGGTGCAAGAGCGCCTCGGCGGGGATCGCTCCGTAGGCCCCCATGCTATAGGCCTCCCACAGGGCGCTTCGCACGGCGGCGTCGAGCAACCAGATCGCCGACAGAATAAATACCGTGGCCACGCCCACCAGATGGATGAGCCCCTGCGCAAGGCCTATCGCCAGCGCGTTGGAGAGTTGCTGCGGTCGGAGAATGTCTCTGATGGTCTGCATCATGAGTCTCTCGCTCAGTAGGAAGCAGTCGGGTCACGCCGCGCTCGACGGCGCCGGCGGCCATAACATATTGCCCTCGCAAGGGTCGTTAGAAGTTCTGTGCAAGAAGTCTACCAGTTTTGATGTTTGATAGAAATAGGCGAAAAAGAAAACGCGATATGCCGGGATCGGCCGGCGTAGCGCGGGGATATCGCCGGGTGTTGGGGATGGAGCCTCGGCGGATGGCGCGGTGAAGGGGCGGTGTGACAGCTTGGCACGGGCCGGGGGGATCCAGTGGGTGATCACTGAGGAGTGATGAGGAGGAGGACGTCGCGCCCGCGCACATCTTGCCCAGGAGGAGGGGGGATGAGCCAGGAACCATCGCTCTTTAGCCCCACCAGGGCCAGGGTGTGGTGGGCCATAATATGGGCCACCAGTTGGCTGCAGTCGATGGGAAAGAGGTCCGGCGAGTCGGTGAGTTCGGCGGCCGGGCGGGTCTGGAATTGCACCCCGGTGCCCGGTTCGAAGAGGTCGTCGAAGAAGTAAGAAAGGCCGCGGTGGCGGGTGACCTGGGCGAGCATGGCGCCCGTAAAATGGTCGGGCAAGACGCAGTGGTTGATGCCGACGTCGGAGGCCAGCGGAAGGTTGGCTTCGTCCTGTAATTCGGCGACGACGTAGCACCCAGGGTGCCTCGATTCGAGAACCATGGCGGCCAGCATGGTGCGGGCATCGAGGGCCGAGGGATCGCCCGAGTGGGTATGGTCGCCGAGGAGGATGGCCGATTGAGGGGCGCCGATGGCCAGTGTGTTGAGGGCCGCGCCCTGGGTCAGGGCCAGGGTGTGGTGGACGAGGTTCGGGACCTCGGGGAGCGCGGGCAGGGGAGCGGTGATGGGACCGGCGGTGAGCAGGCAGATGGAGGTGTCGGGGTGGATGGAGAGGTAGTCCTTGAGAAAGCGCTCGCCACTGGGGTTCCATCCGTGGATAAGCAGATCGATGGGCGGAGGTTGGCTATGAGAGGTCATCGGACGGCCTCCAGGGTGTCGGAGGATGGTTCGATGAGGAGGAGCTGGTCGCCGGCGGTGATGGGGTCATCGGGGGCGAGGAGGACACGGTTGTCTCGCAGCAGGGCAAAGGGAATGCTCTGGGTTTGAGTGTAGACCTCTTCCAGGATCTGGGCCAGAGGGCGACCGAGCCAGGCCTCGTCGGCGGGGAGGAGGGAAAAGCGCGGTCCGGCAGCGACGTCAAAGAGATCGGTAAACGCCGATTGGAGGTCCGGGGTGTCCAGGGTTTGAGCCAGCAGAGAGCCACCATGGCGACGGGTGACGATGACGTCGTCGATTCCCAAGTCGCGGGCATAGGGCGCCCGGGCGTCGTCCATGAGCTCTGTGACCAGGTGGATCTGCGGATATATACGGCGGAGTTTGAGGGCCTGAAGGAGGGTGTGAGCGTCGATGTCGGCCGGGCTCTGATCGTGGGTGTCGGAGGCCAGGAGGACGATGGCCGAGGCGCTTTCGTACTGGGCCAGCTCCAATTTCGTCGGGTCGTCCGAGGGCACCCGAAGGTGGTGGAGGCGGGCGTCGATGCGCAGATCGAGATCGTCGCGGTCGCAGATGACGACGAGGTGGCGTTGGGGGACGGTGTCGCGAAGATCGGCGATGAGTCGGGGGGCGTTGGGATTCCAGCCCAGAAGGATGATGTGATCGTGGACCCCTAAGATATCGAGGCCCATGGTCTCTTTTTGGCGGGCTCGTTCCACCAGGGAGGTGGTGAAGACGCCGATCATGATGCTCCAGAAGCCGAGCCCAAGGACCATGACGATGCCGGCGATGATGCGACCGCCCTGGGTGGCGGGCACCAGATCGCCGTAGCCCACGGTGCTCAGGGTCACGACGGCCCACCACAGGGCGTCGCTGAAGGTCTCGATGCCCGATCCAGCGCCCTGTTCAAAGATGATGATGCCCAGGGTGCCAAAGAGCATGGTGGCCAGAAAATAGGTGATGATGATGGCGTTGGCCCCGCGTTGGCGACGAAAGCCGTCGCTGACACTGCCAAAGAAGCGACTCACCAGCCGAGAGGCGCGGATAAGCCGCAGGGTCCGCAGGATGCGCATGAGTCGAAAGAGGCGCACCGTTCGGAAGATTCGAAAGAGTCGAAACACCCGAAGCAGGGGCAGCAGCGATAGGAGCTCAATCCAGGTATGGCGGATGAAGAAGAGCCGACGGCCCTTGGGCGTGATCCAGAGCTTGGAGCCGTATTCGGCGGCCAAGATGGCCGTGATGACGACGTCGCTCCAGAAGAAGAAGGTGGCGTGGGGCTTGGTGGCCAGGGCGGTGAGCCAGCCGGCGGAGCGGCCGTCGGTGATGGCGATCTCGATGATGAGCAGGGCGATGGAAATCAAGACGAGGACGAAGATCGCCAGCTCCACCAGGGGATGGTACCAGAAGAGGTAGGCCCGCCGTCGGCGCTCATCGAGGCGCAGATCGCGGGCGAAGCCGGCCCCCATGAACTCGGCGGCGTTCTCGTCGCGAAGGCGTTGGGAGGTGGGATCGGGCATCGGTGGGGCCGGGAGGTCAGCGGCGGCGAATGGGCACCTTACGACTGGCGTTCTGATAGGTGACGTCAAAGCCGCGAAATCGAGGGACGTAGCGTTCGATGGGATCATCGGCCCGGGCCGTCTTTTTGTCCAGCGGGCTCAGCAGGACCTCTCGGCGAGCGGGGTTGACCTCGCATTGGTAGCGCTTGCCCATGTGGGACCAGACGCGGGGAAAGTCGTCGGACAATTCCTGAAGTTGGTAGGCGTATATGCCGAAATGGTCGGTGAGGTCTGGACGGAGGTCGTCGGCCTCCAAGAGGATGAGGTCGGAGGCCGACTCCACGCCCAATTCGGCGAGGCGGTCGGCGAGGAATTCCGAGGGGTCAGGGGCGTCGGGGCCTTTCTCCCAGGTGCGATCGGGATCGCGTTTGGGCCATCGTGCCAGGAGGTCCCATAGATGGAGATCTTGGAGGATGCGCTCGCCGGCGTCGTCCAGCAGTCGGCCCGCCAGGATGGCGTCGGCGGCGGCCTGGTGAAGGGCCGGGCCTTGAAGGGGGCTCTGGCGCGTATCCAAAGTGACGCCGGCGTGGGTGTAGGCGATGACGCCCTCGATGGAGGGGACGCCGCCGCGGGTGTTGATGCGGGTGTCCTCGATGGTGGTGTCGCCGACGCCGGCGTCCAGGAGTTGGGCGTATGTGCAGGGAAGCAAGAGGCGGCCCGTGCCGCGGATGCCGATGCCGCCGTCGCCCAGCCAGAAATGGTCGAGGATGAGGCCGGCCACAGGGTCCTTGGGGGGGCGTTCGTCGGTGATGATCGGTGGGTCGAAGGGCCAGATGGCGAGCTCGATCTCGCCGTTGGCCCAGGGTTCGGAGCGACCGCGCTGGGCGCGGCCGTCGCGGCGGTATTTGAGGGCGCGCTTTCGGGCGACGAAGGCCGATTCGGGGATGCGTGTTAAGAGGTAATCGGCCAGCTCCTGGGGTGGGGCCAGAGGGGCGGGGTCTTTGGTGGGATCCGTGACGTCGAGTTCCAGACGAGCGCGGAGGCTGTCGGCGATGCGGCGGGCCTCGGCGAGGCGGGAACCATGGAGACCGTGGCGCCGGGGATCGCCGTGGCGTAGGCAGCGAAGTTGGACGTAGACCTCGTCTTGGACGCCCTTTAGGAGGTCGGTGCGGGCGCGCTTGACGTCGTCTTTGGAGCGGCCCTTGAGGTGGTGATGAGGCAGAAGGAGGTCGCGGCCGACCTGGAGGAGGGCGACGAGGTCGGCGGCGGTGGCCGCCAGATGGTCCGGGGGATCGAGGAGGATGCGGGCCTCGTCGCCGTTGACCGGAAGAGAGGCCATGCGGCGGCCCCGTTCGGTGAGGTGGTTATCGTCATCCAGGGCGCCCATGCGGCGCAGGCGACGGCGGGCCTTTTCGACGGCGAAGGTCGGCGGCTCGCTGAGCCAGGGGGCGTTGTCGAAGCGCTCGCCCTCCAGGCCGCTTCGGGCGGCGCGCAGGACGACGTCGTCGAGCTCGATGCGCTCGATGGCCGGGCGGGTGGCCTCGTCGGGGTTGAAGCGCGGGCTCCACAGCCGGATGCAGCGCCCGGGGCGAACACGACCGGCGCGGCCGGCGCGCTGGTCGGCGGAGTCCTCGGCGATGGGGACCAGGGCCAGCGCTGAGCGGCCGCCGCGGTGAACGCGCATGCGCACCAGACCGCTGTCGATGACCGTGGTGACGCCCGGCAGGGTCAGAGAGGTCTCGGCGACGTTGGTGGCCAGGAAGATACGTCGTTTGGAGGCGTTGTCGCGAAGGGCGTGACTCATCTTGTGGGCCGGGAGGCGGCCGTGAACCGGGAGGACTTCGACGTCCTCCTGGAGGCCGCGGAGGGCCGATTGGCAGTCTCGGATCTCGCCCTTTCCCGGAAGAAAGACCAGGATGTCGCCGTCGTCATCGGCCAGGGCCTTCTCCACGGCCCGTCGCACGCGTTGGTCGAGATCGTCGGCGGTCGGGGTCTTGGCTTGGTCTTGGTAGGTGATGTCCACCGGGAAAGTGCGGCCTTCGCTGATGACCTTTTGGGCGCCGATATCGTCGGCGATGCCCTGGGCGTCGACGGTGGCGCTGGTCAGGATGAGGGGGGCGTCGAATTGGCCGCGTTGCTTGAGATCGAGCATCACGGCGGTGATGAGGTCGACCTCCCAGCCGCGCTCGTGGAATTCGTCGACGATCAGAGCGTCGATATCGGGCAGGCCGTCGCTGAGCATCTGCAGGACGACGCCGGTGGTGGCGAAGATGATGCGGGTGTGTCCGCCGGTGCGATCGTCGAAGCGAACGCGGTGGCCGATGGTCCGGCCCGGTGATTCATCGAGCTGCTGAGATAGGTAGCCCGACAAGGAGCGGCAGGCCACCCGTCGGGGTTCCACCACCAGGACAGTGCCATCGACGCGGTCGGCGAGCCACAGGGGAAGGCGGGTTGATTTTCCGCTTCCTGTGGGGGCTGTGACCACCAGCGGGGCGCCGGTGTCGAGGGCCGACTCCACCTCTTGGCGGCTGCGATCGATGGGCATAGATTGCTCGAAGGCGTCGCTGAGGCTCATGGTCCCTTTTAGGTGCGAAAGGAGGCGATGCGCTGCTTGAGGGCGTCGAAGAAGACGGCGGCGTGGACCCCGTCGGCCAGGGCATGGTGTATGGTCAATTGAAGGCAGGTCTGGAAACCGCCGTCGCCATCGGGCACCACTTTGCCCCAGGCGATGCGGGGAGTGCAATCGTCGTCGTCGCCCATCATGGGGTGTCGGATGCTCTCAAAGTCCAGCCAGGGAAGGCAGGTGATATAGATGAGATCCGGGCGCCGATCGTCTTTGAGGTTGATGCCCTCCTGGTCTCGTGATTGGGCGCTGGCCTCTTTGATGCGTTCGGCAAAGGCCCCCAGGTCGGGGTGGAAAATGGCCGTGGCGTAGTTGAAGAGATCGCCTTCGCCGAGCACCGTGAAGGAGGCGTGGTTGCACTTGACGCGGTAGACCTCGTCGCCGCGAAAGCGCAGGCAAAGAGCGTCGGTGTCATTGGCGGCGGCCAGCACGGTATGGGTTAAGGTGGCGAATAAACCGTGGCGCTCTTTCTGAGGGCTGGCAAAGATGGGCGTGACGTCGATGCGGCAGGCGACGTCGAAGAAGGGTTGATCAAAGGCGCGAAAGAACTCGTAATGGGAGCGCCGCGGCCACTGATCGAGGTCGATGGGGGTGATGAGGTGGCGAAAAGACATGGCGTGTCGGGGGCTAGGGGGAGATCATCGATGAGTGATTGGACATTCAATGGAGCGATGCGATGAATAGTCAAAAGACGGTGCGTTTGGAAGTCTACGGGAAGGTTCAGGGCGTGTTTTTTCGGGCGACGACGCGCGAGGAGGCGACGACGCGCGGGGTTTGCGGATGGGTTCGAAACCGACGTGATGGGTCGGTGGAGGCCGTGATGCAAGGGCCCGAGGAGGCGGTGGATGCCATGGTGGAGTGGGCCCATCGGGGATCGCCGGCGGCAAAAGTTCAGCGCGTGGAGGTGGAGGTCGTCGAGGAGGCCGAGGCCTTTGATGGGTTTGAGGTTCGGCGCTAGGACGAGGGCTCGCGCCAGCCAAGGTGGTGGAGGGCCCACCAGCCGATGAGGATGGCTTCGGCGGCGTCGTGGCGAAGAGAGGTGGGCCGGTCGGCGCCGGTGAGTTCGATGACGCGACGGGCCAGGGTGTCGGCGGCTTGTTTGGCGGTGGCGGCGTCGCGGCGTTGATGGGGTTGGAGCACGGCCTGGCGCCACGTTTTAGGCGTTACGGCGTGGTATTGGGCGCCCAGTTTGGCGCCGGCGCGCTGCCAGATCTGGCCGAGGTTGCGGTCGCCTTCTACGATGAGGTGGGCCGGGGGGCCGGCGTCTCGGATGACGCCATAGACCGCCTGTTTGAGGCGGCGGCGGGAACCAAAATTAGTGGATCGGTAGTCCAGAAGATGGCCCCGGCGATCGTAGACCGCGAGGCCAGAGCGGATCCCGAGGTCCACGGCCAGGAGGGTGTCGGAGGCGCTCATGCGGTCGTCTTGGTGGTGGCGTCGCGGATGGCGGCAATGGCCTGGCCATAATCATCGGCGCCGAAGATGGCGCTCCCGGCGACCAGAACGTCGGCGCCTGCCCGGCAAATGGCCGCGGCGTTGGTGGGTTTGACGCCGCCGTCGACCTCGATAAGCGCCGTGGTGCCCAGGTGTTGGAGGCGCTGGCCGGTGGCGACGAGTTTGTCCAGTGTATGGTCGATAAAGCTCTGGCCGCCGAAGCCGGGGTTGACGCTCATGATAAGAACGAGGTCCAGGTCCTGTGCCAGATGATCCAGCCAGTGCAGCGGCGTGCCCGGATTAAGGGCAAGGCCGGCCTGGGCGCCGGCCTGATGGATCTTCTGGATGGTCCGGTGGGGGTGGTCGCTGACCTCGGGGTGAAAACAGACCAGGTCGGCGCCGGCCTCCGCAAAGCGAGGGGCCATGACGTCGGGGTTGGCGATCATCAGGTGGGTGTCCAGAAAGGCCTCGGGAAAGGCCTGGCGAAGGCTTCGGACCACGGGTAAGCCGATGGTGATATTGGGCACGTAGTGGCCGTCCATGACGTCGACGTGGAGCCAGTCAGCGCCGGCCTCCAGCACCGATTGGCACTCGTCGCTGAGGTTGGCGAAATCACTGGCCAGAATGGAGGGGGCGATGCGTGGTTGAGCCATGGTGGGACCTCGTCGGTGGGATCAGGAGTCGTCGGGGGTTCGGCGAAGCAGGGCACCAAAGAAGGCGTCGCAATCGAAATCGGCGGGGTCGAGACGCACCATGTCTTGGTCGGTGACGGCTCGGCGGTAGGGATCGGGCAAATAGTTGCGGGGGTCGCAGCGCTCGAAGTCGGGATGGTCAGCCAGGAATTGGTCAATGACCTGCGGGCCCTCTTCGTCGGTGAAGGTGCATACGCTGTACATCAGATGCGCGCCGGGGGCGACGTGAGCGGCGGCCTCGGCGAGGAGCCCGGTCTGAAGGGCGGATCGATCCGCGATGTCGTCCGGGCTCCGTCGCCAGCGTGTTTCGGGGTGTCGGCGGATGACGCCCAGCCCCGTGCAGGGAGCGTCGACCAGGACCAGATCATGGCCGCCATTGCTGGGTTTGACGGCACCCAGGGTGCTTTCATGAGGCGTGATTTGGTCAGAAAATCCAGTGGTGTCGGCGGTCTCCATGAGCGCATCGAGTTTGGAGCGATGAGGGTCCACGGCGGCGATGGTGGCCTGGGGACCAAGGCGTTGAGCGAGATAGAGGGTCTTGCCGCCGAGGCCCGCGCAGGCGTCCAGAACCTTTGGCGAGCTTTCGGTGATGGCGCGGGTGGCGATCTCGGTGATGAGCTGGCTTCCCAGATCCTGAATGACGACGTCGCCCGATTGAAGGGCTTGGCGGATGGGGGCGCTCAAGGTGGCGGCACGTCGAGTAAGGGGCATGGCCTCGACGGGCTCTGATATGTCGAGAACCTCGTGATCGGAGCGCTCAGCCAGGGCGGCGTCGGTCAGGCGAAGATAGAGGGGGGCCTGCTTGGTGAGGGCAGCGGCCCGGGCCTCGGCTCGCGGGAAGTCGCTCTGGTCCAAGAGGTAGGTGGCAAGCCAGTCGGGAAGGGAGTAGCGCACGCCCAGGTATCGCGTGGGCTCCCGGTCGGGGTCGATGGCCTTCCAGATGGGCGTCGATTTTCGCTTTCGAAGCCAGTTGCGAAGCACCCCATTGGTGAAGCCAGAAGCGCCGCGGCCGCAGCGTTTTTTGCTGATCTCGACGGCGCGGTCCACGGCGGCGTGCTCCGGTACGCGATCCAAAAAGATAATTTGGTATAGGGCCATGCGAAGCGATAGGAGGACGGGTCGGTCGAGGCCGTCGAGGTCGCGGTTGATCAGCGGTTTTAACTCGGCGTCCAGGCGGCGCAGCCAGGTCAGGGTGCCGTAGACCAGGGTGGTACATAGGGCGGCGTCGCGGTCATCGAGGGGGGTTCGCTGCAGGGCCTGGTCCAGGGCCAGGTGGCTATAGGCCTCTTCAAAGAGCACCCTCTCGAGGATGCGGGTGGCAAGGATTCGTGGGTCGCTCATGGCGCGTCGTCCCCGGATGCGGTGGGAGAGGTGAAGCGGTCGCCCACATCGATATCGTGGCCATTGAGGAAGTCGGCGACGTCCATCGCGCGGCGGCCCGGGGCCTGAAGTTGCAGGCATTCCAAGACGCCACTTCCGGTGGCGATATGGAGTTCGCCGGCCTTGCGGTCGGCGTGCACGACGACGCCGGGCTCTTGATCGGATGGTTGGTCGAGGGCGCGAGCCAGGTGAAATTTGATGCGTTCCGACTCGCCGCTGGCGAGCTCCAGGGTGGAGAAGGTGCCCGGCCAGGGGTTGAATCCGCGGATCTTGAAGGCCAGGGAGTCGGCGCTATCGGTCCATTGAAGGGCGCCGTCGTCGCGAGACAGCATCGGTGCATACGAAGATTGGTCGTGGTTTTGCTCCACCGGGTTGAGGCTGTCGAGGTGAATCAGGCGCATGACGTCGATGATGAGTTCGGCACCCATCTCAGCGAGGCGGTCGTGAAGCTCGCCGGCGGTCTCCAACGGGCCGATAAGGGTCCGCTTTTTGAGCAGCATGGGCCCTGTATCGAGGCCCTCTTCCATCTCCATGATGGTCACGCCGGTGCTCTCTTCGCCGTTGACGATGGCCCAATTGATCGGCGCGGCTCCACGGTATTTGGGAAGCAGTGAGGCGTGGATGTTGATGCACCCATGGCGCGGAATATTGAGCACCCTGGGTTTGAGAATTTGGCCGTATGCGGCGACGACCACCACATCGGGGGCCCAGGAATCGAGGTGTTCCATGGCATGGGGGTCGTTGATATTTTCCGGCTGAAAAACGGGGATACCAGCTTCTTCGGCGGCGACTTTGACGGCCGGAGGGCGGCGCTTTTTACCCCGGCCGCTGGGCCGGTCTGGTTGGGTGATCACGCCGACGACGTCATCGTGAGAGGTGGCCAGTCCGTTGAGGGCTGGCACGGCAAAATCGGGGGTGCCCATATAGACGATGCGTAGAGGGCGACGGGAGGGATTGGGTTCACTCATAAACGTGGGCCTTGGGGCGATGGATGATGGGCAGGAGGCACGATCGGTGCGTGATTCGGCAGGTTATTCGGAATCCCGTTCCTCTTCGGCGGCCTGGGCCATCTTTTTGAGGTGTTTTTTGTATTTTTTGACCAGGATGCGTCGCTTGAGACCGCTGAGATGCTCCAGAAAGAGGACGCCATCGAGGTGGTCGATTTCGTGCTGGATAGCCACAGCGAGGATTTCCTCGGCCTCTAATTCATAGGGTTCGCCGTGACGGTCGAGGGCGCGAACCGTGACTTTGTTGGCGCGATCGACCTTCTCGTAGACGCCAGGGATGGACAAGCAGCCCTCCTCCCAGGTGATGTGGCCTTCGGCCTCCACGATGCGGGGATTGATAAGGACGTGGAGATTGCCCTCTTCCTCGCCGGCCGTCGTATCGATGACGGTAATTCGCTTGGTGACGCCGATTTGAGGCGCCGCGAGACCGATCCCGGGGGCGTCGTACATGGTTTCTACCATGTCGTCGACCAGTTGGCGGATGTCGTCATTGACCTCGTCGACGGGGTCGCAGGTGGTCTGGAGAACGGGATCGGGAAATAGTACGATGTCTCGAATGGCCATAAGGGTCTCGCAGGTCTGTTCGTAGGGGCAAGGGTTAGGAGGCTACCGGGGTAGGATGGCGTCAAGGTACTGGCGGCGCAACTCGGGGTCTCCGAGGACGGCGTAGGCATCTTCCAGGGCGTCGGCGATTTCGTCTAGTTCATCCTGAAAGGTGTGCGCCAGCTCAAACGGAATGGTCTGGGGGTCGAAGCGTTGGTGACGCGACTGGAAGGCCTGTCGAATGGTCTGGGCGTCGGCGCCGCGACGCACGTCGAGAACGGCGTAATAGTCTTGGTGGCGCACGGCTTTGAGCAGGCGTTTGAGCTCCTCTCGACTGACGGGTGACTCCGATGAGGCGGAGCGGGCCCGGCGCTGTCGGGACTCGGGGGCACCCTGGGAGGCGTTCGAGGGCCGGTTTTCGCCAGATGGTGGAGGGGCGATTGTTTCCAAGACCAATTCACCATCGAGGTAGGAAGCGGAGTCCGAATCGCTGGTCTCCGGTTCGATGGGGGCTTGTGCCTCATCGAGTTCCAGGATTTCTTCGATGGTGGCGAAGACCTCTGTGGGCTGGGCTGCGGGGTCGAACCAGCAGGCCAGATCCAGTGCTTGGCGCACCTCCCCGTGGTCCGAGGGCCGAGGGGCATGGATGGCGATGGGGATGAGCTGGCCCAGGGGGCGGTCCCGCAGCGCTCGAGTGAGGATCTGAACGCGATCTCCGCCGACGGGATCCACGATGAGCAGCAGATCCGGTGGGGTCTGTTGGAATTGGCGGATCCCCTCGGAGGGCCGTTGGCAGGCCTGCACGGTAATATTGTCGCTCGCCAAAGGCAGGAGTTTGTCGCGCCACTTCAGGGCGGGTCCACCAATGAGGAGGAGTCTGGCCACGATGGATTCCTCTTAGCTTCGCTTGCGGTAGATATGACCCTTTTTGTGGATGCCATAACCGTCGGGGAGCAAGGGCTCTAGTTCTTCGCGGTCGTCTTCTGGCACCTTCCAGCCTGGATGTTCCGCCGCGATCTCGGCAATTTTTTGAAGGATGCGAAGGGAATCTTCTTGCTTCAGGCGTTCCATTAGTGGCTCCTGAGGGAGCCCCTCGATATCCTGGGCCATGAGGGCATCGACGGCCAAAAAGCGAATGGTTTCATTATCATCTTCCAGATAGCGGACGAGTTGCTCGGCCAACTCCGGGGACTGGAATTCGGCCGCCCGCAGCATGAGTTCGCGCTTTTTCTCCGGATTGCGACGATAACCGATGTCGTCGGCCGCCAATAGTTCGGTGATCAGATCGGCCATTTCCTCGTAGCTGACGAGGTCGGTGAGCACCTTGAGCGGCCAGTTAATATTCTCTTCCAATTCTTTGAGGCGGTCGGTGATCGTGCCCACGACGTCGACCTCGCCACGGCGTCCCAGGTCAACCAGTACGGAGTACACAAATTGCTTGTCGTCGGCGTCCGTGGTGTGGTTCGGACCGGTCTCCTCAAATCTGGCCATCAGTGTTCGAATGGCGTCTTCGGAGCCAATGGAGCGCAATTCCTCAATGGCGTATTTGCGCTCCGCCGGCTGCACGTACATATTGGTCAGCGTCTTCTTTAACTTTTTGAGTCGTCTTTGGCGCGCTTTTTCTTTGTCGAAGAGAAAGTCGAGAAATCCCATGGGTGCTCCAGAAAGGTCGGTGATGCTGTGAGTGTAATCGCTGGGTTCCGGTCGCCCTATTACAAGTATTAAACGAAGGGAGGCATCCGCGCATTTCATCTACCGGGTGCCACCGGGTACGAACGGAGCGTAGGCGGGCGTTACCACAGGCGTGGTGGCGATCCAAGCGTTGGGAGATTCGTCCCGAATCGGGGCAATGTGCTTTCAACGCCAAAAATCGCGCCGAACCAGCACCCAGGGTGCCGGCAGAGGGCAGAGTCTGGTCATGAACGGGCAATTAGGGGGATGAGAGTCGGAGAGGATAGTGCTAAGGGTAGAGGCATGAAACGAGCATCAAGTGACAGCGAGGAAGGGCTCTCTCGGGGGGAGCGATGGGTATCGCTTTTGTTCCCCTCCATGGTGGCCGGACGGGTCTTCGGGGCAGCGATTTCACCGCTGCTATTTGCGCATTTCCCGATGGGGCTTGTGTTGTTGAGCCCGTTTCTCATTCACCTGGTGGCCGTGGCTCCACTGGTGGATGGAGCGCTGTATTTTGTGATTGCCCTGGTGATCACGACGGGGCAGGCGTTGATCGGCTATTGGTTTGGCCATTTGATGGGGGGCCGCGCATTGGAGTGGTTGTTGCAGCGCGTGCCATTTCCACGGTCATGGGCCGATGTGGGTCTTGATTGGGTGCGACGGGGTTCTATCGTAGCGCTGTTGGCCGTGCCGGGCCCCGTGATGGGTACAATTGCCGGCGTGGCCGGCGTGAGGCGGCGAATCTTTCACGCATTAGTCGTACCCGCCCAAGCGATATGGGTTATGGCGGCCTATATGATCGGTGAGGCCTTGCTGGAGTGGATAGAGATAGCACGTACGTTTGTGATTGCTCATGCTCTTCCCCTGACGGGAGTGACCGTGACCATCATGGCACTTCGACTGGGGTATGGATTTGTCGCGAAGCGAAAGTCCAACCTGGAACAAGCATAAGTGGGTCGTGGAGAAAAACGGGAAATCGTTATGAAATATGGGTTTGATGGCACCCAGGGTGCTGGGGTTGGCGTGATTTTGGGCCTTTTTTTGGTATGTGGCGTGGGGTGTGACGGGGGCGGAGTGGAGGAGGGCCAATATCAAGAGAAGACCGAGGTAGAGAAGCAAAACGAAGAGGGTGGCGCTCACTATCCGGCGTTTAACACCTATGGAGAGCTCAGAAATGTAAATATGCATCAAGAGTACTCGGCGGTGGTGCCACTTCGAGAGGCGCTGGAGGAGCAGAGTATCACCGCTGGTGTAGGGGCCCTTGGGGATCTTATGGGAGAGATTACTGTGGTCGATGGCACGGTGTATCTGGGGCGTGCCGTTGAAGGTGAGGAGCCAGTCTTCGAAGTGATGAAGGTGTCGAAACTCGACGAGGAGTTAGAAGCGACCATGCTCTTTGGAGCTTCGGTGGAGCAGTGGCAGGAAGTTGATGGGGTAGAGGGACTGGATCTCAAGGGCCTGGAGGATTATTTGGATGGTCTGAGCGAAAAACGAGACCAGAGCCGTTTTGTGTACCGGATCACTGATCCAGAGGGTTCGGCGAAGTGGCATGTGGTCGATGGCGAGTTATTATCAGAGATTGAGGCCGGCTCCTGCGGCGAACGCCACGAACAGACCCACCAATTTGAGAGCGACGCCGAAGAGATTACTTTGATCGGGCTATACGCACCGGACTATACGGGGATCATCGTGGACCACCGGACCTCGTTGCATACACATATTATCGATGCAGATGGCAGAACGGGTCACCTCCACGCTCTCCAACTATCCGATCGAGCAGAGATCGAGATTGGTCGTTGAGCTTGGACCGGTAGCTCTACGATCGAGAAAATGGTGTCTGCCGCTGACACTCGCCACTAGCCAAGATGTGATGAGTCCGCGGGAGCTTGGGCTTCATCGTCAGGGTCTTCACGGTAAATACCGGGCAGGTCTGAGGGAGGTGGATGGCAATCTATGGAGGCGTTTAAGCGCAGGTGAAGTGTACCACAGGGGAATGTAGCCACCTGACCGGCTTGCCAGCGTTGGCGCTGCGTCTCGTATTGGTCCTTGAATTGTCGATAACGGTCCTCGGCGGCTTTTTCGGCGTCCGGCGAGCTATAGGAAAAGCCCGTGGCGGCGCCGGCGGGTTGGAAGTCGGAATCTGGGACATCCGTTGGGCAGACGGTGAGTACGGCGTTTCGGCCGAGGATCTCCTTGCAGGTTTCTAGGCGTTGAAGGCGGTACTCCTCTTCTTTTTGATGGATGAGTTGCTGGCATTTGGCGATGGCCCTCTCGAGAGGTAGGTGGCGAAGGCAGGCCGGTGGCTGGGGGGTAAAGGAGACAGTCTCTGGGCATCCCTTGCCGTAGTGCTTAGAGGGGCGTTTGACGGTGATTTCCTCTCCCCAGTGCTGGGGGAGCACCTGGAAGCCCGGCCAGTCCTCCACCCGCGCAACGAGTCCGTCTTTGACCGGGTTGGTCCAGATATAGACGAGGGTTTCAAGCTCTCGTTGGGCATCGCCGACCTGAATGTCTTTGAAGCGTTCCTGGGCCCAGATACCGCGGCTTAGGCTGAGATGCTTTTTGAGTCGTCGCGTGATTTCTCGGTTTAGATTGCCGACGAAGGCGCTGCGGCTGGCGTTCATGTCAAGGGTCATAAGGTGGTAATGATTGCTCATGAAGGTCGCGCCGGAGATGGCCTGGTCCGTTTTGGACGCGGCTTTGGCGATCTCGTATTTTACGACGGAAGTGGTGTATTCCGTGGGTTTTAGAAGGAATTGGCCTTGGCGACAACGGCGGATGATATGGGCGGTTTGGCCGGGAATCATCATACGCGGGTCAGTCATGGTGGTATCTCCCCAAATAGCATGTCGTCGCCGGTGAGCTGCGCGACTGCGAGGAAGACACATCACCTCTTCAGCACGCCGGCGCCTGACGTCTGTGTTGGTCCCTACCACTACTGAAATGGGCTCTGAACAAAGGTTTGACACTACTGGAGAGATGTCACGAAAAAAATTACAAAAAGTGCCGGAAGTAGCACCGTGGGTGGCTGGAAGTGGAGTGGTGAAGCGGGGATGCGGCAGGTGGCCCCTCAGGGCCATTGGACCTGTCCATCCTGTCGTCGCCAGGAAAAAGGAGCGATATCGCGGAGGTTGGTGGCGTTCTCGGTGGCCAGCAATAGCAGACGGTCGACGCCCAGGGCGATGCCGGAGGAAGGGGGCATGCCCCACTCCAGGGAGTGGAGAAAGGCCGAGGGCAGTGGAAGTTGGGGAAGGTCGAGGTGTCGGCGTTGTTGGTTGTCCTGGTGGAAGCGCAGGCGTTGTTCGTCGGGGTCGGTCAATTCCCCGAAGCCATTGGCCAGTTCGACGCCGTCGATGTAGAGTTCTACTCGTTGGGCAAAGCGTGGATCGTCGTCGCAGGGTTTTGCGAGAACGGCCAGCTGGATGGGCCATCGGGTGACGAAAATGGCACCCTGGGTGGCGAGCCAGGGATCGATATGGGACACGGTCAGCGAGTAAAAGAGTTCGTCCCAGGGCGCTTCGTGAAGGGCGCGTTCGGATAGAAGTTCATGTTTGCGTATGGCCTCTTTGAGCGAGGGGAGGTCCAGGGCCTCTTCCAGGTTAAAGCCGCACGCAGCCTCGACGACCTCTGCCATGGCCATGGTGCGAAAGGGCGGTGAGGTGGGGCGTCCACTATCGCTATCCAGGACCTGAGAGACCAGGGCCTGGGTATCAGCCATGATGGCGTCCAGGGTTTCCCAGGGGCGGTACCACTCCAGCAAGGAGAACTCGGGGTTATGGGTGGGGCTGATCTCGCCATTTCGCCACACGCGACACAGCTGATAGATGGGGCCGGCTCCGGCAGAGAGAAGGCGCTTCATGACCAATTCGGGAGAGGTATGGAGGTAGGCGCGGTGACGAGCTTCACCGCCATGGGCATCGGTGAAGGAGACGGAAAGCGGGGCGATGTGGGGGTCTGTGCCGGGACTCAGCCCTAAAGCGGGCGTATAGACCTCCAGAAATTGGTGGTGCTCAAAGAAGCGATGGATCGTTCGATAGAGCTGGTGTCGGGCGTTGAGGGCCTGTCCAAGGGCGATGGACCGCTCGTCCTCCAGCGAAGGTCGGGACGCGGTAGGTGTTCGCACAACGCGGTGGCGATGTAATTCGAAGGTAGAGCCCTGACGTCGGCCCGAGATGCGTAAAAGGGTGCCATGGGGGAGGTCGGACAGCTTATCATCAACGGCCGGTGACGGGCGCAATTGAAGCTCAATGTGGGCGTTGGCGACAAAGATGCCGTCAGGTCGCTGTAAGAGGCGGCCGCCGGTGTGAACGAGTTGGTCCGGAGAGAGCTGGTGGAGGGGTCTGTGAGACATGGCAAATGGGTCGGTGTTAAAAGGGGATAAACCGAGGTGAAGCCTTGCTAAAATCAAGGCGCGCAACTAGTTTGTTGGGCCAGCAGAAGCGCATGGAATGCAATGGCGGTCAAGTAGGAGTTTGGAGCCGCTGTAGTGGTGGCTGGATAACTCGATGCAATCGACACTCAATCAAGGGAGCACTAACTGATGGCAAATGAATTTAAGAATCTGGTAGAGGTTCTCGAATATAGCACGAAGACCTACGCCGATGAGTCGTTTATGGGGACGAAGGTGTCGGGGGAGTACCAGTGGACGACCTATGGTGAGTTTGGAGAAGAAGTTCAGGATCTGCGGGGCGCTCTATCGACGATGGGTGTTGAAAAAGGGGATACGGTAGCGGTGATCTCGGATAACCGCCTGGAGTGGGCTGCCGGGGCCTACGCGACGTATAGCATCGGCGCCAAGTATTGCCCGATGTACGAGGTTCAGCTGCCGAAGGATTGGAAGTATATCATCGAGGATAGCGGCGCCAAGGTGGTGCTGGTAGCTAACGAAGAGATCTATCAGACGGTGAAGTCCTGGGTCGATGAATTGGAGGATTTAGAGCGCGTTATCTATGTCGATGGGTCACCGGACTCCGAGGATGCGTATCAGACTCTTCTGGAGCATGGAGCCAAGAATCGGGTAGAGGCCCATCATCCGGATCCCGACGATTTGTGTGGGTTTATCTATACCTCGGGAACCACGGGCAAGCCCAAGGGAGTGTTGCTATCGCACGCCAACTTGATGAGCAATGTCAATGGGGTCCAAGACCTTTTGACGATCGACACAGATGACGTGAGCCTATGCTTCTTGCCCTGGGCACATAGCTTTGGACAGGTGGTGGAGTTGCACTGCCTATTCGCCATGGGAGCGTCCATTGGACTGGCGGAAGATGTGACGACGATTGTAGATAATCTGTCGGAGGTGAAGCCGACCTTGCTATTCAGTGTGCCTCGGATCTTTAACCGGATTTATGACGGGGTGCAAAAGAAAATGGAGGCGGAAGGGGGCGTTAAAAAGCTCTTGTTTGACAAGGGTTTGGCGAATGCTGAGAAGATTCGCGCGGCCGAAGAGCAGGGGAAAAGCCCCGGGTTTTTGACGCAGAAGATGAACGGGTTTTACGACTCCCTGGTGTTTTCCAAGGTCCGCGAGAAGTTTGGCGGCCGCCTCAAGTACGCGTTTAGTGGAGGGGCCGCGCTTAGTCCGGAAGTGGCGCGCTTTATCGATAACCTGAACATCACTGTCTACGAGGGATACGGGTTGACGGAGACCTCGCCGATCGCCACGGTCAATTATCCCAATAATCGAAAGATCGGGAGTGTGGGCAAACCGCTTCCCGGGGTCGAAATTTCCATCTCTCCCGTGGATGGTTACTCCGATGGAACCGGCGAAGTATGCGTCAAGGGCCCCAATGTCATGCAGGGCTACCACAATCTTCCGGAGAAGACGGAGGAGGTTGTCGACGATGACGGCACGTTCCACACCGGTGATCTAGGTCGCATCGACGACGACGGATTTCTGTGGATCCTGGGGCGGGTCAAGGAGCAATATAAGCTGGAAAACGGTAAGTATGTGGTCCCGGGACCCATCGAAGAGCAGTTGAAGCTGTCTCCGTTCATCAATCAGGTCATGATTGAGGGAACCAACCGACGGTATAATGTGGCGCTGATCGTGGTGGACGAAGAATCACTGACGGATTGGGCCGATGCCAACGGGGTTCCAGAAGATGAGTTGCTGACCCACCATTCGGTCAAGCAATTGTATCGCGAGGAGCTGGCCCGGGTGGGTGGAACGCTCAAAGGGTACGAGAAACCCCGTGAGTTCGCGCTCATCGACGAGGAGTGGACGCCGGAGAACGATATGTTGACGCCGAGCCTGAAACTCAAGCGTCGAAACGTGATGAAGAATTACGGCCATCTCATCGAAGATCTATACGACGACGATCGATCGGCGGCGGCTCAATAAGATCCCGCTCTCCGACAAGTGGGATGAATGAGGAAAAGCGGCGCCTGAGGGCGCCGCTTTTTTGGTCGTGGGAAATGGCCGAAAATGGGGGCAAGCGCGCACCCTGGTTGATAGATGAGCGCTATTTTAGGGGGGTGTAGAGGGCTTTGGCTTCGGAGAGGATGCGGTGTTCATCCTCGGTGAGCATGTCGTCATCCAATAGGTGGGCCTTGTCACGGATTTTTTGGGCTCGGTGGAGCAGGCGATGGAGCTCGCGCTGGTGCGATAATTGGCGGGAGTCGAGCTCGGCGCGAGAGTGGGATCGGTGGGGATCGAAGCGCCCATCGTGGTCGATGGTGATGGTGGCGTCGACGTCGCCGAGGTGGAGGGTGTCGATGATCGTCTGGAGGCCTGAAGAAGACGCCGGGATGTGGAGGCGAAGCAGGGTGGTCAATGACGCCCCCTGGGTGGCCACCAGGTGCGTGGCGAGGCGGTCGATGATGTCGGGGATGCCGCGGGTGAGGGGATCGGGTTCGCCGGTAGGGTTCGGGGTGGCAGATGGTGGCGTGGGGAGGTCGATGACGGCGAGGGCGGGTGGGGATTGACGAAGGCGGGGGCTGAGGGCGATGGCCAGTTGGAGTGCGTAGATGCGCGCACCCAGGGTGGTTGGTTGGAGGTGCCAGTGCTGGGCTGTGGGTTGGGTGATGAGGCCATCTGAGGTGGGGTGAATAAGGAGCGTGGAGGCTGGCTGGAGGTGGTGGTGAACGCGGTGGCAGAGGGAGTGAAATGCCTGGTCGTCGGGACTAAGGTCGATGATGAGGTGGGTGCCGTCAGTGGCCAGGGGGGCAAGGCTATCCAAGGGGGGGAGATCGATGGGAAGCGCCGGTCGTTGGGGCTGGAGGTCAGTCCAGTCGGGTGGGTTGGGCCAGAGGACTAGATCGTCGGCGGAGGTCGGAGAAGTTGGTGGATGAGGAGTCAGGGGCAGGGATGCGGGATCGATGGGGTGGTTTGCCGGGGCCAAGGTGGTGATGGCCGGTCGGTGAAGAGGGGTGATGGGGGCACCCTGGGTGATGGAAGAAGTAGAGGACGCGGGGGGAAGCCAGGCCAGGGCCCGGCTGTTACCGAGGTGCTGGAAGACGAGGGCGAGGGCCTGGTCGTCGATGGAGACGAGGTGGCCGGGGGTGGGCAGGTCGTCGGCGCCAAAGAGGGTCAACCAGGGGTGGTCGACGGATTGCACACAGGGAGCGGAGGGGGCGTAGCGGTCGATGTCGTCGGGATTCATGGTGTGGACGGGGAGTCAGGAGGAGCTGAGATCGGGGTTGGTCTGCAGGTCGATAAGCCAGCCGTAGGTATGGAGGAGATCGGCGCCGATGAGCTGCAGGGCTTCCGGGGAGGGGTGGTGGAGGTCGGCGAAGGGGCCGAAGTTTCGAAACCCGGGTCGGGTGGGGTGATCGAGAAAGGTAGAGGTGTCCAAGAGATGGACTTGGAGGTCGACGACGGTGGCTTCAAGGCTGAGCAACTCGTCTCCCAGGGTGGTCAGCTGCGGGCCGTGGTGACGGCGGTCGGCCCACAGCCGCCAGGTGGTGGAGGAGTGGGGCATTATTCCTCAAGGGGCTCGGCGAGCTCCAGGCTGAGTTCTTCGGTGGTGGGGTTTTTGCCGTTGTCGCGGGTATCGAGGCGTTCTTCGGCCCACTCGCGGAGGCTCTTGGCCTTGTCGTCGAGGGCTTCGCGGAGGAAGTCGAGGCCGAGGTTTTTCTCGCCGAGGATATAGGCCCGTTTGCGGACGGAGGTGTTGGGGAGGCTGGCGGCGGTGTTGAGAAGTTCAAGACGAGTCTCCTCCTCGATGTCGTCCCACTCCTCATTGAGGAGGTCCAGGGCGCCGCTGGCGACGTGGTCGCCGCCGTGGCCTCGGACGGTATTGGGTTTGAGGAGACGTCGGAGCAGCTCCATGGTGTCTTTTCCGAGGCGGGCCAGCCAGACGACGGCGAGGCGCCGGATCCCGCCGGGGAGGAAGCGGATGGAGAGGCGGTCCTGCTCCTCGTCGGTGGTCTCGATGGGGTGGTCATAGCCCCCTCGGGGGAAGGGGATGGCCTCTTCGACCACGATCTGGCAGACCTCGCGCTTCAGGCTTTTATTGAGGACGCTCATTTCCATGAGGTGGTCATAGATGGTGCGTCCCTCGTCACCGATGGCCTCTTTGGCGGTGAGGATCATGAGGATGAGTTCAATGGTCTGCTCGCGGTTGATCTGGGGGTCGCGAAAGACGCCGTCGCAGGCCGGGAGGATGTCGTCGGTGGACTCCACGTAGTTGTCGGTGAGTCGGGGCAGCCAGATGATGCCCTTGCGCAGGCC
Source organism: uncultured Bradymonadales bacterium (assembly GCA_964566695.1). Lineage (GTDB taxonomy): Bacteria > Myxococcota_A > Bradymonadia > Bradymonadales > Bradymonadaceae > SLJM01. The sequence continues at coordinate 25,558 of CAZMJS010000003.1, forward strand.
CAGGTAGTCCTCATGGCTGAGGAGGCCGGCGTTTGCCAGCCAGGCGGTCAACTGAAAGATACCGGGCCCGGGCTCCTGGCCTTCGTCGAGGTTCATATTGACCTGGAGGACGGCGTGGCAAAGCTTTTCTTTGACGTGCGGTGAGATGCCTTCGGCGCCGACGACGCGCTGAGCAAAGAGGCCCAGGTAGTAGGGGTATTGGAGGTATCTCCAGAGGCGATCCTTGGATCTCTCCTCGCCGGGGTAGTCGGTGCCGCGCGACAGCGAAGAGGTGGCCATATCGATGAGGCGTGGCACTTCTTCATCCGTGGCATCGAGGTGGCGCTTCAAAAAGATCCGAGTGTTCACGGGGAGGTCCTTATGCTCAGAGAAGAGGTAAGCAGGGTCCGGCGGGGATCACATGTCCCCGGAGGCTGACATCGAAGCAAACGGTTAAGCGAGGACAGATATTCGCTGTTTGGAGCCTGCGCTCCCGGGCGAATGAGGGGACAGGCCGATGGCGTTGACATAGCACGGAAAACGCGCCATTGGCAACCGGGAACCGGGGTGGCCCGCGCGGTGGCCTTGGTCAGGTTCGGCAGAAGCGTTAAGGGTATAGAGCCACCGGGCAGGGAAGAATTGTCCCCGTGCGGTGGGTTAACCCCTGTGGACGGGCAACGCAGAGAAGCCAGGAGTGGTGGATTATGGTGAAGGAACAATGGGAATCGGACGTCGACCAAGAAAACGACGAGGAACTCCAACAATTGCTGGAGGGGTTGGAGGCCGAGGAGCGGGAGCGCCAAAAGCAGGTATTGATCGTCGTGGCGATCCTGACGGTGGTCGTGGGGGCTGGCGCATGGTGGATGTTTAGCCATAGCGAAGAGTTATTTCGGCCGGCCATCGATCCCGAAGCGGGGGAGCGGGAGTTGGCGCTGGAGACCGGCGACCCCAATTGCCGCCAGTTGATGGCCGATATTGAGGGGTTGCACGACGCGTTTCTGGACCATGAACTGGAGTTTGCGGAGCATGTGTGGGGAGACGACGAGGAAGTCTTGCGTCAGTTGAGGGGCAAGGCCCAAGAGATGCGATCGGGGTTTGATGAACTGGAGGAGCTGTTGGAGGAAGCGGTGTTCCGTGAGGAGGAGGCTCGGGGCGATGAACCAGTGGAGGAACAGGTGGAGAATTGGATGGGCTACCAGGAAAATGAGTATCGGATTCTGGAGGAGATGGCGGACAAACGGCTGCGGATGCTGGCGGGCGATGAGGTGGAAGATCGGGGGTATTTGTGGGAGGAGCCACGGAACCTCCGCGATAAAGTGTTGATGCAGATCGATGATAATTTCGAGGAGTTTCGCGTCTGGAAGGCCAGTGGAGGCCATCCCTGCGGGGCGCCGCCGGAAGGGGTAGAGCCCTGGGTGGAAGGGGAGTCGCCGTGAGTTGGTAACCCGGTCCGGGGTCCGTTAGGATTGGTGCAGACAAGTGACTGGTAGGCGAGGATAAAGCGATGATGAGAGCTCTGAGTGCGTTAAGTCTGGTCCTGACGTTGGTGGTGTTCGTGGGATGCAGCGACGATCCAGAGGGAACAGGGGGGGATAATAACCAGGAGGTCAATCAGGAGCCGGGGACCAATAATGGGCCCGATGAGAATAACGGTCAGGAGGAGGAGTGCGAGCCGGGGGAGATAGTGGGCTGCACCGGTGAGGAGCAGACGACTTATGAGGTATGCAATAGTGAGGGAGATGGGGTGGAGATCGAGGAGTGCCTGGGGACGTCGATTTGCCGCGACGGGGCCTGTGAAGAGGTGACGTGTATCCCGGGAACAGGCCGGTGCGTCGATGGCGGCCCGGAGCGCTGCGAGTCCGATGGGGAAGGCGATTATGAATTCGTGGCCCAGGAGCCCTGCGAGGGGGATGAGAGTTGTGAAGATGGCGTGTGCTTGGACCGGTGCGCCCAGGCGGAGCAGCGCGATGATTATGTGGGGTGTGAGTATTGGGCGGTGGAGTTAGATAATCAGCTATTGCATAGCGATAGCGATGGGGAGACCAATGTGGATCCGGAGCACCGACCGCCCTTTGCGGTGGTGCTGGCCAACACAGAGTCCTCGGAGAGCGCCTACGTGACGGTGGAGGGAGCGGGGGGAGAGGTGGCGGAGTCCATTGGAGAGCGAGAGGTTCGGGGCAATGTGCTGCGGCCGGGCATCGAGTTTCAGACGGTGTATTCGGAGACGGTCGATGAGCAGGGACAGCGCATCGCCGGCCCCCATCACGGGCCGATCGAGGATATCGAGCTCCCGCCCGGGGCGACGCTAACGCTTCTGCTTCCCAATCAGACGATTCCCTTTGGCGAGACGACGGTGACCCAGACCTCCTATCGGGTGGAGACGACGGAGCCGGTGGTGGCCTATCAATTTAACCCCTTTTGCTGCAATTATAATTTTACCAACGATGCCAGCCTGTTATTGCCGGCCAGTGCCCTGACGGAAAATTATATGATGGTGGGCCATGCGGTGTGGGCGGGCGAGGATTTTGCCCGGTTGCCCGATCCGCGCTCGGCGACGCTGACGGTGGTGGCGATGGAACCGAATACGACGGTAGAGGTTCAACTTCGGGCGTCGGAGTCGTCGGATCAGAGTTTCGAGGACCAGTTATATCCGGTGCGCCAGGGCGATGGGATCGATGGTCCCGATGGGTCGGGTCGCCTGGAGGTGGAGCTGGACCAATTTGAGGTGTTTAATGTGGCCGCCGGCGGCAACGATCCGGTCGTGGATTTGTCGGGGACGTGGGTGGAGTCCAATAATAAGATCGCCGTGTTTAGCGGGCATACGTGCACCAACGTGCCGTTTACGCGCTCGGCGTGCGACCATATTGAATCGCAGCTCTATCCGCTGGAGACGTGGGCCACCGATTTTGTGGTGGCGCCCCATATTATCCGCAACCCCGATCCGGGAAGCGGGATGGCGGAGGGAACTTATTGGAAGTTTGTGGCGCGAGATGATGATACGACCATCAGCGCTGACATCTCGATCGCCCCGGGGGATGTGCTCAACCCGAGCGGGGAGGGTGTTCCCCATTGCGCGAGCTATAGCGATGATCCCGAGGGCGGCCAGTTTCAAATGGATCGGGGGGAGTATTGCGAGTTTGGGACCCAGGATGTCTTTGAAGTGCAGGCGACGCGGCCGATTTCCATTGCTGGCTTCATGAGTGGTCAGGCGACGGTCTTTGATGACGCGGGGTGGGGCGATCGAGCGGGCGACCCATCGATGTTTTTTGTGCCGCCGAGCAACCAGTATCGAAATAGTTATACCTTTTTGACGCCGCCGACCTATTTCCAGAGCTACGCGACGGTGATCATCCCCGACGGGTTTGATGTGGAATTGGACGGCGAGGTCATCGACCCGCGAGAGGAAGTGCATCAGGAGACGCCGGGAGGATCGATGGTGATGGCTCATATTGAGGTGGACCCAGGCCCCCATCAGATCAGCGCCAACGTGCCCTTTGGGCTGATCGTCTATGGCGTGGACAATTATGTATCCTATTCCTACGCCGGAGGCCTGGATCTGACGAAGCTAAACCCGCTGGATTAGCACCCTGGGAGGGCTCAGGCGGCGGTGGCATGGCGCGCCAGGATGCGGCGCACGCCGGTGATGGCGCGGTAGAGGCTGACGTCGCGGTAGACGCCGGGGCGTCCGGCCAGCGTCAGGTAGAGGGATTGATCGCCGATGGAGAAGGGGCGAACGTGGACCGAGTTGAGCTCCAGGGTGGGGAGGTGTCCGTTGATGCGCGCCAGAACCTGTCGGCGGTGACGATCGTTGACGGAGGAGGCCATGAGCGGGGCGTAGGCGGCGAGGACTTCGGATTCATGGCGGTTTCCGGCCTGGGCCAATACCAGCCCTTTTTTGTCACCCAGGGTGAAGTTGTGGAGGTCCTCGCGCTCAAAAATATGCTCCAGCTGGAAGGTGAGGGCCTCCAGGGGCTGGTTGCTTCGACGGCGACGGCGATTGAGAGGAAGAGAAGGCATCGACATGGGACCACTCCTTGGTCGAGGGGAAACGGTGCGAGCCATCGTGAGGAGGCCATCCATGGGCCTCAGAGGCTCGGTCGGTTGATGGAATGACGATAGGCGATGGTCGGAGAGACGCAAAAAAATGGTGGAAACGAGGTGTTAAGATGTGAACGGCGGTATTTTAACGAGGGAGATTGATGAGGTGGCGGGGGCGATGAAGGGCCAAGCCGTGGAAGGGGAGATGGGGCCCACTGGACGATTGGGCCCAAGATCGTTATCAATGGAGGACCAATGCGAAATGCTGTGGCGGTTGGCCGTCACCATGAATCAACGAAGCGAGAAAAGGCGATGATGAGTAAAACCAAAGCGTTGCTGGCGATGGCGGCGGTAGGATTGTTGACGTGGCCGGCGATGGCGTCGGCGCAAATGGGGCCGGGAGCCGGTCCGCCGGCGCCGTCAGAGACGGCCGATGATGTGGACGAGGTGCCAGAGGATCAGATGCTCGATGAGGTCCGGGCGTGGTCCGTGGGGGCCTCGGTGGGCATGCGGATGAGCCAGGGGACGTTTGTATCTCCCGCCAATGACAGCCAGTGGGCGGACGACGTGCACGATGGGTCGGGAGCCTATAATCGGGTGAGCATGAATTTTGGTATCAGCCCGAGCTATCAGTGGGAGGATTTTTTATTCTCCGGTGAGCTGTCGTACTCGCAATACCTGTCGGCCGGTGGTGGCATCATCGAGCCCTACGAGGGGCGTCTGGGCGACCTCAGCCTGGCGGCGCGTCACGAAGGATGGAGCCACGAGGGCTCGGGGATCACCGTGTCGCCGAGTGTGAGCTTTCGGTTGCCCACGAGTTCAACGGCCAGGGCGCAGACCCAGCTATTGGGGACGTCGGCCAGTTTGGGCGTGAGTCGAACCTTTTTGGGTGAGTTGATGCTATCTTATTCGGTGGGTGGCTCCAGGGGATTTCATCGATATACGTCACCGGTGATGGACATCGATGAGATTGGCGCGGAGAACGCGCTGTATCGCACGGATGGCGCGGAGTCGATCGACCCGACGCGATTTGCGGTGGCCGGCGTCAATACGAAATGGGGATTGACCAATACGCTGTCGGCGGGGATCAGCTTGTCCTCGCGGTTGATGGCGATGGTCAATTGGACGTTGATGACCAGTTGGTCCTACGACGTGATCGATACCGATGAATTTTCATCCCAATACGAGTGCGATGGCGGCCGCTGCTCCAGTCAGGCCAGCACGGGGATGATCAACCTGTCCTATATCCTCAATGAGAATATGTCGATGAGTTTTGGGGTGACCACGGGGCAATCGCCGCGCACGTCAGACCAGAAGAGCTTTAGCTTTCCGTTCTATAATTTCAGTCAGCCCGGTGGAAATAACTCCAGCTTTAGCCTGGGGCTTCGGGGTCAGTATTGAGCCCTATCAGGGGGGCCTGGTTGCTCAGGGGGCGACCTCCAGGGGATAGTGATGGCGGGCAGGAGGAACGGGGCGGGCCTCGTAAGTGGGCGTCTGAATATTGAATAGGTAGTCTCGCCAATGATCGCGGGGGTGGCCAAAGCGGTCGCCTCCGCGTTGGCGATTCATGCGGGACCACTGGTCATCGAGGGCGGCGAAAAACCAATCTGGGTGGTCGTCGATATGGGTGAGAATGGCCTGGGCGATGGGGTAGTAGGACCAATGCCAGGGCTCTTCCATGTGGGCGAAGCCGTCGCGAGGTTGGCCATCATAGGTCTGGAAAAACCCGCGATCGAGGGCGTGCTCGTCGAGGAAGCGCCAATCGTGATGGAAGGGACCTCCCTCGTGGTAGACCCAGGGGGTGAGGAGGCGAAAGATGTCGATGTCGGTGCCCCAGTGATGGCGCGAGAGACCGGGGGCGGAGGAGGCCTGCAGGATCTGGATCTGGCGTTGAGCCGAGGACAGGTGTCGGTGCCAGCAGCGCTCGTGGTCGTCATCGTCGGGTTGCCACCCCCGGTGGGTGGGGAGATCGCAGAGGTCGGCGGCCTCGGCGGTGATACGCAAAAAGGGGCGGCCCGTAAATTCGTATTTTCGGTGCCAGATATGGGCCTGGGAGTGAAAGCCGCGGTGGTGCGATCGGGTAAAGCGGTCGAGGAAGCGCTGCTTGAGACGCTCGTCCTCCAGGGCGGCGCGGGCTAATCGTGAAGGGGTGTCGCGATGGGAGGAAAAGAGGGGATCCCCCGAGGGCAGGAGTTGAATGTCGTCGGTGTCCTGGGCGGCGTGGTCCAGGAGGTCGGTGATCAGGCAGTGGAGTTGGTCGGTCGACTCCTGGAGGACGAGATCCGGGGGATCGTCGAGTCCAAGAATCCAACGCCCAAGGGCTCGTTCATCGTGTTGAGCGAGGAGGTCGATGGCCTCCTGCCAGCGGGCGCGGCGCTCGGCGAGGGCCGCGCGATGGGCGAAGTCCTGGCAATCGGGGCGGTGATGGAGGTCGAGGGCCCGAAAGAGGTCATCGGGCTGCCACTGTTCGGAGTCGGCTTGGTGAAGGATGCGCTCGGAGGACGCTGAAGAAGAGGAGCCGAAAGCCACCGTGGGAAGGAGGACCAAGCAGAAGGAAGCGACCAGAACCAGGGAGATGGATCGAGGGTAGGAACACACGGTCGATGGCCGGGAAAGAGTGGAACGAGGGGGCGCTCCCATGGCGATAGCATAGGAGCGCGCGCCCTGTCGATGCCGGCGTCATCGGCCGTTGGTGGGATGCTCGTCGGGCATGGAGACGTTGATGGCCTTGGGGTATTTTTTGCCATCGTTGCCGCCGTATTGAAAGGCCACGGGAATGACCTCGCCGGGCACGTAGGCCGGCAGGCGCGCCCGTAGGTCGTCGTCGACGACGTTGGCGATGTGGAAGAAGAATTTGCGTTCTTCGTCGGTCTGGATGAAGCCAAAGCCCTTGTCCGTAAAGTAGGCGATGACCCGGCCGTGGAGGTCCTCGCCAATTTCGAGGTCCTCGTCAAAGGACATGCGCTCCAGGCGCTGGATATTCTCCTCGAGGTCAAAGAAGTTAAAGGAGCAATCTTCTTTGATGCGGATGCCCGTGGATTTGACCTGGGAGTAGCGGCGGTCGAAGAGAAAAGAAAGGCAGGCCCCGAAGGCGACCAGGAGGCCGCCGGCGCTCAGTGAGGAGTCGACCAGTTCAATATAGATGGACTTAAGGACAATGCCGCGATTAGCGGCCTGCAGGAAGGTCTGCTGGCGTTGCTGGTCGTCGACCTGGTCGGTGACGTGGACGCCGAGGTTGACGTGGGCGTGCACGTCCTGGAAACGGGTGACGGTAAAGTCGAGGAGATAGCGTTCGGCGAAATTGGGGTCGACCTCCAATTCGGCGCCGGCTTCCTCGAAGTAGTCATAGAGTTGCTGGGTCAATTGGCGGTGCGAATCGTCGCGGGAGAGTTGGTTAGTCACTTCATCTCCGATGGTCATAGTATCACCTCACAGCATTGTGGCATCGCCGGAGTCTCCAGCCGCCCCCCGGTGGGCCAAGACGGGAGTCAACTCCAGTAGGTGCGAAGGCCGCGTGGAGTGCTTAAGCCCGCCGACTCAGGGGTCGGGGAGGGGAGCGCTCCATGGTGGCCGTGTGAGATTAAAAAGCTAAGCATGAATCAGGTCTCGCCAAGTCATGCACAAAAATGGAGAGGCCGAAGCCGCTCGCACATGTAGTATAATCGAGGGATGGGTGGGAACATTCCCAGGGGGGCGCAGAAAGGCGGCGTGTGGGGCTTTGACAGAGGCCGGTCACGGGGCCTAAACCAAGAGGGTCGGGGAGGAAATAAAGGCCCGCCGGGAAGCGATATGCCCGGGGCCGATCGGCGCAGGCGCGGACAGGAGAAAGGATGAAGGAGAGCAAGCCAACGGGTGGTGAGGGGGCGGGGAAGTTAAGCGACGAGGCGATCCGGCGCGCCGAGGATCACCGAGCGTTTGTGCGCGAGGTCGATAGCGATATTGGCAAGGCCTACGGCACGGGGGGGGGATTGGTGGTGGCGCTGGCGGTGGGATGCGTGGTCGGCGGTTGGTGGATGGGGGGGTGGGGTGAGGTGTGGTTATGGACGGCGACGCTGACGGCGGTGCTGGCTTCGCTCTACGGGGTGCGACGATGGATCTACGCCAAGCGCGATCGGTGGCGAGACAAAGTCGATGCCTATTGCGAGGTCAACGGGCTGGAGGCCCGGACGCTGGCTCAATACTACGATGGGGAGGCGCTCTACCCCTTTTTCGCCACGATCTATGAGCCCACGGCGCGGGAGCGCCTGGCGATGGCGGCGGAGAACGCAGAGGACAACGGAGATCAGCAATGATGCAGTGGTTGGAATACGGTGGGATGATGTTGATTCCCATCGGCCTGGCGTCACTGGTGGGCGTGGGTTTATTCGTGGCCCGGTGGTTGGCCCACCGGCGAAGTCGGGTGATGCCCGATGAGTTGTATGAGGGGGTGATGGAGGCCGTGGGAGAGGAGCGCTACGAGGAGGCCCGCGGGCGCTGCGAAGAGAACGATACGGCGCTGGCACGGGTGCTGGGCGAGGGATTGCGGTTTCGCCAGGGGGAGCGAGGGGAGATCCGGTCAGCCATGGAGGATATGGGGCGTCGTCAGATGCAGCGCCTGGAGCGCTATGTGGGGGCCGTGGGAGCGCTGGCGTCGGTGACGCCGTTGATGGGGTTGTTGGGGACGGTGCTGGGGATGATCGCCGTCTTTCAGGGGGTGGTGGAGGAAGCAGGCGCCGAGGGGATGGTGGATCCGACGGCGCTGGCGGGAGGGATCTGGGAGGCCTTGGTGACGACGGCCGCCGGCCTGGGCGTGGCGATTCCATTGTATCTGGGCTATCGCTATTTATTGGGGCGATTGGACAGTCTGGCGGTGGAAATGGAGGAGGCCTCCAGCAATTTGTTGGATGCCCTGGCGCCCCCGCCGACGGGGGATGAAGCGTGAATTTTCGGGGCGGTCAGAAAGGGCGGGGACGGGTGGAGGCGACGCTGGAGTTGACCCCGTTGATCGACGTGATTTTTTTGTTGCTCATCTTTTTCGTGATGACGACGACGCCGGCGATGAGCGCGGTGGAGCGATTGGACGTCGATCTTCCGGGGGCGGAGAGCGGCGATGCCACGGAGGCGCCCGAGGATCAGGTGCGGGTGGTGATGCGGGTCTATCGCGATGGGACGATCGAAGTGCGGGAAGGCCAAGAGCAAGAGGGGGAGGCGATCGACGATTCCGGGGACTATCTGGAGGGATTGAGAGAGCGAGAGCCGTCGGCGGCGATATGGATTCAGGGCGATGTGGAGGCGAGCCACGGGGCGGTCATCGAGATCCTGGATGGGGCGCGGCAGGTGGGCTTTGAGCGGGTGCAAATGGCGGTGAGGCCACCTGGTGGGAGCGCCGAGGAGCGATAAAGTTTTGCGCGTCCGTCGGGGGCTGTTAGGGTGTGGGCGACTGCCAAGGAGGCCCGATGTGGATTGAGAGAGGACGATGCGACTGACTCTATTGTTGACATTCGTGGCGGTGGTGTGCGCCACGGCCTATTTTGTATTCTCTCATGGCGATCGGGAACGGCTGGAGCGATTGCAGGGGGAGCTGGGGCAGTTGGAGGCTCAGAACGAGGCTCTGGCGGAGCGAAATGCCACGTTGGAGCGGCAGATCTTGGCGCTGCGCGACGATCCTCGGCTGGCGGAGCGGCGAGCGCGCCATGGAGCGTCCATGGCGCGGCCCGATGAGCTCATCTTTCAGTTTGAGCGCCCGCAGGAGAGGCGGGCGATCCGGGTGCGGTTAAGGATGGATGAGGCGGGCTTGGAGTTGGCAGGAGAGCGCATTGACCTGGAGGAGCTGGAGCAGCGGTTGGTGATCCTCGATCAGCAATTGGAGGAGGCCGTGCTGGACGTCAAGGTCGACGCCGGCGTGGGACCGATCGAGCGCCAGCGGGTGGTCGATATCGTGGAGGAGAGTCCGCTGGGTCCGGGTCGATGGGTCGATGAGTAGGAGAGGGCAAGGACGCCGTGATGAGTACGCATCGGACAGCATCGAAGGGGCGAGAGATCAGGGCTGAGAAGGGGTGTGCGGCGGCGGTGGGAGCGCTGCTGGTGGCCTATGCGGTGGGAGTGGTGGGGGTGGTGGGAGCGCCCTGGTGGATCAACGGAGCGGCCCTGGGCGCGGCGGCCGCCGTGGTGAGTTGGGTGATGTGGGAACGGCAACGGCAGGGAGGAGGGAGCACGGGATGGCTGGAGGCCATGGGGATGGTCGCCGGCGCATTGGTGGCCAGTCGGTGGCTAGGCGGGGCGGGCTATGAAGGGTTTGCGCTGGTGCTCATCGCCCTTGGATGGGCGGTGAGCACGGCTCGGGGCAAGGTAGCGGCAGGGGTGGTGGGGGCGACGGCGTTGGTGGAGGTGGCGAGCCATGGCCTGGGCACGGCGGGGGCGGCGGAGATGGGGATGGCGCCGGTAAATGGCTGGGCGGACGTGGATTGGGCGATGCTGGGGGTTCGCGGGGGCCTGATCGGCGGGTCGATGGGGCTTCTGTGGCATCTGGTGGGTCGTCGAGAGGCGCGCCTGCGAAGCCGACGTGGCAAGGAGGCGGAGCAGGAGCGCCAGCGTCTCTTGGAAGAGGCCCGTCAATTTCGCTTGATGCAGGCTGGCCGAAGCGAGAGTCCCGTCGATCGCAAGGGCTCCGAGGAGTTGATCGTGCGCGACGCGGTGGATGCCGTTCACCACAGCATCTACGTGACCCTGGAATTGATTCACAGCGCGCTGCGAGCCCATACGGTGATCTTGTTGTGGTATGATCTGAGGAAGGAGGGACTGTGGATCAAGGAGTTGGTCAGCGATAGCGACGATATTGTCGAGGGGAAGTTGGATCCGGCCGGAGGGGTCATCGGTGGGATCACACGTCAGCGAGAGACGCTGGCGTTGTCGGAGCTACGGCAGGACTTCCGGGGATTGTCCTATTATCGGGGGCGGGCTCCAGTGGAGGCGTTTATGGGGACGCCAGTCATCGAGCAGGGCCATCTTCGCGGGGTGTTGTGCGTGGATCGAAGAGATGGGCCGGGATTCGATAAACGGGAGCGTCGAGTATTGGAGGAAGCGGCGGATTATGTGATTCGCGCCGTGGAGCACGAACGGATGGTGGCGTCCATTGAGCGAACGCGCTTTGAGGTGGGGCGGTTTTATGAGGCCAGTCGACGCCTCAACGGCGTATTGACGCCCCAGGAGGTCCACGAGGTAGCACTGGAGAGCGTCGATGAGATCGCCGATTACGATTTTGCCGCCCTGGTGGAGTACGACCAGGAGGAGCGAATGCATCGGGTGTTGGCGGTGAGGGGAGAGGGGGTGATAAGCGACGAGGAGTGGGAAGAGGTGGCCTTTGAGGACAATCAGGGGCTGGCGTCCATGGTGGTGGCCAATCGCCATTTTTTACCCGTTGGGGGCCGCCTTCGGCCAGGGCAAGGGCCGGTATTGACCGAGCATCAAGATTTTTCGGCGCTCAACAGCCTGATCGTGATGCCTCTGATCGCGCAGGACAAGCCGGTGGGGACGTTGATCGTGGGCCATCGCCAGGACGAGGCGCTGAGCAAGGAGCGCCGAGAGATGTTGGAGGTGGTGAGTAACCAGGTGGCGGTGACGTTACAGAACGCGCGATTGTACGCCCAGATGGAGGCCATGGCGAAGTACGATGCCCTGACGGCGTTGGCCAACCGACGAACCTTTGAAGAGAAGCTGGAAGAAGCCATGGCACGCCATAAGCGCACGGGACGCCCATTCGGGTTGGTGCTCACGGATATCGACCATTTCAAGTCGGTCAATGATACCTATGGGCACCCGGTGGGCGATGAGGTGCTGCGCCAGGTGGGGGCGACGCTTCGCGAGGAGCTTCGGGAGGTGGATGTGCCGGCGCGTTACGGGGGAGAGGAGTTCGTGATCATCTTGGAGGATACGGATCTAGAGGGGGCCAGACAGGTGGCCAACCGCGTGCGGGAGGCCATCGGCGATCTGGTGTTTGAGACGGAGCTGGGGCGATTGCAATGCACGATTTCGATGGGCATCGCCATGGGGCCAGAAGACTCCGAGGAGCCCCATGAGTTGGTGGATCTGGCCGATCAGGCCCTGTACTACTCCAAAGAAAACGGACGCGATCAGGTGTCGGTTTATCGAGAAGTGATCTAAAACAGAGGGGGAAATGTTGGGGGACCTGGATGGTTCAATGATAGACGGGGGTTTTAGCGCCCTCCACTAGATGCCTTTGCCCAGAGAGGACCCATGAAGAATTTCGTGCTTGATACCAACGTGCTGTTGCATGACCCGCGGGCCATCTTCGGGTTTCAAGAGCATTGCGTGATCATTCCAATTTACGTCATCGAGGAGATCGATACCTTTAAGCGCGAGATGTCGGAGCTAGGTCGCAATGCGCGGGAGGTGAGTCGGATCCTCGATGAGTACCGAAGTCGGGGGAGTTTACGAGACGGCGTGCCTCTGGAGGGGGGCGGGGTATTAAAGGTGTCGTTCGCCAGCGGCGATGATGCCTCGCGCTTTTTGCACTCGGATAAAAAGGACAATCTCATCCTCAGCGCGGCGCTGGACATCAAGCGGCAGGAACCCAAGGTGGGGTGCACGCTGATCACCAAGGACGTCAATCTGCGGGTCAGGGCGGACGTGCTGGGGTTGGATGCCCAGAATTATGAAGAACGGGATCTGAGGTCGGTTCAAGAACTGTACCCGGGGGCGTCGGAGTGCGTGGTGCCCAAGGAATGGATCGATGCGGTGCATCGGCCGGAGGGACTTCGCGTGGCTGCCGGGGAGCTGGGGCAGCGTCGCATTGAAGAGCAGGAGGGGCGAGGCGATCGGTTTTATCCCCATGAATTTATCTGGATGCGGGCCGACGAGGGCCAGCAGAATACGCTGGCGCGCCTGATGCCCGAGGGCGACGAGGTCGTGGTGCGCGGCTTGAGCGATCCTCACCGCGAGACCTGGGGGATATCGGCGCGCAATAAGGAGCAGGCCTTTGCCCTGGAGGCGTTGCTCGACGATCGCATCGATCTGGTGACCCTGATCGGCAAGGCCGGCACCGGCAAGACACTGCTGGCGATCGCGGCGGGGCTCCAGAAAGTGACGGAGGAGCAGCGTCACCACAAGTTGGTGGTCAGCCGTCCGGTATTTCCCATGGGGCGGGACCTGGGCTATTTGCCAGGGACGGTGGAGGAGAAGCTCGATCCCTGGATGCGGCCCATCTTCGATAATGTGGAGTATTTGATGGGGATCAGCCGGGCCGATCGGCGGGCAGGGCAAGGGGCTGACGAATTGCGATCGATGGGGATCATCGAGATCGAACCGTTGACCTATATTCGCGGGCGGTCGCTGCCCGATCTGTATATGATCGTCGACGAGGCGCAGAACCTGACGCCCCATGAGGTCAAGACGATCATGACGCGAGCCGGCGAGGGCACCAAGATCGTGCTCACGGGCGACCCCTACCAGATCGATAATCCCTATGTGGACAGTGAGTCAAACGGGCTGACCTATGTGGTCAATCGCTTTAAGGAGCAGGAGGTCTCGGCGACGGTGACGCTCTTTGAAGGAGAACGCTCAAGGTTGGCGGAGATGGCGGCCAACTTGCTGTAAAATGGACCGGGCTCATGGGCCCGGCCGCAAAAAAAGCCCCGGTGACCGCAAGGTCGCCGGGGCTTTTCGTTCGAGGCGTGTCGAGATCAGTCGACTTCGCCGTATTCGACGGTCACGGGAATGATGGTGCCACTACCGATGGGCACGTCCTCTTGGATGAGGGCGCCATAGGTGGTGTCGTCGACGGTGACCTCTTGGGGGACGACGTCGTAGTCATCGGGCCGGAGGTCGACGTTATCACCGTTGGAGAAGGTGCCCATATTATCGCCCTCGCTGTTGATGATGTCGAGGTCGGCGGCGTCATTGTCGGGAAGCCCGGTGACGGTGAGCTGGATGGTCCCATCCTCCTGACACTCCAGGTGGGCGTCGATCTCGACGGTGGAGAAGAGAGGGGCGTCAGAGTCCACGACAATGGTGGTGGAGTAATCACCGGCGCTGTCACAGGAGACGGTGAGGTCGATGGTGGCGGACTCGTCCTCGCCGAGGGTTCCCTCGGTAGGGGTGATGTCGAGCCAATCTTCCTGACCATCGGTGACCTCGAACTCCAGCGATTGCTCACCGGTATTGGTGATCTCGAAGGAGTCGGTGAGGTCATCGTCGTCGATATGAGAGGTCCAGGAGAGTTCGTCGGTGTCGCTCTCCAGGGCGGCGTCGTCGACGCGGTCGCCAGGGACGATGGTAGCGTCGAAGTCGAAGGTGCCAGTGGCCGCTGATTGCACGGCATCGCCCATGACGTAGTAGGTGGCCTGTTTGTCGAGGGTCATGGAGATGGACTCCACGCCGGCGCCGAAGATGTCATCGACGCCCTCGACGCATTGAGCGGCAGCATCGGAGCAGTCAGTGGTGAGCCACAGAGCGCCGTCATACTCGGTCTCAAAGTCCAGGGTCACCTCGTCGCCAGCCCAGCCTTCGAAGGCGAAGACGACTTCGGGGCCGTCTCCATAGAAGCCGGTGCAGCTCTGGCCATCCTCGAAGGGGTTGTAGTTATTGGTGAAGTCAGCGACGTTTCCGCTCTGGCTAAAGGTGATGGTGCCGTCGGCATCGACGTCGCCGTCGGCATCGATGTCGAAGGCGCTGGCGCAGGAGTCACCGGTGCGGTCGAGGCATTCGCCGTCGTCGCAACCAAAGGCGCAGGTGGTGACGATTTCCTCACCAAAGTCGGAGCACTGGATGGCGTCTTCGCCGTCGCAGACGTTGCCGTCGGCGGGGTCGCAGTCGCCGCCGAGGAACTCGAAGTCGACGATGATTTCGCCCTCGTCGACGTCATTGCTGAGGGCTTTGATGCCCACGGTCTGGGTGCCGCCATCAGCGCTGAAGGTGTCGAGGCTGGCCGATTCCTGGAAGGTGACAGACTGGTCGCAATCGACGTCGTCACGAAGTCCGGGGCAGGCAGCGAGGCCGTCGTTGAGGAAGAGAGCAACGTCGTCATCGATGTCGGTTTGGACGTCGACCTTGAGACCCGTCAGCGGGGGAAGGTCGACTTCAAAGAAGACGTCACGCCCTTCGGCGAGGTCGTCGAAGCAGCCGGCTTCACCAGCGGCCAGGTTCTCGTTGGCCGTGTAGTTGGAGAAGTCGGTGATGAGGCGACCGGAGTCGGAGACCTCGTAGCCACTGCTTTCGATGACGCCGAAGCCGCCCTGGAAAGAGATGCTTCCGCAGCGGTTGCCTTCGGAGGTGTCGGCCGGGCCCTCACAGACGACGTCGGTGGGGTCGCAGCCCTCGAAGCACAGGTGCTGGTCGGCAAAACGGACTTCTCCATCGTCTTGCTCGCTGCAGAGTTGGACGTTGCCGTCCTGGCAGCGCGTGGTCTCGGGGACGCAATTGCCCTCGGTGAGTTCGACGTAGAGGCTAAAGTCTTCGTCGTCGTCCTCGTTCATGGAGTCGACGACGAGGTAGTAGGTGCCGGGGTCATCGAGGAAGAAAGCTTCTTCGTCGGCGGGGACAAAGCCGCCCTGACATTCGGCGCTGGCGTCGTAACTGCCGACGGGGCAGTCCTCGAGGACGTAGAAGCCGGCGTCTTCGGAGGCCGTGTCCAGGGCCACGATGAGAAGCTCACCACCTTCGGAATCGATTTGGAAGATGGAGTCGGGACCGGGCGTCTCGATGTCGGAGGCCTCTTCATCTTCTGGGTCGTCGATGCAGGAGGGAGCTTCCAGTTGGTCGGTGAAGTCACCGAAGTTGCCGATGTAGGTGTCGCCGGATTCCAGCTCCAGGGTGTCGATGCAACGGTTGGCCTGCGGATTTTCGCAGAAGCCGTCGTTGCACTCACCGTCGCACTCGTAGAGCGCGGGGTAGTCACTGGTGGAGCAGTAGTAGATCAGTGAGTCCTGCTGGCAGCCGAGGCGATGGCCGGGATCTTGGTCTTCGCAGAGGGGCTCGTCGACGGCCAGGTCGAGGGTGAAGGACCCGGCTTCGGTGTCGGCGTCGGCGGCCTGGACGACGATATAGACCTCTTCGTCGTCTTCATCGGCGATATACTCGATGAACTCGGCGCTGGATTCGTCGTTGACGGCCTCGAAACAATCGGGGGCGTCGTTGCAACCGGTGCCAATCCACAAGCCGGCCTCGAAGTTGGAGGCCAAGCTGGCATTGAGACGCTCGTTTTCGTCGAGGGTGGTGACGAAGGTGGCGCTGCGTCCCTCGAGGGTGCTGGACTGGTCGGAGCCGGAAGAGCTGCTATCGCAGTCCGAGAAGTCGAGGGTGGTTTCGGCGTTAAAGTCGAGGATGTTGTAGGAGAAGGAGGCGCTTTCGTCGCCGTCGAAGACGATGGCGTCGCTGCAGGTGGTGTGATCATAGGGCTCGCATCGACCGTCACTGGGGTCGTCGGGATCGATGCAGCCGAATTCGCACTCCAGGTTGGAATCGGTCAAGAAGTTGGTGCCCTGAGAGGAGCACTGTCCGAGGAATCCGTCGTCGCACACGGGCTCGCCGGCGTTGCAGATGGTCTCGGAGATAGTGGCTTCCAGCCGGGGCGGATCGTCACCCAGTCCACCGAGGGAGGTGTCGGCCACGAAATAGATGGTTTTGGTCTCATCAGAGTCGTTTTGGTACCACATGGAGCGGACAAATTCGCCACCGAAGGATTCGGCATTTTCGCCGGTGGGGTCGGTGCAGATGAGATCGTCGTCGCCGCAGTCGTCGGCGATGTAGAGAATGGCGTTGTCGCGCTCGGTGAACAGGTCGATGGAGCCAATTTCGTTGGGGCCGATTTCCAGGGCGACGGTGACGTCAGGGCCGATGGTTCGGAGATCGTCGGTGGGGTCGATGCAGCCCTGGAACTCCTCGTCGGGCTGGTAGGTGTTGCCGTAGTCGGTCCATTCGAAGTTGTGGACGTCGCCGTCTTCGAGGAAGAGGGGATCCTGACAGGATTCTCCTTCGGCAAGCTGGCATCGGGCCTCGCCGTCTTCCTCGGTGCAGCCGGTGGGGCATTCGAGGGTTTGTTGGCTGGTGCCGGCTTCGTTGCACACGTAAAGGGTGTCTTCATCCAAGCATTCGCGTTGGGGGCCATCACAGACGATGTCGGGGTTGATGCACTCGACGGTCAGGGTGTCGCCGTCGAATTCGCATTGCTCGCCGTCTTCGCAGTCAGCGCAGGCAACCTCTTCTTCCGTGCAGTCGCCTTGGATGCATTTA
Source organism: uncultured Bradymonadales bacterium (assembly GCA_964566695.1). Classification (GTDB taxonomy): domain Bacteria; phylum Myxococcota_A; class Bradymonadia; order Bradymonadales; family Bradymonadaceae; genus SLJM01. The sequence goes on from CAZMJS010000003.1 coordinate 42,799, forward strand.
AAGCCCTCGACGCAGTCGTTGCGGGCGGTGCACTGGTCGGCGTTGACGCAGTCGCCGTCGGCTCCGTTGGAGGGATCGCAAACGCCGCGCTGGCCGCCGCAGTCTTGGAGGGTACAAATGAAGTCGCCACTGACGCAGTTATTCTGATGGCAGTAGTCGGCGCCGCAATCGTCGTCGTCCTGGCATCCCACGACCTCTTCCTCGACGCACATGCCAGTGTCCAGATCGCACTCTGGCGTGTCGCCGTCGCAGTGATCGTTGGACGAGCAGGTATCGAAGCAAGTCCCATCGACGCAGTAGTCAAGGTCGCCATCGCAGTCGTCGCCGCTGTCGCAGGCTTGAGGTTCCTCGTCCATGCACCGGTCGACGACGCAGTATGGCGCGTCATCGCCACAATCGTCGTCTGTCTCACAGACATCCGGATCGGGGTCGATCTCATTATTTTCCACCGGGTCGTCGTCGTCACCGCAAGCAGCCAGTGAGATCATGAGGGCGGCGATTAATCCGAACAGTGCGAGCCGTGTTCGCCATTCTGTTGCCATGGCTTCCATCCTGTGTGGCAGATATTCTGGTGCGTCCGTTAATTACTGAAGGGGCCTGCACCCGCGCGTTGGGAGGTGAGGAACTCAGCGTGCGACTCGATGACAGTCATCAGCCCGACGCGTGCCGGACGGGGTCAATCGAGGTTTCGGTTGCTAAGGGTGATTGAATCGGCCATCGAATGTCAAGCGATACGAAAAGTTCCGGTGCGCAGCGGCGATCACCGAAGGGGTTGGCCGTAGAGTTTTTCCTCGACGATCCGGTTGGCCACCAGGTTGGTGGGCAGGCCCTCGTCATCGGCGCGGCGAAGGATGGCCAGGATGGTGTCGAAGATGTCGGCGGTGTTGGCGCGGGCCTCGTCGGCGTCGTATTGGGAGTATTCCTGAGCCACGTTGATCAGGCCGCCGGCGTTGATGGCATAGTCGGGGGCGTAGACGATGCCGCGTTCGCGCAGCTCGACGCCATGACGCTCGGTGGCCAATTGGTTGTTGGAGGCGCCGGCGACGATGTCGCATTGGAGTTCGTCGACCGTCTCGTCGTTGATGACGGCACCGAGGGCGCAGGGGGAAAAGATATCGCAGTTGACGCCGTAGATGGAGTCGGGGGCCACGGCGGTGGCGTCGAAGCGCTCGACGACGTCGGCGACGGCCTGCTCGTCGATGTCGGTGACGATGAGCTCGGCGCCCAATTCATGGAGTTCTTGAGCCAAGAAGGTTCCGACGGAGCCCAGGCCCTGGATGGCCACGGTTCGGCCGCTGAGATCGGAGCTTCCCCATTTGAAGTGCGCGGCGGCTTCGATGCCGCGGCGGGTGCCAAAGGCGGTGAACGGAGAGGGGTCACCGGAGCTTCCGGCGTCGGGGGCGTAGCCCAGGACATGTTCGGTCTGACGGCGGATATTATTCATGTCCTCGACGGTGGTACCGACGTCTTCGGCGGTGACGTATTGGCCGCCAAGGCCATCAACGAAGCGACCAAAGGCCTGGAAGAGGGCGCCGCGGTCGATGCCGTCCCAGCTATCGGGGGCGATGATGACGGACTTTCCGCCGCCGTGGTTCAGGTTGCTGATGGCGGCCTTATACGACATGCCGTGCGCCAGGCGCAGGGCGTCTCGGATGGCGGCGTCGGAGTTCTCGTAGTTATAGAGCCGACAGCCGCCAATGGCGGGACCGAGCTTGAGGTTATGGATGGCGACGATGGCCTGAAGCCCGGTGTCGGGATCGAGGGTCATGTGGACGTCACCGTAATGAAGGGCCTTTGCTGCGTCGAAGAAATCCACGGGGTCTCCTGAGAGAAAATAGGTAGAAGTGGCTGGCGTGGGGGCCAAACCATCAGTCAAGTGGAATGTGCGAGCGAGCTTGGTCGATGGTCCTTATAGTTAGGCGCTGGAGGCGGTGCAAGGGCAGTAGGAGGTGGTGTTGGACATTGGCAGACGATGCGATTAGGGGCATAAAGCGGGGAGAGTCCAGTGATGTCGAGGCAGTGGTAGAAGAAGGAGAGCGACGGTATGGCGAATCAATGGGTAGTGCTCAAGTTTGGCGGCACGAGTGTGTCCTCCGTCGAAAATTGGGAGGTGATTGCCTCGCAGGTCAGGCGCATTCAGGCGGAGGGGGCGCGGCCGTTGCTGGTCTGTTCGGCGCTGAGCGGCGTATCCGACGCGCTGGAAGCGTTGGCGCAGGGGGCGCGCCAGGACGGTCAGTGGAGCGATGCGGTAGAAGCCCTGAAGGCACGGCATCGGCGGTTGGCGGAGGAACTGGGGGTCGATGCAGCGGGGTTGCTCAGCGAGGAGTGGAAGCGGTTGAGGCGGCTGAGTAAGGGAGTGGCTCTTCTGGGCGATCTCCAACCCCCGACGATGGCCCGGTTGATGGCGCTGGGGGAGTTGATGTCGACGCGGCTGGGGGCAGCCTATTTGTCGGGTCAGGGGCTGGAGACGGGATGGTTGGATGCTCGAGAGGTGCTGGAATCGACGACCGATCGCAGCCTTGGGAGTCAGCACTTTTTGTCGACGACCTGTGGGTTTGAACCCGATGCAGCCTTGCGCCAGCGCTTGGAAGCCCGATCGGAAGGGGTGATGGTAACACAGGGGTTTATCGCTTCCGATCAGGAGGGTCGCACCGTGTTGCTGGGACGAGGGGGGTCCGATACCTCAGCGGCCTATATGGCCGCCAAATTAGAGGCGCGACGGCTTGAGATTTGGACGGATGTGCCGGGGTTGTTTTCGGCGAACCCGAGAGCGGTGCCAGAGGCGCGGATGCTTCGGCATCTGGATTATGATGAGGCGCAGGAGCTGGCGACGATGGGAGCCAGCGTATTGCACCCTCGGTGCATCCCACCGCTGCGCGAGGCGTCGATCCCCCTGGAGGTGCGGTGCACGCCGAGGCCGGAGCTGGCGGGGACGACGATCTCCACGGAGGCCGACGATACGCCTCAGGTCAAGGCGGTCTCGGCCAAAGCGGGGATCACGGCGATCTCGATGGACACGCTCGGGATGTGGCAACAGGTGGGGTTTTTGGCCGATATCTTCGCCATTTTTAAGCGCCAGGGGCTGTCCGTGGATCTGGTGGCGACGTCGGAGTCCAACGTGACGGTGACCCTGGACGCCATGGCCAATGCCCTGGAACCGGAGGTGGTCGCGGCGTTGCTCGGCGAACTCAACGAGGTCTGTGAGGCGCGGTTGGTGGAGGGGTGCGCGGCGGTGAGCATGGTGGGGACGAAGATCCGCTCGATTTTGTCGGAGGTTAGCCCAGCGCTGCAGGTATTTGATGATCAGAAGGTACACCTGGTGTCCCAGGCGGCCAGTGATCTCAATTTCACGCTGGTGGTTGACGAGGAGCAGGCCGATCGGCTGGTGCAGAAGCTCCATGCCCTGTTCTTTGAGGGGCAGCGCGAGGACGAGGTCTTTGGACCCAGTTGGCAGCGCTTGGCGGGCGATGAGGGAGAGGTGCCCTTTCCGGGGGCCTGGTGGCGACAGCGGCGCCAAGAGCTCTGTGAGTTGGCTGAGGAGGGATCGCCGGTCTACGTCTACAGCCAATCCGTGCTTCGGCGGCAAGCGACACGCTTAAACGCCATGGAGGCGGTGGATCGGGTCTTCTATGCGATGAAGGCCAATCCCCACGAGGCGGTCCTGTCGTGCTTCGAGGAGGAGGGGTTGGGCTTTGAGTGCGTATCGCCCGGGGAGTTGGCACGGGTGGAGGAAGTGGTGGGCGATGCGGCGGTGGACCGAGTGCTATTTACCCCCAATTTTGCGGGCCGTGAAGAGTATGAGGCGGGGTTTGAATCGGGGGCGATGGTGACCCTGGACAATTTGCATCCCATTGAGGAGTGGCCAGAGGTCTTCGCCGGCCAGGAGGTGTTAGTGCGCATCGATCCGGGCCAGGGCAAGGGGCACCACCGTTACGTGAGGACGGCGGGACCGCGATCAAAATTCGGGGTGTCGCCAGAGCAATTGCCACGGGTCGCCGAGGTGGCGGAGGATATTGGGTTGCGAGTGATGGGTCTTCACGCCCATGTGGGGAGCGGCGTTCGTCAGCCCGGCACCTGGTCGCAGACCGCTCAGTTCTTGGAGTCGTGCCGCCGCTATTTTCCAGAGGTGCAGGTACTCAATCTGGGCGGCGGGCTAGGCGTGCCCGAGAGGGCCGGTGAGCAAGCCCTGGACCTGGAGGCGGTCGATGAGGCGTTGATGGCCTTTAAGGAGACCTTTGGCGATCTGGAGTTATGGCTGGAGCCAGGGCGTTATCTGGTCTCAGAAGGGGGCGTATTATTGACACGGGTCACTCAGCTAAAGCAAAAGCAGCATTTGCGCTACGTGGGCGTCGATGCGGGCATGCACACGCTGATTCGACCGGCGCTATACGGGGCGCACCACGGGATCTTTAACCTGAGCCGCGATGGGGAGGGGCCGCGGGATATCTTTGATGTGGTGGGACCGATCTGCGAGAGCGGTGACGTGCTGGGCCATGGGCGACGACTGGTGGAACCCCGGGAGGGCGATGTGTTGTTGGTGGCCAATTGCGGGGCCTACGGGCGAGCGATGAGTTCACGGTATAATTTGAGGCCTTCGGCGCGCGAAGTGGTGCTCTCCCAGAAGGGTTGAGGTCACCCTGGGTGGTGGGCCGGTCAGTGGATGCAACGCTGATCGCAGCGTCGGTCCAGGTTTCGCTGAAAGCGCAGGTGATCTTTGAAGATCTCGACGCCGAAGACGCCGGCGTCATCAAAGGGCCACAAAAGGTCATCGGCGCAGAGGTCGTCGATCTGGAAGTGGCGACCTTTGAACGTGCCCTCGATATAAAAGGGACGAAGGGAGTCGGGGCACCAATTTTTCCGCATCTGGTGGAGCATGGGCCCATTCCACAGTTGAGAAGTGGCCTTGTCTTCGTAGCGTTCCAGATGGCCGGGTTCGACGAAATAGGCGCGATCGATGCGGATGTAGGGATCGTGGAGGCGCAGTGATCGGGGCATCAGGAGGTGGTTCCAGCAGGGATCGTCGATGCGCAGATTACTGACCATGGCGGCGGTGTGTTGGTAGCGAAGGCCGGTGTAGGGCGATAGGCAGTGGACGGCGAAAGCCAGAGAGAGGATGAGGACCAGCCGGCGGGGCCAGCGAGGCGTGGCCTGGTCGGGGCATACCCGGCGCGGTGAGGTGTGCCACAGTCCGATGGCGAGGAGGACGATGGCCATGGCAATCATGAGGGCGATGCGGGGGACCATGGTCCAGTCGCCGAAGGGGAGATCGCCGGCGATCAATAGGGCCGTGGTCGCTCCCAGGGTGGTCAGTATGAGAGGGATCCATCGAGCCCTGATCCAACGGGTGGCGGCATCGATATCGTCGGGGGTCAGGAAGGCAGCGTGGCCGGCGAGCATCACCAACGCGAAGGCGGGGGCGACGGTGAGCGTCAGGGGAAGGTGAAAAAGGATGGCCAAAAAGATCGCCAGGCGGTGGCGACGCACTAAGTAGAGGAGGGCGATGGAGGCTTCGACGGCGATGACGGCGATGGCAAGGGACGTGGTCCAGGCTGCGCAGGAGGCCGGAAGGGTCAAGCCGAAGTGCTCCACGAGGCCCTCCAGGCCGTAGAGTGCGCAACTGCGGTCGGGGTGGAAGAAGTCGCTATTTAATTTGTGAAAGGCCGCTGCCAGATAGGTGATAATGATGAGCCACCGGATGGCGTCGAAGAAGGCGGCCATCGGGGCCGTGAGAGGACCCATAGGTGTGGCAAATTGTCTCATCTTCTGGGCGCCGACCTGGAGGTAGGCGTGAGCAGCGATGAAGAGGACGCCGTAGCTGGCGATGAGTAGGAGGATGAGCGATTGAGTCAGGTGGTCGCGGGCGAAGAGCAGGGGCAGTGCCTTTCCAAGAGCACATAATAGCCAGCCGAGGGCGTTGGGCCGCCACAGAAGGGTGATCAACCCCATGAGAAATAAGGTATTTCCGGGCAACCAGGACCATTGCCAGGCGTCGGCGAGCCACAGGTGGGAAAGGCCGGCGATGACGTAGAGAAAGCTCACCAGGCGAAGGGTGGGGTGCGAGGGGGCGTCGAGAAGGGCCCGCATGGGCCGATCGGCGCGAAACTCGGCGAGTTGAGCCTGGAGATCGGGTTCGTTCATGGCCGGTCGACAATAGCATAAACGAAAAAAAGTGGGGACCAACTTTTGCCATTGGGCTGGTTGTGTTAAGGCTTTGCCCCGTTAAATAAGCGCGAGCGTGATAATTTTTGGAGGTTCGCGTCGACGTCGACCCCGCGGAGTAAACCGATGATTCCTTTGAAAAGAGCCCTGTCGTCGCCGGTAGGACGAAAATTTGTGATGTCCATATCGGGGATCGCCCTCGTCTTGTTCGTGATCGTCCACTTGCTGGGAAATTTGACGCTATATATCCCCGACGGTGGGGATGCGTTTAACCGCTATGCCGCGGGATTCGAGGCGTTGGGACCGGCGTTATACGTCATTGAGATGGGCCTGTTGGCGGTCATCGTGGTCCACATCATCTGGGGCATTGGGACGACGCTGAAGAATAAGAAAGCGCGTCCCGATCGCTATGCCGGAGGGGCAAAGAGCAAAGGTGGGCCGAGTCACCTGAGTCTTCTATCGAAAAATATGATCGTGTCGGGGTCGGCGCTGCTGATCTTCTTGGTGGTTCATATCTGGCACTTCCGCGTGCGCAAGGTCACTGATGCGGAAAAAACGGAGTTGAATGGCGAAGAGGTCACGGACCTATATGCCTTGGTGGAGACGGCCTTTCACCACCCCGGTTGGGTGGCGTTCTACACGATCAGCATGCTGTTCTTAGGGTTTCACCTGCGCCACGGGTTTTGGAGTGCGTTCCAATCGCTGGGCGCCATGAAGCCGGAGTGGTCCAAAGGCATCTACGCCCTGGGCCTGGTGGTGGCTGTATTGCTGACCGTGGGCTTCCTGGGAATTCCGATTTATATGTATGCGATGCAATAGAAGAGACGTGGTGAGTGCTTGCCGCGCGATAAGACAGCCGCGAGCGAGAGCTCGCCACACGATGATGAGCTTCGTGCCACAACGATGATCATGCCAGAGCAGGAGTAAGAGATGACGGAATTAGAATCCAGAGTGCCCGAAGGCCCGTTGCAAGAGAAATGGTCCAAGCGACGTGAAGAGATGTCGTTGGTGGCGCCGAATAACAAGAAGAAGCATGAGGTGATCGTCGTTGGGACCGGGTTGGCGGGAGCAAGTGCGGCGGCGACGCTGGGCGAGCTGGGCTATTCGGTCAAGGCTTTTTGCATCCAAGACTCGCCGCGTCGGGCGCACTCCATCGCCGCCCAGGGTGGGATCAACGCCACCAAGAACTATCCGAATGATGGCGATAGCGTGTGGCGCCTATTCTACGACACCATCAAGGGCGGTGACTTCCGTAGCCGAGAGGCCAATACCTACCGTCTGGCGCAGTTGAGCAACAATATTATCGACCAGGCCGTCGCTCAGGGGGTGCCGTTTGCGCGGGAGTATGGCGGTGAGTTGGCGAATCGCTCCTTCGGGGGGGCTCAGGTGTCCCGGACGTTCTACGCCAAGGGCCAGACGGGCCAGCAGCTTCTGCTGGGGGCGTTTCAGGCGATGATGCGTCAGGTCGATGAGGGCAAGGTCGAGATGTTCCCTCGCCGGGAGATGCTGGATCTGGTGACGGTGGATGGACAGGCCCGTGGCATTGTGGTGCGAAACCTGGTGACCGGCGAAATGGAGCGCCATGCGGCGGACGCCGTGGTGCTTTGCACCGGTGGTTATGGTCGAGTGTACTTCCTGTCGACGAATGCCTTTAACTCCAATGCGACAGCGGCCTGGCGGTGCCACAAGCGGGGCGCTCAGATGGCCAACCCGTGCTACGTGCAGATCCACCCCACGTGCATCCCTCAGAGCGGCGATTATCAGTCCAAGTTGACCCTGATGAGCGAGAGCTTGAGAAACGACGGGCGAGTGTGGGTCCCGAAGAATAAGGAAGATACGAGCAAGCCGGCACATCAGATCCCGGAGTCTGATCGGGATTACTATCTGGAGCGAAAGTACCCGGCGTTTGGTAACCTTGTGCCCCGCGATGTGGCCTCTCGAAACGCGAAGTATGTGTGCGACGAAGGGCGCGGCGTGGGAGCCACGGGTCGGGCGGTATATCTGGACTTCAAGGATGCCATCGAGGAGCAGGGGCGGGAAGCCATCGAAGATAAATATGGCAACCTATTCCATATGTATCATAAGATCACCGACGAAAATCCCTACGAAGTGCCGATGCGGATCTACCCGGCGGTGCACTACACCATGGGCGGGCTGTGGGTCGATTATGAGCTCATGAGTACCATTCCTGGACTGTTCGTGGCGGGCGAGGCCAATTTCTCCGATCATGGAGCTAACCGGCTGGGGGCCAGCGCCCTGATGCAAGGGTTGGCCGATGGCTATTTCATCATTCCCTTTACGGTGGGGAATTTCATCGCCAACCATGAGGTGGGCGACGTCACCACGGACCACGAGGCATTCGACGCCGTTGAACAAGATGTGCGCGACCATATCGCCAAGATGATGGAAGGAGGCGATGAGAATAGTCGAACGGTCATCGAGATCTACCGCGATCTCGGTAAGATCATGTACGACGAAGTGGGAATGAGTCGAACCAAAGAAGGGCTGGCGGAGGCTCGTGAGGAAATTGTGGCTCTGCGAGAGGAGTTTTGGAACGGCGTCAAGATTCCCGGCAGTGCCGACGGCTATAATAAGATGGTGGAGCTAGCCGGACGGCTGGCCGATTTTCTGGAGCTCGCAGAGCTCATGGCCATTGATGCGTCGGAGCGCGAAGAGTCCTGCGGAGGGCATTTCCGCGAGGAATATCAGACCGAGAACGGCGAGGCGAAACGGAATGATGAAGAATATGCGTACGTTGCCTCCTGGGAATGGGACGATGGTGGCGATTGGACGCTGCACAAGGAAGAATTGGAGTTTGAAAACGTGAAGCTGTCCACGCGTAGTTATAAATAAGTGTGACGCCAGTCAGTGAACGTTATCCACAGCATCCGTAGTACTCATCAGGAGTAAAACCATGGCGAATGCCGAAACAATCACGATTAATCTGAAAGTCTGGCGTCAAGCGGGTCCGGAGGCCAAGGGTAGCTTTGAGACCTATACCGTCGACGACGTAAATACGCATATGTCCTTTTTGGAGATGTTGGATGTGGTCAATGAGGACCTGATCCACGAAGGAAAGGAGCCGATCGCTTTCGATAGCGATTGTCGAGAAGGGATCTGCGGGACCTGTGGGTTCGTGATCAATGGTCAAGCCCACGGCGAAGAACGGGGCACGACGGTGTGCCAGTTGCATATGCGTAATTTCGATGACGGCGAGACAGTGGTCATTGAGCCCTGGAGAGCGACGGCGTTTCCAGTCATCAAGGATTTGATGGTCGATCGGGGTGCTTTTGACCGCATCATCACGGCCGGAGGGTATGTGTCGGTCAATACGGGACCCAAGCCCGATGCCAACTCCATCAAGATTGGTAAGACGGTGTCCGACCAAGCCTTCGATGCGGCGGCGTGCATCGGTTGCGGAGCATGCGTGGCGGCCTGCCCCAACGCGTCGGCATCGCTATTTACGGGGGCAAAGCTATCGCAATTGGCGATGTTGCCCCAGGGCAAGCCGGAGCGCACCGAGCGGGCGAAAAATATGGTCCATCAGATGGAAGAAGAGGGGTTTGGCAACTGCTCCAATATTGGCGAATGCGAAGCGGTATGCCCCAAAGAGATCTCCATCGACAATATTGCCACGATGAAGCGCGAGTATCTGCGGGCGATGCTTAGCGATAGCTGACGGCCCAACACGGCCAACGAAGCAAATGTCAAAAAGCCGTCAACCCGTAGGGGGTTGGCGGCTTTTTATGTGTGAGGGTCGCTTTGCTGGAGGGGATGGACGGGAAAGGTGGGGTATTGGTCAATAATGGGTTGTGGCAGGGCCGCGTCGCGGGGGCTGAGGAGGAGGCTGAAGTCACCACCACCGGCACCGGAGGGCTTGGCGACGCTGTTGGAGGTGTGGGCCAGTGCCCGGATGCGGCGATGATCATCGGTGATGATGGGCAGGTCGCAAACCTCGCCCAGTGCTTCCATGGCGCGATCGGCGGCGGCGAAGGTGTCGAAGAGATCGGCGGAGCGATCATCAACCAGCGCGTCGATTCCGGATTCGGAGGCCTCGGCGAGATCGACGAATAGCCGTTGAACCCGCTGCGGGGCGTCCTCGATGGCGCGCTTAACGCCGCGGATAAAGGACGTTGAGTGGGCTGGGCGGCCGGTCCACACGGCGTCCAGGCGGATATCGTCGGGCAATGCGTCCAAGGGATGGATGGTGGCCAGAGGCGTGGCGATGGGGTCGACGTCGATGGGTGAGAAGGGGGGGAGCGATAAGGCGTCAAAAGGGGGTTGTTGAGCGTCGGCGTGAAGGCGATAGGCGATATTGGAGCCGAAGACAGAAGCCGCGATGTCGGCACCACTGCCGAGTTTCCCCTGGAGTCGGTGGTGGATCTCCCAGGCGAGGTCAAAGCGCTGGGAGGGAGAGAGGTCAGGGGCTACCGAGCTGAGGAGGGCGACGGTGGACGCCGCCGAACTTCCCAGGCCCAGCTTTTGCTCTCCATCGTAGAATTGGCTGACATCAGCGCTGAGGCTGTTGAGGTTGACCTCCCGGTTTAATTTTTGTCGCAGCACCTGCTGGACGAGCATGGGCAGGCGAAGTGGATCTTCCACGGAACCGCCGCGGACTTCATAGCCGCGGTCATCGGATCGGGGTTTCACAAAGACGCGCCGGTTGAGCGTCGTCAATAAAGCCACGCCCCCGGCGAGAACAGCATACTCGCCGAGGAGGAAGAGCTTGCCCGGTGCAGATACAGGTAGGGGGGATAGGCTCATAGGAGAGCGGTGGCAACAAGGAGCAATTTAGACGCCGGCCTCGGCGGGTTGAGGAGCCGGCTCATAATCGAAGTGCAGGCGGTCGTCGTCATCGACAGAGATGTGGGCGGTGCCCCCTTGTTCCAGGTGTCCAAAGAGGATCTCCTCGGCCAGAGGTTGTTTCACCCGTTGCTGGATTAGGCGAGCAAGTGGGCGGGCACCGAGCTGCTCGTCGTATCCGCGTTGGGCCAGCCAATGGCGGGCGTCGTCGTCGAGCTCGATGGTGACTTCTTTTTCCGCCAGCTGGAGTTGAAGTTCGTCGATGAATTTGTCGACGATCTTGACGATGATGGAGGGGGGAAGGGGTTCGAAGATGACGATATTGTCGAGGCGGTTGCGAAATTCGGGAGAGAAGGTCTTCTCCAGGGCTTTGTCGGCCTTGCTGAGGTCAAGGCCCTGATGGAAGCCGACGGCTTGTTTGGAGAGCTGTTCGGCGCCGGCGTTGGAGGTCATGATGAGAATGATATTTCGGAAGTCGGCTTCCCGGCCGTTATTGTCGGTGAGCTTGGCGTTGTCCATGACCTGGAGGAGGACGTTGAAGATGTCGGGGTGTGCCTTTTCGATCTCGTCGAGAAGGAGCACGGCGTGGGGCGTTTGGCGGACCTCTTCGGTGAGGAGACCGCCCTTGTCGTAGCCCACGTAGCCGGGAGGGGCGCCGATCAGGCGACTGACGGCATGGCGCTCCATATATTCGGACATGTCGAAGCGGATAAATCCGATGCCCAGGGCGGAAGCCAGTTGACGGGCCACTTCCGTTTTGCCGACGCCGGTGGGACCGGCGAAGACGAAGCTTCCCACGGGTTTGTCGGGCCGGGTGAGGCCGGCGCGGCTCATCTTGACGGCGGTGACGACGGCGTCGATGGCCTGGTCTTGGCCAAAGACATTGTCTTTGAGGGTGGACTGGAGGTTGTTGAGGCGTTCTTTTTCGCTGGCCTCGACGCTAAATTGAGGGATGCGGGCGATGGAGGCGACGACGGTCTCAATATGACCCGGGGTGATCTGGCGATCGTCGTCCGGGAGGGCATGGATTCGCAGGCGGGCGCCGGCCTCGTCGATGACATCGATGGCCTTGTCGGGCAGGGCGCGCTCGGTGATGTGCTTGGCGGCCATGCGGGCGGCGGTGTCCAGGGCGTCGTCGGTGTATTGGACGTCGTGGAAGTCCTCGTAATATTTTCGAAGCCCAAAGAGGATGTCACGGGTTTCGTCGATGGAGGGCTCGACGATGTCGATTTTCTGGAACCGTCGGGCGAGGGCGCGATCGCGCTCGAAACTTTTTCGAAATTCGTCGTGGGTCGTGGATCCGATGCAGCGAAGGGTGCCCTCGGCGAGGGCCGGTTTGAGGATATTGGAGGCGTCCATGGTGGAGCCGGAGGTAGCGCCAGCGCCGACGATGGTGTGGATTTCGTCGATGAAAAGGATGGCGTCGGGGCGTTGCTGGAGGGCCTGGATGACGGCCTTGAGGCGCTGCTCGAATTGGCCTCGGAATTTGGTCCCGGCCAGAAGGCCACCGAGGTCGAGGGCCCAGATGGTGGCGTCGGCCAGGACATCGGGGACATTGCCGTTGGCGATGCGGCGGGCCAGGCCTTCGGCGACGGCGGTTTTGCCGACGCCCGGCTCGCCGACGAGGACGGGGTTGTTTTTGCGGCGGCGGCAAAGGACCTGGGTGGTGCGTTCGATTTCGGCGTCCCGCCCGATGAGGGGGTCGATGCGGCCCTGCTGGGCGCGCTCGACGAGGTTGGAGCAGAAGGCCTCCAGGGGGTTGTCGACGTCGTCGGCGTCGTCTTCCAGAGGAGAAGAGGGACCGTCGTCCCAGCCCGGTTCGTCGTCGAAATCGGGGTCGTTATCGGCCTCGGCGTCGCCGTCGTCGGGCGAGGAGCCCTGGTTGAGCTTGGAGACGCCGTGGCTGATATAACTGACGACGTCCAGTCGGGTCAGGCCCTGGTCTTCCAGGAAGTAGACGGCGTGGCTGTCGGGTTCACTAAACAGGGCGACGAGGACGTTGCCGCCGTCGACCTCATCTTGGCCGGAGGAGCGAACGTGCTGGATGGCGCGCTGCATCACGCGCTGGAAGGCGACGGTCTGGACCGGTTCGGCCAAGGCCTCACGAGGAAGGCGTTCCAGATGTTCGTCGAGGTGGTCGTCGAGCGATTGGGTGAGGCGGTCGAGATTGGCGCCGCAGTGGCGGAGGATGGACCGGGTGGTCTCGTCGAAGCACAAGACGTAGAGGAGGTGCTCCAGGGTCAGGTATTCATGGCGCCGCTGCTTGGCCTCGCGGACGGCGGCGTAGAGAGCGATTTCGAGATCTTTTTGAATCATAGCGTCTGGCTCCGGCAAAGAGGACCTGGAGGTGGAACAATAAGAGGCCCGTGGTTATTCGGGTTCCATGGTGACCATCAAGGGATGGCCCTCGCGGCGAGCGAGGCCGATGGTGGTCTCCACCTTGGTTTCGGCGATCTGGCGGGTGTAGACGCCGGCGACGCCGTGACCCGATTTATGGACCCGCAGCATAATCTGGGTGGCCTCGGCCGGCGATTTTCGGAAGATGGATTCCAGGACTTGGACCACAAATTCCATGGTGGTGTAATTATCATTGTGAAAAATCACCTTGTAGCGTCGCGGTTTTTTGGTCGATTGCTTGGTTTGTTCGACGACGTCGGTGTCAAGATCATGCTGGCTCAAGAGGGGCCTCCCTGGGCGACTGCGTGCGACAATGAGGGCGATCCATGTCGAGGCGAGGGCGGCCGGTTCGTTGCGGTTGATGAGCGAAGAGTCGAGTTCGACCCATGATTAGATCGTAAGCGCCGCGGCGGCGATCCCAAGGGCCATCGAAAAAGATGTCCCGAGAATCACGTGCTGATTGACACGCGGCAAGGCGATCCTAGGGTCAGAGCCCGTCGCCATATAAAGGAACCGAAGTACCGGAGTATTTATGCCCACCGTGCCGATGGATGATCCGCTGACCTGGTTTGAAACGTGGCTGGCGTCGGCGAAGGCCTCTTCGGAGAGAGAGCCCACAGCGATGAGCCTGGCCACGGTCGATGACCGAGGTCAACCGATGGTGCGCATTGTGTTGCTCAAGGGCGTCGATCGCAAGGGGTTTGTGTTCTATACGAACCTGGGAAGTCGCAAAGGGCGTCAATTGAGGGGGCAGCCACGGGCGGGGTTGTGCTGGTTGTGGAAAGAGGAGGGGCGCCAGGTGCGGGTAGAGGGGCCGGTGAAGCCCTTGGCCGATGAAGAGGCGGATGCCTATTTTTCGACGCGCCCGCGGGGCAGTCAGATCGGGGCCTGGGCCTCCCGGCAGAGCAAGGCGCTGGAGAGCCGGGAGGCGCTGGAGGCGCGGGTCCAGGAGGTGAAGGCGCGATTTGAGGGTCGGGCCGTGGAGCGGCCGCCCCACTGGTCGGGGTATCGGGTGGTGCCGACAAGGGTGGAGTTTTGGGAGATCGGCGATCACCGATTGCACGATCGCTGGGAGTTTGAGCGCCAGGGACCGGGGTGGAACTGGCAGAGACGGCGACTGTTCCCGTGAGAGGAAGAGGTGGCGAATAGGGGGTAAAGGCCAGGATTGATCATTGATTTTGTGGCGATGGTCCCTAAATCTGCGTGCAGACCAAGAAGGCCCAGGTGCCAGCAATGAGGCGGTGACGCTCCCGAGGAGGGTCGCCGACGAGCGCCGGGCGATCGGCCCTTGAGGCAATGAGGGCATTCCATAGCCAACACCATAAGGAGCGACGATGCGACCGAAGCAGCGAATTTTTGTAGTGGGCGGAGCCCTGACGCCGTTTATCGGAAAGTATCACCCGGATTTTATCTGGAAGAAGCATCCGGATTATGGCGAGAAGGAAAACCCGACGCTGGAAGAGTATCTGGTGAAGGCCATTCGGGAGGCCCTGGAGACGACGGGGGTGGACGCCGGGGATATCGATCGGGGGTTTGTGGGCAATTTTGCGGGCGAGCTATTCTCCAATCAGGGACATCTGGGGGCGATGGCGGTGCGGGCCGACGAGAAGTTGGCGGGCAAGCCGTTCACTCGCCTGGAGGGAGCCTGTGCGTCCGGAGGATTGGCGGTGTTAGGCGGCGTGGATGCACTCCATGCCGGCAGTGATGTGGTGATGGCCGTGGGCGCCGAGGTGCAGACGACGGTGAGCGCCCGTGACGGTGCGGGCTATCTGGCCCGGGCGGCTCACTGGGAAGAAGAGCGCGACATCGATGAGTTTACGTTTCCGGCGATGTTTGCTCGTCGAGCCAAGCATTATAAAGAAGCTTACGGGGTGACGGATGAACAGATCGCCCACGTGGTGGTCAAAGCCTACGAAAATGCCAATAAAAACCCCAATGCTCATATGCGAGAGGTGAGCATGGAGCTTGAGAAAGCGGCCAAGGCCGGCGACCGCAACCCGGCGTTTTTGGCCAATGAGGAGCTCAAGCCCCATCTCAAGATGTCCGATTGCTCGCAGGTTAGCGACGGGGGAGCAGCGGTGATTCTGGCGACAGAGGCCGGCCTCGAGAAGCTGGGCATCGATGAGTCATCATGCGTCGAACTGGTGGCTTACGGTCAGGCGACGGGCCCGCTGGGGCAGGTCGACGATTACCGCCAGTTGGGGACGACCAAGAAGGCGATGGACGAGGTCTATGCCGATGGGGAGTTGAGCCCCGAGGAGGTAGAGGTGGCGGAAGTGCATGATTGCTTCGCCGTCACGGAGTGCCTGATGTATGAGGCCCTGGGGTTTGCAGAGCCCGGCGAAGGCGGACAATTGGCGGCCGAGGGAGAGACGACGCTGGAAGGGTCGATTCCGGTCAATACGGGCGGTGGGCTGCTGGCGTTTGGTCATCCCGTGGGAGCCACGGGGGTCAAGCAAGTGCTGGAGATCTATCGGCAGATGAAGGGGCAGTGCGGCGATTATCAGCTCGCCGAGCGCCCATCGGTGGGGGTCACTGCCAATATGGGCGGCGATGATCGCACGTCGGTATGCATGGCATTTAAAAACCTGGGCTAATGCCCTGCCAAGCGTGACAGCGCCCGCGACGGCCTAAATGGCGTCGCGGGCGTTGGTGTATCTGGACGTGGGGAGGAATGGGGTCCAATCAGGCGGTGGAGCGCGTTAGGTGGTGGCGAAAATGGCTCTCCCAGAGTTGCTGAGCGTGTTGGCGTGCCTGCGGCGTATCGACGTCCTGCCACAGGTGGGGGCCAACGTCGGGAAAGCCCATGGTATCCTGAGCGACCAGGCGGGTGACGGCGTCGGAGGTGGAGCAGTCACCTCGATGGGCCAGTTCTTTACGGAGGGCGTCGACAAAGCCCTGGGCACACCAGAAAAGGCCGACGTCGACGGCGTCGAAGTCCGAGAGTTGTTTGGAAATGCGGAATTGATCGCCCTCCAAACATACCTTGGTGGCGTCGGGCATGTCGAAGATGGTGTCCAGTTTTCGGTCCACCCACAGCGCTCCCTGCCAGTGATCGGGGCGGCGCTGATCGAAGTCCCGAAGGTGGTCAAAGAGGGCCGGGTCAAAGAGGTGGTCGCTCATGGTGAGCCAGAAGGGATGGTCGCCCTCAAAGGCGTCGACACCGGCCAGGACACTGAGTCCATTTTGACTGTCAAAGTCGGGGTTGTAGGCAAAGCCAACATCGATGGCAAAGTCCTCGGCCAGTTGACGCGACGTCTTGACGAGGTCGTCGGCCTCGTAGCCGGTGACGATGGTGACCCGTCGCACGCCCAGTTGTTGGAAGTGACGAAGGTGATGACAGAGCAAGGGGGTTTGGCCGATGGGGGCCAGGAGTTTGTGACCCTCTTCGGGTTGCAGGCGACTGCCGTAACCGGCGGCGAGTATGATGGCGTGGGTGGTGGCCAAAGCGGTCTCCGTACAACAAAAGTCAGGGCGATGGGGAATTCCAAGGGGCACCGATTTGGTTGTTTAACTAAATGGGGTTATACTATTCAAGTGAAGCCGTCGAATTTTGAAGTGCCGGTGCAAGGAGAAAGCGATGCCACATATCGAGGAGAAAAAGCCGTCGGTCATTCGAGAGGTGGGGCAGTGGGTGCTGGCGACGCTCTTTATGGTGGCGGTGGCGATGATGGTGCCGCTGACGGCATGGTTTATTGAGCCGAATCTGCTGGTCGATCCGAAGGGCTGCGCGCCGGGCTTGGACAAAGCGTTGATCGCGGCCACGGTGCTCAGCGGTATATTGTGCCTGAGTTGGGGAAGCTGGGCGTCACTTTTATGGACGCAGCGGCGGGTGTTGAAGATCCTGATGCTGATCGTGGTGATGGTGCCGGGGCTGGTGATGGTAGCCGGCGGGTTGTGGGCGTTTGTCACGATGCCGGAGAACCGATTTATCTGGCGATGGGGCTGGTTATTGGTGGCCGGTCACGGAGCGGGGGCGATGGCCCTGGGGCTGTACCTCGGCGGTCGAGGCTCCATGAAAAGGATCGCTGATCGGGCCGAGAGATCGCGCAAGATGGCCCTTGGATGGACCTTATTCCCCATTGTGGCGTCAGCGCTATTGGCACTTTTGGTTATCGCCGGCGTGATGTGGTGGCCGGAGTCCACCGGAGCGGTGCAGCACCAGGCGATGGTGGAGCAATGGGGGCGGTGGGTACTGCCCAGTCAATTGCTGGTCATGGTGACGACGGGGGTCCCGGCGGTGGCTTATTGGGTCTGCGATGCGCTCAGCCATGAGCGTTAATGGGTCGCCATGGGGGGGTTGTATATGGGCACCGCCCGATGCTATCCTCCCCCGGCAAGAGTCTCTGTAGAAAAATTGAAACATTCAGGGTTCCCGGTAGTTCACGAACGAGGCGCAAGGCGTCGAGGGAGTGAGATGAAGGAAGTTCGGTATGGACATGGATCGCGAAGGTATAGAGGCTGCGACGGATGAACTGGGGTGGGCAGATACGGATGAGTTGGAACAGGTGTCCCAAGGGGCTGAGGCGGGGGGGGAGAGCGACCGTCGGCTGGAATGCGACACGGATGTGGAGTGGGATGACGAAGAGGGAGCAAAGGGACTATGTCGACGGGTGTTATTCGTCGATGACGAGGTGCATATACTCAAGGCCGTAAAACGCCTTTTTCTGGGGCGTGATTACGACGTGGTGGTGGCGGAGGATGGGCACCGGGCGCTGGAGATTGTGGAGGCAAAAGAGGTGGCGGTGGTGGTCTCGGACCAGCGCATGCCAGGGATGTCGGGAGCCGAGTTGTTGAGTCAGTTGAGGCAAAGCTATCCGCATATCACGCGGATCATGCTCACCGGCAATAATGACGTGAATACGGCGATGGAGGCCATCAATACGGGGCAGGTCTTTCGGTTCATCACCAAACCCTGGGATCACGATGCCTTCTTGGACATTATCGAACAGGGGGTAGAGCAGTATCATTTAAGGGTATCAAAGAAGCGATACGAAGCTCATATCGAGCGGCAGAATGAGCGATTGCAGGTGCTCAACAGGCAGTTGGAGGATCTCAACGAGGGGTTGGAGGCCAGGGTTCGGCAACGGACGGCGGCGCTGCGCCAGCAGAAAGCGGAGGTGGCCAGATTATATCGCGAGCTCCAAGATAGCTTCGATGGGATGCTCAAGGCGCTGTTGTCGGTTATGGAGTTGGGAGAGATCCATATCGTGGAGCATTGCCAGCGCACGGCCGAGAGGGTTCGCCTCTTTAGTCGCCATCTGGGGTGGGAGGAGGACCGGGTCAAGGAAGTGGAGCGGGCAGCACTGCTACATTGGATAGGATTGATCAATGCGTCGCCATCGCTATTTCAGAAGTCGGTCGAAGAGTTCGATGCGGTGGAGGAGGCGACCTGGGACTTTCACCCATTGCTGGGTCAGCAGGCGATATGCCA
Organism: uncultured Bradymonadales bacterium; assembly: GCA_964566695.1. Classification (GTDB taxonomy): domain Bacteria; phylum Myxococcota_A; class Bradymonadia; order Bradymonadales; family Bradymonadaceae; genus SLJM01. Next base: position 61,592 of record CAZMJS010000003.1, read on the forward strand.
TGTGCCAGCGCTGCAGAAGACGGGATCATTGATCCTGTATTATATGCAACGCCACGATGATCCGGCGTTTCGGGAAGGCGAAGAGTTGACGGACGGGGTCGATGAGACGTTGAGCGCCGAGTTTATCGAGGAGTGCCAGGTACTGGGGATATGCAGCGCCTTTGAGCAGGCGAGAACGGGACGGCGCTTCGGACCGCGGGGCATCGATCAAGGAGAGGTCCTCGAGGAGGGGTTGGCGATCTTGTCGGAGCACCGAGGTGGGCGCTTTGACCCCATGCTGGTCGATGAGTTCGTGGAGTTCATCAATGGGGAGATGAGTCAGGGAAGCGGGGAACAGCGAGAGATCGAATTGCAAGAGCTGAGGCCGGGGATGGTCTTGGCCCGACCGTTGGAGACGCGGCAGGGCATTCCGGTGGCGCCGAGAGATATGATCGTGACCGAGGAGTTGATCGAGCGGTTGCAGCGCTTCCACGACTCCAATGGGTTGAGCACCATATGCATCTGGGGTTGATGGGGTGGGGAGAAGGTGGAATGGTCATGGTCGTCAGGGCCGTTGTATTGGCAAGGGTCGGCGATGAACATCGAGCAAAAGACGACGAGAGACCATGGACCTCATTCACCAAATAGTCCGGCGATTGCTGAGAGACGATGAGGTGGAGTTTAGCCGTAACCGAAACTTCGAGGCTTATGAGGATCCCCAGGTGCAGCGAGCGATGAGAATTTATCGCCACCTTCAAAGTCTGGAAGAGGACTTGTTGGCGCTGGAGGATGGGGGACAGGTCAAGTTAGAGGCCGTGGAACGGGAAGCCCGAGAAGTGGAGGTACGACTGGTGTTTTTGGAGGCCAAAGGCCGACGCATCAGTTACCTCAAGCCCCGGGAGTGGGAATTATTATTGGAGAGCCCGCGGGTTCGCCGTATTCTGGAAGGGATATGGCAACGGCTGGATGAAGAGACGCGTGCCTTGGTGGTGGATGAGGTAGAGGTATCACCGTCGCGAGTTGGCAACGATAAGGAGTGATGATGAGGAAGAGTAAATTGAGGGTGTCGAAGAGATGGTCAATAGGGCTGGCGCTGGCACTGGTGGCGCTAGTGGGGTGGGGATGTTCGTCGGGACCGACGTTGCCGGAGGCAGGAGTGATGCCAGACGGAGAGGATTTCTCGGGGATGTGGTACTCCGAGCAATTCGAGCACTTATTTATGGAGCAAGAGGGTGATCGCGTGGTGGGAGTTTATACCTACCGCGGCGGGGGGGAGATTGAGGGGCGAGTGGAGGGCAATATGTTGCTCTTTGAATGGCGTGAGCCCGGAGATCGGTCGCAGGCCCGTCCAGGCATGGAGGGAAAGGGGTATTTTCAGTTGCAGAGTGGCTCTCAGGGAGCGGAGTTAGAGGGAGAATGGGGCTATCGAGAGGATCGTCAAGGGGGGGGGCCATGGAGCGCGGAGTGGGTGCGCGATCTGGAGGAGCATGATCCGCGGGACATCAACGAGCTATAAGCGAGCAAAGAGCGTCGACTCAAAGGAATGCAATGAATGAGCAGCGGTGGCGGCATGGACGGTGGATGGTGGTATTGATGGCGGCGGCCATGGGGTGCGCGGCGACGCCCCCGGCGCCGGAGTTGGACGAGGATCTAAGGACGGCCACCGAAGAGGAGCGCGAGGTGGTGATGTCGGCGTTGCAGTCGGAACTCGACCGGTCGATGGATCGGCTGGAGATCGACGAATTCGAGTCCCCCTATTTTCTGTCGTACCATGTACGAGATGACGAAAATTATAATTTGTCGGCGCGCTACGGTTCGTTGACTGGAGAGAGTCACAATCGCCAGCGATACGCCTACGTGGAGAGTCGGGTGGGCGATTATGAATTCGATAATTTTGCCAATATCGATGCCGAGAGCTTTCGGATCGGTGATTTTACGCCCGATCGGATATTGCCGATCGATGCCGAGGCCGACGCCTTGAGGGGGGCTTTGTGGTTGTTGACCGACGAGGCGTATAAGAAGGCGCTGAGCGATTATCAGACGAAGAGAGGGGGGGCTGTCTTCGGTGTGCAGGGGGAGGATAGCCCGCCGAGCTTTTCTCAGGAGGAAGCCCGGGAGTATCGCGGAGAGGCCCGACCGCTGGATCTCAATGTGTCACAGTGGCGAACGATGCTTCGGGAGTTGAGCGCCCAGATGAAAGAGCATGACTTTTTGATGGACGCCAAGATGGACCTGTCAGCGCGACGGGTGGTTCGCTATCTGACCAATTCTGAGGGAAGCGATATCATCGAGGAGTTTACGATTTACTCGGTGCACGCCCAGGGGATCACGCGGGCAGAGGACGGGATGTTGCTGGAGAATAGCCGGCGCTTTTACGCGCTGGACGGCGATGAGTTGCCGGATCGCGAGACCATTGAAGAGGCGATGGAGGAGATGCTCAGCGATTTGAAGGCGCTGCGAGAGGCGCCAGTGCTGGACCCCTATACGGGGCCGGCCATTTTGGATCCGGAGGCCAGCGGGGTGTTATTTCACGAAGCGGTGGGCCATCGCCTGGAGGGAGAGCGCCAGCTCGATGAAGCGGAGGGACGTACCTTTTCAGGGCAAGTGGGCAATCAGATCATGCCCGAGTTTCTGACGATCTACGACGATCCGACGATGGAGTATTATAATGGGACGCAATTAAACGGGCACTATCGCTACGATGATGAGGGCGTGAGGGCTCAGCGGGCATCGCTGGTGGAGAATGGGAAGTTGACAGGGTTTTTGATGAGCCGAACGCCGGTGGAGGGCTTTGAGCAGTCGACGGGTCACGGCCGGGCTCAAGGGGTGAGAACGCCGCAGGGACGGATGGCTAATTTTGTGGTGGAGGCCGATGAGGCATCGACGCATAGCATGGATGAACTGCGGGAGAAATTGCTGGAGGAAGTGCGGGCCCAGGGACGGCCTTATGGGCTCATCATCCGGGATATTACCGGGGGCTCGACGAATACGCTGGGGTTTGGTTATCAGGCGTTTAAAGGGATCCCTCGAATGATCTACAAGGTGGATGCGGAGACCGGGGAGGAGACCCTGGTGCGGGGCGTAGAGATGGTGGGGACCCCGCTGTCGGCGATCAATGAAGTGGTGGCGGCCGGCGATGAGACGCGGGTGTTCAACGGGTTTTGCGGCGCCGAAAGTGGGTTTATTCCGGTATCGACGATCGCGCCAGCGCTGCTGACCTCGGAGGTAGAGTTGCAGCGCTCAGGGCAGGCCCGAGAGCGCCATCCGATCTTGCCAGCGCCCTGGGCCGATGAAGGTCAGGATATCAGCGAGCGCATGGAAGAGGTCACGGAGGACCTGGACGATTGAGGTCGGGTTCTTGAAGGCAGGAGGGGGGCTCGGCTAGGGTAGGGTAAGACGAACGAGGCGAATATCAATGGAGACGGAGCAGGGCCCCCAGGGGAGCCGATGCTTCTGGCAAATGGAGGAGGCACCATGGAGATGGCACCAAAGTCGGGCGAGGAAGGGTTTGAGTCGCTGAAGATGGACAACGCCGGGTTTATCTCCCACGAGGGCAAGACCTATAGCGAGGAGGAGAACGAGACGTGGCGGATCCTTTGCGAGCGGCGGATGGAGAAGCTTCCGAAGACGGCGAGTCGAAGCTGGTTGGAGGGGCTGGAAAAATTGCAGATGCCTCTGGACCGGGTGCCCCTATTTGATGAGCTCAACGCCAACCTGGAGCCCTTGACGGGGTGGAAGGTGCGAGCCGTCGATGGGTTTATCCCGGCGGAGATGTTTTTTGGCTCGATGGCCAAGCGGGAGTTCCCGTCGACGCTGGAGATTCGGCCGATGGACAGCCTGGAGTATATTCAAGAGCCCGATATCTTTCACGATGTATTCGGTCACGTGCCGATGCATACGCATCCGGTCTTCGCCGATTTTGTGGCGGCCTACGGACAATTGGCGGCGGAGCAAGAGGACCCGGAAAAATTCGATGCCCTGGGACGTCTGTGGTGGTTTACGGTGGAGTTTGGTCTGGTGGAAGAAGAGGGCGAGACGCGGCTCTACGGGTCGGGTCATATGTCGTCGTTTGGCGAGGCCGAAAACGTGTTTAAGGGGGGCCCGGAGATCCGCGAATTTGATCTGGATGAGGTGATCAGCACGCCCTTTCGGATCGATATCTATCAGCCCGTGCTGTGGGTGGCCCAGGGCTTTGACCAACTTCGCGATTCGGTGGCCGAGTTAAGGCGCCGGTGGTCCGAGGAGTCGGACTGAGAAATGCTCACGGCTCGGGGGATTGGGTAGGCGACGATGATGGCGAGGAGGTCTCGTCCTCATCGTCGCTTTTTTGGTGAGGATGGTCTGTGGGGCTGGAGGCGTCGTCCAGGGGGGAAAACTCCTCCATGGGGCGGGGTCCCAGAGGCCCCGGTCGCTCAAAGGGGCGAGCCCTCTGGTCGTCGGCGAGATCGTCGCGAAAAAGGGCGCCACCCTTGAGGCGGCTAAGGGGAGAGGGGAGGCGTCGCCAACTGAGCATCTGCTCGGAGGGGGCGCGAAGGGCAAGGAATAACACCAGGAGGGAGATGAGGCCGACGATGGAGAGGACGAGGGCTCCTGAGAGGTGGGCAATTTGGGCCCGCTCGATGAAGTGAGCCAGGGAATCGACCTGCTCCGGATGAAGGTAAACCTTGAGGAGCCAGCAGGCGACGGTGAAGAGGTAGAGGAAGCCGTAGTTTCGGCGTAGGCGGTAGCCGATGGCATCGAGAAATCGCAGGTGAGGGACGGCACGACCGAGGTCGTGAGCCAGAGCAGCGCGACCCTGGGCAATGTCGCCGTCGTCGGGAGCTTCGTCGGGGGCAATCTGAGGGGCGATGACGTATTGGTTGAGGCTGCGAATACGGCGGCGCCACAAGTCGTAGATCTGGTAGCGCCGGCTTTCCATGACCAGAAAGAGGGAACTGGAGACGGCGAGGAAGAGGAGGACAAAATGAGGGGTCTCGGGGCGACTAAAGGCAAAGGAGATGACGCCGATGGTGATGACGACGGCCCAGTTGGTGGTGGCGTCCAGGCGCTCGCGCCAGACGTCGGCGTGCATGACGATGGCCCGATAAAAGTGGACGACCGCAGAGGAGGGTTCCGGTAGGGAGGTCATGGCATGGACCTGAGGGAGAAAAGCAAAGGCCCATTACCGCGGAGGTAATGGGCCTTTGCTGTCGTGAGACGAGGGTTTATTCGCCTTCGACGTATAGGTCGAGCTTCATGCCGTCGCTGAAGCGATTGCCCACGGCGAAGTCGCCTTCGACGTCGAAGGTGTGACTCCATTCATCGTTGGGATCGACATTCTGGTCGATGTCGAGGGCGGGGATATTGATATTGTGGGCTTCGGGGTCACGGTTTTCAAAGGTGACCGTGGTGCCGGGGCGCACGGTCAAGCTGTTGGGGTTAAAGCGGTACTGGTAGAGTACCACGGAGCGCTCCTCTTGCTCCATCTCGGCCTCGGCGACGGGATCGTCGGGGACGGTCTCGGAGCTGCTACAGGCCACGGCAAAGGAGGCCATGAGACCCAGGAGAGCAAGAATAACAAAGCGAGAGGCAAGACGTGCGACCATGATCATCTCCTCAGACAAAAATTAGGCGGTATATCGAGGACGCCCCCTGTCGAGGCCGACCTAGAATGGTGTGCCGCTTGTGGACACCGAAGTGCCCGATAGGATAGCTACAGGGGCGGGAAAGTCAATTCGAAGTGGGGCTGACGAGGGTTGGTAGGCGAGGCGAAGATGGGTGATGAGAACAAAGACGAGCGGTCGGATTGGGAGAATCAAGCGACGGAGCGAGTCAGCGGGGAGTCCGCCCCGTGGGATAGGGAGGATGAGCTGGTGGCGACCCGGCAATGTGTGCGGCCCCAGCGGGTGGAGGAGCGGTTGGGGGGCCACCGCTACCTGGAGAAATATGAATTGGCGCGAGACGGGGCGACGCGCACCCTATGCGTTCGAGATCGGCTGCTGCGCCGGGATGTGGCGATGAAGGTGTTGGTGGATGGCCAAGATGAGGGCGCACAGCAACGGTTCATGGCGGAGGCGCAGGCCGCCTGTCAATTGGAGCACCCCAATATCATCCCGATCTATGATCTGGGGACGGATGATGATGGGAGATTGTACTATACGAGGCTGCTGATCGATGACCACAGCTTGGCAGAGGTGGTGGAGGCGCTCAAGCAGGGGCGTCGCGATGCGGAGGAACTCTACGGGTTGAGGCGGCTAGTAGATATCGCCATTCAGGTGGGGCGGGCGATGCATTATGCCCACGTCCAAGGGGTGGTGCATCGGGAGCTAGGCCCGTCGAAGATATTGTTGGGACAGTTTGGCCAGGTGTTGGTCACCGGTTGGGGGATGGCGGCGGTGCGAGGGCGCAAGATCGACGTCGATGCGCCGCAAGCAAAAGAAGGGGTGCCCGAAGGAAAGGGCAGCAGGGCGTCGAGGTTTATGCCACCGGAGCAGGTTCGGGGAGGGATGGAGAAGTGCGACGAGAAGAGCGATGTCTACTCATTGGGCGCTATTCTATTTGAAGCGCTGGCATTGAAGGGAGCGGTAGAGGAAGGGTCGGCGCCGTTGGCGGAGGCGATCATGAGTGGAAAGCAGCGAAGGCTGCGCCAGTGCTGCGCTCACGGCCGATGGAATATCGATGCGGACCTGGAGCAGATCTGTGAACGTGCGCTGGCTCCCAAGCGTGCCGATCGCTATGGGGGCATGGGGCCATTGGTGGAGGATTTGGAGGGATACCTCCGAGGCCATCGCCGGCGACAGGCGGCGCAGGCACTGGAGCGAGGCCAACGATCGGTGGAGCGCTACCTCGATCAGGGGGCGCGGATCGCCAGGGTGGAAGCGGTGATTGATGAGAGGGGGAAGAAGTTACAACCGTGGGATGGGTTGGAGGCCAAGCGAGACCTGTGGCGATTGGAAGATGAGCGCGAGGCCCTGAAGGTGGAGCGGGCGCATTCATTTGGACAGGCGATGCATGAGTTTCAGCGGAGTTTGGCAAAGGCCCCCAAGGGCTCGTTGGCGGCTGGAGAACTGGCCGAATTGTATTGGCATCGCTATTGCGAAGCGGAGGAAGAGGGCGATCAATTCGACGCGATGTATTATTCGTTGAGGTTGAGACAGATGGAGATGGAGCCTTACCAACGGCGGTTGTCGGAGGAGGTAAGCCTCGATTTAGATAGTGAACCGACGGTGTCGTCGGTGACGCTATTTCGCCTCGATGAGTTGGACCGGCGGCGGGTGGTCAGCGATGAGCGACGGCTGGGGGAGACGCCGATTTGGGGAGAAACGTTGAAAGTGGGAAGTTATCTGGCGGTGATGGAGGGGCCGGAGGGGGGCGTGGTTCGCGTGCCAGTCTATGCCCGCCGGGGGGAGTCGGTGCATCAGGTGGTGAGGCTTCCGGCGGTGGAGGAGATGGAGGAAGGATTTATGTACGTGGCCGGGGGACCGTTTTGGGCGGGCGGCGATCAGCGCTATAGCAGTTGTGGGCGTTCGCGAAAGGAGGTGGGATCATTTTTCTGCGCCGAGTTTCCAGTGACGTTTCGCGAATATATGGCGTTTTTGGATGAGTTGGAGCCCGGGGAGGCCCATCGACGAAAACCTCAAGGAGAGCAGGGCCACAAGGTGTGGGCGAGGTATTGCGATCGGCGCCAGCGTTGGGAACCGCAGGTGCCCGGAGACGAGGAGAGCCGCCGGGGGGGATCGCTGTCGCCGCAGGCTCCGCAGTGGTCGATGCCGGTGGTGGGGATCAGGGCGTCTGATGCGGAGGCCTATTGCCAGTGGCGGGGCAATCAGGATGGCCGGGCCTATCGGTTGCTCAGCCAGTGGGAATGGGAGAAAGCGGGGCGCGGGGTAGACGGGCGGCGCTATCCCTGGGGCGATCATTTTGATGCGACCTTCTGTAAGACGAAGCAGTCGCGGCCGGGGCGGGCGAAAATGGAGCCCGTGGGCACGTTTGTGGATGATGTCTCGGTCTATGGGGTGCGCGATCTGGCGGGAGGCGTTCAGGAGTGGTGCGTGCTGGGAGAAGCCGGGCGATACGGGGTGCGGGGAGGAGCCTGGAACAAAGGGCCGGGGCCTTGTCGGTTGGCCAACCATTCGGTGCGTCAGGGCGATCGGCGTTCCAAGTCGATCGGGTTTCGGCTGGCCTACGGAGGGGAGACGGGTGGGGCGTTGGACCAGACCCAACTGGTGACGGAGAGGGTGGACTAGGAGCCAATGGGCAACAGACTCCTAGCCGGCGAGTCCCTGGAGAGAGGAGTGACGGCGATCCAGTTGGCGATATTGGATGGCTTCGGCGATCTGGGCCGACGTAGGTTGGGGCAATTGGTCGAGATCGGCGATGGTGCGGGCGACCTTGAGAATGCGGTTGCAACTTCGAGCGCTGAGGCCGAAGCGCTCGACGGCGGCGGCCAGTAGTTGGTGACCCTCGTCGTCGAGTGGACAATGTTGATCGAGGAGGTCGGTGCCCATTTGACTGTTGGCGTGGATGGGGAGGTCGGCAAAGCGCTGGCGCTGGCGTTGGCGGGCCTGAAGGACGCGCTGAGCGATGGTGGCGCTGGATTCGCCGCGCTGAGCGTTGCGGATATCGCTGTAAGGGACGGCGGGGACGTCAACGTGGAGGTCAATGCGGTCCAAGAGGGGGCCGGAGAGGCGGCGGCGATAGGTCTTGACGTCGTGGAGGGAGCAGTCGCAGCGGGGCTGGTCGAAGTAGCCACAGCGACAGGGGTTCATGGCGGCGATGAGCATGGTGGAGGCGGGATAGGTGACGCTGAGTTGGCTTCGGGTCAGACGGACCTCGCCGTTTTCCAGGGGTTGGCGAAGGACCTCCAGGGCGGCGCGGCGAAATTCGGGGAGTTCATCGAGGAAGAGGACGCCCTGATGGGCCATGCTCAGCTCACCGGGCCGCGGCACGCCGGAGCCGCCGCCGGCGAGGCCGACGTCACTGATGGTGTGGTGGGGGGCGCGAAACGGGCGTCGACGCATCAAGCCCTGGCGGGGAAGTTGGCCGGTCACGCTATAGATACGCGTGGTCTCCAGGGCTTCATCGAAAGACATGGGGGGGAGGATGGTAGGGATGCGCTTGGCGAGCATGCTCTTGCCGGAGCCCGGAGGGCCGATCATGAGCAGGTTGTGGTCGCCGGCGGCGGCGATCTCGATGGCGCGCTTAACGGGGGCCTGTCCGGCGACCTGATTGAAGTCCAGGGAGTGGTCGTCGGGGGTGGGGTCAGCCGCAGCGGGCGGGGGGCGAAGCGTCTCGACATCCTTGTGACCCTGGAGGACGGAGATCAGAGAGCGCAGGTGGTCGACGCCGAGGACGTCGATATCCTGAACGATGGCGGCTTCGGGGGCGTTATCATGGGGGACGATGACCCCTTCAAAGCCCTGTTCGCGGGCCAGCACGGCCACGGAGAGGGCACCGCGGATGGGACGCAGCGATCCGTCGAGGGCCAGTTCACCGATCGCCAGGTAGCGATGGAGATTAAGGGTGCGACGGGCCGGGATGTCACCGAGGGCGACCATGAGGGCCAGGGCAATGGGCAAATCAAGGGCCGTGCCCTCTTTGCGGATATGGGCTGGCGCCAGATTGACGGTGACTCGTTTGTCACGCGGAAAGTCGAGGGCCAGGTTTTCCATGGCGCTCTGGATGCGAAGGCGACTTTCGCGCACCGAGTTATTGGGAAGTCCGACCAGGTGAAAGGCTGAGAATGCACGCGTGATATAGACCTCGACATCGATGCGGAAGGCGTCGATGCCAAGGATGGCGCCGGAGTGAATCTGGGTGATCATGGGGGCTCCCGGGGGCGAGAATTACGAGCGGTTTGTATCGCCGCTCTATTATCGCCGGAGAAGCCGGAGAGGTTTCGTCAGCGCCGGGCCAGAGCTCCAGGGAGGTGGTCACGACCAGGGTCGTCGAGGCGGTCAAGGATTGGGCCGCGCGGGACCACTTGAGTGGGGTTGATGGAGCGGTGGCTGTAGTAGTAGTGGCCTTGAATATGGTCGAAATGACAGGTGTCAGCGACGCCGGGCAGGTGGTAGATCTCTTTGGTATGGCCCCAGAGCGCGTCGAATTCATAGACGTGGCGAAGATTGCACTTGAAGTGGCCGTAGTAGACCGGATCGAAGCGGATGAGGGTGGTAAAGAGGCAAATATCGGCCTCGCTGAGGACGTCTCCGGCGAGATATCGGTTGCTTTGAAGGTGTTTGTTCCAGTGATCCAGGGCTTCGAAAAGCTGGGAGACGGCGCTGTTGTAGGCCTCCTGAGTGGTGGCGAATCCGGCGCGATAGACGCCGTTGTTGATGGGCTGGTAGATGGCGTCGATGATGTCGTCGATGCGCTGGCGATAGCCCTCAGGATAGAGATCGAGATCGGAGGATGCGAATTCGCGAAAGCCGGTGGAGAACATGCGGATGATCTCTCGCGACTCGTTATTGACGATGGTCTCGGTGTGGCGATCGAAGAGCACGGGGACGGTGACTCGACCGGTGTATTGGGGATCGGCATGGGCGTAGATTTGGCGCAGGAAGTCCTTGGAGAGGATGGCGTCGCCCGTGGTGTGGTCGAAGTCCGTATCGAAGGTCCATCCCTCATCGAGCATATGGGGATGGACGACGGAGACGTCGATGACGTCTTCCAGGCCGAGTAGAGCGCGAGAGATGAGGGTGCGATGGGCCCAGGGGCAGGCGTAGGAGACGTAGAGGTGGTATCGCCCAGCCTGGGGCTCATAGGGATGTTGAGGGCCGGGTCCGATGGAATCGCGAAAGGTCGTGGGGTCGCGCTGAAAGGCGCCTTCTTCGTTTCGCACCCAGGTGTCGCTTCGCCACGTGCCGTCGATCATTTTGCCCATAGAGTGCTCCGGTTAATTGGGAATCATCAGGAGGTGATGGGTAGGATCTAATCACGGGAGAACAGATGACCAGTCGGGTCCGAGGGAATGACGGAGGGAGAAAAGAGGGGGTTTCTGTTCAATAGCTGTTCACATTCTTGGATTGGTGTATAGGATATGGTTGGACGCGTTCAGAACATGTTCATTATTCCGTGAGCCATAGTGACACGCCATGAGTAGCGAAGAAGAAGCGACGTTAAATATTGGAGCGCTGTCGATGGCGACGGGGGTGCCAGTAGAGACCATCCGGACCTGGGAGAGGCGCTATGGGTTTCCGGAGTCCCAGCGAAACGAAGCGGGGCACCGGATCTATGATTTGGATACGATTGAGCACCTGCGGCTGATCACGGCGATTCTGGCGCAGGGCTATCGACCGTCTCAGTTGGAGGGAAGGGATACGGAGGAGTTGGAAGCGCTGCTGGCCAAGACGACCGGGGGGGAGGAGGCGAAGGAGGGGAAAGAAGAGAAAGAAGAAGAACCGCCGTGTCGCCAATGGCTCGATGATTGGACGGAGTCCGTTGGAGATTTGGAGAGAAACCGATTCGAGGGGTATTTGAGGGGAGATTTTAGCCGAATGAATGCGCTGGAGTTTATGAGTCAGCGCTTGCAACCCTTTTTGGTGGAGCTGGGTAGAGCCTGGGCCGAGGGGCGCCTGAGTGTGCTCCACGAGCATTTTGCCAGCGAATGCATTCGCGACTTTTTGGTGGCGGCCTGGCGACCGCTGAGTGATATGGCGCGAGGGCCGAAGGTGGTCTTGGCCACGTTTAGCGGGGAGCAACACTGTTTGGGGTTGCATATGGCGGCGCTGGCGGTGTCGATGGCCGATAAGCGGGTGGTATTTTTGGGATCGAATACTCCGGTGGAGGATATCGCCATGGCCGCTGATCAGAGTGGTGCGGCGGCGATCGCAATGAGTATCTCGCAATACGCCAACACGGCGGCGTCCGTCAGTTTTCTGGGACGGCTTCGGGGACTGGTGTCGGAGGAGGTGCCGATCTTGATCGGAGGAGGAGGCGCGCCCTCGGATATCGCCGGTGTGGAGAGCTTTGCCGGGTTGGAATCCTTTTATGAGCGCATGGAAGAGGGATTGTAACGACGAGGTCGGGACAAAAGGAAAGCGCAGGCCGCGGAGGCCTGCGCTTTTTTTATGGGGTCGGCGATAGCTGAGGATCAGGCCTGACTGATGGACGCGCCCTGTTGGAGTTTAATGTCGGTGACCTCAGCGATCTCGTCGAGGGCTTCGGCGGTGCGGTCGCAGCGTTCCTGGGCCGTGGCGCGCATGCGGGCAAAGCGCATGGCCATTTCCTGGGAGAGCTGGTCGAGCTTGTCATTGGCGTCGGTGGCCAGGGTTTCCATCTTGTCATGAGCGCCGCGGCGGACCCCCTCGAGGGATTGATGGAGGGATTGGACGCGGTCGTCGATATCATCGCTCATCTCTTGGATGCGCTCAGCCATGTCGAGGCCGAGGTCATCGGCGCGATGGGAGGCTTCGAGGCGAGCCAGCCGCAGGCGCTCCTGAAGTTCAACCATGCGCTCGTCAAAGTCGGCGCGGGCTCGCTGGGCAGCCTGGCGCAGGGCGACTTTGGGATGGGGGCGGTCTTGGACCACGTGCTCAGGCGGTTCACGGAGGTCGGAGACCAGACCAACTTTGCTCATGGCCCACAGGAGGTAGTAGGTGATGTCGATCTCGTACCAGTAGAAGCCCTGGCGGGTGGAGGCCTGATAGTGGTGATGGTTGTTATGCCAGCCCTCACCGAGGGTCAGAAGGGCGAGAAACCAGTTGTTTCGGCTGTCGTCGTCGGTCTCGTAGCGACGAGAGCCGATGACATGGGCCAGGGAGTTGATGGTGAAGGTGGAGTGCCATACGGCGACGGTGCTCCAGATAAAGCCGACGACGAGGCCCGCCCAGCCCATCCATAGGTAGCAGCCCAGCGCCATGAGGATGGCCGGGATGTGGGCGTGCTTGTTGAGGAGTCGGAGTTCGGGATAGCGGCTAAGGTCCTTGACGCGGTCCAGGTCGGTGTCGCGCCATTGGGGCGAGATCACCCAACCAACGTGGGACCAGAAGAAGCCGTCCTGGCGCACGGAGTGGACGTCTTCTGGCTCGTCAGAGTGCTTGTGATGATGGCGGTGGTGGGCAGCCCACCAGAGAACGCCACGTTGCATCGAGGTCTGAGCCAGCACGGCCATGAGAAATTGCATGACTCGCCCCATCTTGTAGGTGCGATGGGAGAAGTAGCGATGGTAGCCGGCGGTGACGCCGAACATGCGGACAAAGTAGAGGCCGATGGCCAGGGCGACGGCTTCCCAGGGGACGCCGGTCCAAATGGCGGCAAAGCAAGCGATGTGGAAGGCGAGAAAGCGCAAGGCATAATACCATTCGCCGGCGGTGGCGGGATAGCGGTTGGACGTGGCGGTATGACTGGACATGGATGCTCCTGGAGGGGGCGACGGGGTTTGGCAGGTACGTATAGAGTGGAGAAAAATAGTTCTCCTCACCCCCCTAGGAAATAGGGTTTTGACCGGCGAGTCAATAGCGCTTCGGTGGACGGTGAGGTCGGAATCGCCGATAAAGGGGGGGAGAGATCATTCTTTGGCCGTCATCAGGTGCTTATGAGCGGGTCGCAGAATCAGCGGGAAGCGCGGGATCGGATCGGCGGATATCTGAGTTGGAAGATTCTCCCGGTGGTAGGGCTGACGGCGGCCCTGTTGGTCGGATTGGTCCATCACCTCAGCGATGGCCGAGAAATGATGGTGGCTGTGAGCCAGGCCAGGTGGGGGTGGGCGCCGGTGGTGGCGGCCTTATTGGCGATGAATTTGGTATGCAATGGGTGGCGCTTCCAACTGGTGCTAAGGGCAGCCGGTTATCGGGTGAGCCTGCGGCGAGCGCTGTCGGTGATCCTGTCGGTGTGGCCCCTGGTGCTGGTGATTCCAGCGCGGATCAATGATCTATTGAGGGCGTGGGCGCTGGCCGATGAGGTGCCAAAGGCGGACTGCCTGGGCAGCGTGGTGGCGGAGCGCTTCGTCGATGTGCAGACACTGTGCTTGCTGGGAGTGGTGGGCGGGTTATGGATGGGGCTGTGGCCGGTGGTGGGGTTGATGGGAGCACTGTGGTTGGGGGCGTGGACGGTATTGGTGGCCACGTTGAGGGGAGTGGACTGGGTGGTGACGTGGCCGGTGGTAAAGCGCAAGGAAGAGACGCTGAGGCGGTTGATGGTGGGGTTTGAGGGGTTGGTGGCGCGACCCTGGATGTTGGGAGCCGTGATGGGGGCGTCGGCGCTGGCCTGGTTGGTGGCGATGGGGAATCTATGGGTGTTGAGCCAGGTATTCGGGGCGGGCCTGGAGGCCCAGGTGATTTTAGGGCTGTGGCCGATCGCGTTATTCGGGGGGATGATTCCGCTGACGATGGGGGGGATGGGAACGCGCGATGGGATATTTGTGGCCTTATTGGCGCTGGCGGGGGTGGGGGTGAGTTCGGAGTCCGCGCTGCTGGCGACAACCTTTGGATATGGGGTGATATTGGTGATGACGCCGGGGGTGTTGGGGATCCCCTGGATGGTGAAGTGGTTACTCCGCGGCGAGGAAGGCGATGAAGCGTAAGGTCGGTGTAGGGATGATGGTGGTGGGGCTGGGCGCAATGATGGCCGGGTGTGTCACAGGTGGGCAATACCACCGGTTGGGAGGAAGTGATGCCCCGGAAGAGGGGGTGAGCTATGATCTGGAGGGATCGGTGCAGACGGTGGATCTGGGATTGGTGGCTGACTTTCGTGTCGTGCGCGTGGCGTCGCTTTTTGAGGGGCATCGCCGGCAGATCGAGGGGCGAAGCGAGGGGAGCGGCGGCGTGACGGTGGAGGAGACGGTAGAGTTAAACTCGGTGAGGCTCGATGTGCCGCTGGTGAGCCTGATGGAGTTGGGTTCCAGCAATGAGGGCGGGTGGTACCCGGGGAGGATGGCCCAGCGCCATGGCCTGGAGGTGTGGGCGTCGGGGTCGTGGGGTACGGGGCCCATTCAGCCGGCGTCGGCGACGCTGGGGGTGGCCTATTATCGATATGGAGGGGTGTCGGCGCGACTATTCGGTGGGTGGTCCAGCCACCCCTACCGCGGGGTGGGGGGAGCGGGGGCAGCGGCCGATATGGAGGTCCGTCGACTGGAGGGACGAGCACCGGGGGCGATGGTGGGGGTGGAGGTGACGGTGGCGGCCGGGGAATATGCCCTGGAGATCGCGCGGGCGATCCTCGATATCGATCGAGAATCGCGCGCTACCTGGTGAGGGCAGGGGGGCTAGTCCTCGAAGAATTCGACGACGCGATACCAGTTTCGCTCGATGTCATTCTTAAAGGCGAAGACCATCAATAGGATGACCATCACCAGGCCGATATAGGCCGCGATCTGGCGGGTGCGATAGCTAAGGGGGCCGCGTTTGGCAGCCTCCAGGGCAAAGAGAAGGAGACGCCCGCCATCGAGGACGGGGATGGGCAAGAGGTTGATGATGGCCAGGTTGATGCTGATGAGAGCCATCATCTGCAAGAAGGGTTCGATGCCGCGATCGCCGGCCTCGGCGGCCAACTCGCCGATCATGATGGGGCCGCCAATACTCTCGGTGGAGATGCGGCCCTGGGCCAGTCGGACGAGGCCGACGACCATCATCTTGGTAAATTCCCAGGTCCTGTCGGCGGCCTGATCCGCGCTGTGGAGGATACGGGGGCCGAGGGCATGAGGGATGTCGTCGGGCAAGACGGTGTGGGGGAAGTTTTCCCAGCCGTGGTGGACGCGGTACAGGGTCTGGTTGGTATCGTCCTGATAGGTGATGATATCGGGTTGGTAGTCCAGGGTCAGGCGCTGGTCGGCGCGCTGGATGGTGAGCTCGTAGGTGGGCTCAATGGGGTCGTCGTCGCCGGCTTCGTCGCGGGCAACGATGCGCTCGTTGACGTCGTTTTGGATGCGATCGCGAAAGAGGGCCCAGTTGTTGAAGGGTCTCTCGTCGAGGGCGAGGATTTGATCGCCGGGCTGGAGGCCGGCGCGATAGGCGGGGCCGTCGTCTTGCACGGCGGCCAAATACATCTCGGCGCGTTCGATGCCCAGGGTGTAGTGATCGTCGACGCGCTCGGGGGTGACGGTGACTCGGCGTGCCTCTTGGTGGAAGAGACCAGCATAATCCACGGGGATCTGTGAGCGACTGGCGACGAGGAACTCCATGGGCTGGCCACCGCTTTGGCGCAGGTGAGAGTCGATCTCGTCGAAGCGCTCGATGGGCTCGCCGTCGATGGCGATGACGCGGTCGAAAAACCGAAGGCCATCGCGGGCGGCGGGGCCCTGGCGGTCGGCGAGGGCGATGGTAGGCCCGTAGGTGCCGAGGCCAATACCGATGCGGCCGCTGGTGTCGGTGGCGAGGCCGAGGAAGTCGGTGGAGGTGGTGCGCTCGGGGGTCAGTTCCACGGTGTGACGTTCGCCATTGCGGGCGACGGTGATCTCCATGGGTTGGTCGGGGGAGTCAGAGATGGCGCCGGCGGCTTGATACCAATAGTCGATGTCGCGGCCGTTGATGGCGACCATTTCGTCGCCGGGCTGCAGGCCTGCCTGTTCGGCGGCGCCAGCGGCGTGGATCTCACCGATTTGAGGGGGAGGCGTGGTGGTCTGAACGAGACCGAAGCCAAAGTAGATAAAGAGGGGGAGGATGAGGTTGGCCACCGGCCCGGCGAGGACAATGAGCGATCGCTGCCAGATGGGCTTGGCCATCAGGGATCGCTCCTGTTCCTCTTCGGGGAGGGCTTCGGCGGTTTCCAGGTCCGATCCCTGCATTTGAACGTAGCCTCCAAGGGGGAGGATACGCAGGCTGTACTCCGTATCGCCCCAGGTGTAGGAGGCGAAGGAGGGGCCAAAACCAATGGAGAAGTTGATGACCTTGACGTCGAAGAATTTGGCGACGATGAAGTGGCCAAATTCATGGACGAAGATCAGGACCCCGATGAGGATGATGAAGTAGAGAAAGCTCATAGTGGGCTTATGCGACGAAGTAAGTAGCGAAGAAGTAGACCCAGGGCGATGCGAGGATTAACGCATCGATGCGGTCCAGGATTCCCCCGTGGCCGTAGATAATGGTGCCGCTGTCTTTGACGTCGTGGGCCCTTTTGAAGAGGCTGGCGATGAGGTCACCGACCTGGCCGAGGAAGTTGGCAGGGATGGCGAGCAGGAGAACCTGGCCGATGCTGAGGGAGTGCCAGGCGTCGGCGGCAAAGTGGTTGAAGATGGCGTCGAAGATAAAGACGAAGGCGATGGAGCCCAGGAGGCCGCCGATGGCACCCTCGATGGATTTATTGGGGCTGACCGATTCGTAGAGTTTTCGCTTGCCCAGGAATCGGCCGGCAAAATAGGCGCCGGTGTCGGAGGCCCAGACGAGGGCCAGGGTCATCAGGACCCACAAGGGGCCGGCGTCGCCGAAGTCGCGGCCTGAAAAGGCGATGAAGCCAAAGAGGACGGCCCCATAAAACAGCCCGGTAACGCTGGAGCCGATGTAGTGGGAGACCCGAGGCTGGTCGCGATAGTCAAAGAGAAAATAAGTGAATAAGGCGATGATGGCGCCGGCCAGAGTGGGCAGGATCAGATCGATATCCACGAAGGGGTCGATATAGAGCAGGGAGAAGGTGGCCATGCTCAGGGCGACGGTGACCAGGCGCCCGGTGGGGTGTTCGTCGGCGTAGGTGATCCCGCAGAATTCCCAGACGGCGATGGCGCCGGCGACAAGGACGAGGGCGAAGAAGCCCCAGTGGGGGGCCAGGGTGATCAGGGCGATGAGCGCCGGAAGGGCGATCACGGCGGTGATCACGCGGGGGATAAGATCGGATTTCTTGGCCATGGTGGATCGGGGAAGAGGGGACGTCAGTGGCGGCGCTCAGCGCTGCTGGAGTTGGCGCAATTTCTGCTCGATGGCGTCGTTGTCGGGCTCCATGCTGAGGGCGAATTGCAGGTTTTGGATGGCACCATTGGTATCGCCTTTGGCGATGGCCACCTGGGCCATTTTGAGGAAGCGCCGTCCCTTGTCAGTGGTGGCCAGTTCGTCGAGGGAGCGAGGGCCCTGATCGGCGGAGGCTTCGTCGATGTCGAGGCGAAGCTCGCCGTTGGCCAGGGCTCGGTCATAGAGCTTTCGCAGGCGGCGGTCACTGACGACGCTATAGGCATGGGTTAATAATGTGTAGAGGCGCGTGACGCGGTCGTGGATCTTTTGTCCCCAGCCCTTGTCCAGGTGCTGGGTGTAGCGGTCGGGATGGTAGCGCATGCTGAGGCGATCGAAGGCGGTCACGAGTTGGTGATGGGGGGCGCCGTCGGCGACGCCGAGGATGCCGTAATAGCTCTGGGATTCGGCATCAGCGAGGCGTTGCTTGACCTCGTTGAAGAAGTTTCGCCATCGCTCCTTATCAACGCCCTTATTACCCTGAGTGTCCATGATCTTGAGGGCGTTTCGAAAGACGGGGCCTGGAATGGGGTAGCGCAGGCTCCGGTCGAAAGGGCCATCGGCCGGGGGATCATCGGCGAGCAATAAGATGGGAAGGTCGGGGCGATGGGCCTTTAGCTGTTGGGCGAGCTGAAGGCCCGACCCGTCGGCCAGGTGGACATGGATGACGGCGCCGGCGAGGGCGCGGTTAGCGACCTTCTGGGCGGTCTGGCCCCCCTTTTTGGTGGCGATGGGTTTGAAGCGCTGTTTCGGGAGCTGGGCCAGGAGTTCCTTGAGGGTGGCCACGTCTCCACAGGCCATCAATAATTCGTCCATGGTCTCGGTCCAGTGGCGTTGGAGATGGTCGGTCAAAGCGCGATGGTCGATGCGAGGCGACAGGCTTTGAAGTACAGGATTTTTGCGTCGCTGCAAAGTGCTGGGCAAGGCAAGGGCAGGTGCATCGGTGGGGTCATGGGGACCGGGAGAGGCGGCGGGATTGACAGTGCGGTCGGGGGGGCAATAATCGCCCCGACGCTCAAGGACCATTCCGTCTCCACCACCAGGACTAGCGATGCAACTGCATATCAATAAAAAGCCCGATCAAAAGCCGGTTCGAAAAGCGGTGATTCCCGTGGCCGGATTCGGGACCCGATTGTTGCCCATGACCAAGTCAGTGCCCAAGGAATTGTTGCCGGTGGTCGATGAGCCGGCCATTCAGGTGGTGGTCGAGGAGTGCGTTCAGGCGGGAATCGAGGAGGTGATCTTTATCACGGGCCGCGATAAGGGGGGCATTGAGGATCACTTCGACTTTGATTTCGAGTTGGAGCAGATCCTGGAGGAGCGCGGAAAGACCGAAGAGTTGGAGCGGGTGCGCGGGATCAGTGAGCTGATCCGGACGATTTCGGTGCGCCAGAAGAAGCCACTGGGGCTGGGCCATGCCGTGCTATGTGCCCGCGACGTGGTCGATGACGAGCCCTTTGTGGTGCTGCTCCCAGACGATATCATCGGAATCGAGCCCAGCGTGACCTGTCAGCTCATTGATGTCTATAAGAAGTACGGCCAGGGGGTGGTGAGTCTGATGCCGGTGCCGGAGTACGAGGTGTCGCGCTATGGGATCGTGACCGGCGAGAATTGGGCGCCTCGATTGCATCGGGTGCGCACGATCGTGGAGAAGCCCGATCCGGCGATCACGCCGTCGAATCTGGCGGTGATTGGCCGCTATCTACTGCCGCCGGAGATCTTTGATTATCTGGAGGACGTGGAGCCCGATGAATCGGGGGAGATGCAATTGACGGATGGGCTGTCGAAGCTGGCCCGAGAGAGAGCCCTGGTGGGTTATGAGTTTGAGGGGCGTCGCCACGATATCGGTGACAAACTGGGGTTTTTGACGGCCAATATCTCCTATGGGCTTCGTCGAGACGATCTGGGCGAAGACCTCTTGAAATACCTTCGAAAGAAGGTCGCGGAGGCCGACGAAGCCTTGGAGAGCGGCGAGGATTGAGTGCAGGTAGGGGGGCTATTTGGAGGCGCCAAAGCGCTTTCGCTTCAGCAGCAGGGCGTTGGTGACGACGCTGACGCTGGAGAGGGCCATGGCGGCGGCGGCGAAGGCCGGACGGAGGAAACCGAGGGCGGCCACGGGCAGAAGGGCGGTGTTGTAGATGAAGGCCCAGAAGAGGTTTTGGCGGATCTTATTGTAGGTGGCACGGGCGATCTCGATGGCTCGTCGGACACCGTCGAGGGCGCCGGAGATGAGGGTGAGATCGCTGGATTCGATGGCCACGTCAGTGCCGGTGCCGATAGCGATGCCGAGGTCGGCCTGAGCGAGGGCCGGGGCGTCGTTGATGCCATCGCCAACCATGGCGACGACGCGCTGGCCGTTGGCCTGGATGTCCTTGATGGCGTCGGCCTTGTCGCCAGGGCGGACGCCGGCGAGGACGTGACGCGCCGGGATGTCCAGGCGCTGGGCGACGGCGGTGGCCGTGGCGTGGTTATCACCGGTGATCATCCACACGTCGATGTCGCGGCCGTGAAGCCAGTCGACGACGTCGCGGGCCTCTTCTTTGATGGCGTCCTCCACGGCGATAAGCCCCAGGAGCTTGTTGTCGGAGGCGGTGGCCACGACGGTCTTTCCCTGTGTCTGGAGGGCCGTGAGTCGATCGTGGTCAATGCGCAGTTGGGTCTCGTCCTCGATCCAGGAGGGTTTTCCCACGTAGTAGCGGGTGCCGTCGATGGAGGCGTAGACGCCGTCGCCGGCGACGGTCTGAAAGTCGGAGACGTCATCGGGGGTGATGCCGCGCTCGGTGGCGGCACGGACGATGGCCATGCCGATGGGATGCTGGCCCGGTTCCTCGAGGCCGGCGGTGATACGAAGCAGGGCCTCTTCGTCGTCGGTGACGAGGTCGGTGACGGTCATCTGGCCCTCGGTGAGGGTGCCCGTTTTGTCGAAGACGACGGCGTGGAGGTTGCGGGCACGCTCCAGGGCCTGGGCGTTGGAGATGAGGACGCCCAGAGAGGCCCCCTTGCCGGTGCCGACCATGAGAGCTGTGGGCGTGGCGAGCCCCAGGGCACAGGGGCAGGCGATGACGAGGACGGCCACGGCCGGGAGGATGGCGGCGGCAGGGGCGTCGAAGTAGGCATGGGCGCCGAAGGCGACGACGGAGAGGATGATGACGGCGGGCACGAAGATGCCGGAGACGCGATCGACCATCTTTTCGACGTCCGCTTTGGACTCCTGGGCCGCTTCGACCTGGCGGACGATCTGGGCCAGGGCGGTCTCGGCGCCCACCTGGGTGGCGCGGATGATGAGCTTACCGTCGGTGTTGATGGTGCCGCCGATGACCTGGTCGGAGGCCTGGCGGGTCACGGGGACGGACTCTCCGGTGACCATGGATTCGTCGACGTCGGCGCGCCCCTCGAGGACGACGCCATCGGTGGGAATTTTGTCGCCGGCGCGCACGCGCATCACATCGCCCACCTGAAGGTCCTGGGCATCGATCTGGGTCCACTCGTTATCGCGGCGCACCCAGGCCTGTTGGGCGGCCAGATCGAGAAGGCTCTCGATGGCCTCGCCGGCCTTGCCCTTGGCGCGGGCCTCCAGCCATTTACCCAGGGCGATAAGGGTGATGATCATGGCGGCGCTTTCGAAATAAGCGTGGAGGTGGACGTGAGGGTCGAAGATCCGCATGAGAGCGACGACCGTGGAGTATAGGTAGGCCGTGCCGCCGCCGAGGGCCACGAGGGTGTCCATATTGAAGTGGAAGCCGCGAATGGCCTTCCAGGCGCCGGTAAAAAAGCCCTGTCCGACGTAGGCCACGACGATGCCCGTCATATAGATGAGGAGCAAAAAGAGGGTGGATTCGGCGGCGTGGCCGGCGGCGCTCCAGTCGACGCCAAAGATGTCGAAGTGCATGGTCATTTCGATGACCATGATGGGGATGGTCAGGATGAGTCCTACGGTCCAGCGGCGAAACCAGAAGTCGGCCTCCTCGCGACGGCGCTCGCTGACGCGACGAGAGGGCGAGGAGTCGGTCGAGGTCACGCCTGCGGAGGGCGGAGTGTCGTCGACGACGGTGTAGCCGGCCTTGTCGACGGCGTCGCGCACCTTGGGCGCCATGGCCTCGGCGTTGGTTCCAGGACGAAAGCGCAGGCGGGCCGATTCGGTGGCAAAGTTGACGGCCGCCTCGTCGACGCCGTCGAGTTCGCCGAGGGCTTTTTCGACGCGGGAGACGCAGGAGGCGCAGGTCATGCCGTCGATGGCAACCCGCGTCTCCTGGTCAGCCGGTGTGGGGGAGGGAGCGGGATCGGGGGATGGATCGGGATCTGAAGCGTTGGAGCCGCAACAGCTCGATGAGCCGTCGTCATCCTCCTGGTCACCATCATCGTTACCCTCGGTGTGTCCATCGAGGTGGCGGGCGTCGTAGCCGGCCTCATCAATGGCGGCGATGATGGCGTCGACCTGTCCATCTTCGAAGGAGTCCACGGTGACCGAAGCCCGGTCCTCCTCGTGAGAGACATCGACGTGGGAGACAAAGTCGAGGCCGTTAAGGGCCTGTTCGACACGCCCCTGGCAGTGGCCGCAGGTCATGCTATCGACGGAGAAGTGGAGGGTACGACTCATGGTGCGATCCGGTGCTGGCTAAAAAAGGCTTGCGTGTCGCGTATCAGTTGTCCTCGGTGTCCGGCGAACCTTCGTATGCTTCCCACTCCTCGATGGGGGCGTCGCGCAGCTTTCGCCATAGAACAAGGCCCACGATCACGAAGGCGATGGAGGCATATTGAGCCGGCGTAAGGCCCAGGTAGCGGGCGTCGCCGTGGGCTAAGACGTCGGGATATTCCCGGAGAAAGTCCAAGAAGAAACGGGGGACTCCGTAGAGGAGGGCCAGGGACCAGAGATAGAGTCCGCGCCGACGGGGCTTTCGACTCAAAAAGAAGAACAGGACAATGATGGCGAGCCAAATGATGGCCTCATAGAATCCCATGTTGTGGCGGATCTGGCCGTCAAAATACTCCATGGCCAGGGGAAAGACCTCTGGGCCCAGGCCGGTGGTCTCGTGAAACCAGTTCCATAAGGCGAAGTCGGCGGCCGGCTGGCCGGGGTGGTCGAAGGCGAAGGTGCAGCCGACGCGGCCGAAGAAGAAGGGAATGGGGAGCATCCAGGCAGCAAGGTTAGCCCAGGCCAGGTGGTCCTCCTCGGGGTTTCGGGAACACCAAAAGAGGAACCCACCGATGCCACCGATGAGACCGCCGACACTGGAGATCATGCCCCAGACCTCGAAGAGGATCAGCGGGTTTTCCAGGACGGCATGGGGCTCGTAAGTGACGACGGCAAAGATATGGGAGAAAATCCAGCCGACGATGACCAATAGGATCGACAGGTTGTGGACCCGCTCGTCTGGGACACCCAGGGTTTTGTTGCCCCGCCGGCCGGCGAGAAACACACCGATAAGGAGGCCGACGGCCAGAGAAAGGCCAAAGGCGTGGATCTCGAGTGGGCCGATGGCCCAGGGGCCGGGATCAGGATGAGGGAGAACCCCGAGGACATTCATGATGCGACTCCGAGAAGGCAACGTGGGTGATGCACGACCAAAAATGGGCTGCATCCCTACCGCAAAGCTTGCAGGGGTTCAATTTGCGACGGGGCCCAGTTATTTCTGGGGGGCTGATAAATGCATGGTCCAGTCAGACGCGGTCCAGGCGGCGAGCCAGGAAATGGTCGCCCAGCACGAGGGCGGCCATGGCCTCGATCACCGGGACAGCGCGGGGGACGATGCAGGGATCGTGGCGCCCCTTTTTGGCCATGGAGCCGACGGTGCTCGCGGGCTTGAAGTAGACGCGCATGACGATGCGCTCGCCATTGGTGATACCCCCTTGGATGCCGTTGGCGGCAGGGCTGATACCGGCGTCGGGGCCGCTTCCGGCGATGCCGGTGTGAAAGTCCTGACCGCGGGCCATGGAATCGGCCGGGGCATTGCCCAGGCCGGTGCCGACGACGGCGCCGACGCTCATGAAGGCGGAGGCCAGGCGGTTCTTCATCTTCTTAAATACGGGGTTTCCGAGGCCCGGTTGGAGGCCGTCGACCCACAGCTCGATGACGCCGCCGCGGGAGTCGCCCTCTTCTTTGCACTGGGTGAGGAGTTCCTCGATCTGGGTGGCCACTTCTAGGTCGGGGCAGCGGGTGGCGTGTTGATCGACCCGGTCGAGGGTTAAGTCCTGGGGGATGTCCTGGGCCTCCAACTGGCCGATACGGCGGGTGAAGGCGACGATGGAGACCTCGTCGGGAAGCAACAGGCGGGCAAAGGAGCCGCCGATGACTCGGCAGAGGGTCTCGCGGCCGGAGGCCCGACCACCACCGCGGTAGTCTCGGTGGCCGTATTTCTCTTCCCAGGTGCGGTCGGCGTGGCCGGCGCGATAGTAATTAGGGTCGTAGTCCTGGCTGCGGGCGTTTTTATTCCAGGCGATGACGGCGATGGGGGCGCCGATGGTCTTGCCCTCGAAGACACCGCTCAAGATCTGGGCCTTGTCGCCCTCGGAGCGAGAGGTGGTGACCTTGGACTGGCCGGGGCGCCGCCGGTTGAGGTGGGGTTGGATGTCTCGTTGGACATCGACCTCGATGCCGGCGGGAAAGCCGTCGATCACGGCGCCCATGGCCGGGCCGTGAGATTCGCCGAAGGTCGTAAGCGTGAGGAGTTGTCCGAAACTATTGGCTTGCATCGTGGTCTCTCCAGAAGGTTCGTTGGGCACGGGCCTGAGCGTCGAAGAAGAGATCGCCCTGGAGGTGAAGCGCGTACTCCGGAGGCGGGGCGACGTCTCGGTAATGAAGGTCGAGCCAGGCGCGGGCCGTCGGTGTATGGGCGTTGCGGGGGGCATAGCTGCCCGCGGCGTGGACGATAAGATCGAGATCGTCAATGTCGAGGTGATGGGGCTTCCAGCCCTCTCTGGCCGATAGGTGCTGGACGACGGTCCAGCCGCGGGCGCGGAGGCCTCGGAGGACGGCATGGCTGGCGCCGCCGCGGCCCATGATCAAGGCGCGACCGGGGCCGATGCCTTGTTGCTCCAGGGTCTCCAGGCTGGCTTCCATGCCGGCCTGGTCGGTGTCCGTGGCCCGCCAGGTGGCGTCGCCGTTGCGGTGACGGACGAGGGTGTTGAGTGCCTGGATATCCGGGGGATGGTCGCACCCAGGGTGCGACAAGAGCTCCTTTTTTAGCGGCGATGTCACGGAGAGGCCGCGGATGGGGAGATCGCCAAGGAGCTCCAGTCGGTTGTGAAGATCGTCGGGCTGGCAGTGAATCTTGAGGTAGCCCAGGGGCTCGCCATCGATGAGGGCCTGGGTACGGTGCCAGAGATCGCCCTGACTGTGGGCCACGGGGGCACCCAGCAGGCCGTCGAAGCGCGAGGGCCAGGGACCGGTGAGGTGGGGGAGAAGGGCCTGGAGGTGTAGCGGCGTGGGGTGGCCTTTGTCGCGGTCGGGGAGGCCGATGGGCAGGTAATTATAGGTGTTTCGGTTGGCCAGCAGCAGGCGCGTCCAGCCGAGGTGGGGCCCGCGGGCGACGTGGATAGAACCCGGATGGTCAGACCGGGTGGGGAGCTCAAAAAACCGCGCCAGATCAGCCTCATGTCGCACCCTGGGAGCGTATTTGGGGATGATTTTTGGGGGGAGCTCTCGCTGGAGTTGGCGGGCCGTATCACGGAGGTTGCGGAGATCATCGGGGCGGACGCCGTCGGGGTGGGTGGAGATGATGAGGCGAGGGGGAAGATGATCGGGGAGGTGATCCAGGAAGGCCGGAAGGTGGGTTAGATCGATGTCCCAGGCCAGGGCGTCGGGGAGGTTGTGAAGCCAGCGGGGAGTGGGGCTTCGGAGGCTGGCGATGTGGGGAGCGTCCACGGTCGCCGGGGCGGTGGGAAAGACGTCGCTACGAACCTCGACGGCTCCCAGGCCAAATCGCTGGGTGTCGGCCAGGGCGCGGGAGAGGTCGCCGGGGGAGGTGGGGACGGTGACGAAGGTGGATGCCACGGCGTTGTGGGTAGCGGCGGCCATCATGAGTAGGGCGCAGGCCTGGTGAGTGCTGTAGGCGATGGATCGTCCCCGGGGGACGGGCAGTCGGAGGTGAGCGGCCTTACGCCAGCGCGGCGGTCGAGTTTCTTCCATCCATCGCCATTCCTCTTCCGGGGTGAGTTGTGGGCGAACGGGGGGACGCGAGGAGCGCTGGACCTCATGGCGCCAGTCCTCGCGATCAATCCATAGATAAACCGGCCCCTGTGGCAGGGGGGGGAAGCCGGCGCCGCAGGCGATGATGGGGGGCTCGTCGGCGGACAGAAGTTCCTCAAAGTGGTGCCGCTCCAGGCGGCGGTAGGCCTGCCGGTCGGCGTCGAAGGTCTGGCCCGATTGCTGCTCGATATAGTGGTCCAGGTCGACGAAGGGGCGGCCAAGTTTCTGGGCGATGCGGGCACCCAGGGTGGTTTTTCCAGCGCCCCGGTGGCCGATGAGGGCGATGGGGCCCAGGCGTTTCCACTGGAGGGTCAGGTCGAGGGAGGTGGTGGGATCGGAGAGCATGGTGGGTTGAGGTCGTTTTTTTGGAATGCGCGGCGTCGGTGGCTATGGTGGTGCCATCGATACTGTTATTACCAAGGTGATTTGAGAAAGATAAGGAAGCTTTATGAAGACGGGAAGCAGAGAGACTCGGTGGGTGGTCGCGATTTTGGTGGCGGGGCTTGTGAGCCTGGCGTGGGGATGCGGCGATGACGATGATGGGGGCGACAAGGGCGAGGAGCCCAATCAGATGGAGCCCAACCAGAGCGAGGGGGAGTGGGAGGAGTTGGATGAGAGCCGGGGGTGGATGGAGAAGCGAGAGGAGGAGATGGGCGGAGAGGGGGCGTTTATCGAGGAGAGTCACGCCGGGTTGGGAGATAGCTGCGAGGCGTCTCTGGAGGCCGCGGAAGATGGGCCCGGGTTGGGTTGGGTGACGGTGGTGCCCCAGGAAAATGTGGGTGCCAATGCCGGTGCTAATGACGGTCTTAACGATGGCCTGGGAGCGCCGTCGATTGAGGAGCGGTTGGCGACGCGTCCGGACCTGGAGGTGGAGCCAGCACCGATATTTAACGCCAGTCTCAGTAACGCCAGGGCCAAGGCGACGGATGAGTATGAGGGCTACGAACGTCTCATCGAGGTCAGTGCTGCCGGTGGATTGACACCGGTGCGCTACTCGGATTGTCGCACGGTCTATGAGCGGGGGGCCTGCTATGTGCCGAGCGATGAGTTTGGCGGCGATGGCTGCTCCATCGTGCCGGAGTCAAGGCTCAGTACCCAACGGGGGGTGTCGGAGCTGGAGATGAGCGACGGCGATGGTCATTTTAGCTACCAGCGCGGAAGCCTGTGCGATGATTGGAACGAAGTCGTGGGAGAGGATGACGTGATGGAAAACCCCGAGATATTGGAAGACCTGGGCGTTCAGGAAATTCGCCTCGTGGGGTTTGAGGATTGGCAAGAGGGGGAGCTCCGGGAGTTGAGCGCCGATGACCTGGAGTGGAGCGCGTCCTATACGGCGAGTCGAGACTGTCAGGACCTCAGGAATCCGGGGCCGATGTGTAATTGCGTGTGGGATGTCAAGGACGTGGAGGAGTTTGAGCGCGCCTGGGCCTTGCCGATGGAGGATAAGGTCTATGTGGAGCTCAAGGGGAGCGGTGATGACGAGGAGTTTTATTTCTGGGGAGGTATTGAGCGCTGACCACGGGCTTAACTTGCGAAAAAAGAAGCTCTGCGACAGGGTGGGGGAGAGCTAAGAGAAGGTGTCCGTGGACTGCGGGCCGTGGTTCCCTCTGGGGAAGCGGCCCCGATGCGTTGCGACGGGGTAGGTGAATGAGCGAAATAAAGACGGGAATGTTCGGAGTATCAGTGATCGCCCTCCTGGTGATGGGGCCGGCCGTGGCGTCCGCAGAGGACGGGGATGTGCCGGAGGAAGAGGCGTTCGCGGAGGAGGAGAGCTCCACGGAGTCGGAGGATGATGATCTCCGACAGACCTCGCTTCGCGATCGGATCAGTCCCACGATGAACCACGAAGGGACGCTGGGTTTTGGAACGATCGGGTCGGCGATGAGCCCTGGGGAGCGCCTATTTCAATTGGGACTGTTGTCTCAGGCAACCCGGGGAAGCGACCTCGTGCGCTTCAACGATGAGCACCGAGCGTTTGCGGCTAACCTGGTGCTCAATGCATCGATTACAGAGAATGTGGCGGCCCACCTTCAGTTTCAGGCGCGAAATAGCATCAATGATTTCGGACGACCGCAGTCGATTTTGGCCCAGGGCGATATGTCGATGGGGCTGATGGGTCGCGCAGAAGTGGAAGATGGGGTGTGGCTGGGGGGCGATCTGAGCCTGTATTTTCCGTCGGGGTTTGACGGGTTGGGGCTGTCGCCGAGTTCGACTTCCGTGCGGCCGCGACTGATGGCGAGCTTTGATTTTGACGCCATCAACGGACAGGATCCGGATCTATACGTCCCTCTGGTGGCCCATCTCAACGTGGGTTATCGCTTTGATAATACGGAGAATCTGGTGCCCGAGGGCGAACAGCTCAACCGGATCGAGCGCCGGGGATACGGCATCTCGGCGTATGACCAATTTGAGATCGGCCTCGGTGTGGAGGCACCGCTTCCCTACGTGACGCCCCATCTGGGGTGGCAGTTGGGGATTCCCGTACGGGGAGAAGATGGCGTATGCGATTCCGATCGCGCCCTGGACTGCGTGTCCACCGTGGGTGGCAGTTCGTTTCCCCAGGTGTTGACCTGGGGAGCCAAGGTGGAGCCAGTGTCCAATCTCGGGCTCCACGGGGGCATGGATATTGGCCTGACGGGCGAACACGCCGAGGGGTTACCAGCGACTTACCCCTATCAATTTAATTTCGGGATGAGCTATCAGATCGATCCACAGCCTCCGACGCGCATTGAAGAGAGCGAGGTGGAGGCGCCGTTTGGACAAGTCCTGGGGCGAGTGATCGATGAAGAGACCGGTGAGCCAGTGGAAGGGGTGCGCGTTCGCTATGGCGATCAGGAGCGCTCGGTGCAATTGACCGGAGACGACGGTCAGTGGAGCAGCTACCGCTTCGAACCGGGCATGGAATTAGCGATCCATCTGGAACATGAGGATTTTGAGGCCACGACGGTCGACTGGGTGGTCGAAGAGGGGGAGACAACTCTGGAAGAGAAGATGAAGCCCCATCCCCGGGCGGCGGTGGTTCAAGGGCATATTGAAGGGTGGGACGAGGATATGCGTGAGCGAGGCGCCACGGTGTGGGTGCGATCGCAAGAGGGAGAGGTTCGAGAGGTGTCGCTGGATGAAGAGGGCCGTTTCGAGGAGGAACTCGACGGAGAGGCCTATTCCCTGGCGGTGGTCATGGAGGGATTTCTCAGTGAGTCGAAGTGGATGGAGGTGGAAGCCGGCGAGAGTTATGAGGTGGCCTATGAGTTGAGAGAGGTCGAAGAGTGGTTGGCCACTCGCAGCAATGGCACGATTGATCTGGAAGAGGACCTGGATTTTGAAGCGGGGCTGGTGGCTCTGGAGCCCGGATCGGCGGAGTTACTGGACCATGTGGCGGCGGTGATCGCCGAGCATCCAGAGGTCGATCGAATCGAGATTCAAGGCCATACGAGTAACCAGGGCGATGAGGACGAGTTGGTGCGGCTGTCGCAGGAGCGAGCAGAATTGATCCGCGATGCCCTGGTGGAGCGGGGCATCGATCCGAAGCGCCTGGAGGCCGAGGGCTACGGGGGCACAGAGCCCTTGTTGCCGAATACGTCGAGTCGCAACCGAGCCACCAATGAGCGTATCGAAATCCATCTCCACTAGATTGCAAGGCACGGGGCGCCGGCGATGGCAAAAGCAAAGACGGTCTATATCTGCCAGGAGTGCGACTACGAGAGCGCCAAGTGGCTCGGAAAGTGCGGTCAATGTGGGGCCTGGAACTCGATGCGCGAGGAAGTTCGAGGAGGGGATTCAAAGAGCTCCTCAGGTGCGACGAAGAGCTCTCGTCGGGCGGGATATGGCGCCGCTGAAGGCGCCAAACCGGTGCGCATGGCGGAGGTGGAGAGTCAGAAGCAGGAGCGTTTGCTCAGTGAGAATGGGGAGTTGGATCGGGTGCTCGGTGGGGGCTTTGTCAGCGGCGGGGTGATCCTATTAGGCGGCGATCCGGGCATCGGAAAGTCGACGTTGTCGCTCCAGGTGGCGGGGATGCTGTCCTCGCGGGGCATGAAGGTGCTGTATGTATCGGGGGAGGAGAGCCTGGGGCAGTTGAGGATGCGCGGCCAGCGCTTGATGGTCGACGTGGAGGAGGTGCTGGTGGTGGGAGAGACACGTCTGGAGAGGGTGGAGGCGCTGATCGAAGAGGAGGAGCCGGATTTTCTGGTGTTGGATTCCATTCAGACCTTGGCGAGCGATGATCTCAGCTCGTCGCCGGGCAGCGTGGTGCAGTTGAGGGAATCCACGTCGTCGGTGACGCAACTGGCCAAGGGACTGGGAATGCCGACCATCCTGGTGGGGCACGTGACCAAGGAAGGGGCGATCGCCGGACCCAAGGTGCTGGAGCATATGGTGGATACCGTGCTCTATTTTGAGGGGCAGGCGGGGATGAATTATCGCATTCTAAGGGCCGTCAAGAATCGCTACGGCTCGACCAATGAGATCGGCGTCTTCGAGATGCGGGGCGATGGGCTTCACGGGGTGGAGAATCCGTCGGAGATGTTTTTGGCGGAGCGCCCGGCGGGAGCGCCGGGCAGCGTGGTGGTGCCGGTGGTGGAGGGGACCAGGCCCTTGTTGGTGGAGGTGCAGGCATTGGTCAGCGCCAGTCAATACGGGCCACCAAAGGTAACGGCCGTGGGTGTCGATCAGAATCGAGTGCACCTGTTGCTCAATATCCTGGAGAAGCGAGCGGGGCTCAATGTGGGGGACCACGATGTATTCGTGAATGTCGCCGGCGGGATCAAGGTGGTGGAGCCGGCGGCCGACCTGGGGATCGCGATGGCCGTGGCGTCCAGTTATCGAAATAAAGCGGTGGGGGAAGAGACGGTCTTTTTTGGAGAGCTGGGGCTGACCGGGGAGGTGCGGGCGGTGTCGCGAGCCCCGGGGAGGTTGGTGGAGGCCCAGAAATTGGGGTTTAGTCAGGCCCTGGCGCCCCGAAGCAATGCCGCCGGGGTGGAGGCCTATCTAGAGGGAAATGAAAAAGCGCTGTCGAAGCTCCGGTATCGCGGGGTGGCAGACCTTGGACAGGCCTTGCGATACGCGGGGCTGATCGACAGCGCCGAGGGCTAAGCGCCACACTGATTAAGCAGCGGGGGCCCAGATATTGCACCATCCGTCGGGGTGGAAGGGTCCTGGGATGGACTGGCATCCGCCACAGTCCTCACCGGGCCCCGGTTCTTCCCAGAAGATGCAATTGTGGCAGTATTGACCTTCTTCAGGGGATTCCTCTACGTATTCGTGGCTCTCTCGGCGAGCGATATCGTCCTCCGAGAGATCGGCCAGGGCCGCCTCATCATTGCAACTGAAATCGTCAGGAGCGTCGTCGTCGGCGGCGCCGTTGGCGTCATCGGCGGGTTCCGGGGGATCACAAGCCGTCAGAAGAGAGCCGGCGCCGATGGCGGCGGCACCGAGAAGGGCTGCGCGTTCGAGAAATTGGCGTCGATCGAGTTTATCGTCAGACATGGTTAAACCTCACCTTGCTGGAAAAATGGTGTGCCGATGGAAGCGCGGGTGTCTTCATCATCGGAAACAGTAATGTATACACTTATGGGGCGAAAGGGAATGGGACGAATTGTCGCATGACCCATGGGGCGGCGATTACTCCGGCGGGGGGTAGCGGTCCAGTTTTCGCTGGAGGGTGCGGCGATGGATATCGAGGCGACGGGCGGTCTCCGAGATATTGCCATCGCAGTCGGCGAGGACGCGTTGAATATGTTCCCACTCGGCGCGGGCCAGCGAAGGGGCCTGGTAGGAGTGTTCGGCCCCGGACATGGGCGGTTGTTCGCCGCGAGAGAAGGCGGCGATGATGTCGTCGGCGTCGGCCGGTTTTTGGAGGTAATTGATGGCGCCGAGTTTGACGGCATCAATGGCGGTGGCGATAGAGCCGTAGCCAGTGAGCACGACGATGCGAGTGTGGGGATCGATGGCGAGGAGATCGCGGACGACCTCCAGGCCGTTTTTTCCGGGCATGCGCAGATCGACGACGGCCCACTCCGGGCTCTCCGTGTTGGCGTGGGCGATGGCTTCCGAATGGTTTTCGGCCTTGCGCACGTCGTAATCGCGATCGGCGAAGGCGCGAGCCAGCCGGTCGCGAAAGATCTCGTTGTCGTCGACAATGAGTAGGGAGCGAGCGTGGGAACTCATGGTTGATCTCCTGTTGCATGAGGGGAGGTAGCGGGGGGCGAACTGGGGTCGATAGAGGGGGTGTCGGTCGGCAAGTCGACGGTGACGGTCGTTCCCTGTCCCGGGGTGCTCTCGAAATGGAGTTGTCCGTTTATTTTTTCGATGAGGGTCCGTGCCAAAAAGACGCCGAGGCCCATGCCCTGGCCTTCGGGTTTGGTGGAGAAAAAGGGTTCGTCGACGCGCTGGAGGACGGCGGGGCACATGCCCTCGCCGCGATCGCGGATTTGAAGCCTCAGAAAGCGATCGTGGCGATGGAGGGTCATGTCGACGGGGTCGTCGGGATCACTGGCTTCCAGGGCGTTATTGAGCAGGCCACGCAGAGCCTGGCCGAGGGCACTGGGGGGAACGGTGAGGGTGATAGGTCGGTCGGTGTCCATAGATATCTGGACGCGCTCGGGGTCTCGGCAGCCATCGAGGATATGATCGACCAATTCGGGGACGCTCACGGGCCGGGCGAATTCACCCATGGACTCGCCGGCGTCGGCCGACATCTGGTGGAGGATGTCGTGGCAGCGCTCGACCTGGTCGCGGATGAGCTGGGCGTCTTCCGCGAAACGAGAAGGGAGGTCGTAGTCATCGAGCCCACGCTGGAGCTCGTTGGCCACCAGGGCAATGGTGGAAAGAGGCGTGGAGAATTCGTGGGCCGCGCCGGCGGCCAGAGTGGCGAGGCTCGCCAGTTTTTCGCTTCGCATCTGGGCCTGGCGGACCTGAGTGAGTTCTCGTTCGCGTCGCTTGAGGGCCCGTTGGATGCGGTTGATGAAGAAGGCGATGACACAGGCGGTGAGGATGAAGGCTGCCCAGCGTCCGGTGGTGGGGAGGACCCATAGTTCGGGGGCGTCGCTCCAGGCCAAGGCCTGATGGGCCTGAGAGGCAAAGAATAGCGAGAGGTAGGCGGCGATGCTCAGAGCGGTGATGGCCCATGTCCAGAGAGGGCGAAGCACCAGTGCGGCCAGGGCCACATGGACGAAGTATAGGGGGGTAAAGGGGTTCTGGGCGCCACCGGTGAAGAAGAGCAGGGCCGTTAAAAAGAGGAGGTCGGCGGCGAGCACGACGGCGGCCATCAATTCATGGCGCGGATAGTCGGTGCGGGCCCAGGCAATGAGGGCCAGGTTGGACAGGGCCTCCAGGGCCAGGATGACCAGAAGGGTCAGGGTGGGGATATTGACCCCGGTCATAAACTGAGACGCGATGACGACGGCCGATTGGCCGGTGATGGCGACCCATCGCAGGCGGATGAGCCAGGCAAAGTTAATGCGATGGACCTCGGTTTCGGGGCGCGGGACGCCGAGTTCCTGGGTCAAGGATCGATGCTGGTGCGTCAGCGAGGCGGGACTGGTGGGGACTGAGGCCATGGGATACTATCAAAGCACGTCAAGGAGTGGACCCGAGGTCGAGGCGGATACAAGTGCCCGGGGCTAGATATTCCCTTAGGTCATGGGGCGTGCAATGTACAAGGGGCGGGGAGTGTGACAACATGGTCGTTACGTCCGATTGGGGGCATGGTGAGCCAGGGCGAGGCAAGGAGAAGCGATGGTGGCGCATAATATGCTCTTAGTGACGGTGGTGAAGGGGCCGGATCAAGGAAAGGCGGAGAGTTTTCGCCAATCCCGGGTGACCGTGGGACGCGATCCGGAAAGCGATTTTGTGCTCTCCGATGGGTTTGTGTCCAATCGCCATGCGGCGCTGACGATGGAGGGCCAGGAACTGCGACTTCGCGATCAGAGAAGCCGCCACGGATCGACGGTACTGCGGGGAGAGAAGAAGCAGAAATTGCACCACGAGGAGGGGCTCGTGGAGGCGAAGTTGTTGGACGGCGATCAAGTCCAGATGGGCTCGTCACTATTGGAGGTGACGCTCACGCCGGCGCCGATGTCTGGGCGTGCTCATGGGGAGGGGTCGATTCGCCATAGAAGCGGGGAGAACCTGATTACGGCGGCCCATCAACCGGTGCGCACGATCAATCAGCGCCTGGGAGATAAGGACACGCGGTGGGCGGCCCTATTTCGGTTGGCGGGAGAGCTCAATGGCTTGACGGAGCTGGAAGAGATTCTGGCGTTGATCGAGGAGACGGCCTTCGATGCCTTTCCGGCGACCAACTTTTTCGCGGTGATCCTGGGGAGCGATCCCGATGAAGTCAGCCAGCGTGAACCCTTCTGGTCGCGAGTGCGCGGCGAGCTAGGAGCGTCGGAGGAAGAGGGGGTGGTGATGAGCACGAGTATCATGCGGCGAGCCCTGAGCAACCGCGAGAGCGTGCTCTTTACCCAGGATACGATGGGCGATGATATCAGCAAGAGCATCATGGACGCCAAGATCACGGCAAGCATGTGCGCGCCGCTGGTGGGGCAAAAAAACCTGATGGGGCTGATGCTGGTGGATACGCGGGGACGGGGGGCGTTGTACTCCAAAGAGGATCTGGACCTATTCAATATATTGGCCTCCAATGCGGCGTTTGCCATCGAGAGAGCCCGGTTGACCCAGGACATCGTGGAGATGTTTGAGGGGTTCGTCTCAGCGAGTGTCAACGCCATCGAGGCCAGGGATCCAGTGACGGCCGGTCATTCGGAGCGGGTGGCAGACTATACGTTGGAGCTTGCGGGAGTGGTCAACGAGGTAGAGCGCGGGGGGCTCGGGGAGCTGTGGCTGAGCACGGAGGAGCTGAGGGAGCTAAAATACGCGGCGTTGCTCCACGATTTTGGCAAGATTGCTGTCAGTGAGAACGTCATTCAGAAGGGCGCGCGCTTGCCGCGTCAGCGCATGGAGCTCATCGGTCAGCGATTTGAAACGATCAAGGAGTTGGCCTATCGGCGCTCGCTTAGGGACTACGTCCATCGGCTGGAAGAAGAGGGCAAGCCGGAACGCGGCCTCGGTGGCGTGGAGGAGGCCTACGAGGAGGTGTGTCGAGAGCTCGACGAGGTGTACCGGTTTTTGGAGTCCATTGGGACCAAGGGGTATCTGGAAGATGAGGATATTGCGCGCGTCAAAGCCCTGGGGGAGCGGTTTTATGTGGGCGGCGATGGAAAGAGGCGGCCCTTTTTGACGCCCCTGGAGGTGGAGAATCTGGGGATTCGAAAGGGCACGCTCAACGACGAGGAGTGGGTGGAGATGCGGAGCCATGCGGCGCTGAGCGAGTCCTATTTGGAGCAAATCCCGTGGAGCGATGAGCTGCAACGGGTGCCCTGTATCGCCGGGGCGCATCACGAGAAGCTCGATGGGACGGGATATCCCCAGGGGCTGTTGGCGGAGGCGATCATGCCCCAGGTACGGATGCTGACGATCGCCGATATTTTTGATGCGTTGACCGCCAGTGA
>CAZMJS010000003.1:97213-101314 GCA_964566695.1 uncultured Bradymonadales bacterium
ACGGCGTCGCAGCACTGCATCATCTGGCGGCATTCAGCGTCTCGGCAGGCCGGAAGGACGGCGATGATCAGGGCCAATAGGAGAGTGATGGCAGAGAGTCGTCGGGCGGTCATGGCGTATCCCGGAGCAAGGGGGAAGGGTGACGAATCGAGAATATGCGTTACAATGGGGTAGAGTTCAATCGACGAGGAGCGCGTGGATAGCGGAGAGAACACTCCACAATTGATAGGGCGCTATGAGCTGCTGACCCGCTTGGCCACAGGGGGCATGGCGGAGTTGTTTCTTGCTCGAGAACGTGGGCTGGCGGGGTTGGAGCGGCTGGTGGTGGTCAAGCGAATCTTGCCCCATTTGGCGGATCAGCCATCATTCGTAGAGATGTTTCTGCGGGAAGCGCGAATTGTTGCGCGGTTGTCACATCCCAACGTGGTTCAGATCTACGAGTTGGGTCAACAGGATCGCTCCTACCATATCGCCATGGAGTATATTCATGGCTCGACGGTCCGGGAGATGCTGTTGCTGGCCCAAAAAGAGGGGCGGGTGTTGCCGTTGGACGTGGTGGTGAGCGTCGTCGACCAGGCCTGTCGAGGGTTGCATGCGGCCCATGAATTAAAGGATTTGGACGGACAGGAATTGGGGTTGGTGCATCGCGATATCTCGCCGCACAATCTGATGTGCACCACGGCAGGGCATGTCAAGCTGTTGGATTTTGGGGTGGCCAAGTCGACCTCGGCGAATGTGGAGGCGACCTATTCGGGGAATCTCAAGGGAAAATTCGCGTATCTTTCGCCGGAGCAATGCCGTCACGAGCCCCTGGATCGCCGAAGCGATGTATTCGCGATGGGGATCGTGTTGTGGGAGATGCTGACGATGCGTCGGCTCTTTAAGCGAAAGACGGAGTTGGACATGATGCAGGCGGTGATCGAGGGGAAGGTCCCACCGCCGAGTCGATTCCGCGAGGAGGTGCCAGAGGCCATCGGTGAGGTGGTATATAAGGCGCTGGCCACCGATCGGGAGGAGCGCTACGAGAGCGCGAAGGCGATGCGCCTGGACCTCATGGAGGCGGCGCGAAGGTCGGGGATTGAGCCCGACGAGGGGCGCGTGGCGAGCTTATTGGAAGAGGTGGCCGGAGAGACCCTGGCGGAGCGTCGCCAGACGGTGGAGCATGCCTGCGAGCGGGAGCTGACCCGGGCGGAGAGGCGCCAGCTATTGCATATGACGGGGGGGACGGACTCCCAGGCCAGCAGTTTGCGCGAAGGCGTGGGGGCCGAAGGGGCGACGGTGGTGGAGAGACCCGGTGGCGGCGGGGGGACACCCGTGGGCTCGGTGAGCGAGGACCGGACCCGTCAGAGTTCACCGCAGCGCCTGGAAGAGATGGCGGAGTCCGACCGGGAGCGAAGCGAGGTTCACGACACGGAGAAGTCCTCTGATGGGGGCGCAACGGTGGTTCGGGTGCTGGTGGCGGCGGCCGTGACCTTGATCATCGGTGGAGCATTGGTGGCCTGGTTAAGCGATGGCGATGAAGAGGAGGAGGGACCAGAGGTCGATATTCAGGCGGTCTACGGCGAGATTGAGGTCGACGGCGATCCCATCACTCTGGGGTGGGCACCGACCATCGATTTACGCGTGCTGAGCCGGGAGGTGGCTCCGCTGCACGCCTATTTGGAGCACGAGATGGGGCGGCCAGTGCCCAAGGTCTTGGCCGAGAGTTATACGGATCTATCGCGGATGTTGCGTCAAAAAGAGGTGGAAGCGGCGATGCTGCCGCCGGCGCTTTATGTGCTGACCTCCGAGATCGATGACTCCATAGACATGTTGGTGATGCGGGAGTCCGATGGCACAGCGTCCAGCGATGGTCATCTGCTGGTTCGGCGGGGCGGCGAAATCGAGATGTTGGATGACTTGGAGGGAGAGACGTTTTGCTTTGTCGACGCGGCGTCGACGTCGGGGCACTTATTGCCGAGGCATTATATTCGTCGCCAGGGCCACGATCCCGATGAATTCGTGGGAGAGGTGCACTGGAGCGGGGACCATTTTCAGGGGATGAGGGATCTGATCGAGGGTAAGTGCGAGGCAGCGGCGGTGTACTCCGGGGCCTATTTGTCGGCCGATGAATACGATATCCGGACCGGTCAGATGAGTACATTGGCGCTGACGGGGAGGCTTCCCCAGGACGTGATCGCCGTGCATGCCGACATGAGCGACGAGGATCGAGAGCTATTGAAGGAAGCGATGTTGGGGTTTGATCCGCAGCGAGAGTTTGGGATCGACCGATTGGGGGTCAACCAGCGGATGACGGGGTTTCGTGAGAGAAATGAGCGCAATTTTGATCAATTGCGAGATATCGTTGGCTTGGAAGGGCTGTCGATCGAGGATCTCTAGGATTCGTCGGGGCGAGAGTCCCCATCGGAGATTTCAGAGGGGGGCGGCTCATCCCAGCGGTCGGTGCCGCAGGGGTGGTCGGAGATCTGGTCTGTGGAGGGGTCCTGGGATAGGTGCTCATCGGCGTCGGCCGGCGAGCCCGGATCGGGGTCTGCGACCGGCGCGGAGGAGCAAGCGCTCGAGAAGACGAAGAGAGCAATAAAGATCAGTCGAGGGGTCATGGAGATACCTGGCAGGGAGCCTCGTTTCGGCGATCGATATTCAAGAAGAAGTGGTAGCAATATTCGGTGCTATAGTCATCCCCGAGTTGGTAGCCGATGCCCAGGAACCAGGCGGGGTCGAAGAACCAGGGGCCGCCGTCGGGATAGGCGCCGCTGGAGGAGGAGCGAACCCAGCGAAAGGGAAGAAGGCCGCGGTGGCCGTCGGCATCGGCATCGGTGGCAAGCCGGTTCCACATCAGATAGGCGTCGTCGCGAGGTCCCTGAGGCCGGTCTTCTGGAAAGTCCAGGAAACGGGGGTTTCCGCCGTAGAGGTTGGATTCATAGTCCCCGAGGTGAAGCCAAAAAGGATCGATGAAGGAGGAGAGGCCGTAATCAAGGGTCTGGAAGTCACCGTCAGTGATGGCCTGGTCGAAGGTCTGACCCTCGTCCGCGGGGCGGATGACCAGTCCATCGCCGGAGAGAAATTGCTCTCCCTCGCCGGTGCAATCGGGGGGGAAAAAGCCGCTGTCGCGCTCGTACCAGAAGCAACCGGCGTGTTCCCCGCTGGGGATATAGAGGGCGAAGCGGCGCCCCTGCTCCAGGGTGTCGGGAGCGATGAGGGTGGGGTCCTCGGAACCGACGGCAGGCGGGGCGTCGGGGCGATCGACGAGGTAGGGCGTTCGGGTGGTGGAGGAACTGCTATTTGGATGAATGGTCTGGATCCAGATGAGTTCTTCGGTGTCCTTGTCGATGGCTTTGAGCACGCCCAGGAGATCGTGTTGCAGGTGGGTGCCGGAGCTGGTGCGATGGAGGGGATAGTAGAGGATATAGTGCAGGAAGTGATGCGATTCGGTGGCGCTATAGGTGTAGTAGAGGTGGGCCGGGAGATCATAGTCCCCGCTGGTGGCGTGGCTCAGGTTGTCGGCGGCATCGAGGTTGCCGTCGAAGTCGATGGTGGTGGGGATATCCCCATGGGTATCCGGGGCATCGGGAAAGGCCGTATCCTGGTAGATCACGGGGGCGAAATCGTGGGCCAGGTCGTCGATGGCGTCGTCGATATCCCACTCGGTCTGAAACGATGTGCGCACTTCAGGGTTAACGGGAAAGCCGGCCATATTCTGGGGGCCGGAGATGCGAAGTTGGTATTGCGTGCCCGGAAGAAGCGGCGCGTCGGGATTGATGACGATTTGTTGGTCATCACTGAGGTATTGGCGCTCGTCGTCAATGATTTGGCCGGTGCTCGACTTTCGCAGTTGCAGCCCGTCGGTGCCTAGGCTCATGGAGGCCATCAGGTCCTGGTCAAAGGTGATGGTGATGGTGGTGTCGAGGTCGACGCCTTCGCTGAGGTCGGCGGGTTCGATCTGTGTAACCTGCGGTCCCTGAAAGCCGGGGCTCTGGTTATTGGGGTCGGATTGGTTATTGGGGTCGGATTGGTTATTGGGGTCGGACTGGTTATTGGGGTCGGACTGGTTATTGGGGTCGGATTGGTTATTGGGGTCGGACTGGTTATTGGGGTCGGATT
>CAZMJS010000003.1:101414-121341 GCA_964566695.1 uncultured Bradymonadales bacterium
TGGTTATTGGGGTCGGATTGGTTATTGGGGTCGGACTGGTTATTGGGGTCGGATTGATTGTTGGGGGCCGGTCTGGTGCAGGTGGCGTCGATGCATTGCATATCCCCCGGGCAGTCCGTTTCTTGGGAACAGGACTGCCCGTCGGAGGGTTTGCACGTGTCGGCGGTGCAGACTTCACCGTCGGGGCAGTCGTCGTTGGTGGCGCAGGCCAGCGAGTCACTGGAGGCGCAACCGGCGAAGAGGAGCCACGACAAGACAAGGGTGAGGGCAAGGACAAGACGCTTCATGGGAGGTCCGGTGATGGTATAGAGAGCGATATCATGTTGGAGATGTCACGCATCGTAGCATAGGCCATCACAGGTGGTCACATCGAGATTGCCATCGCTGGTGGCGATCCTGTAAAGCTAGCATTGCAAGGACCGAAGGCTCAAACCCTGGGAGATCATGTCGTACGAACGTTTTATCGCCTATCGCCACCTCAAGAGTCGTAAGAGCGGGTTTGT
This sequence comes from uncultured Bradymonadales bacterium, assembly GCA_964566695.1. Lineage (GTDB taxonomy): Bacteria > Myxococcota_A > Bradymonadia > Bradymonadales > Bradymonadaceae > SLJM01. The sequence goes on from CAZMJS010000003.1 coordinate 101,918, forward strand.
CTCGACGATTACGGTCATCGCCGTGTTGGGGGTGTTTTTGGGGGTGATGTCGCTGACCAGCGTCATCGCGGTGACCGGTGGGTTCCAGGATGCCTTCCAGGAGCGGGTATTGGGGGTCAATAGCCATGCCATGGTGATGCAATACGGGGTCAATTTCCGAAATTACCCGGAGGTGCAGGAGCAGATCGAGACCATCGACGGCGTCCAGGCGACGAGTCCCTTTATCTTTCACGAGATGATCGCCAGCCATGGAGAGCGCACGGCCGGGATCTTGGCCAAGGGCATCGAGCCGGCGACGGCAGCGGAGGTCAGCGATATCCCGAAGTACGCCGAGCAACCGGGCGTGTTGGATGAAATGGTCTACGACCGATTTCCGGACGACGGGGTACCGGATGTGCCCAAGATATTGATCGGGCGCTCCCTGGCGGATCGCCTGCAGGTCGAAAGGGGCGATATGGTGCGTCTGACAAGTCCTCTGGAAGGGGTGGGTCGAGGGGGCTGGCAGTCCGGCGGGGGCACACCCACCTCAGAGCAGTTTGAGGTGGCCGGGGTCTATCGTAGCGGGTTCCACGAATACGATGATCGCATGGTGTTGACCGATTTTCGGGCGCTCCAAAATTTCTTTGATCAGGGCGATACGGTCACCGGCGTGGACGTGCGCGTAGAAGACGTATTTGCCATGGAGGCCATCACCACGGGCATTGCAGAGGTGTTGGAGGAGGGGCGCTACCGGATCATGGATTGGCGCCAGCTCAACCACAATTTGTTTACGAGCCTGCAGTGGCAGCGCACGGTGTTGGCCATTCTGTTTTTGTTCATCGTCCTGGTGGCCAGCTTCAATATTGTCTGCACCCTGATCATGATTGTATTGGAGAAAAATAAAGAGATCGCGATTTTGAAGTCGATGGGGGCGACCAACGGGGAGGTGATGAAGATCTTTATCTACGAGGGGGCGTTGATCGGGGTGGTGGGCACGGCGCTGGGGCTGGTCGGTGGGTTGGCAGTGACCCTGGGGATTCGTCAGGCCGATTTTGGGCTCGATCCAGAGATCTATATGATCGATCACCTGCCAGTGAGGATCGATATGATGGAGTTTGGGGTAGTGGCTCTGGTGGCGATGGGGATCTGTCTGCTGGTGACGGTGGGTCCGTCGTGGTGGGCGGCGCGGATGCGACCGGTGGATGGGTTGCGCTACGATTGATCGTTGGAAGGGCCGGGGGCTCAGGCAGCGCTATGCTGCATCCGCATGGTGGTGGCGAGCTGGGCGGCGTGGCGGCGATGATGATTGGCGTCGTCAGGGCGTCCACAGGCGTCGAGAGCCCGGGCCAGAAAGTCGTGGCCGCGGTAGACATCCTTGGGGACGCCACGCTCGGTGGCGCGGCGAAGGCTCCGACGGAGCTGCTGGAGGGACTCATCGACGCGTTGGCCGAGCTGGCAGTGAGCCAGAGCCTGTAAGTCCTGAGCGCGCTGGGCGCTGTAGTTGTCGCCGTGGTGTTGAGCAACGCTCTGGACCTGGTCGGCCCAGGTGATGGCTTCGTCAAAGCGGCGCTGGCGCACGCAGATGCCGGCCCGCTCGCGCATGGCCTCGATGGCCAGGGCCGTGAGATGGTGGCTGTTGGCGAGGCCCAGGGCCTGGTCGTAATAGGAATCGGCGTCCTCGCGTTGATCGAGGTGGGAGGCCAGGCGCCCCTGGGCGATGGCCAGGCGGCAGCGAACGGAAGGGTAAGGGGCGTGGGTGGACAGTGAGCGAAGGTGTTCGATGGGCTGGGAAGCCCTCTCGACCATGCCTCGGTCACTCCATACTTCGGCGGCCCGTTGCCACAGGTGGGCCCGGGTGCGAGGACCCAGGCGTTGATCATCGAGGTTAAGGGCAGTGCCCACGTAGCGCAGCGCTGCCTCGGGATCGCCCTGGCGCTCATACCATGCGGCCATGGCGAGGGCCGAGCGAATAACCAGTTGAGGGATCTTGAGGCTGCGAGCGGTCTCCATGCTGCGACGAAAATGCTGGTGGGCATCGTCGAGGTCGTCTTGTTGGAGGGCCAGGTGCCCGTGAAGGAGTTGGGCGCGGACGAAGCCGCAGTGATCGCGGGTTGCCTCAGTGAGGGCGTTAAGGGGTTCTAATAGGGTTCGGCACTGGTCAAAGAGGGCCATCTCCAGGGCCAGTTCGGCGGCTTCCAGGATGTAGCGAACCCGGATCTGGGGGAGTCCAAGGCCGTGGAGGCCCAGCAATTCTCCCAGATGCTGATAATAGGCCAGGGCGGTGTGTTGCCAGGCGTTGGTTTGCAGCCAGTCGCCATAGGGGCCAGCGAGGTTGAGAAGCCGGCGGCGGTCGCCCGTGATGGCGTAAAGGCGAAGAAGGGTGGGGGTGAGGCGGTCGCCGGTCAGACGAGACTGTCGATGGACGAGGCGACGGGCCATAGAGGAGGCGATGGAGGCCATTTGAGATCGATCGCGGTCCTGGTGCCAGGTCAGCCAATTGGGGACGTCGCAGTGGTAGCGACCCGGTCGGGGAAGGCGAAGGGCCCCGCGTTCCAAGAGGGCCTGGGCCGCTTGTGCGATGGCCGTGGCATCGCGGTCCAGCAGAGCGCTCAGTTCGCCGGCGGACATGGGGCGCATGGCCAGTGCCAGGGCGTCCAGGATGGCCGAGGAGAGGTCGTCGATGTCGGCGAGCTCTTCTGGGGTCGGGGGCTCTTCGCCGCTGACATGGATGGCTTCCAGATCCTTGGGGGTACCGGCGTCGAAGAGGTTTCGGATGGTGCCCTCGGTCCGTGTCCCGAGGACCAGGAGCACCGAGAGGTCGCCGATGGAGGCGATGAGGTCGCGAAGCACCTCCAGGGAGGGTTGGTCCAATCGCTCCACGCGGTCAATGACGAGGACGAATGGGCCATCGTCGGAGAGGTAGCTGAGCATGGCCCACACGATCTGGAGGAGGTGGGACTTGCGGGTCGCCGGATCGAGGGAGGGATGATCCTCCAGGTCCCAGAGGCTGGCCAGAGTGCTGCGGGCGGAATCGTCGACGCCCCAGGTCTGCAGGCCGCGCAGGGCGTCTTGTCGGTGGTTGGAGGCGTTGGCGACGGTCTGGTGCAGCGTGCGAAGCAGGAGGTCGCTAAAGACGCCGAAGGGACGAAGGTGGTCGTCGTCCGAGGTATGAATGAGGCGAGAGGAGGCATGTTCGCGAGAGTCCACGACTTCCACCAGGCGGTCGACGAGGACCTCGCTGCCCCGACCAAAGCCCCCAGAGAGGAGCGCGGCCTTGCCACGACCGTGAGCCACCGATTGGTAGAGCGACTCCAGGGCGCCCGGTAGAGGAGAAGAGCCGGACGATTGGGGGGGCTCGGAGCGGTTGGGGATCTGACTGGAGGGAAGGCCCTGGGAGGGGTGTTCAGGCGTGGATACCTCGTCGGTGTGGAGGGCCCCTCCCTGCTTGAAGGCCTTCTCAAGTTCGTGGCGACTGATCTCTTCGAGCCCCACCTCCACGGTGGCATCGGGGCTGGGCGTGAGTTGCTCACGGCGCCGAAGTTCCTGCATCGTCAAGGAGAGCTGGCGGTTGTCGGCCTGGAGGTTGTTTCCGAAGAGATAGCCAATGAGCTCTTCGTAGATCTGGCCGGCGCTATGAGCCCGGCCGGCGGGATCGACGACGAGCATGGACTCCATTATTTGGAGCAGTGGGCGAGGAAGATCGACGTATTGTCCGATGGGGGGGATGGCGCCGTCGCAGGCGCGCTGACGAACGGTGTCGGCATCGGTGCCGTAGGGATGAGTGCCGGCGAGCATTTCGTAGAGCACGAGGCCCAGGCTAAAGATATCGCTTTGACGGGTGTGGTGCCCATCGCGAGCCCGCTCCGGGGCGGCGTAGAGGTAGCGACCCAAGAGGTCTTCGTCGTCGATGATCTCCTGTTCTTCCATGGCCCGGGAAATACCAAAGTCGGTGACTTTCACCTCTCCGTCGTAGGAGAGCATGATATTTTCCGGGCGGATGGAGCGATGAAGGATATTGAGATTGTTGAAATTGAAGTCTTTTCGCCGGTGGGCATAGTCCAGGGCCTTGGCGACTTCAGCGGCGATGAAGACGGACATGTCCATGGACCATGCGTGCTCGAATTGGTGCGCGAGCTTGGTGGCACGGGCCAGGTCGAGGCCGGCGATGAACTCCATGGCGATATAGTATCGGCCCTGTTGGTCTTCCCGTCCCAGATCCAGGACCTGGGCAATATTGGCGTGGGAGAGGGCCACCGATCGCTTGGCTTCTTCGATGAGGGTGTCCACGAAGCCATCGCGGGAGGTCAAGGCGGGGTGAAAGATCTTGAGGCAGTGGACTTTTTCAAAGCCCTCGACCCCGTGGCTCTTGGCTTTATATACCTGGGCCATGCGGCCGTTGGCCAGGCGGGCGACCAGTTGATATTTGCCAAATTCTTGGGGTTGTTCGAGCCGTTCGGTACGTCCCATGAGGAGGAGACTCCAGATGCGAAGGTAGGAAAGTGGGAGCGATGGGTAAGTGCTTTGGAGAGAATAGGGGATCGGAGCCCGGACGTCGACCGCGGGAATTGCTCAGATTCCGGTGGTGGTCTATGGTGCGAAAGAAGCTCTAGATCCGGAGGGTCAGACCGCTGAGGCGGTCGGGGTCGACGGAAGAGAATGGTCAATGCAACGAAGGCCGGGTGTGGTCGACGACGAGGCGAGTCAAGCACGGGGAGACAAGCGCGAAAAGACGTGTTGGCAGTGCGGGCGAAGTTTTGTGACCACCATGGATGTGTGTCCCGATGATGGGGCACGGCTCATTGAGACGGAGCTGGAGGACGAGGGCGATCCGCTGATCGGCGAGGTGTTTGATGGCCGGTTTCAGATCCAATCCAAGCTCGGCGAAGGGGGCATGGGGGCGGTCTACAGCGCGCGACGGCTGGACTTTCAGACGGATGTGGCGCTGAAGCTTTTGAAGCTCGATTTTGCCCGAGACGACGGGATCCGAAAGCGGTTTATGTACGAGGCGCGGGTGATCTCGAACCTCAAGCACCCGCACGCGGTGCGTCTATTTGATTTCGGGCAGGCCGAGGATGGCCATGTCTATATGGTCATGGAGCTATTGAATGGGGAGAGCCTGGCCGATCGGCTGGCCTATCGGTTCGTCAGTTATGGCGAGGCCTTCGATATCATTACGCCTATCTGTGGGGTGCTGGGGGAGGCCCATATAAGGGACGTGATTCACCGGGATCTGAAGCCGGAGAATATCTTTTTGCTGGGGGTGGAGGGCAATGAGGAATTTCCGAAGCTTCTGGATTTTGGGATCGCTAAACACAAGCGCGAAGAGACGATGACCAAGTCCGGCACCCTGTGGGGGACGCCGGCGTATATGAGTCCGGAGCAAGCCCAGGGCAATTCGGTGGGGCCGGCGGCCGACATCTACGCCATCGGAGTGATGTTCTATGAGTTGATCAGCGGGAATCTGCCCTTTCAGGCGTCGACCCAGATGGGGTTTGCCGTCAAGCATATCAAGGCGCCGGCCAGACCCCTGTCATCGATCCCGGGGCTCGATAGCGTTCCGCAGGAGCTCGATGAGCTGGTGATGGCCATGCTGGCCAAGCGAGTCGAGGATCGGCCAAGCTCCATGAAAGAGGTGGTGGACCATCTGGAGGCCATACGGGAGCGCCATTTCGATGATGCGTTGTTGTCATCGATACCGGCCCACGAGGTCGATCCCATTGCTCTGCAGGCATGGTTAAAGGATGCCCCCGATGTTTCGGGGGAATTGCAGGCGATCGCCGACGACGAGGACACGGCGAAGATCGATGCCCTGGCAGAGACGGCGCAGGCGGACGTCGTGGAGACGGAGGCGACCGAGACCCTGGGCGGGACACCAGGGCTTTTGGAGACGGCCCAGATGAGCGGCGAGCAGGGAGCGGCGGTCAGCGACCGGGAGATCGCGAAGACCCTGGCGATGCATGGCGATGGGTCGGAGATCACGGGGGATTCGGCGACGGAGGCCAAGGAGGTGGTCGACGAACTTCAGGCCTCACCCCGGGAGGAGCCGGGGCTGGATTGGCGGGTCACCGTTGGCGTGGCGGCGGGGCTCGTTGTGGTGGGGCTGGCCGGTCTCTGGTGGTGGAGCGGCGATGAGCAGGCGCCGATGGAGGAGCCGGTGTCAGCGACGTCGGAGACGCCGGTGGTCGATGAGGTGGAAGACACCCTGGACGACGAAGAGGAAGCCATTGAGCGGGCGGCTCGTGAGATCATTTCTTCGGCGTCGTCTCAGGCGTTCTCCGTGATCTTGTCGGCCCATACCGTATCTCAGAGGATGAGCGCAGATCCCGGGCAGGAGGATGAGGAGTGGGAGGAGGGAATGGACTTTCTCCACGGCGAAGGGGAAGAGGAGGCGGAGGGCGACGATGAGTCGCGCCAACGTATCCGAGAGGCCCTGGAAGGAACCTTTTAGACAAGCAGTAACTCACCAGTGAAAGGAAGAGAGTTCATGGGAAAAGCATTCGAAGGCGTGGAGGTTGTGAGGTTGGCTCAGGGGGGCGATGGACTGGGATATCTGCCGGACGGGCGGGTGGTCTTTGTGGAGGGGGCGGTGCCCGGCGATGTGGTGACTGTGGAATTGTTTACGGACAAGGAGCGGTGGGCCAGGGGGGGGATCAAAGAGCTTCAGGAGCGCTCGGAGGCCCGTCGAGAGCCGGGGTGTAAAGCCTTTATGAAGGGCTGTGGGGGATGCCAGTTCTGGCACGTGGCCGCCGATCGAGAACTGGAGTGGAAGGTGGAGGCGGCGCGGGGCTCGCTGAGCCGGTTAAGCGGCCAAGAACTCCCCGAGAGCGAGGTGGTGGCAGCGCCGTCGGTGCACGACTACCGAACGCGGGTCACCTTTCATCAACGGGAGCAAGATGGGGAGGTGGTGTGCGGGTTTTTTAAAAGCGGTACCCGCCAGGTGGTAAGCGTGGAGCGGTGCCCGGTGGCCGATCCGGCGATTGACGAAGCCCGTCAGGAGTTGGTGGGCGTACTGGGGAGTTTGGGAGCGGCCGATATCACGGTGGAGACCGCCGGAGAGGGCGGCGCGGTGGTGCTCATCGAGCTGAAGCAAAAGGGTCGCATTGGTAAGCCAAAGCTGGAAGAACTATCGCGGCTCGTAGAGCAGGGGTTGGCGCTTCGGGGCGTCGAGATCATGAGTGGCGATGGCGAGGATTATTATATCATGGGCGATACCACCGTCGGGGTGGAGGAGGTCCTGGCCTATCCGCCGGTGAGCCCCATGCGGGTGGAGTCCGGTCGATTTCGACAGGCCAATAAGGCCATCAATCGCCAGATGGTGGATTATGTCCGTGAGGTGATCGCCCAGTCCTGGGATCAGCCACGGGTTCTGGAGTTATTCTCGGGGTCCGGAAATTTTTCCTTTCCCCTGTCGCAGGTGGCGGAGTCCTTGATTGGCTATGAGAGCAGCGAAGGGGCGGTGGAGACGGCCCGGCAGATCGCTGAGATCAGCGAAGAGGTAGAGCATGTCCGGTTTCGGGTATCCGATCTGAGTGAACCCCCGGAGGTATCCAATGCGTTGAGCGAGGCTTTCGAGGTGTTGGTATTGGATCCGCCGAGGGTGGGGGCCGACGAGGTGGCTCGCCGGCTGGCGGCGATGGAGGGGGGGGGGCAGGTCATCTATGTGAGCTGCGATATCGGGTGTCTGGGCCGCGATATCAAGACGCTGGCCGCCGGGGGCTGGAGTCTGGAGCGGCTGCGCTTCTTCGACCTCTTTCCGCGCACATCACACCTGGAAGCGGTGGCGGTGTTGGAAAAGGGGTTGGGCTAGCAAAGGAGCGAAGGGGGGATTAGTCGTCGTTCATGACCCGGCTGAGATGCTCGTCGGTCAGGGTGTCTCGGCTAATGCTCTGGATGAGTTTGGCCAGGGGCATCAATAGCTTGCGCAATACGCGGTAGTCGGCCATGTCGCCGTGCCAGAATTGGATCCCCTTAAAGGTTCCCACATCTTGGGCGGAGACCCGCAGGTGGACGTTGAGCTCGTTGTCCTGGCGTTTACGCCGTGGTGGGCTGACCGTCCAGAAGGGATAGGTCAGAAAGAGGCGGATGAATTGATGGTAGTCTTCGTCGGTGAACTGAAGGGTCCATAGGCTGACGTCTTCCTCGTCGAGGCGCCAGCTCAACAAGACGGTACCCGTACTTGAGACCTGCATGGTGACCAGGCCAAGGGGGTCGTCGAAGCCGCCGAGTTGGCAAAAGAAATGAAGGCCGCGTGTGGTGGCTTCATCGTCGAGCACCGCTTGAAGTCGGCGCTCCAGAATCTCGATGGGATCGGACACGAAACTACCTCCGAGAGGAGTATAAAAGGTCGGGGACGTGGCCGTTGTAAGATCAAGGGGTGCGGCCCGTCAAGTTGGAGGGGTTACCAGTAGCGCCAGCCCAGAGAGAAGTTAGTGATCCAGTCGCCGTCACGAGGAAGCTGAGGGGCGCCGATATCGACGGGCTTGGCAAAGTGGAGGCGAAAGACCAGAGGGCCGAGGCCGAAGTTGAGGCCCGTCACCGGTGAGAAGGCACGCCACTCCCAGAGATCGCGCAGGCCCTGGCCGGCGCCGCCAAAATCAGCGCCGACGATGCCCTCGATATCAAAGACGGGCACGCGGACCAGAAAGTTGAGGGGAAAGCGAAGCTCCAATTTGGTGAAGAAGAATTGATCGCCCAATAAGTAATCGAGGTCGCCAAATTCGACGCCCCGCAGGGTATCAAAGCTGGAGAGAAAGAATTGTTGGGAGAGGGCCCCGCCAAAGGTGCTCCCCAGGCCGGTTCGGAAGGAGAGGTTCATGCGGTCGTAGATCGGGAAATAGCGCTCGGCATCAAAGCGCACGGAGCCATGGGCTTCGTCGTCAAAGGGCTGGAGGTCCAGGCGCGTCGAGAGCAGGGCCGAGGAGCCGTCGATGGGGCCGGTGCCGGGGTGGAGACGGATGGTATTATAGCCCAGGCTCAGCGATGGGGAGACCTGGAAGCGATGTTCGTCGAAGCGCTGTTCCCATTGGTCGACGAAGTCGATGTCGGCGCGGGCCTCGGATTCTTGGTCGAGGGTATTGATGGCCCCCTGGCGAAGAAAATAAGAGGTGCCGCCGATGGCCAGATCGCCCTGGAGAAAGGAGAAGCGGTCAAAGGGGTAGCGAAGCGAGCCGCGGGCGCCGTAAAAGCGCTCACCGGAGAGAAAGCGGGGCATGTCCTCGACGTCATCGAAGGTCTGGTCGATGCGATAGCGCACGTCCTGGAAGAGGCCGGTGCCCCAGATAAGACGGCTCTCCTGATTGAGGTAGAGCAGGTCGAAGACGGTGTTATCCAAGTCACCAAAGGCCAGCACATTGAGGAAGATGGCGTGGTTTCGGAGGCGGTCATTGGTGAGCATGGAGATCTGGCCGAAGATACCGGAGCTGCTGGCGCCGAGGACACCAAAGAGGCTGCTTAGTTGCCAGTTGGTCAGGCTCAGGGCTTCGTAGTCCGTGGCGTCGTCCAGGCCCTGCGTGGGGTAGGGCTGAGGGACCCCAGCGTCGCTATCGTCTTGGGCGATGGGGTCGTCGTCCAAGAGGGTGTCGGCTGTGATGGAGACGGGTTGGCGGCGGCCGCGAAATTGATAGTTGGCCCACAGACCATCGGCGGGGCCGGCGGCGACGTCGAAGAGGCCCGTGACGACGTCAGTGCGTCGGACAAGGCCCTCATCGGTGAGCTCATAAAGGTTGGCCCGGGTGTCGTGGTAGGCCCCCAGGAAGACACGGCCGTTGTCCAGGGCCAGGGGCTCGTAGTGATCGCGGGGCTCAAAGGTCAGGCGTTCCGGGTGGCCCGGACCGTCATCTGGATCGATACGAAAGAGGTTGAAGTAGTGGTGTTCCGTGGCGTCGGAGGTGTAGTAGATGCCGTCGGGCCCCCAAGACAGGCCTCGCGGGGCCTGGGGTTGATTGGTGAGGCGGGTCACGATGAAGTCGTCGTCCTCCAGAGCCTGGAAGATGAAGATGTCTTTTTGCCCGTCTGTGTCGAGGCCGACGAAGGCGATGCGCTGGCCGTCGGGGCTATAGGCCGGAGATTCAGCGGCGATGATGTCGTGGTCGCTGAGGCGATAGCGCTGGCGACTTCCGGTGGATAGGTCGATAGACCAATTGTCGTTTCGTCGCTCGGCGCGGTGGTCGATGGGCTTGGTGTAGAGGACGTCATGGCCTCTGGAGCGTGCCAGGAAGACGAGTTCCTCGTTGGTGAGGTCGAAGTTGCGCGGGCCCACGGGGTGCAATGATTCCACGCCAGGGGTGCCGTCGGCGGCGATGCGTTCCTGGTTGGATCGGTTTCGGTGATCCGTGAGGTAGAGGCGGACCTGACCGGTATTGGGCTGGATGGAGCGGTGCATCAGGAGGTGGCCGTCCGGGGAGGTGGCCAGGCGCTGCATGATGCCCTGATCGGCGTTGAGGAAGGTAAAGTCCGCGGCGTCCTGCTCGGCGTCCAGGTAGGATTGGTAGGCCCGCTCTTTGAGCCAGCCCTCGAAGCGCTTGGCCAGAGTGTCCACATCATCACCGGTCAACTCGGCGAGGAGGGCGCGGAAGCTACGGGTGGGGGCGCCGTCGGCGCGGCGGCCGACGAGCTGATGGGACTGTTCAAAGAGTTTTTGGACCGTGGCTTCGCCGTAGGTCTCCTCGAGGAAAGCGATGCGAATCTGGCCGATTTTGTAGGTCCAGAGCTGACTGAATGGACGGTCTTCAAAGAATTCCAGGATGACGAAGCCGTCGCGGGCGCTGGGGTTGAGCAGGAGGTCGCGAGCCAGCATCTCCGTTTCGTCGTCGATGCCGCCGAGGGCGTAATACTCGGCCATGCCCTCGATAAACCACAGCGGCATGGCGTCCAGCGGGTCGCCGCTGAGTTCGGCCTCGCGGACCACCTCGCGGGCTTTTTGGATCTGGAATTGGTGGACCATCTCGTGGCGGGAAATATGTTCAAAGAGACGGTGGTCACCGAAGTAGGGGAGGACCAACTCCAGATCTTGGCGGCCCGTGACGCCGAGGACGCCCTCTTGAACGGGGAAGATATTGGTCTGCAAAAATTCCTGATAGCTATTGTATAGGATGTAGGGAAGCGTGGTGGAGGGGACGAAGCGAAAGGTATCGACCAACTCGCGATAGGTCTCGTCGATGGAGGCAGCGGCGCGCTCGGCGATGGTCCGCTCTTGCTCGTAGAAGTAGAGACGGACGCCGCCGGACTTGTCGTCCAAGGTGGTTGGCTGGAACACGTCTTCTAATTCGGGCTCTTCGTCTTCATCACCATCGCTGCGGCGAGGAGGGGGCGGTTCAGAGCTGGCCTCGTCGAAGTCGTCGAAGAATCCATAGCCCATATGAAGGGCGGAGGCCTGATAATCGGCCAGACCGAGGCGCCGGGGCCCGTGGGTCAGGCCTTGATGCTCGTGGCCAAGGATCTCGTCCTGGCGATGACGGTGGCGAAAGCGACTCTGACGCTCCGGTTCCTGGGCGTCGTCGCCGATGAGAATATCCGTCTGGAGCCAGTCGAAGTCGAAGTAGCGGACATTCGATTGCGTAGGGCGTTGAGGATAGACGTAAATTTGAGCATCGGCCGACGGTGGGATAGCGATGGATGCCACCACCAGGGTCAATGCGGCCATCACCCCGAGGGTGAGTGGAGCAGCCCGAAGAGGTGTGGAGAAGAGACGCACGAAAGACCTTTAACCCAAGACCGTAATCAGTCATCGAGGCCCGACGGGGCGAGCCGCGTGATACAATGTGGGTCATTAGAGCATTGTGGCAAGTGAGAAGAAAGAGGGGGCGGCAAATAAAGGGGGGTTGGTTGAGGCCCGTGGCGATGGTAAGGTGATGCGTTGTGCAATGAAATGAGCGAATTCGGCATCTTCAACCAGGAGAACTAGTGTGAAAGGACCTGTGGTCGTTTCGATGGCGGGGGAGACGGCGTTAAGCGCTGCGCTATGCAGCGGATTAAATGCGACACCGGTGGCAATGGAGCACCGCACGTTTCCCGATGGTGAGACTTATTTAAGGTATAAGAGCGATTTAGAGGGGCGCGATGTGCTGGTGGTGACCGATTGGCACCGGCCGAATCGCCACTTTCTGCCGGTGATATACGCCGCGAAGACAGCCCGGGAATTGGGCGCGTCGTCGGTGGGCGTGGTGGCACCGTATCTGCCCTATATGCGGCAGGATTCGCGCTTTCGACCGGGAGAGGCAGTGACGAGCCGATATTTCTCGGAGATGATCAGCGCCGAGTTTGATTGGCTGGTGACGGCAGAGCCGCACCTTCATCGCTATGGGACCCTGGATGGGTTGTATAAGATTCCGACGCGAGCCGTTCGGGCGACGGAGGCCATCGGTCGGTGGATCGTAGAGCATGTGGACGCGCCCCTACTCGTCGGTCCCGATGAGGAGAGCGAACAGTGGGTATCGGCGGCGGCCGACGTCGGCGATCTACCGACGCTGGTGTTGGAGAAGGTGCGCCGCGGCGACTACGATGTGGCCATTGAGGGCGTCATTCAGGGTCAGCAGCGGCAGGGTCGCCAACCGGTGCTCATCGACGATATCATCTCCACGGGCCGGACCATGGTGGAGGCCGTGCGGTGGATCAGCGACGCCGGATTGGCCAAGCCCATCTGCGTGGGCATTCACGGGTTATTCGCCGATGGGGCCAGGGATAAGCTAGACGCCGTGGGGGTCAAGCAGGTGGTGACGTGCAATACAGTGCCCCACCCGACGAACGCCATCGATATCAGCGAGGAGTTGGTCGCCGGTGTGGGGGCGCTTCTGTCCAATGAGGAGCTGCTCAGCTCACCTCTCGAGGAGAGCGGTGTCAGTCCGAGCTGAGGTCACCGCGGGTGGATTGGAGGATGCTCAACAGGGCGATGCCGGCGGTGTCGGCGCGAAGGATACGCGGTCCCAGGTAAATGGGATGCGTGCCGGCGTCGACCAGCGATTGGATTTCGCCGTCGGCGAAGCCACCCTCGGGACCAATCCAAAGGCTTAGAGAATCAATCTCCGGGGTGGTTTGGAGCCAGTCCATCAGTGGCGTGGCGTCATCGTTGACATGAGCGACGATGGCGTGTTGGGCCATGTCGGCGTCGATGGCCTCGTCGAGGCTTAAGGGGCGCTCGATGGTGGGGGTGACGCTTCGTTGGCATTGACGAGCGGCAGAGGCGGCCTTTTTTTGCCAGCGCTGAAGGCGGTCGTCGATGCGTCGCGGCGGCAGGTTGACCACTGTGTGTTCCGATTGGACGGGGACGATGCGAGTGACGCCCAATTCGGTGGCTTTTTCGATGAGCCACTCCCAGCGCTTACCCTTGGGGATGGCCTGGAATAGGGTGGTCTCCAGTGGGCTTTCGGCGGTGGTGGAGATGGTGATGCCATGGATGGAGACCTGGGTGGGATCGCCGTCGTCGGTGAGCTCGACCGTGGCGATGCGGCCCGTTCCGTCGATGAGTTCGAAGCGGTCGCCGACGGTGAAACGAAGAACGTTGACCACGTAGTGGGCGGTTCGCCTGGGAAGGGGCAGCGTCTGTGAGGGCTCGCAGTCCGTGAGGAGTCCGTGGGGTAAATCGATGCGCTTCATGGTGTGGGTGGGTTAGGAGGAGCGTTGTAGGACGAGGGCCGACCATTCCCCGTCGGCGTGCTGGTCGGCGAGGTCAAAGGGCCCGGTGTCGAAGGCCTGGATCAACTCCTCGGTCTGGTGTGTAGGGATGCCACTGAGCACGAGGGTGCCGCCGGGAGAAGTCAGACGGCGCAAGTGGGAACGAAGCTCCAGGAGAATAGGGGCTAGAATATTGGCCACCACCAGGGGGTGGGCCTCGTCGAGGTCCTCGATGGGGGTTGTGGAAAGGTCGATGTGGTCGGCGCTAAAGCCATTTTTTTGACGATTGGTCTTGGCGGCGTCGATGGCCCGGGCCTCGATATCGATGCCGACGACGCGGGGGACGCCCAGTCCGGCGGCCGCCATGGATAGGACGGCGGAGCCGCAACCGACATCGAGCATGGAGGTGGGGGCGCTGTCGACCAAGAGATCATCGACGATGGCGGCACATAGCTGAGTGGTCTCGTGGGTGCCGGTACCGAAGGCCATTCCGGGCTCGATGACCAGGGTGACTCCACCGTCGATGGGCTGTGGTGGGTCCCAGGGAGGCCCGACGGCGATGCGAGGTGAGCACTTGGTGGCCTGGAAATAATCCATCCAGGCGGTCTCCCAGCTTCGATCGTCGTAGTCAGCCACGGAGATGATCTGGACGTCGTCGTCAGTGGCCGACTGGACGCGATGGCGGAGGGTGTCCGCTCCCAGGGTGGCATCGAAGAAGGCGATGAGGCGGCCCATGCCCTCGGGGATGGGGGCGATGTCGGCGCCCTCCATAAAGGTGGAGTGGTCCTGAAGTTCGACGCCCAGAGCGCCCAGGTGAGAAAGGGTGACGGAGTCGGTCTCCGGCCTGGGGGAAAGCATTTCCAGGCGGATCCAGGAGGTCGGCTGAGGGTCTTTGGGCGAGGAGTCAGACATGGATGGAGCCACCGGGGTTTGACCTGACGCGGTCTTGTGAGTATTTACTAACCTTGACGGTTGATATGCGATAGTTAGATGAGCCGAGCCACACCACGGTCTATAACAAAAAGGACGCGAAGATGTCAGAAGAACCGGTGAAAATCGATAGAGACGACACGGTGGCCACAGTGACCATTGATCGGCCGCATCGAAGAAATGCGCTATCCCAGGGAACGGTGCAGGCGCTGACCGAGGCGTTTCGGGACCTGGGCTCCGACGATCAATTGCGAGCCATCGTATTGACCGGTGCTGGAGATAAGGCGTTTTCCTCGGGGGGCGATCTGGGCGACCAGCAATCGGGCGGTGGGCCACTGGGGATGCATAAGGGGCGAGGTGGGTTCGTGGAGATGCTCCTGGCGATGAATCGCTCGCAGGCGCCGATCATCGCCCGGGTCAATGGAAAGGCCCTGGGCGGTGGGTTTGGGCTGGCCCTGCACTGCGATTTGGCGGTGGCGGCCAGCGACGCCAGCTTCGGGACGCCGGAGATCAAGGTGGGCTTATTCCCGATGATGATCACGGCGGTGATTCAGAGAAATCTGCAGCGAAAGCACGCCATGGAGTTGATGCTCACGGGCGAGCGCATCGGGGCGGAGCGGGCCCTGGAGATCGGGGTGGTCAATCGGGTGGCCGAGGAGGGCAAGCTCGACGAGGAGGTCCAGGCGCTGGTCGACCGGGTGGCGTCGTTCTCACCGGCCATTTTGGGGCTCGGGCGCCGGGCGTTCTATGACACCCAGGATATGGGTTTTGAAGAGGCGCTTCGAAAGCTGCATAGCGAGCTAACGATCAACACCCTGGCAGAGGACGCCGCCGAGGGGATCATGGCCTTTATGGCCAAGCGCGAGCCGGAGTGGAAGGGCAAGTAAGTGCCCTCAAAGGGCGTCGCCGAAGAGGACGTCCGTCATCTCGTAGTTGCCCGGAGGCTGGTCGCCGAGCCACCGGGCAGCGCGGAGGGCGCCGCGGGCGAAGATGCCCCGATCGGTGGCCCGGTGGGTCAACTCCAGGCGCTCTCCGGCGATGCAGAAATAGGCGGTGTGCTCGCCGACGATATCGCCGCCGCGCAGGACCTGAAAGCCGATCTCGTCATCGCTTCGCTCGCCTGTATGACCCTCGCGAGTCCAGGTGGCGACGTCACCGAGTTGTTGGTCGCGACCCCGAGCGGCCGCGCGACCGAGCATCTTGGCGGTGCCCGACGGGGCGTCCACCTTGTGGCGGTGGTGGGCCTCAAAGATCTCGATGTCGACCTGGTCACCAAAGCCCCGAGCGGCTTTTTCGACGAGGTGCGATAAGAGATTGACGCCCACCGAGAAGTTGGCGGCGTAGAGATAGGGAATGTCGGCGATGGCATCAGCGACGCGGAGTTGTTGCTGGGGCGATAGCCCGGTGGTCCCGGAGACGAGGGCGACGCCGTGAAGCGAACAGGCTTCGGCGGCGTCGACGGCCCCCTGGGGGCTGGAAAAGTCGATGGCCACATCGACGTCAGCTAATTGATCGAAGTCCGAGGTGGTCTCGATATTCTGGGGACCGACAGTGATGGACTCGTCGCTGGAGACGATGGCCACGTCGACCGTTTGTCGCACCCTGGGTGCGACATTCTCCAGGAGTGATGCGCCCATGCGTCCGGTGGCGCCGATGATGGCCAGCGATTGAGGGGCGTCGCTCATGGCAATGACCTCAGGTCAGGAGGGGGTGTTCGGTGAGGAGTGCTTGGAGGTTTTGCAGGTAGGCGTCGTCCGGGGCGTATAGCGGGGCCCGCAGGTGGATATCACAGAGGTCCAAGAGGCTGGCGGCGGCTTTAACGGGGATGGGGTTGGTCTTTTGGAAGAGGGCGTCGGCCAGACTCTGCAGCGGCAGGTGGATGTCGCGAGCGGCGGCGAAGTCACCGTGGTTGGCCAATTCGCAGAGCTTGCTCATATGGCCGGGGATGAGGTTGGAGGCCACGGAGACGCATCCCACACCACCGACGGATAGAAGGGGAAGGGTGGTGAAGTCATCGCCCGATAGCAGGGCGAAGTCGTCGGGGGTGGAGGCGACGATGGCGCTGTCGAGGGCCATGTCGGCCGAGGCCTCTTTGATGGCGATGATCTGGTCGTGCTCTGCCAGGTGGGCCACGGTATCAGCGCTGAGGCTCACGGCGGTGCGACCCGGCACGTTATATAATACGACCGGGAGGCCTCCCTCGTCGGCGACGGTCTGAAAGTGGCGGGTTAGCTCGGGTTGACCGGGCTTATTATAATAGGGGGTGACCACGAGGGCAGCGTCGACGCCGCCCATGTCGGCGACCCGGCGGGTAAATTCGACGGTCTGGGCCGTGTTATTGGTACCCGTACCGGCAATGATGGGGACTTCTCCGTCGGCTTCGTCGACGACGGTCTCAATGACGGCGAGGCACTCCTCGTCGCTCATGGTGGCCGCCTCGCCGGTGGTGCCGCAGGGGACGAGGCCGTCGATACCCCCGTCGATCTGCCGGCGGACCAACGCCCGGAGGGCGTCGTGGTCGACCTGTCCATCATGGTCAAAAGGAGTGATCAAGGCGGTGAACGCACCCTTTAGAAGCAGAGACATGGGGTCAACCTTTGGTCAGGTAAGTGGGGTCTTGAGATCTCGTCGGGCGATCACTCGCCGGCCGGGATCTCCTCGGTGGCGGTCATGGAGTCGGCCATCGAGGGGCCGCGATGATGACCGGGATCGAGGAGGTTGAAGAAGAGGCGCAGGCCGAGGGCAGCGAGGCCGGTGGCGAGCACCGCGGAGAGCAGGACAATCATGAGGGCGAGCATAGACACCGCAACAACATTAAAGAACGGTCAAAGGGGCAAAACATCGGGGCGTAAGATGCCTGTGCGTGCCGGGGAGTGTCAAGGGCTCATCCCTCGATTCGCCAGTCCTCGAAGGGGAGGTCCAGGCCGTCGAGGCGGGCCTGATCGCGCAGTTCTTCGACGAAGCGAGACTCTCGCTGGATGACCGGACCGGAGCCACGGCTCTGATAGGTCAGGGGATGACAGAGGTAGAGCTCGTCGCGGGCCCGGGTGGTGGCCACGTAGAAGAGGCGACGTTCCTCTTCCAGGCCGCCCTCTTCGTCCATGGAGCGGCGATGGGGAAATTCGCCATGGGCCAGGTTGAGGATAAATACGGCGCGCCACTCCAGGCCCTTGGACTGGTGGACGGAGCTAAGGGTGACGTAGTCCGTCTCCTCCTGGGCGTCGCCGACGCCAATTTCCTGGCCGGAGACACCTGAGAGGAGAGCGATTTCGCCCAGAAATTCGTCCAGAGAGCCGTATTGGTCGGCGTAAGCCGCCAATTGTTCCAGATCCTGGAGGCGGTTGTCGGCTTGTTCATAGCTGGACTGGATATGGTCCTTGAAGGGACTGTCCAGGAGGGACTCCAGCAGGGCGCCCGGGCTCTTGGCGAGCCGTTGTTGACGCAGGGAAGCCAGAAGGGCGGAGGCCTTTTTCCAGGAGGCGGAGGCCCGACCGGGGAGTTTTTCCTGAAGGCGTGGGTCGTCGACGGCGGCCAGAGGATCTCGCTGGTTGGAGAGGTAGAGCCAGATATGATCGGCTCTCTTTTGACCGATGCCGTACCACTGACGGACGAGGCGCAGAAAGGCCAGCTCATCTCGGCAATTGAAGAGAAAGCGGAGGTAGGACAAGGCGTCTTTGATGTGGGCCTGCTCGAAAAAGCGAAGGCCTGATCGGACGACGAAGGGGATATTGCAGTGGGTCATCTCTACCTGAAGCTCCATGGAGTGGTGATGGGAGCGGTAGAGGACGGCGATGTCGTCGAGCTCCAGGCCCTCGTCGAGGAGTTCTAGGATGCGCTGGCAGACAAAGGCCGCCTGTTGGTTGGCGTCCGCCAGATGGACGTGGGCCGGCAAGGGGCCGTCGCCGCGTTCGGCGCGGAGGGTTTTTTCAAATTGGAGTTCGTTATGGGCGATGGAGCGGTTGGCCAGATCCAGAATTTGGGGCGTGGAGCGGTAGTTGGTCTCCAGGCGAAAGTCCTGGCAGTTGGGGAAGCGCTCCGGGAATTGGAGAATATTCTCGTCGCTGGCGCCTCGGAAGCCGTAGATGGACTGGCAGTCATCGCCCACGACCATCAGGTTTTGGTGAACCGAAGCCATCTGGTCGACGATGGCGCCCTGAAGATGGTTGGTATCCTGATATTCGTCGACCAAGAGGTACTCAAAGCGGGTGGCCAGTTGGGTGCGGACTTGCTCGTGGTCTCGCAGGAGGGCGTGCCAGTTGTCGAGCAGGTCATCGAAGTCCATGAGCCCCATCTCTTTTTTACGGATCTGGTAGAGGCCCAGGATCTGTTCGATGGGTTGCTGGAGATGGGCGAAGTAGGGCGAGCGCTTGTCCAGGGCTTGGCCGATGTCGCGGTCCGTATTGCGGGCGAAGCTAAATAGGTTAACCAGCGATTTGGCCTTGGGAAAGCGCTCGTCGAGGTGGCCGACGTCGGCGTCGCTGATGCAGGCCTTCATGAGGGTGATGGAGTCTTCGCGATCGATGATGGTGTAGTCATCGGGATAGCCCAGAAGGGAGGCGTGTTGACGGAGGATGCGGTTGGCCGTGGAGTGGAAGGTGCCACTCCACAGGCGGGTGACGTTGATCCCCAGCAGTTGGGAGGCCTTGGTGGTCATGGATCGGGCGGCGCGATTGGTAAAGGTCAAGAGCATGATGCGCTCTGGGTCGACGCCCCGATCGACGAGGTGGGCCATGCGGTAGGTCAGGGTGTGGGTTTTTCCGGAGCCGGCGCCGGCGATGACCAACAGGGGGCCCGATCCGGCGGTGACGACGTCGTATTGCTGGGGGTTGAGCTCGTCTTTGAGAGCCAGCCCCGAAGAGGTGCTCGGGCTGCGGTTGAGCTTGTATTTTTTCACGTCCACACCTCGG
>CAZMJS010000003.1:121441-137128 GCA_964566695.1 uncultured Bradymonadales bacterium
CGAAGAGGTGCTCGGGCTGCGGTTGAGCTTGTATTTTTTCACGTCCACACCTCGGAGGTCGGGGCAAAGATCAAATGGCGACGAAAGGTTGTCAGGAGTTTGGCGATAATAAAAGAGAGGTCGAAGGATTGCCTGGAGGGTCTACAATCAGATGACACAGAGGAGGTGAATATGTCCAAGTATATTGCGGCCGAGTGTCCAAGAGGGGTCGTGGATGAGTTGATCAGCTATGAGCGGGCTGATCAAAATGATTTGGGGAAGGTGAGCCACCAATTGGCGAACGAGGTCAAACAAATCGAACAAAACTTCGTCAACCGCGTGGCTGATTTGAGGGCGCAACATGCGGAGACAGACGATCCCCTGGTGAAAATGGATCTGGAGCAAGAAATTCGAGAGCTGGAGCAATCGATGGCCGACCTCAGAGATGTGTCGGAGCGCAGCAGGTTGCAGGGGTCGAGTAGTTATGAGAGCAGCGTCCGGACCGTGGCGGAGGAGTTTCGCAACCAGATTCGCGACAGCTACGTCAATTTTGGGACGTGGGATAGCCCAGCGTCCGACCCGGCGGGAAGCCTGAGCATCAACCGGCCAGCGCTCATGGACCGATTGGATGTCGATGATCTCAGGAGAGTCTCCGGTGGGATCATGGACCGGGTTTGGAATGGCGGTGAGGAGCAGGTCCGTACGAATAACGAGACTGATGCGAAGGCCGAAGGGGCCAACGAAGAAACTAAAAGCATTGGCGAAATGTCAGAGAATATGAACGAAATGGTCAATTTATTGGCCACTGACCCCGACGCCTTCATGGAAGAGCTGAGCGATCTGGAGCCAGAGGAGCGCAATACGATGATGATGACGGTGCAGACCCAACTGCAACAGATGAACCAGTTATTTCAGATGACGAGCCAATTTTCCCAGGCCATGCACGATACACAGAGTGCGATCATCCAGAATATGCGGGTGTGATGAGAATATGGCGCCACATCCCCAGAGCACGGAGGTGATGAGATGGAGACGTCAACGGTGGTGGAAAAGAAGGAGCTCCCGGATGAAGACGGTGGACGGGCGCTGTTGCGGCAGGTGATTCGTCGTATCAAAAGTGGCGAGGCGGTGGCGCCGGCGTTAGGGATTGGCGAGGCGGCGTTGCGAGCCTTTGAGCAGCAAGCGTTCACGGTCTATCGCCAGGGGCAATTCGAGCAGGCTAGATCCCTATGTCTGGGGATTCTGGCGCTCAATCGGCGACGAGCATCCGTGCATCTAATGATGGGCGATATGGCGATGCGTGACCATCGCTTCGACGAAGCGCTGGAGTTTTTGGAAGAAGCCGTGGAGCTTGAACCGGCGGATTACCGCGCCCAACGTCGGCTCGGCGAGGTATTGCTCAAACTTGGAAGAGTCGACGAGGCCCTGGAGTGGTTGTCGCGCGTCAAAGAGGTGGAGGTGTCGGAGGCCAGCCGAAGGGAGGTGGAGCGCGCCGATGTGTTGATATCTCATGCCCGTCAGTCGGGTTAGAAGAGAGTATTATGGGGGAGATGGATTTAATTATCGGTTGGGCTTCGCTATATTCTGGTAGTTCAGAGAGCAATCATTGCTCGATTACTAGCGGAGCGGGAAGCGATATGGTCATGACGACGTGGAAGAGAGCTCAACTCATCGCGGCATTGATGGTAGTGGGCTTAAGTCTGTGGGGATGCGGAGATGATGGGGTCGGCGAGACCGGCGCGGGGAGCATCCAGGCGGAGCCGACGGCCGTTGGCTTTTCCATGGTTGACGTGGGGGATTTCGATCAAGAGGTCCTGAGACTATATAATCGCGCCAGTGAAGAGTCGCTGACGATTTTCGGGATCACTCTTCAGGAAGGTGACGATGGCCGGATCGACGAACTCAGCGTGGTCGAACAGCCGTCCTTTCCGGTGGAATTGGGGCCCGACGAGTTTGCCGAGGTAGTGCTTGAATATACCCCGGATCCGGAGACGCCGAGAAACCAGGGAGAGCTGGTGGTCCAAAACTCGGATCCCCAGCACCAAGATGGGCTGGTCGTGCCGGTCAATACGCAGAGCAACTTGCCGGAGTTTCAGGCCGATCCCTCGGTGGTGCGTTTCCAGAGAATGCAGGCCAGCAGTGGCCAGAGCGCGACTCAAACGCTGCAGATCACCAATCGCGGAGATGGCCCGCTTCGCATTGAAGAAGAGCCGATTTATAGCGGGGGCGATGACTTTAATGTCGAGCCCATTGGCCGGGAGTTTCCAGTGGAACTGGAGCCCTTTTCGGGGGCCGCTGCTCAGGAGTCGCCGGAGGAGCATATCCTGGAGATCGACATCACCTATCGGCCCCTGGGCGATGGACAAGACACGGGGAGTCTGGAGTTTTTGACCAATGAGGTCGAGCCCGGTTCGGGGGATACGATGAGCCGGGAGGTCGATATCACGGCCGACGCCGAGTCGGCGTGCATCGAGGTGGACTCTCGCAATCGCAATTTCGGGCAAGTGCCGATCGGGGAGGTGTCTGCACAGACGGTGACGGTCAATAATTGTGGGAGCGAAACCCTGGAGATCGACACGATACTGCTGGAGGAGGAGATCGAAGACGATGGGGCGTTTGGTCTGGACCTCGGCAACTGGGATTTGAGTGGCGACGGCAACGTGGACAGCCCGGTGGAGCTGGGGGCCGGTCAGTCCGGAAGCTTTTTGATCGACTTTGCGCCCTATGAAGAGGGGACGCGGCGCGGCGAGGTTCGGATATTTAGCAACGATCCCCTGCAGTCGGAGTTGGTGCTCAATTTGACGGCCAGGGGCGCCGAGGGGAGCTGTCCGGTCCCGGTGGGCGAGGCGTCGATTCTGGGAACGCCGACGCAGCCATCGAGCGCCATCACGGCGACACCGCTGGACCGGATCCTTCTCGATGGGACCAATAGCTTTGATGACGATGGGGAGGTTGTGGAGTGGGATTGGGAGGTCATCTCTGATCCCCCGGGAACGACGGCTCAGTTAGAGCCAGCGTCGGACGACCCCCAGGACCAGAATCCGGCGGTGCGTGAGGTGGATGTGCTCACGGCCGGGCAATACGAGTTCGGGTTGACCGTGGAAGATGATGCCGGGTTTCGATCTTGTGACCGGGCGGTGGTGAGCGTGACGGTCGTCCCCGATGAGCAGATCCATATCGAACTGACGTGGACCAATCCCGCCGATCCCGACGAGAGCGATGGGTTTGGCAGCGACGTGGACCTGCATCTGGTCAAGATGGGGCCCGGCACCTGGTTCGACCAGATCTATTCGATTTTCTATCAGAATCCGGAGACGGCCGGAGAGTGGGGCACCGAAGACCCGTCGCTGGATATCGACGTGGTCGATGGACAGGGACCGGAGAATATCACGATGAGTAACCCCGAGCCCTGCGGGTGGTATGCCGTGGGCGTTCACTACTTCGAAGAGGTTCACGGCACGGCCTATGCCACGGTGCGCATCTATATCAACGGCGATATGGTCTATGAACGGCTGCATTTCCCGTTGGAGAGCAGCAATGAATTCTGGGATGTGGCGCGCATCCACTGGAACGATCCCGAGGGCGATGGACCGGAATTTACGGTCAGTGAGGTGGACGGGTTTTATCCCGGGGCGCCCCAGGGATCGGAGCCGGAGGTGTCCTCTGGCATGGCAGACTCCGGTCTATGCACCGCCGCCGGGCTCTACTGATGCTTGTGGTGGAGGGGTAAGCTGTGGCAATCTCGACCGGCCGCTGTGATACAAAATGTAGCCTGGCCGGGCAGGCGAATGAGGTTGGCCGCGCACAGGTAACCCCTGGCTGGCTTAGGGGCTTCGTCGATCGACGCTCCCAGGACAAGCTCGCCGGGGGAAAGAGCCGATGACGCCAAGATAAGATGGAGTTGATTTGAAGATCGAAGAACGAGAATCGCCTCGTTGGAGCGAGCCGGGTCATCATATCGCGTGTCGCGTGAACCGGGAATCCTTTCAGGAGGGTGGCGGCGAGCCGATTGACCTGAAATTGAGGGTCGACGATGTCCTGGAGCGCTTTGAAGGGCGCCAGGTGTTGGTGGCATCGGCGAAGGCCGTGGAGTCCGAGGAGGTATCTACGGGGCTCCACCAGGCGATCATGCATCCGACCTATCTGATCGAAGAACGTATCGGTGAGAGGAGCGCCCGGCGAGATTGGCCACAGGAGTTGGATGAGTGGGTGCGATCACCGGTGGGGGTGGAGGTGGATGGCGAGGTGTCCCGGTCCATCTTTGTGGATAATGTGGGTGTGTCAGTGGGGGATCTGAGTGATCTGTTGAGGGGGCGGCTCAACTTGATACAGATCGAAGAGGTCTTTGAGGCGGTGGCTCAGCTATTTCACGAGCTGCACGCCGAGGGCTGGGTTCATCTTGGGCTGACGCCCTGGAATATTCGGATCTACCAACCGGATACGAGCGACGGCTTTCCCCACCGCTTTTTGTCCACGGAGCATGTCCAGGAGGGGCGTACAAGCGCGGAGAAGGGCGGTGGGTTCGTTCGGGACGACAAGACGGTGGTGGAAGCCACACCGCTGGGAGAGCGCGAAGAGGAGGAGACCATTGAGGCGTTGATGAGTGCCGGTCCGGCCGGGGAGGATAGCCACACAGATGGGGTGGCCGATGCATCGACCACATTTCCCGAACAGCCTCAGTGGGACGATTTGAGCGGCGAGACCTCGGCGGCCTCAGAGGCCGCGGAGACGAGCCCGGAGGAGCCAGTGTCGGCGATACTGGACGGGATCGATCGCCTATATCCCCAGGGCCCGGTAGACGATGAAATTGCGGTGACCCCGGGGTTTTCGGCGCCCGAATTACTCAGCGGGATGGGGACCGAAGAGGGCGTGCCAGCGGATATCTTTTCGCTGGGGATGTTCCTCTATTTTTTGGTGGCGGGAGTGGTGCCGCCGGCATCGGTGTACACGCGTTACGGACCAGCGATCCCGGCGCGTAATTTTCGACCGGCGTTTGCGCCAGGGCTGCAGTCAGTGATCGCCCGAGCCACTCGTCCCCGCCCCACGGAGCGCTACGAGTCGGTGGAAGCGATGATGGAGGCCTTCAAGGAAGCCTGTCGGAATATGCACCAGAGGGAGGCACGGGCCGGGGAAGCCGGTCCAAGTATGGTGGTGGAGTCCGACACGCATGTGGGCATCGCCAAGCGCCGTCGCAACCCGACAAATCAGGACAGCGTGTACTCCGCGCGTTCGCCAGACGGCAAATTCGCGCTGGTGGTGGTGGCCGATGGGGTATCAACGGCCAGTTATGGCAGTGGTGATCTGGCAAGCACGGAGTTGGAGCGGGCGACGCGGGCAGTGTGGGATGACGCCTTAAAGACCTATCAGACCGACGGCGATGTCGATGAGGTGGCCATTATTCGCACCATCCTTAACGACGCCAATGAGGGGATCGTCGATTACGTCAACGATCACCATCGGCCGTTTATGGGGAGCCCCCATGAAGTCATGGGCTCGACGGCGTTAGTGGCCGTGATCTGCGATGGAACGGTGACACTGGCGAGCCTGGGAGACAGCCGTGTCTACTTGCAGCGGGGGGCGAGTATGGAGCAGATCACCATCGACCATAACCTGTGGACGCTGTCCATACTGGAAGGGGTGGCTGCCGATCGAGCACTATCGATGCCCCATGGCGATGCACTGGCGAGGTGCCTTGGGACCTTCGTCATCGATGACGGACATCTGGAGTCGGTGGAGCCGCAGCCCGATCTTTTTCGCTTCACCGTCATGGAGGAGGATACGCTGCTATTGACCACCGATGGGCTGGTGGATTTTGCGGGCACCAACCTGCACGCAGCGGAGGATAATATCCTGTCGGTGCTCCTGTCAGAACCCAGTCCGGCGTTGGCCTGTCTGGAGCTTATCCTACTGGCCAACCGGGGCGGCGGCGGAGATAATATCGGATTGGCGGTGGTCCGCTTCTGAAGTCCGAGGTGTATCGGAGTATTGTCAGGAGGGATCGGTGTGGTCGCCGCGGAGTTTGGCGGCATAGGCGACGGTCTCCGGAGGCACCAGGTGTGGAGGGGGATCGGGACGCGGTCCCTGCTGTTCTTGGAAGTCGGGATGGTGGTTGCGAATCCAATCGACGGTGTCACGCAAGGTGACGTCGGGATCGCGGGGCGACCACCCGAGGCGCGAACGGGCCTCAGAGCTGTCGATATACCAGTAGTGGCGGGCCATCTCGAGGCTGACAGGGTCGATGGCGTCGAAGCGATCAGTGACCTGGTTGACCATATTGAGGAGGCCGCCGCCCAATCGGGTGATGGAGTCGGGGATGGAGACGGTGGGGGCGGAGACGCCGGAGATATATTCCAGGCGCTTGAGAAAGTCCTCCATGGTCAGATTTTTGGCACCGAGCAGGAAGGTGTCGCCAGCGGTGGCCTGGTCGCTATGCATGGCGGCGATGAAGGCGCTCGCCGTGTCGCGGACATCGACGAAGGAGAGCCCGCCTTCAATGACGCCGGGGATGTCGCGCTTGAGAAAAAGGACGACGTCTCCGGTGGAGCTCTCCCGATGATCCCCGGGACCCAATAAGAGGGTGGGCCGCATCTGAACGATGGGCATATCGTAGCGCTGGACGTAGTCGAAGCAGATCTTTTCGGCGTAGATCTTGGATAGATAGTAGGGCCAGTCACGGACGATGCGCTCGGCGTGAGGGCTGTCGTCGGTGGCCATGAAGTCACTGGAGGTGCCGACACCGACGGTGCCGCTGGTGGAGGCGACGACGATCTTGTGGAGCTCGGTATCGCTCTTTCGCAGCACGTCCAGGAGAAGGCGGGTGCCATCGACGTGGAGCTCATACATGAGGTGGGCCTTTCGCCGGTCACGCTCCACGCGTCCGGCGAGGTGAAAGACCCTATGGACCCCCTGGCAGGCGCGCTCCAGGTGGGCGCGCTCCAGAAGGCTTCCCTGAACGACGTCGATGCCCAGGGCCTCCAATTCGGGCTGGGGCTTTCGGCTGAGGACCCGAAGGTCGGCGTCGCCACTGGCGACAAGCTGGTCGATAAGGTGGCGGCCCAGGAAGCCGGAACCGCCGGTAATGAGGGTGGTCATGGCGCAGCCCTATTATAGTTCGAAGAGCGATTGAAAGCGCATCAAGAGGTTGGGATCGTTGGTCTTGATGTCGCCGCTCATGAATTCATCCATGGAGGGAACGTAGCTTTCGTGGACGATCTTTTTGAACATCTTGGGAGAGGTTTTGATCACGCAGTCGGCGCGGCCGTTGGGCTTTTGGTTTTTGATGGAGCAGGCGTCGGCGTCGACGGAGATGGTCCACTTGTGGCTATCCCAATTGCCGAGGCTAAAGTAAAAGCTTACGGGCTGGTCGACCTGATTTTCCGAGAAGCGCTCTTCCAGATAACTAAAGAGGGGCTCTAGTTCGTCGTCCTGAGGTTCGTCGTCCAGGCCGAGGGCGGCGCTGCGGATGTCGAGAACGGCCTGGCGCGTTTTGTTGGCGATGGCCTCATAGCGGTCGGTGGGGTCCATATCAGCCACCGGGCCTTTGAGTTCATTGGAGGACAGGACAGGGCCGATGTGGACCGTCAGGTCGCGGTGGGTTGGCGAGGGGAGGGACTGGCCCTTTGGGAGGGCTTTATAAGTGCCGTCGATCCACATGGGGAGGACGTCGATGTGATGGGAGTCGACGAGGTAGCCCAAGCCGCGGCGGAATTGTTGGATCTCGCCGCTCTTGGAGCGGGTGCCCTCGGGGAATAGGAGCAGCATTTCGCCGCGTCGCAGGGCGTTGGAGGCCTCTCCCAGGGCGTTCTCCAGGGTGCCGGAGCGCTCGACGGGGATGAGGTTGGTGAGGTTTTCGAAATAGGTCTTTCGAGGGGTGTTTTTGAAGAAGTAGTCGGCGGCCGCCAGGGCGCAGATATCGCTTCCGTAGTCACCGAGGGCGTATT
Source organism: uncultured Bradymonadales bacterium (assembly GCA_964566695.1). GTDB lineage: Bacteria > Myxococcota_A > Bradymonadia > Bradymonadales > Bradymonadaceae > SLJM01. The sequence continues at coordinate 129,361 of CAZMJS010000003.1, forward strand.
TGACGAGGCCCATGTCGAGGTGGCTGCAGTGGTTGGCGACGACGATGATATTGGGGTTATTTTTGGGGATGTGGGCGCGGCCGTAGACGTCGACATTGAAGAGGTTGTCATAAGCCGCCATCTGACCGTTGAGCATGACGCGTTTGATGGCGTCGGCGACGGGGTCGGGGATGTCGATGGAGTCGACGCGCTCAATGGTGGAGGTGCGGGTCTTGGCAAGGGCCGTGGTCTCTCCGGCATCGATGAGTTGCTGGAGTTCGCCGACCGTGGGGGTATCGGCCAATACCTCGGGGGTCAGGTGGATGTCGCGGGTCTCCAAGATGCTGGCCAATTCGACGAACATCAGGCTGTCGAAGCCCAGATCATCGAGGATGCTGGTCTCGTCGTGGATGCGGGCCTGGGGGAAGTCGGCCAGGCGGGCCAAGGTCTGGTCGAGCCACTCGTCGGTGGTGTTGACCATCTGGCCGCTCTCGATGGCCTCCATTTCGGCGTCCATCAGGCGTTGGAGGATGGCGACGACCTCGTTTCGCTTGATCTTTCGGGTGGCCGTTCGCGGGAAGTCTTCATCCCAGAATCGGATGACCTGGAGGCGTTGGTGGGAGGGGCCGCGGGAGCCCTGGACGCGGAGCCAGTCGCGGATATCGCCGCGAATTTCGGCGATGGTTTCGTCGTCGGCGTCGTCGGGAATATCGGCGCGGATGAGGGTGGCGACGCGCTCGGAGCCGTCGCCGTCGGGAAGGCCGACGATGGAGAGCTCGTCGACGCCAGGGCACTTGCCGTAGAGGTCCTCCAGGTCGTCGGGATAGACGTTTTTACCGCTGGAGGTGACGATGACGTCCTTTTGGCGGCCGACGATGACCAGATTTCCATCGTCGTCAAAGGTGCCCAGGTCGCCGGTGTGGAGCCACCCGTCTTGAAGGGTCTCGGCGTTGGCCTCGGGACGACCGAGGTAGCCGCGCATGACGTTGGGCCCGCGGGCGATGACCTCGCCGACGCCCTCGTCGTCGGGGTTGGCGATGTCGACCTCCATGTCCGGCAGGGCGCGTCCCACCGTGCCGGGGGTCAGCCCGTGGTCCGGGCTGTTGACGGTGAGGACCGGGGCGGCCTCGGTGAGGCCATAGCCCTCGTAGAGATCGAAGCCAAGGCCGTGAAAGGTCTCCAGGGTGGAGGCCGGCAGGGCGGCGCCGCCGCTGACCATGACGTCCAGGCGGCCACCAAATGCCTTGTGGACAGCGCCAAAGAAGAGGCGGCCCAGGTTGATGCCCATGCGCTCTCGTAGCGTCGTGTTGAGGCTGGCCAGGGATTCAAAGAGGGTTCGTACGGATCCGGGGGCCTCGTCGAGTTGCTGCTCGATGCGGCGCTCCAAAAGTTGCCACAGGGCGGGCACACCGATCATGGCCGTCACCGGTGTGGTGTTGAGAGCGGAGGTCAGCTCTTCGGGCGTCAGCTCCTCTAGGTAGGTGATGGTAGCTCCCCGCGAGATGGGCATCAGCAGACCGCAGGCAAATTCAAAGGTGTGATGAAGGGGGAGGACGCTCAAAAAGCCGTCGCGTTCATCGACGTCGAAGGTCTGCTGAAGGTTGCTGAGGAGGCTCGTGAAGTTGTGATGCGAGAGCATCACGCCCTTGGGTTCGCCCGTGGTGCCCGAGGTAAAGATGAGGCTGGCCAGGGGATCTTCTTCGCGCTCGTCCATCAACTCGGCGACAATGGCGTCGGAGGTGTCGGGATCCTCCACCGGCGGGATCATATCGATGATCGTCTCGTCGGGCAGGGCCCGGGAGAAGAGTTGGGAGAAGGTGACGATCTGGGCCGGGAAGCCGGCCTGGCGCAGGGCGTCATCCAATTCGTGGCGAATGCGGTCGGCGACCTGGTCGCTGAGGCAGATGAGACGGGCCCGGGCGGTCTCGGTAATATTTTGGAGTTGATCGATGGTGGCATCGGCATCGACGGGGACGGCGACGCCCCCGGATTTGAGAATGCCGAAATAGGCCATCGCCCAGTGGGGGCGGTTCTCTGAGACCAGCAGTGCCGTTTGGCCCGGGCCGAGGCCGAGGCCGTCCAGGTATTGGGCGGCTCGATCGGCGAGTTGGCGCAGGTCGTCGTAGGTATAGCGCTCAACGATGCCCTCGTCGTGGTGCTGCATGGCCACGCGCTTGGCGAAGTTATGGGTCGAGGCATCGAAGAGTTCGATGAGGTCGTCGTAGGTATAGGTATCTTTCTGGGAGGCCGATAGCTTGGCCTCCAGCGCCGGGAAGGAGTGGCGTTTGAGGCCCGGCATGTGGACGTTGAGCCAGTAGTCGCGCCAGTCGAGCTTTTCGATGGGGCAACCGTAGCGGGATCGCTCACCAGGGTGGAGCTGGGCCTCCAGGGCCTTGATGTTGGAGGCCCGAAAGATGGGGGCGTTATCGTAGATAAAGGGCATGAAGAGCTGGAAGATCTTCTCCGTGACGGAGGTCATCTTCTGGACGGAGCCCAATTGCTTTTCAACGCCTTGAAGGGCTTTTCCAAGGCCACCCATGGACTTGGTGGGCAGCTTGCCGAGCATCTTCTTGAGGCCACCGGCGGCGCGATTGATCCCGGGGGCCGACCGACGCTGGAAGGTCTGGTTGTCGACGGCCTTGGAGTCCAGGGACTTCAAAAGGAGCTTTTGCCAGCCCGGGGTTCCCACTTGCTGGTCGATGATCTGGCGCGACGCCAGGGTGGTCAACTCGATGAGGCGCCGCACGGACGCCGGATTGAGGTCCGAAGAGCCCAGGTGATAGACGTCGTCGTGGCGTCCCTCGAGAAGGGCGGCACCGATGGCGATCATGGCGCCAGCGACGTGGTCAACGGGGATCACGTCGAGGTTGACGCGTGGGCGGGTGGGGACAAATCGGTGACCCTTGCAGACCAAAAAGCAAAGGGGAGCCGTGGTATTGATGCCCTCATTCCACCCGGTTTCCGGGTAGTGGACCGATGATTCGATGACGGCGGGGCGGGCGATGGCGATGTCGACCTGGTCGCTGGCGTCGGCCAAGATCCGCTCGCCCATGGACTTGGTATAGGTATAGATATTGGGCCAGCCCCAGAAGTCGGCGCGGTCGGCCCCGCGAGAGGAGAGCTCTTTTTTCACCCATCGACGGCGGGCGCGGTCGACGGCGGCCTCCATGGCATCGTCATCGTCGGGGTTGAGGTTATTGTCGACCAGGTCTTGGCGGGCCTGCTGTCGAAAGCGGACCTGGTGGCGTTGGTCCTGGGCTCGCTCCTCGACGCTCTCGATGAGCTGGAGGCAGTCGCGGATCTCCTGGCGGTAATCGTAAGAGGTGTCCAGCTCATCGGCGTTGGGATAGAGGTCGTCGTGGGGAAAGACCTCTTCGATCTTGCCGGAGCGCTTGCCGCAGACGAAGGTGGTAGAGACGTGGAGCAGCTTGGTGCGTCCCTCGCCGAGGTTGACGAAGTCCAGGACGTGCTCGTTGGAGAGGGTGTTGATCTCCAGGGCATTGCGGAGGTTGGGGTTGAAGTTGGTGAGCCCGGCGGAGTTGATGAAGAGGTCGAGGCCGTTGGAGACGGACTCCGCCTGAGCCTGGCGAAGGCCCAGGTGGGGCTTGCATAGATCGCCGTCGACGATGGTGACCTTTTCATCGAGGAAGTCCTGGTAGGACGCCCCGAGAGAGTCGCGCACAGGGGCCAGGGCCTGGCCGTCGGCGATCATGGTCTGAAAGCGCTCCTGGGCGGTCATGTCTCTGCGGCTTCGGATCAGCAGGTAGAGCTGCTCGATATCGGGGTGGAATCGCAGCAGCATGCTGACGACGACCTTACCCAAAAAGCCCGTGGAGCCGGTGACCATGATCTGTCGGCCCGAGAGGGTCTCGGTGACCGAGAAGAGGTCGTCGGGCGTGGCGGGGCGCGCAAAATCGGAGGCGCCGTTGGTGGAGCCATTGATTAGTTCAGACATGACTTCGTACCTCAAGAGAGGGTGATGGGTTCTGCCAGAGGGAGCGCCTTATTCAACGTCGGCGACCACAAATGGGGGATGGTGCATCAGGCTGATATCGGGGTCGGGCCCGTGGTCCTCGCGGGCCATTTCCAGAGCCTCGTCCATGGTCGTGGCGCGCTCCCAGCCCAGGCGTTTGGGCACGTGCTCGTTTTCGGCGCCCACGACGATGACTCGACCGACGTGGTGCTGACCGTTTTCCGCCCAGTACCACATATAAAAGGGGTGGACGCCGTGATAGGCGTTTCCGCGGCGGAAGAGCTCGATGTAGTTGGGGTTGTTGGCGAATTCTTTCTCCCATTTCTCGCCCATGGTCTTACTGCATCGGGTCTGGGGGAGGACGCGGTTGAAGAATTCAATATAGCTGGGGTGGTGGTCAGCGTCGAAGTCATCGTAGCAGGGGTGGGTGATTATGAGGGTGCCACCCTTTTTGATGAGGGGCTTATTTCGGTACATATTGAAGAAATAGCCCAGTGCCATGACCCGCACCAGCAGGGGGTTCATGATGGAGTTGACGTTGTAGGGGCTGGCAAAGGGGATGCCGTAGACGACGACATCGGACTGGCCCTCGACGGCTACGGCGTGTTGTTGCCAGCACTTCTGGAGGGTCTTTTCGTGGACCGCCTCGGTGGGGCCGGCGTGGACGCCGATGACGCCGTAATCGGCAGGGATTTTATGGAACATGGAGCGCTTGGCGGCGCGAGGGAGGTTTTCCAGGCTCCATTTCATGGACTTGAATTTGAGTTGGTCCGCCGTCGACCAGGTGCTCTCCGGGCGGGCCAGGAAGCCGAGTTGGTCGTCGTACATCTTATTGTTCAGGGCCGTCTCGATATGAAAGATATCGAGCTTGTCGTTGAGGTAGCGGCCCATGCGCTCGTTGGAGCTGTAGAGCTCGCTATTGTCGGGATCCATATAGGAATCGGACTTGAGGATGGTCTCCGGATTGTGGTGGTGCTGGATGCCCTGGTAGCCGGCGAGTCCGGTGCCGATGGACTTAAAGCCGCCGTTCATGGGGACGAAGTTGACATTGACATAGATGAGGAGGTCGCTCTCGGCGGCGCGGCGCACGATCTGGACGTCCTCGCCGTGGTCGGTTTGGCCGAGGATGACCATATTATCCTCGTCCTCGGCGTCCATATTATAGAGGGTGTCCGGGTAGTGCTCGCGAAAGATGTCAGGGCCGACCATGCGCTTGATCTCGCCCTCGGTCATGCGGCGGTGGAGGGCCAGGGCGATGATCATCTCCACGTCTTCCACGCCGTGGTCCGTGAGCATCTCCAGGATGATCTCCAGGATGCGCTGGCGCACATCGGGGGTCTTCATCGGCGGCAGGGGCACGGAGATGTCGTCGATGGCGATGGTGACCTTCATGCCCGGCTTCAAGCGAGCATAGAGGGGCTTGGAATCACCTTCGGGGTGGTTGATGGCGGCGCGGATGGCGGCGTCGACATTGTCGATGGGTTTCATCGGCGGGTTGGCGTAGAGCACCCGGGTGCCGGCGGGGAATTTATGGGTGAGAAAGTCCTCGCCGTAGTGCAGGTATTGCTCCGGGGAGTCGTCGGTGAGGTATTGAACCGTGTCGTAATTGTGATCGGACATGGGTGTGGCCCTATATCAAGTATTTCAAAAAGTGAGCCCCGGTGGGGCCAGGCAATGTCGACGCGAGGTCATTTTAATTCAAGGACGGGCCAATCGTAGGCCCGGGCATTTTTCTTCATCTCAAAGTCGGGGTTGACGGCGCAGGGGTGGCCGACGACGGAGAGCAGGGGGATGTCCGAACCGCTGTCGGCGTAGGCGAAGGAGCCGTCGAGGTCGTAGCCTTGCTCTTCGGCGTATTGGCGAACCCACAACGCCTTATTGGCGCCGGCAATCAGGGGCTTTTCCAGGTTGCCCGTGGCGATGCCATCCTTGATCTCCAGGCGGTTGGCCACGAAGTGGTCGCAGCCCAAAAAGTCGGCCAGGGGCTCGGTGATGACGTCCAGGGCACCGGTGACCAAGATCTGGTCGTGGCCCTGGCGTCGCGATCGCTCCACCAGGCTGGTGGCCCCTTCAAAGATATTGGGGCGGATGACGTTGTCGAAGATCTCCTGCCCCAGGACCACCAGGCGGTCCTCGCTAAAGCCCTTATAGTTTTTGTAGAAGGCCTCGTTAAATAGGGCGCGGTCGAATTTGTCGGCCGCCCAGTAAAGGGGAATGCTCGCCAGAAGCTCGGCGGTCTTAAAGATCTTTCGCCGCCAGCTGGGCGCGTTGATCGCGTAATAGGCGTAGGCGTGAACGACGTTGGTTTTGATGAGGGTGCCATCGACGTCGTAGAAGGCGGCCGTTTTACGGGAAGTAGCGACGGTGCTCATGAGAATAGCCGGGGCTGAAAGTGATGGTGGGTGCCCACCGTGGGGGCAGGGACCCATCTTTGCATCGGACCACAGGGGCTTAGTCAGTACTAAATTTAGATGTCAAGGCCAGAGGGTGGCTGACTGGGAAGTCAGGGGGCCGTGGGTTGCGGGCCAGGCGACACACCGGGACTCCAGAAAAATGGATGAACCAGTGGGCGGGGGGGCGAGATGCCGAGTCCGGCACAGCGCCGGACTCGGCAAAAGGGTCGGGCATGTCGTGGGGAAGGGGGAGCCGAAGTAGGGGGCAGAAGCTCCCGTCCGGCAGCCTGAATGACGCCGGGGGAGGTTCTGCCTAATAGGCAGGTAGCTCAGAACAGGACAGCAACTCCGGCGTTATAAAACCAGGCGGTACCGAATTCAGTGGTGGGACTGACCATGTCTAAGGACGGCATGATCGAGAAGTCCGGATGGATATCGAGTCGGACACCGACCATAAAGCCCATCGCGCCGGCGGTGCTGGTAGAGATGTCATCGTCGATGGATCCAAGCCCGTAAATGAAGCCGGGCTTAGCACCCACGGTGAGGGTTAAATCGTCTTGGCGGACCACGTCCGCGAGGACGTTGAGAAAGACCGTGCCCACCCCCAACCCAGCGATCCAGCCCACGTTTAAGTAGGGGTTGAGAGAGAGAGCGAAATCGTCTTCCAAAATGATGGCGTGGTTGTAATCGGCAGCGACGCCACCATAATGGAATTTAAAGCCAATATCGGACTCCGGGGACAGTCCGTAACGGGCTCCGATTTCATTGACCGGCACCGAGATCGAGGCATTGTCTACGGCGATGCCGTATAAGCTGCCAGTGGCGTATCCCTCCGTGACGCCTTCTTCGATGGGGGCGGCGGTGTGGTAGGTGGAGTAGGATATGCACCCCGAGGCAGATAGGCCCAGAGTGATAACGGCGAGTAAGAGGATCGAGATACGTCTCATGACTACTTCTCGGCTAACGCACGGTTGGTGGAATTCGCCCCCGTTGAATTATTAGAGATCGGGCGAATCGGGCCATCAAAATAATCGCTCGACCTGAGATTACGTCAGGATTGAAGAGTATGTCAACCACCGGTGGGGAGCGGTCCAAAGGTGGCGAGGGTTTCCCATCGACGGGTCGGTGGCATATGGTATGGGACGAGGGTGGCGTTGTCGGTGGCGACCCCGCAGGAGGATAGACGGAGGATAGATTTGGAGCGATTGAAACATGAGTTAGAGGCTCTCTTTAGTTGGGGGAGCCGCTATCAAAGTGAGAAGATAGGAGTCATCGCCGCGGTGGTTGTGCTGTCGGTGGCCACCCTGGGGTGGGCGTTTAGCGCGTCGGAAGAGACGAATGAGCTGGGGGCCCAGATCGACGTCGATACCTCGATGTCGGGGTTTAATATTGGCATCGTCAATCAATCGGGGAGTGATTGGCG
>CAZMJS010000004.1:0-117028 GCA_964566695.1 uncultured Bradymonadales bacterium
CTTGTTTACGAAGCGACGCAGCGCCAGGGGTATCGGGAGCTCCGAGGTGGCATGGCACGGGGGTGGCAGCGCCATCAGGCCATGGCATCGAGGCAATCGATATTCGGTGTGGGAAGCGGGGGACGATACGATGAACGAGAGGCCGCTGGCACGGCGGGGGTTCGATTACAGAGGCCCCAATGGACCCATGGATGGGTGCGTCAGGGGGCCGCGGAGCGCGAGAAGGACGAGCGTTATTTCGAGCGCCGTGACGAGGCCCGGGAAGAAGTCGAGAGAGAGCAAAGCGAAGCACGACGCTCTGGCGAAGAGGGGCGTAGCGAAGATGAGGTGGATCGAGAGGCCGCAAGGAGAGCGGGGCGGCAGTCGCGAGACGCCATCGAGGAGCTTCGGCAGCAGAGTGAGTGACGTGTCGTAGAAGGATGTGGCCCAGAAATTGCTTACCCGTGCAGGGCAGGCCGCCGATAAGGGCATTGAGTTGGACTGAGGGAATATGAGGCGAGCAAGTTCCACAAGCAATGATGAGATGACCGGCCAGTGGTCAGGGGCTGTCGTTTCCGTGGTGGGACACCTCATCGGGATTGCTGTGGTGGCGCTGGGATCGCTTTGGCTCATGGTTGGAAGCGGGCATTTGGAGTCCATGTGGGCCATCCATCAGCACCAGGGATCCTGGCGCTTGGCTTGGCCGCAGGCGCCGATTCATGCCGTGCTGGCGACGCTTGTGTGGTCCTTGGTGGCGCTTCTATGGCGCACTGTGTCCACGCCGCGGCGTAATCAGCCGCGTCTCGTCAGCGCGCGAGGAACGGTGATCACCGAGACATTGATCGTGATGCCTGTACTGTTGCTCATTTTGCTCGGGGTGGCGCAGTTGGCGGTCAATAATATCGCCAATATGTTATTCAATTATGGAAGCCACCAGGCCGTGCGGACGGCCTGGGTGTGGCACCCAGAGCTTGCACCCATCGATGGTGGGACGGCCCGAATGGAGGTGAGCGAAGACCAGGTGGAAGATATGGTGCGGCTGCAATTGGCGGCAGCGATGACTCCGGTGGCTCCGTCGGAATTTGCGTCCAATCGCGAGCCCGAGTCGCGTCAATTTGAGCAAATGCGAGCGTTATTATTATCCCATCAGCAGCCGACACCGAGCTCGGATGCCGGTTCGATGGGGATCGGGATGGCGGCCGACCTGGATGCGTTTACCGCCGCCGAGGATTTGTCCTTTACGCGAGCGCTCGATGGGTCGGCGTTTCCTCATCGCACGGTGCGCAAATTTACCTCGGCGTATCAGGCGGTGGAAGTGGAGTTGATCGACGAGGAACGAGAGATTGGCGTTGATATCGTGTACCAGCATCAAATCACCTTCCCCCTGATGGGGCGAATCTTTGGTGAGCCGATGCGGGTGCAGGGAGCGCCGGGTCATTATATGCGCTTATCGGACGAACTCTTCTACCCCAAACAGGTGGCACCCAATGCCGAGTTGCCGCAGCCCTAAATTCCGGGGAATCCGGGGGCGGATCCAGAGGCTGGACAGCGACCAGGGGGGAGCTGTGTTTTTGATGTGCCTGGCGGGGATCCTAATTCTGTTGCTGATGAGTTGGGTATTGGTCGACGGGATCTTTGTGACCAAAGATAAGTCCGACGTGCAGGCCAGCGCCGACGCCGGGGCCTATAGCGGGGCCTCGGTGAAGGCGCGATCGATGAATATGATGGCCTTTAGCAATGTGGCCAAGCGGTCGCTGGTGGGGGTTCACGCCACCTACGAAGCGATGATGAATTCCTACGCCATGTATGTGGAGCAACTATTTTGGCAAAATTGTGATTTTGACTCGGTTCCCCCCGATACCTGGTACACCTGTGATGATCCGGAGTTTGTAGAGAATCGAGATCTCTACGAAGAGGAAGAGGCCGGCGATTATGTGGCCTACCAGGATAACCGCGATTTCTATATGGCGGACCTGAGGGCGTTGGATACGTACCAGCAATATATCCAGAAGGTGACGGCCTGGTGGGCGTGGAGCGAGTCGGTGCTCAGGGCCCAGCGAAACGGGGCGACCCTGGCGTCGAGCTTTCGCCCGCCGCCGGCCGACGGCATGCCGCGGGGAGGGTACTCAAGCCTTGTGCAGCCAGTGATGGCAGAGGCCGGTGGGGGGATCGCCGAGTTTCAGAATCCAGATCAGTTGCCAGTGGAGCACGGCGACTTCTGGGCGACCATGGTCGAAGGGGGCATGGCTCAAGAGGTATTTGAGGATTGGGAACATCCGATGAATGCCCAGCACCATCAGGATCGCTCGGAGCTGGGAGCGGCCGCCGATTCGGTGATCAACCGCGGGGCCAGCGATCTCTTCGAGGGGGCGGTGGAGCAGACCTACCAAGACCTGGGGGAGTACGGTCGGCCATGGCGGATTTGGTCGCGAGCCGACCAGCCGGCTCGATGGTATTTCGACAGTTCTCATGTGGTGCTGACCTATCACCACCATCCCGGGTTATTTGAGTCGATGCGCGACGATAAATACGACGGGGTATTTGGTGATTACGAAGAGACGGCGGAGGTGGGCGACACGGAGCTATTTCGACCCAGGGGCTATTGGGGCATGGCACGGGCGGAGATGTCGTACCATCATGAAGAAGCGCCCGATCTGTGGAGACCGGTGTGGACGGCGCGGATGCGTCCGATGGCGTTGCCCGACGAATTTCGTCAACGGGGATGGGGCTTTCAGTCGATTTATCACTCCAGCATCGATTTTCTGGCCCTCAGTGGCCGGCTGCATGACGACCTTCGAGGCGATGAGGCCGAATTTATGCATGATCTGGTCTATATGGAGCGGGCGTCCCGGGCGATGGGACAATCCACGGTGGGAGGGGTGGCGCGATGATCCAACGATGGCGACACCTGCAGCGTGACGAGGGGGGAACATCCCTGACGGAGTTCGTGATCTGTCTTCCTATTTTGTTGATGATCATGTCCTTTGTGTACCACATGGGGATGGCGGGTCACCTGTTGACGCAAGAGGCGGCGAAAGCCCAGAAGGATCTGTGGTACGAGGTGGTGGAACATACCCACGATCGGGATTCGGGGCAGCAATTGGTGAATCTGGAGTCGCCGAACCCCCATGAGTCGCACAGCGACGGAGCGCGTCAGGATCGGGAGTTTTTACAGCAGGAGCGCATCGGCCAGCGGCGCGAGTCGCTGGCCGACGAGCTGCGAGGTCACGAGGTGGACGCCCACCAGGGGCTGGATTCGGGGGCCAGTTGGGGCGAGTCCATGGCCCGTACACGGGCGGCCAATAATCAGATTGCCTTTCGAGGGGCCCGGGAATCCATGACCTCCGATCCGGGTCAGGTGGTGGGAGGCAGTGCTTATGCCAATGCGTTGGTCGACGATCGGGGGGGAGGATTGGGATTGGGTGGAGGGTCGGGGGCCCTTCAGCCAGCGGCGGCGCGCGTGGGCGGTGGAAGCCCGGCGGTGGCGGGCGCTGGTCAGCGCTACGGCGTCATTCATTCGCTGAGGGAGAGCGCGACCGATTTGCCGGGAGGCTTTACGCTTCCCATTCGGGCGCAGTTGGATGTGTTGGTGCCCCCAAAGCCCGTTGAGAGCAGCCGCGACGTGGCGGCCATCACGCGGATGGAGCTTGAACAATCGGCGCCTTACCGCGATTTGCTGGGGATTCAAGAGGATCAGAGTTTCGGGGTAGAGGGACCGCCATCGGCCCCGTCGTGGCCGCCCGATCCGTGAGTCCTTGATCGGTGTGCGGGGCTGTGTGGGGGCCGTGGCTCACCAGGGTTATAGCGAGGAGGGGTCCGGGTGTTCCAGAAAGAAGTCCAGAAGGGTACCCAGGTAGATGGGCAATGGGGGACACATGATGGAGGTATCGGCCAGGGCTTCGCGGGTATGAGTGGTGTCGAAACGGCCCTCGTGGTGGAAGTAGATGAGCGCTTCTCGAGGGACGCCAGTCCAGGCTTCCACGGATTCATTTTCCAGCGCACGCATCACCCAGTTTAGGGGCAGACGACCCATCGAGGGGGGGCGGTCCAGGGCGTCGAGGATTTGATCGACGACCTCGGCGGAGGTCATGGGCATGGGGTCGGCGAGGTGAAAGACCTGGTCTGTGGTGTCCTCGCGCAGGCCGAGTTCCACCATGGCGTCGGTGACGAAATCGACGGGCACCAGATTGGCCGGGGTGTCGCCGCGACCGATCTTAGGAATGGGCAGCCACTCCGGTAGGCGATGCAATAGTTGGAAGACGTAGTAGGGGCCGTCGTATTTAGGGATTTCGCCGCTTTGAGAGTCCCCGACGACGATGGAGGGGCGAAAAATGGTTGTTGGGATGTCGTCTCGACGGCGTTGGACCTCTACTTCGGCCCAGAACTTGGTGCTTTCGTAGTGGTTGTAGTGGTGTTGGCCGCGATCCAATTCGGTCTCCAAGATCTGACCGCTTCGTTTGCCGGCCACGTAGCAGGTGGAGACGTAGTTGAGTTTTTGGAGGTCATCGCAGGCCTCGCAGAAGTCGAGGACCTGAATGGTGCCGTGGACATTGACGCGATAGGCGATTTCCTCGTCGACGGCCAGGTCGTAGATGGCGGCCAGGTGCCAGACGGTGGCAACGGAAGATGTGAGTTCGTCGAAGGTGTCGTCGGGGAGGCCGAGGCGTGGTTCGGTGATATCGCCGGGATGGAGTTGGCAGCGCTCCGCCGTGCCCGGGGTGCGGTAATCCAGATCGGCGATTTGTTGGCGGGCATCGTCCAGGGTGTGTGGCAAGACGAGGAGGTGGATGGGAGCGTCGGTAGACGCCACCAGCCGCTGGAGGAGTTGATGGGATAAAAACCCGGGGAATCCGGTGATGAAGATGGGGCCTGGGTTCAGGTAGGAAGCCATGACAGTCCTGGTAATGGGGGGCAAATAGGGGTGGCACGGGGACCGACTATATGAATGAGGTGGCCACTGGGATCAAGGGAGGAACCCCAAGAGCACCATGGGGGCAATGGAAAGCGTCGCAAAGCGGGGTTGATCCCTCGGCATGGTTTATGCAGACTTTTGTGCACAAGGAGAGACTTAGTCGGGCGTCGCGACGTTGGATGATGTGAGCGCGCCGTCCTTTCATAGATTGCGATGTGGATGGAGATGCGTATGTGTCGGTCACCCTTGAATGCGGTGAAAATTCGGTGGTCCGGGATCGCTGTGATGCTGGGTTTCTTTGTGGGGTTAGGCACGTTCGGTGGGTGTGGCTACCTCAGTGATGATGGAGACGTGGCACCGCTTGACGAGGTGCCAGATGTGCGGCTTCAGGCGCTCTCTGACTTCTGTAGCGTGGAATTACAAGCCCACGGCACCCTGGATCTGGAGTCGGAATATCTGCCCAGCGTGGTGGCCTGCGAGAATGGGAATGCGCCGATGGAAGCGCTGAAAGCCCAGGCGGTGGCGGCTCGAAGCCACGCGCTCTACGAAATGGGACGTTATGTGGCCGGCCAACGGGAGGCCTTGGAAGATAATGAAAACGATCAGGTCTACGGGTGCGACTACGCGCCGGTGGAACAACGCCACATCGATGCGGTGGAGGCGACGAAGGGGCAGGTCCTGATGAGCGGCGATTTATTGACGGCTGGGATGTACGCCGCGGGGGCGGAGCCGTCGACGCCGTCCTGCGTGGCGGCGCCGGGAGATCCCGATACCAATCCATCGACCGAACAATGGGTGACCTATAACGAGCACAAAACAGGGAACCAGGTGCAGCCCACACCGTTGGGGAACGAGAACGATCCGAAAAACCGGGGACTAAAGTCGCAAAATGGGTCAAGTTGTCTCGCCGACAAGGGATGGGACTACGAGCGCATCCTGCGATTTTATTATGGCGACGATATCCGAATCCGAATTCATCCCGACAATGAGTGCACGCCCGGTGCCGTGGATGGCTCCCCTGGAGAAGGCGGCGCGCCGGAGCGCCCACCCTCCCAGGGAGATGGAGACGGCGCGGTATGTCATTTTGAGAGAGGGGATCAGGGAAGTTTCGGGGGAGAACAGTGCACCGATGCATCGCAGAGGCCGAGTATCCAACCGCGTCAGAGCTGGAACCCCGCCGATCCGCGGCACGATCCGCCGCCGATTGGCCCCGTCGAAGTGATCACGGTCCATCACTCGGGAGCGGCGCCTCATAATGATTATGAGTCCCGGGGGCATACGACGGAGACGGTGATTGGCGGGATGCAAAATCATCATATGAATCACCCAAACTTGATGTGGCGAGACATTGGCTACCACTATGTGATCGGTTGGGATGGGACGATCTACGATGCCCACCCGGATCATGGTCGGGGCATCCACGTGGGCAGTCATAATACGGGGAACCTGGGGATCAATCTGGTGGGTCATTTCAGCATAGGAAGCGTGAAACCCACGGCTGAGCAGTTGACGAGTCTGCAGCGTTTATTGAGGCACTTGACCGATGAGCATGGGGTCGAGTTGGTGGACGATAATTTCTATGGGCATCGAGATTGGCCGGGTCGTCATGCCTCCAACGATTGCCCGGGCGATAATTTCTATCCCTCGCTATCGGATGTCGTGGCGTCGGCGCGTGCAGATCGTCATTGCCAGGACCAGCAGCCAGATCCGGATGCCGATCAGGGGTTTAGGTATGTGCGCGTCAGTGGGATCGACGCGTCCCCCACGACGGACGATGACCCCGTCGACGGGTTTGAGGTCGATGCGGTCTATGCCACGCGAGATGGCGATACGGTGGAGGCGTCGGGGGTGGTGTGCAGCCCAGGGGTCTCCAATGCTTCTGCGGCGAAGGGGCTACCCGATAACGATAGCTGTGAGAACCGGGTGGAGCGCGTCGCCGGGGTGCCCGAGGGCTCCGATCTGGTGATGGAGTTCTCCGACGGGTTGACGGCCGGTGATACGCTGCACGTCCATCAATTCGCCTATCAGGCGGCCATGGCCCCTTGTGAGCCGACGGGCACGGCCCGGGTGTCGGTCTCTCGCGACGGCAGCAATTGGAAAGTCGTCGGCGAGAGCGTCCAGGGCAATTGGAACCACACCCTGGAAGTGGACCAGCTCTTTGGCGACGCGACCCAGGACGAGGTTTGGAGCCCGGAAGAGGGCTTTGGGTTTATCGAACCGCAGGCCGGAGGATCGGTGCAAGCGGACATGACATTTAAGGCCCAGGCGGACCTCGACGGAGTGGCGGAGGTGGAGTACTTCGTGCCGGAGCAGGCCTTTGATGCGCTGGATGAGGATTGGGTCATTGGCAGCTCAACAGATGCCAGCAGTGGATTTGCCGTCGACTATACCTTTGAAAACTTGGGTGAGCGCATGGTGGGCGTGAGAGCTGTAGACGCCGACGGCCAGGAATTGGATCGCGAGGTCATTACGGTGACCGTGGTGGACGCCGATGGCCAAATCCCTGAAGGAGACGGGGAAGATACGCCGTCTCCGCTGGCGGATATGGATCAGGCCATGGCCGATAGCCTCCATCAAGAGGGGGGCCGATGCTATTCTCAATTCGATGATGAGAGTGATGGCGACCGCTGTCAGGATGGTCAGGGAGGCTGGTCCTCCGGACTGGGATGGCATTTCGTCAAGCGGGCCATGGAACGAGCGGGCATCGACTGGACGGCCCTGGAGTCGGCGGGGCCCTGTTCGTGGAATGAGTTCCACGGCTCGGCCTACGGGTTCCGGTGCAACGCCAACGCCAACCCTCAAATGCTGGAGAATATGGGGCTTCGACGGGTTGATGTCCCGACCACGGAAGCACCGGCGGGAGCGATCATTAGCTGGGCGAAGGGCTGTGGCAATCAGAGCGTCGACCATGGCGGGATCGAGATCTCGATGGGCGATGGCACGGCCTGCAATGATAGCTGCGATGTCATCGACGATGACGCCAGCTGCGCCGATGTCTATATCCCCATCCAGTAGACGCGGTGGAGACAGCCTATAATCAATTACTCGGGTTCGATGAGCAGGGAGCAGATATGCGAAAGTGGCAAAGAAGTCAGTGGGTCGTCGCCGTGGCGGGAATCCTGGTGTTGGCCGTGGGATGCGATCGGGATGCCGTGGTGGTGAACGACTCGGAGGAGCCCGATCCGCCGCCACAGCAGGAACAGGAAGAAGAGCCGGAAGAGCAAGAGCCGTCGGAGGAAGACCCCTACGATTGGATGGATTACGAGGCATCGGATCAACGCGACGAGGACGATGAGGAGGCCAGTCGGCCAGTGGGTGAGCTGGCGGGGTCGTGGCGGGCGTCCTACGTCGACGGCGACGTGCCATTGGCCTATTTCTCGATCTTCCACGCCCAAGGCGAAGACAGTGCTCGCGGTGATTTTCTGATGGGCATCGCCCGGGGGGCGGGGTTGGATGGGGCATCGGGACAATTGGAAGCGGTGAGCTTGGAATCGGGGGGCGACGAGATCGTCATCCAGTGGAACCCCACGCCCGACCAGGGTGAGATGTATCGTCTGGAGTTGGAGCGGATCGACGAGGGCGAATATCACGGGGAGTTTAGCGCCGAGATGTACCCCAATACCCACGCCGCCGAATTGGTGAAGCGCTAATTGGAAATGAACTCATGGGGGGCGTCAACCGGAATGGATCGTGCATGGACGTTGGCATACGCGACGAATGATTTGTGCGCGTTTGATTCGCTTCATAGGGTGACCTCCATTTGGTAGGTCATCTCTTATATAGAGGATCGGACGGATCGGTGCGGTGGGAATTGCCGCCCAGGTCCGGGATCCATCAAGCTAAATGCCAATGCACGCCTTATATAGATCTGGAGATCATCGATGGTAGAAAAACAAGGAGAGACCGGGAGAGTCGCCTGGGGCTCAAGAGCGGCAGCGGTGCTGCTCATGGTGGCCATGGCCACCGGCTGTGGGCTCAATGACCGACCTCAGTCCAATATGGAGCTGGATGAGGAGTTAGATGTCCGAATTCAGGAGTTGAACGCGTTCTGTTCAGTGGAGGTCGAGGGCTATGGCTCGGTGGACGTGGAGACGGACTACCTGCCAAGCGTGGTGGCCTGCGAGAACGGCAATGCGCCCATGGAAGCGCTGAAGGCGCAGGCCGTGGCGGCGCGAACCTACGCCGCGTTTCAGGCGGAGGCAGGGGCGGAGCCGCTGGCGCCAACGACGGACGATCAGGTCTATAATTGCGACTATACGGACGTGGACCAGCGTCATATCGATGCCGTGGAAGCCACGGAGGGCCAGGTATTGACGCGAAACGGGAGTCTGATCGCGGCGTTCTATGTGGCGGGAGCCATTCCGTCGTCCTCTACCTGTCAGGCCACGGGGTCTGACCCCGATGAGACCAATACGGAGCAATACGTCACCTATAATCAGGGGCGATCGGGAGGACAGGTTCAGCCCACGAGTCTGGGCCACCCGGACAACCCGGCGAACCGGGGAGCGAAGTCCCAAAATGGCGCAACCTGTCTGGCCGATGAGGGGTGGGACTACGAGCGGATCCTTCGCTACTACTACGGAGACGACGTGCGAGCGCGGGTGGCCGAGGAGAGCCAATGCGTGAGCAGCTCCGTCGACGGCGGTCAGGCACCCCCGTCACATTCCGACGATGTATGCAACTTCGGGGGAGGGACCCAGGACAGCAGCACCTGTGCGGATCCGTCACAGAAGCCGGACATTCGTCCCCGATCGGCGTGGAATGCGCGCCCACCGAATAGCAACCGACCCCACCACACGCCGGATCGGATGACCGTGCACCACACGGTGACGCCTAATAACGAGGCCGATGGCGCCGGGCGCGTGAGAAATATTCAGCAGCAGCACATGAATCAGGGGTGGGCCGATATCGGTTACCACTATGTGATCAGCTGGGACGGCACGATCTATGAGGCCAATCCGGTCAACCGGATAGGGGCTCACGCCGGAGGCGACAATACGGGGAATATTGGGGTGGCCGTACTTGGGCGCTTCGATCAGAGTGGGGAGCCGTCGTCGGAGCAGATCGAGAGTTTGACGAAGATGCTTCGTTACCTGGGCGATGAATTCGATATTCCTCTGGAACGAAGCAATATCCAGGGGCATGGGGAGTGGCCATCGCAGGCGACAGCCTGTCCGGGGACCAATCTTCAAAATCAATTGGATACGGTGGTTGCTAACGCCGGAAGCGACGCCATCTGTCGAGGCGGAGATGAACAGGCGGGAGGAAGCGGAGGAGATATCTCAGGCTTTCGCTATGTCCGCGTCCACGGGGTGGATGAGTCGCCGTTGACCGAGGATAACCCGGTGGATGGGTTCGAGGTCGATGCCATTTACGGAAGTCGCAATGGGTCGACGATTGAGGCCTCCAGCGTGCATTGCAGTCCAGGCGTATCCAATGCCAATGCAGCGCTGGGTCTGCCGGATAACGATAGCTGCGATAACCGGCTGGAGCGCGTGGCGGGAGTGCCCGTGGGAGCTGACCTGGTCGTGGAGTTGTCGGAGCCCTTGGGAGAGGGAGATGTGCTCAATGTGGCGCAACATGCCTATCAGGCGGCCATGGCGTCCTGCGAGCCGACGGGCACGGCGAAGATTTCGGTGTCCGAGGACGGAAAAATCTGGAAGGTGCTCGATGAGAACGCCTCCGAGAATTGGACGCGCACATTGAGCAGCGAAGATTTCGCGTTCGATGAAAACGATCAGACCTTTGACGGCGATGAGGGGTTCGAGTTTATCAAGCCCACGGCCGGTGAGTCTCATACCAACGACCTGACCTTCCGCTCCATCGCGTCGTATCCGGGAGTGGTGGAAGTGGAGTACTATGTGCCAGAGTCGGCGGAAGATGTGATCGACGAGGACTGGATCATCGGCTCGTCGAGTAGCGCCAGCTCCCAATACGAGGTGAGCTATGAGTTCCAATACCTGGGCGAGCGGATCGTGGGCGCCCGGGCGCTGGACGCCGATGGCAATGTGGTGGCCTACGAAGAGATCACCATTACGGTGACCAACCAGGACGGAGTGATCCCCGGCGGTGAGAGCCAGAATACGCCGTCGCCCCTGGGTGAGATGGATCAGGCCATGGCCGATGCGCTGGCCGCCGAGGGCGGTCGCTGCTATTCGCAATTCGACGATGAGACCAGCGGCGATCGGTGCTCCAACGGCACGGGAGGATGGACTTCCGGGCTTTGCTGGCATTTTGTTAAACGGGCCTTGGAGCGCGCCGGCGTGCCCTGGACTCAGTTGGAGCACTCCGGACCGTGCACCCACAATCGCTTCCACCTGTCGGCTTATGGCTTTCAGTGCAACGCCGACGCCAACCCCAGTCGCCTGGCAAATATGGGCCTGAAAAAGGTCGATGTGGCGACCACGGAGGCCCCGGCCGGTGCCGTCATCGCCTGGGATCGAGGCTGTCAGGGCTTTAATTCTCAGCACGGGCACATCGAGATTTCGATGGGCAACGGCACGGCGTGCAGCGATTATTGCGGCAATATCAGGCCCGACGCCAGCTGCGCCAGCGTCTACGTGCCGGTGCAATAAGGGAGGTAGAGCATGAAACGGAAGCGATGGAGTCCAATTTTGATCTCTGGAGATTTTATGAAGCGCATAATGCCCAGGACGATGGTCCTATTCTTGAGCGCCAGTCTCGTACTGGCGGTGGTCGGTTGCGATCGAGACGATATCTCGGTGGAGCCCAACGACCAGGACAACAACCAAAGCACCAGCCCCAACAATAATCAGGGCGACAATAACGACGATCCCAACCATCAACACGGTGAGAATAATCACGAGTACGATGATGATTATTGGGAGGCTCATGGCCCCGATGAGGATAAGGAGTTATTGGAAGTCGGCGAAATGCAGGGGTCGTGGCGAGCGGCGTATGTGGAAGGCGATGTGCCGCTGGCCTATTTCGATATCTTTCACGACGAAGGTGAAAGCACAGCGGAAGGCTCGTATTTGATGGGCAATGCCCGGGGCGACTTTCTGGATGGGCTGGCCGGTGATATCGACGAGGTGTCCATTGATGGGGACCGGGTCGATATCTACTGGAACCCCACCGACGATGAGCAGGAGATGTATTTGCTGGAGCTCACTCGCCAGGACGAGGAACGCTTCGATGGGGAGTTTAGTGCGGAGCGCTACCCCAACACCCACGAGGTGGAATTGGTGAAGCGACAATTTGACGATTGATCCCAGCCTCCAAGACCGGTAGCCATGATGCGGAGTCCCTTTGGGGGCTCCGTATTGGTTTGCGGTGCACCATTTTCCAACCAGCGAGGACACTTCCATGGGTCGCGGGATTCACTATCGAATGGCGGTTGAGGAACCTCGAGCGCGACGGATTGATGTGGAATTGGTGATGGATGATCTGGAGGGCCGCGATGAGCAAGTGCTGTGCATGCCGGTGTGGATCCCCGGTAGTTATAAGGTTCGCGAGTACTCTCAATTTGTGCTGGGGTTTGAAGCCCTGGGCGAAGAGGGACAGGCCCTGGAGTGGACCAAGCGAGACAAGGCCAGTTGGCATGTCGACGTCAGGGCGACAGCGCGATTGACGGTTCGCTACCAGGTCTATGCTCACCAGATCTCACCGCGCTTTAATCACGTCGATGATAGCCATGGGTTCATCAACCCGGTGGCCACCTGCGTCTACCCCGAAGGAGAGTTGGATCGGGCGGTGGAGGCTCATATCGAAGGGCCCGAGGGATGGGAGATCCATTGCGGACTGGAGCAGGTTCAGCCAGGGGTGCTGAGAGCTGAAGATTTCGATGAGTGGTTTGATTCTCCCATTGAGATGGGTGATCACCAGACGGCGCATTTCGAGGTGCAGGGAAAGGAGCACCGGCTGGTGGGGTGGTCCCAGTCGGAAGTCGACTTTCAGGGACTATGTCGGGACTTGCCGGCGATTATCGAGGAGCATGCCCGGCTATTCGGCGAGATCCCCTATGAGCGCTACGTCTTTATCAACCACATCTTGGCCGACAAGTGGGGCGGGCTGGAACATCGCCATAGCAGCGTCAACCTCTTTAGTCCGACGGCGGTCAACGCCTACGAGGTCGATGACGATGGAGGGCGTGACGAGGACTACCTCAATGTGTTGCGCCTGCTGAGCCATGAGCATTTTCACGCCTATCACGTCAAACGCCTGCGACCCCGGGAGCTTGGGCCCTTCGACTATCAGCGTGAAAATTATACGCCGTCGTTGTGGGCTGTGGAGGGCGTGACGAGCTATTATGACAGCCTGCAGGTGATGCGAGCGGGACTGATGAAAGCCGAGACCTACCTGGAAGGCCTGCAAAAGCGCATCGAGAGCATCGCCGCGGTGCCAGGTCGGTTTGAGCAATCGCTGGAGGAAGCCAGTTTCGACGCCTGGATCGGCCTGTATCGGCGAGATGAAAATACGGTCAACTCCACGGTATCCTATTATTCGAAAGGCGAGGTGGCGGTATGGCTCATCGATTTGTGGATTCGCACCCAGAGCGGAGGACAGCGCAGCATGGACGACGTCATGCGCTGGATGTGGCAGCGCTACGTGGTGGAAGAAGGGCGAGGATTTGCTCCCAGAGAGGTGGAGCAGGCCGTACGAGAAGTGGCCGGTGCGGATCCAGCACAGGTCTTCGAGGACCTGGTATATACAGCCGCTGAGATCGACTATGAGAGCTATCTGACGCCACTGGGACTGACCCTTGACTGGGAGGAGAGCGACGAGGGCTGGGTGGGCATTCGATGCAAGAAGGGCGCTGGGGACAGAGCGGTGGTCAAGTCGATACTGCGCCACAGCCCGGCGGAGGCCGGCGGACTGGCACCGGGCGACGAGCTGGTGGCCATCGACGGGCGGGCGGTCGGGGAGTCGGAATGGAAGACCGTGGTGGCCGGTTATGGCCCGGGAGTTGAGGTGGAGTTCCACGTGATCCGTCGGGGGCATCTCCACGCCCTGACTGTGGAGATCGATAAGGCCCCGGCGAAGAATCCCTCGATTAGACCCGTAGAAAGCATGACGGAGACACAACGAGAGTTATTGGAAGGCTGGCTGGGAACGAGTCAATGGGAGCAGGGATAATGGATAATAAACGAATAGAGCGCGGGTTCATCGCCGTCCTGGCGATATCGATGGCGCTGATGGTCCCGTTGGTGGCCAGCGGTGGTGAAGGGGCCTCGCAGGCGGACGCCGGTGAGGTCACGCGGATCACTCGACAGGTGTCTCAGGAGGTGTTTAGCCCCTATTGCCCGGGCCAAACGCTGGCCATGTGCCCATCATCCAACGCCTCGGATGCACGCCGGGATATTCGGCGAATGGCCGAAGAGGGCATGGATGCAGAGGCTATCAAGGCGGAAATGCTGACGCGCTACGGCACGGAGTACGAGATGATCGAGCCGTCGGACCGCGATCAGCGAGGACTGTTGTTTGGAATCTTAGGGGGCTTGCTGGTGGCCGTGACGGCCGTGGGCGTCATGGCGCGACGCCAACTGAGCAGCGAGGATACAGAAGAGGTGGCGGACATGACCCCGGACCCCCTGTCGGACGACGAGGATGATGACCTCGACGACTTCTACCTCCAAGAGCTGCGCTCAGAGGTCAGGGACTGATCCGGGGACGTCGCTCAGTCATCTCCTTGGCGGAGTTGATCGCCGAGAAGATCGCCGAGGGTGGTGCCTGAATCCTCGTCGCTATCGGCGTACTCGCTGAGGTCGGCGTCGTCGACGGGGAGTTCATCGCGATAGAGGGAGAGGCCAATGCGTCGCTGGTCGGGATCGCAGGTCATCACCAGGGCTTGTACGGTCTGGCCAGGGCGTACGACGTCAGAGGGACTATTGACGCGCCCCTCGCTGAGCTCGGAGATATGAATGAGGCCCTCAATGCCCTGATGAACATCGGCAAAGGCGCCGAAGTCGGTCAATTTGGTGATCGTGACTTCGATCTTTTCGCCGGGCACAGCGATCTCAGGGATGGCTTCCCAGGGGTCGTCGTCAAGTTGCTTAATGCCAAGGCTCATTCGGTGGGCGTGGACATCAATATCGAGGACGACGGCCTTGACGGTCTCTCCGACCTCAAAGCGTTCCTCGGCATCGTGGACCGTCTCGGTCCAGGAGATATCGCTGATGTGGACCAGTCCCTCGACGCCGTCATCGACCTCCACAAAGAGGCCAAAGTCGGTGATGTTGGTGATCGGTCCTTCCACGATGGAATCCTCGGGGAATTTGGAGGCGACGGCCTCCCAGGGGTTGTTCTGTAGTTGTTTGAGGCTCAGGCCGAGGCGTTGTTGGTCGACGTCCAGGGAAATGACCTTGGCCTCGACCTCCTGGCCCTTTTCGAGCACTTTTCCGGGGTGCTTGGTGCGTTCACTCCAGGATAACTCGGAGACATGAATGAGCCCTTCGATGCCGGGACGGACCTCCACAAAGGCGCCGAAGTCCACAAGGTTGGTCACCTTGCCGGAAATGGTATCGCCGACGTCGACGTCCTCATCGAGGGCTTTCCAGGGATCGTCGAGGAGTTGCTTACGGCCCAGGCCGAGGCGCTCCTTGTCGGGGTCCCATTTCAAAATGACGACCTCGATGGCCTGATTGGGCTCCAGCACGTCCCGAGGGTCGCTGACATGGTTCCAACTGAGGTTACTGACGTGGAGGAGACCATCGATGCCACCGATGTCCACGAACGCACCGTAGTCGGTCATATTCTTGACCACACCGCGGTGAACCTGTCCCGTCTCCAGCGTTTTGATAAACTCCTGACGCTGCTCCTTCTGCCGCGCCTCCAGAACCTTGCGACGGCTGACGACGATATTGGCCCGCTTTTTGTCGAATTCGATGACCTGAAAGGTGGCGTCCATGCCAATATAGGGCTCCACGTCGTCGATGCGGTGGAGGTCGACATGGCTCATGGGTAAAAAGGCTCTCACGCCGATGTCGGCTGACAGTCCGCCCTTATTTTTGGCAACGATGGTGCCTTCGACGTGCTGGCCCGATTGATGGATGGACTCCAGCCAACGCCAGATGGCCAGTTTCTGCGCTTTGACCACGGAGGCCCGCCAGGTGTCCTGGCGTTGATCTTCGACGAGGATGGGGACGTCGTCGTCGACCTCGAATTGAGGAGGCGATGAGAATTCGTCGACCTCGACGAGGGCAATACGCTGGTCACCAAGGTCGAAGCGCAGACGTTGGTCGTCGGCCCCGATGTAGGTGGCACTGACGATGCGGTTAGCGATGCTATCGTCGTCAAAGCGCGTGGCATCGTCGACGCGATCGAGCATGGACAGGGGGGCAGCCATAGGAGACTCCGGCGTGGCTTGAGGTGAGGGGAATGGGGATGCTTATTGGTCGTTATCGTCGGTGGTGTCCTGGGAGCGACGTCGGATAAATACACCACCGGCGGCTTTTTTTCGATTGGCGATGCGCTCCTTGGAGGGCGTATCGTGATCGAGGCGACATAGATTGCACTCGTAGGTGCGCTCAGGGTGTGGCTCAAAGGGCAGGTAGTCTGTCCGTCCACAGGTATCACAATCGAAGGCGTATTCGCGGTTTTTGTCTTCCCGCTGCTTGGCGCGTTGGATGCGGGCCCAGTCGGAGTCGGTGCCGAATTGCTCGCTGGCGCAGTCGCGGCAGAGCACGTCGTCCAGGTCGGCCCCCTTGGGCACGTAGTCCAGGGTATCCTTGGCGCCACATTCACTGCAGGTGATGGGAAGCATGACACGGGTGCCATGTTGTTTGCGGGGGATATTTTTTCGGGGGCGTCGACGCTGACGGGCCTCGGCGATGCATTTGGAGCAGAGCACAGCGCCGGCCGCCTCGGGGGCTTCATCGACGTCTTCGATGGCCTTGCATTGCGAGCAGATAATCTTAGGCATGAACGGGCCTCGTAGGTGGAACGCGAACAGGAGGTGCCCGGGGCCGACCGGGCGGGGACACAGTTGGCGACAAAACCAAATCTGTGACGCCCGGTCAATACAAGATGGAGCGGGCGATCATTGCGCGGTGGCACCGGAGAGCCGAGGGTAGAGCGCACGGCGTCATCGGCGGTGCCGGTCGGAGGCAGACAGGAGGAGCAACGATGTGCACGATCGTGGTCATAAGAGATAGCGGGGCCAAGAGGTTCGAGGTGTATGCCAATCGCGATGAGGCGCTGGATAGGCCGTGGGAGATGCCCAGGCGTTGGGAAGGTCGCAAGCGGACGGTGGTGGCTCCCAGAGATAGTGAAGCGGGAGGCACCTGGCTGGGGATTAACGACGCCGGCGTCTTCGCCGGATTGACCAATCGCTTCGGGTGTGACGGCCCGGATGATGCGCGTAGCCGCGGGGAATTGGTACGCCGGGGGCTGGAAGCGGCGGATGCCAGAGGGGCGGCCGAGATTATCGGGAGCATCGAGCCTCAGGCATTTGGGGGGTTCCACTTTTTGTCGGTGGATGCAGAGCAGACCTATTTGGTGTGGGCTGACGGCCGGACGCTTCACCGCCGTCGAGTGGAGCGTTGCCGGCTCGTGATCAGCGAGCGAAGTATGGGGGCCGCTCCCAGTCGACGCCTGACGCGTTGGGAGGCACGCCTGGATGCCATGGGCAACGATTGGCCGCCCCGATCGCGGTGGGTTCGTTGGCTCAGTGAACACGATGAGGCAGCTCCGTTCGAAGGCACCTGCGTTCATCTAGAAGATCAAAATTACGGCACGCGATCCAGCGCGATCATAAGGCGCACGCGAGAGGGATGGGCATTTGAGCACACGGAGGGGCCACCATGCGCTTCGGATTTCCGCGAGGTGGCGGTGCCGAAGGTGGGGTCAATGGGATCGCCCGGTGGGTCGGGGGATTGCTAAATTAGGAGGTTTTCCTCACAATTATCGAACCATGATCGGGGCGATGGTGCGGTCGGCGCGGCTCGTTCATCATGGGCAAACCCAGGCTCTGAACACGGCGATGGACATGGCATATGCTTCCGATGAATTGGCGGGGATTCGGAAACTTCACCGATTTACCCGATGGTTGCTGGAGGGGGGCCAGCCCGACGACCTATTGCCTCGGCTGGTGGAGGCGACTAGGGAAATCGTCGATGCCGACGACGTGGTATTATTTCGCCTGGACGAGGATTGCGATGGTGGCGGACAGCTGGTCGCTCGCAGCGGGCGATTGGGCGAGGTGGTGGACGATAGCTCGGCGACGTTGATGCGGGCCGTGCTTCGCGAGGAAGAGCCGGTACTATTCAATGATGTCAGCGATGACCCGCGTTTCGAGGAGGCCAACTCCATCGAGATACTGGCGATCACCAGCGCGGTGGGGGCTCCACTCAAGGTCGAGGGGGAGTGGTGTGGCGTGTTGGTAGCGGTTCGTCAGCGGCTGGCGCGCAATTTCCGAGAGGTGCACCGACAACTCATGGAGGTGGCTGCCGGTCAGGCGGAATTATTGATGACTAGGGAGGCCGGGATGCGTGCCCTGCGAGATAGCGAGGCTCGCTATCGGTCGCTGGTGGAGATGTCGCCATCGGCCATCGCGGTGATCCAGCAGGGGGAGTTGGTATTTGCCAATCAGACCGCATGTGGCCTGTGGGGCGTGGACGAAGTGGAAAAGCTTCAGGGGAGCAGGGTGGAGGAGCTGTTTAGCGAATCGCGCTCGGTGGACCTGATGGAGGCGTTGAGACGTGGAGAGTCCTTTGAGTCCATCGATGCCTGGGCGAGAGAGGACGGGGGGTTGGATCGGGCCGTGGAAGTGGTGGGGCGGCCCGCCAAATTCGAGGGCAAGCGGGCGATGCAATTGATCGTCAGCACGGTGGGCGAAAAGCGGGAGGTCATGGCTCGGCGGGTTCGCACGGATCGGTTGGTGATGATGGGTACTATGGCGGCGACGGTGGGTCACGAGATCAACAACCCGCTGAGTTATGTATGCGCAAATCTGGAGTACGCCCTGGAGGAATTGGAACACTGGTGGCGGGGGGCGACGGTGCGCCAACCGGACGGGCATACGCGCAGCGATATCATCGACGGGTTGGCGTCGGCCTGCGAGGGCACGGAGCGGATTCGGGCGGTGGTCGACGGCATCCAGAATTTCCATCGGCTCGATGACGATGCCCAGCGCCCGGCATCCATCGAGCAACCCCTGCGCTCGTCACTGCAGATCGCGCGGACCAAGTTGGATCCGGACGTGGAGGTGCAGGTCGATATTCGGCCGACGGCGCCGGTGGGGGTCAGCGCGGCACGGCTGGGACAGGTCTTTTTAAATCTTCTCATCAATGGGGCTCAAGCGCTGTCGGAGGTCGACGGGGAAGAAAAACGGCTAGAGGTTCGCACGCGCCAAGAGGAGGGAGAGGTGATTGTGGAGATCGCCGATACGGGCCCGGGGCTCGATGAGGAGCTCAAGAGTGATATCTTCCAGCCCTTCGTGTCGACCAAGGGGACGGAGGGCACGGGTCTGGGGCTGGCGATTTGCAGAGATATCGTCACCCAGGCAAGGGGCGCGATCGACGTGGAGACCGAGCGCCGCCAGGGCTGCTTATTTCGCGTTCGATTGCCGGAGGTCGAGGAGCAGCAGACGCAGTCCTTTGAGGTGCTGGAGGATGAATCGTCGGGGCTGCGGGGGACGGTCCTGATCGTGGACCCGGAGCCAACGCTGGCCAAGAGTTTGCAGCGGATTTTGCAGCGCGATCACGAGGTCATGGCGGTCACCACCAAGGGGGACGCCCTGGAATTGTTGGCCACCGAGGAGTTCGACGTGATTCTATGCGATCTGCGAATGCGTGGCGGGCTGGGGCGCGATCTCTTTCGCTGGGTACAGGAGCAGGCGCCGGAGTATTGGGATCGAATGGTGGCCATGACGGCTAGCCGGTTGACGCCAAAGGTGCGCCAGGAATTGGAGGCCCTGCCCAATCGATGGGTGGCCAAGCCCTTCGATATGCGTCGCCTTCGAGGGATTATTGATCGTCTCCTGGTGGCGCGTCGTGAAGAGATGTCGGCGGTGGGCGATTAAAGAGCACACTCGGGAGGGAAACGCGGTTGATCTTGGAGGCGGCAGCGGTAGGGTGCCCGTCCGTCGAGAGGCATGGGCCTCTGTGGCAATGGACTGCGACGCGAGGAGCAAGTGTGAGCGACGAACAGGATTCCAACGACAAGATTCATCGCCTCTTCCCCGAGCAAAAAAGCGGTGGTGAGGATGAGAGTACCGAGGAGGTAGAGGTCGAAGGGGAGAGCACTGAGGGCCCCGAGGAGACGCCAGAGACTCCGGTGGAGAGCGAAGAAGATGCCGACAAGGTCGTTCGGGTGGCCTTCGGTGAGGAGGAGTCCGAAGAGCCAACGATCGAAGACCTGATTCGCTCATTGCACCAAGAGGGACAGGATACGAATCGGGCCAAATTTCAAATTTTTAGCAAGATGATCGATGAGGGGATGGTGATGGTGACCTTGGATCCGCGCGAGGATGACGTGAGCGTGCCGCAGCGATTCAAGGCCCAGTCGGAGCTGCGCCTCAACTTTTCACATGGCTTTCGAATCGCTGATTTTGATTACGACGAGGAGGGGGTGGGAGCATCGCTTTCCTTTGATGGTCAACGACATCGCTGCGACATCCCCTGGGAATATGTCTATATGCTGTACAGCCATGACAGCGGGAAGGTCGTGGTATTTGATCCCCGGCGCGACGATTGATGGTGACTCCGCCGTGCCGTGGGGCTCATCTGGGCGGTTCGCCGCGTTCCTCAAAGTATTCGCGGACTTCTTCGGTTTGCTCTTCGGTGACCTCATCGACCATCAGGTAGCGATGACAGAGCTGGAGAGAGCCACTGATGGTGACGATGACCAAGACGATGAGGGCGGCCGTTTTCCAAGAGATGCCATCCTGAGGCGTATCGCCCATCTTTTCGATGAGGGTGCGCGAGGGTTCGTGATGCGCGTCGATATCCAGGGCCCGGCGTGCCAGTGCCAGTGCGAGTGCCTGATCGCTGGCCTGACCCTGGTCGCCATAGCGCCGGGCGTAGGCCCTGGCCAATAGGTAGTGGGGCTGAAGGCGGACGGGAGAGAGCAGGCAGGCGTCGCGCAGCAGATCGACCGCTCGTTGGCGCTCGTCTTTGGCGCCGTCGAGCAGTGGCTGGGCCTGGCGCGTCAACTCCAGCGCCAGGGCGTCGGCGTCCTCGCTGGTGTCGGCGTCAAAATCGAGATCTAGCGCGATCTGGCGTAGGTCATCGGAGGTGGGCAGTGGTGGTGCGTCGGCGAAGGCGCGACGCGCCTGACTCAGGTAGGCATCGATGGGGTCGGCGTGGCTCACGAGAACTCCACGAATCAAGAGGGTGGCAATTGGTTTCGGACGGGGGCGCGCCAGGCGAAGACGTCGGGTTCGTCGGCGACGAGGTAGGCGTAGTGGTCGACAAAGGCGTCGGGGCTCATGTCGGCGAGGCCCGCCAGACGCTCCAATTCCTCGGTGTCGTTAAAATCACTGGCGGTCAGCCGCTGCATATATCGACGGGCCACCAGATAGCTCTCCGAGGAAGTATCGACCAGTCGAAGTTGGGTATCTCCACTATCGGGATCGCGCATCTCATCGAAGGTCATGAAGGTGCGACGACCGCGGTCAATAAGGACCATGGCATCGGAGCCGCCTTCGGCGAGGAAGCGCGTGGCCGCGTAACCCAGATCACGGGTGTACT
The DNA here is from genome assembly GCA_964566695.1 of uncultured Bradymonadales bacterium. Classification (GTDB taxonomy): domain Bacteria; phylum Myxococcota_A; class Bradymonadia; order Bradymonadales; family Bradymonadaceae; genus SLJM01. The sequence continues at coordinate 21,541 of CAZMJS010000004.1, forward strand.
CGATGTCGAAGGGGACCGGCTTGGCGCAGCGGAGTTCATAGCCCAGCTTGATCTCGTTGAATTGGAGGCTTTCCCGGCGCGCCGACAGGCGTTGGTTGAGCTGTTCGCTGATGAGGACTCCCAACTCCAGGTTGGAGAGACGGATACGCCCCTGGCTATCGCGTTTAATGGAGGAGAAGCGCTCCAATTCCGTGGGCTCCAGGCAGTGAACCAGGCCCTCGGCGAGGATGGCAACGCCCCAGGGGCGGTCATGGGCCAGGCCTTTAAGCACCGAGCCGTCGACCAGATCGACGAGATGCTCCAGGGAGATGGGGCCGTCGAATTCCTCGGGGATGAGGGTGAGGGTGGCGCCAGCGGCCTTGCCAATGCCGAGGGCCAGGTGGCCGGCCTGGCGGCCCATGGCGACAACGGCGTACCAGCGACGACTGGACTGGGCGTCGCGCATCAGATTGTGGACAAGTTCGACGCCCAGGTGGCGGGCCGTGGTGAATCCAAAAGTGGGAACGCCCTGGGGAAGGGGAAGATCGTTGTCGATGGTCTTGGGCACGTGGACGACCTGGAAGTCATCGCCCATGGCCTGGCTGATGGCGGCGGCGCCGGCGGCCGTGCCATCGCCACCGATGGTGATGAGGCCATCGATGCCGTGACGGCGAAGGGTTCGGAGACTGGGTTCAAGATCGCCGTCCTGGGCGGGGTGTGTTCGAGAGACCCCGAGGGCCGATCCCCCCTGGGTATGAATCCAGGCCACATCGGGGATATGCAGCCGTTGGACCCGGTCTCGGAGCAGGCCTCCGAAGCCCTGGCGTACCCCGTAGACTTCCCAGCCGAGGTTAATGGCCTCAAGGGTGGCAGCATTGATGACGGAGTTGATGCCAGGAGCCGGGCCACCGCTGGTGAGGATGGCGATGCGTTTGGGGCCAGGTGGGTTCATGGCATATCCGTGGCGAGGAGGCGATGAGCGGGCCATGGGAAGTATCTCCCCTGGTCGGTGAGGGTCAAGGCGGAGGGTCAGTGGTGAGGGGGGGCTCGGTTTTGGTTGACGGCAGCCCTCTGGCGTCCACAATGGTAAGCTGGACCTCGCACGGAGCCGATACCGATGGAAACGCTCTGCTCCGACGACTGGGGCGCGTTTCTTGACAAGGCACCGTGTAGGGTTTAATTCCGATCGTGTTGCCACTTCAATGGTGCAAATCATTGGTGTGATAAAGTAGAGTCGATACTTCTGAACGAAAAGAGGATAGTCATGTTGAGAATGCTTGCCGTGTTGCTCGTGGGAATGATGGTGTTTGGGATGGCCTGTGATGAGCCGGCGACGGCCGATCCGGAGGAGCCGGAAGAGCCGGTGATCGAGGAGGACTTCGATGAGCCGGCCCTCGATGAAGAAGAAGAAGAAGACGAAGAAGATGAGGACGAGTACGCCGAAGAGGAAGATGAGGACGAGGACGAGGAAGAAAACGGCGACGACGAGGATGAAGAAGACGACGAAGACGACGAAGATGAGGACGACGAGTGATCCCCTAGGGACTGCTCGTGCCTGATCGGCGCGTGAAAGGCGCCGGCCCCCCACGGTGGAGGGTCGGCGTTTTCTATTTCTAGGTGGAAGGACCGCTTAAAGAGCCCACTTTTCGGCCAGGGCACTGAGATCGAGGCCCAGGTCATCGATGTCCTGGCGCAAGAGGTCGGCGTAGCTGGTGGGACCCTTGAGGCGTTGCTTGAGAGGAGTGAGAAAGTGGGCCTCTGAGCGATGATCGGCGTCGGCGGCGATGCGCTGGAGGCCACGCTCAGAGATAGCGACTAACTGGTCACAGAGTTCGGCGATGGAGTGGCCATCGGCGCGGCCATGAAGCCCCTCCTCGTAGCAGGTCACCGTGAGGGCACGATGGGACGCTTCGTCAAAGGGCTCCATGAGGGTGCGAAATTCTCGGCGCGCGTCGTCGTCGTAGAGCAGGCCCTTCCACAGGGCGGGCAATGCCAAGACGGCCTCGCGGGGGCCGCCATCGGCGCTTCGGACCTCGACGTATTGCTTGAGTCGAATATCGGGGAAGGTGGTCGATAGGTGGAGCTCAAAGTCATCGAGGGTGGCCTGGTGGTCCTGGTAGCCCTGAGCCATAAAGTCGCGAAAGGAGTGACCCGCCATATCGACCAGGCGTCCCTGGCGCTCGATGAAAAACATCGGGACGTCCAGAATATAGTCCAGGTAGTCCTCAAACCCCCACTGGTCGCGATACATAAAGGAGGGCACGCCGGTGCGATCGGGATCGGTGTGGCGCCAGATGTGGTTTCGCCGCGATTGCATGCCCGTATCGGTGCCGGCCTGGTAGGGGCTGTTGGCAAATAGGGCGCCCACCAGAGGGGAGGCGAGCACGGCGACCTGGATGAGATCGACGGCATCTTGCTCGGAGGTGTAGTCGAAGTTGGCCTGGATGGTGCATGTGGTCTTCATCATCCAGTGGGCCATGGCCCCCCGGGTGGGAAGGTATCGACGCATGATGGCGTAACGCGATTTGGGCATCCAGGGGATGTCTTCGAGGCCATGGGTGGGGTTCATTCCCCAGATGGCGAAGAGGAGGTCATCGCCACCGATGGAATGGAGTTCGTCGAGGTGGCGGTCGAATTCGTCGGCAGTCTCAAAGATGGTGCGCTTGATGCCACCGGACAATTCAAATTGGCCTCCCGGCTCCAGGGTGACCGAAGCATCGTCACGGGTGACGGCGACGACGTGATCGCCATCGAGGTGTGGGGTCCATTGGAAGCGATGGACCAGCGCGTCAAAGAGATCGCCAAGCCCCCCTGGTTCCTCGTGGGAGACGACGCGACCGCTGTGGCGGTGAACGACAAATTTTTCGTGTTCCGTGCCCACGCCACGGTCGTCCACGGCGGTGGCACCGCGGTGAAAGAAGTCTAAAAGGGCGTCGCGATGAAGAGGGGCCGGCGATGATTGGGATCGGTCTTTCATGATGGGCTACTGCAGTAGTGGGAGGTGAAAACACGGGCCGATAGAGCCGAAGGGGGGGCAACCCTAGACACCGGCGAGGGGATGCGCAAGGTGGGCGGACGCCTTTATTCCCGAGGGCTTCAGGTGGGGGAAGGGTTTTAAAGTCGGGAGCCGGTGTTTAAGATTGGCCGGGTCGATGAAGTGAGTCATTGGAGGATACATGGTAGTTGGAAAGAGATACCGCGCGGCGATTGGGTTGGTGAGTACGATGGCGGTGATGGTCATCGCCATGGGGGGATGCGCGTCGATCGACGATCAACAAGTGGGGTGGCCGGCGGTGGACACCATTGCTTTGGAGGCACCGGAGTCGCCAGAGGTCATGGATGAGGAGGATCCGGCGCGCATTGTGCGCGGGGAGGATGGATTGCTCTATATGGTGGGTCACCAGGCAGTGGAGCGCGGCCAATGGGTGCTGGGTCGCTATGATGGGGAATGGCCCTTGCGCGAGGACTCTAGGCCGGCTCTCTTCGCCGGCACGGTCATCGACGAGGTAAGCGATGGGGTGGCGCGCATCCATCGAATTTACCAATTTCCGGACGTGGAGGTCGAGGGGCTGATAGCAGAGGTCGCCGACGAGTTGGGCGATGAGACGATGGGCAAGGGCCTGCCCGTCGTCGAAGGAGTGACGACCTCTGATGAGGAGGCGTCGCGACTGGCGCTGTCAGTGGGGTCCAGCGAGGGGGTTCAGCCCGGCGATATTTACGGGGTGCTGGGCGCATTTGATCACACGAGCGCCGCCGTTGACGGGCAATTAACTCGCCGGTTGGCAGGCCTGTGCGTGGTGGTGGAGGCCGACCAAGAGGGGAGCCAGTGTCGCTTAAGGCATAGCCACCTGGAGGGCGATGATCGGCCCGAGGTGGTGTCGGGCAAGCGGGCATTATTTATGGAGCCCACCTTCGCCGAAGAGCCCCGAGAGGCCACGGTCTATGTGGCCTTGTCGGGAGATGAGGACAGTGATGCATTGGTGGTGGAGGCTCTGGAGGACTATTTCGAGCACTATCCAGGGAGCAAAGTGAGGATTGAGAGAGTCGATCCCTCCCGTGACCGGTGGCCCCTGGATAAAGAGGAGGGGGATACGATCGTCGAGCAATTCGGGGAAGTTGATGCCGAAAAGTCCGACTTTCACCGTTGGAGCCGCAGCATAAAGACCGACGAGCCAGCCCTGTTGGTGGGGCTAACCATGTCGGATGAAGGAGAGTTGGTGATCAATTACACGGGCCTGGGGGCGGCGATCGGGCCGGGGATGGTGGCGGCTCCGCCGGATGGCGGGGTGGCCATGGGGTCGCCTGGTGACCAGGAGGAAGATGAGCTGCGTGGATTGGCGGCGATGCTCTTTGGCGCCACGCTGGTCTATCGCGGGCAGACCGCGGAGGGTCTGGTGCACCTCCATGAGTCGCTGGCAGACCCCGGCCTTCGAGGCGCCTGGCGTTGGCATGCCAGGGACCAATACGCCATGCGGTGGGGGGCGATCGACCACTTTGACGAGGCGATGTGGCTGGTCCAAGAGGACAAAGCAATGGCCCAGATGAGCAATGATTCCAAGGCCTATCGAAATGCGCTGGGAACGCAGGTCCGACTCCACGACTACCTCGACCAGTCGCAGAGGGCCTACGAAACAGCCACGGAATATCTGGAATTGGTCCAGGAGCGCGTCACCGGGGTGGGGGGCGAGGGAAGCGGTGGGCTGAGCCCCTACCTGTCGGCGCGAGCGATGCACGCCGAAATGGCCGCGGAGGCCGGCCACCACGAGGAGGCCAAGGAGTCCTATCGGGCCCTGCTGGAGGTGTGTGCCGATGGGTGCCAGGGCGATCTGGTGCCATTGATGGCCGGGCTCTACTGGGCGTCAACGGGCCACGATCCGGAGCTGCAAGACGAGATCGTTGAGCGCATGGTGGATCTGGGGCAGAGCGACGATATGAGCTCCCTGGCGACGGCTCGTATGTTCCAGGGGTGGAATTCGATGCGAGACAACGAATTGGAGTGGGCGATGGTGGCCTTTCGGGAGGCGCGTCGACTCTATGAGCAGGAGCGGTCGGATTATGGCAAGGCGCGGGCAGAATTCTATCTGGCCTGGGTCCAGATCAGCCGAGAGGAATCCCAGGAAGCCTTCGATCGCGCCACGGAGGCGTTGGAGTATATGACTCAGGTAGGCGATTATCAGACGATGGCCCGCATCTATGAGCGGTTGGCGCAGATTTATGCCGATATCGATATGACGCAGCGCCCCGAGCCCTATGTGGGAGCGGCGACCCAGGTATTGGGCGCCGGGTTGCAAGCTCAGCTAGCTCGCGGAGACCTGGCGCGGGCTGCGGAGGCGGGGTTTGCCTATGGAAGCTTTTTATTCCGCGTACGGAGCCTCGATGAGGCACGGGCGGCCTTGCAGAGGGCGGTGACCCATGGCATTCGAGTAGCCCGCCTGGATATGGTGGCGTTGAGCCACGTGTTCTTGGCGGTCATCGCTCGCAGTGAAGGCGATCGGGCGACATTCGAAGCCGAGATCGAGCGGGCACGGGTGATCGCCGAGGGGGTCGATGACCCCATGATCGATGAGTTGATTGAGAGCGTGATCACCCCTCCGGAGGAGCGCCCGGAAGAGGATCCGACGCAATTGATGTGATGAAGACCCCCCGAATGTGGGTGCGCGGGGAGTGCAGATGGAGGAGTTGTGGAAGTAAAGCCGCAGATTATAAAGATGCGGCCGAGGTTGGTGGAGAAGGTCTGGGGGGGATCGCGACTCCATCATCATTGCGGCAAAGAGGGGAGAGCAACGCCGATCGGAGAAGCCTGGGAAGTGGCTGATCTGGAGGAGGGTCAGTCAACGGTCGCCAGTGGGCCATATGAGGGCGTGACGCTTGGCGAGTTAGTAAGCAAGTGGGGGGTTGCCCTGGTGGGCGAGACGGGAGGTCGGTTTCCCCTGCTGGTAAAATTACTGGATGCCCGTCGGGATCTGAGTGTTCAGGTCCACCCCAGCCATGAGGATGTCGATGGGGTGGTCTTGGGGGCGCGAAGCAAGTGGGAGACCTGGCTTATTGTCAGGGCAGCTCCCGGGGCGACGGTGATCCACGGGCTGAAGCGACCGGTTCACCGCGAGGTATTTAAAAAGGCGGCAATAGAGGGGCGGCTGGAGGACCATCTACGGCGGGTCGAGGTACAGGCGGGGGACACGATCACCGTCGCTCCGGGGACGATTCATGCCATCGGGGCCGATGTGGTGCTTCTGGAGATTCAGGAACCATCGGACACCACTTATAGGGTCTATGATTACCAGCGACCGGGATTGGATGGAGAGCTTCGGCAGCTCCACCTGGAGGAAGCACTCAAGGTGGGGCGTCTCGGTCCCTCGGAGACGATCTTTGAAGCCCCCTATTCTCTGGGGCGATGGCGCCAACGTGTGGCGATGACCCCGGCCTATAGTATTGAGCGGTTTCGGGGGAGGGGGAGAAGCACCATGGGATGGCATAATGGCGGCGATCGGCCTCAGGTGGTGCATGTCCTAGAGGGAACGATGGGACTGGCTGATGGCAGGGGGGGAGAGCTTCGCCTAGAGGCCTTCGAGACGGCCGTCATCCCGGCGGGAATGGATCGCGTGGAAGCCCGCATCGTGGAGGGGCCTGCCGAGGTGGTGGGGGCGGTGGCGGGCAAGGCCGAGGTATTTGCCGAGTTAGATGTGCTGGGGAGCAAGACCACGACGGCCGTGGGATAGACGAGGGTGGGGGCGCTCATAGTGGCCAAGAAATGGCAAAGCCCCGGGCGTCGAGAGCCCGGCGCTTTTCGTTGAATAACGGCGGTGCTTAGAATTCGATGGGAATACAGATTCCATCAAGACAGAAGCCGTTGGGGCAACCGCCGGTCGGATCCAAGAGTTCGAATTCGCATCCCGTGCAAATAAAGTCGGCGTCGCAAGTCAGATCACCGGGGCAGGTGCAATCATCGTTGCATAGGCCACAACCCAACCCGCCACCGAGGTCTTCGCACTCGCTATCCTCATTGCAGATCTGGCCGTCGGGGCAGGAGCCGGGATCCGTGGGGTCGCAGGATTGGCCAGCGGCCGGGGGTTCGCAGGTGCCGCCTTCGCAGCTAAAGCCGGAGGGGCAGTCGGAGTCAGCGCTGCAATCACTGGGGGCCTGACAGACGCCGTCCTCGCAAACCTGGCCGCCACCGCAATCGCCGCCGCCGATGCATTCGATGCAGCAATCATTGACGCAATAAGGGGTGCTGCCGCCGCAGACGCCGGGGTTGGCCTGGGAGCAGGGCTCGTCGCATTGACCGGGTTCGGGGCTGTTGTTGTTGCTGGAGTTGTTACTGTCCTGGGCTACGCAGTCGCCGTCGTCGCAGATGTGATTATCCGGGCAATCATCGGTGACAGAACACTCATCGTCTTGAACGACGCAGTCGCCGTCGACGCAGTCCTGTCCGGAAGGACAATCTGTCTCGTCGGTGCATTGATCATCGTTATTATTGGGCTGTCCGTTGGAGGAGCCGCCATCGACGCATTGACCGGCGGGACTGCATACCTGATCGCCGGGGCAGTCCGAGGCGCCGGTGCAGCCATCGGAGTCGGTGCAGAGGTTATCGACGCACACCTCATCACCGGGGCAATCACCGCTATTCATGCACTGAGGAGCCGAACAGCTACCCTCGGGGTTTTCGTCCGTGATGAGGCATACCTGGTCAGAGGTGCAAAAATCACAGTTGTCGGTCTGGATGCATTGACCACTGGCATTGCACACCATGCCGAGTGGGCAATCGGGATCGGAGTCACAGCTATGATCCGTGGAACTGGCATCGTCTGTGCCACATCCGGCGAGGCCGAGGGTGAGGACGAAGGCCGCTGCCATGATCAGGGGAAATAGGGGAGCCAGTGATCGGTTCGACGAGGAGTGATCTATCTTTCGGTGATGCATAAAGATGCCCTGGGTCTTCAAAGACTCCACGTGACGACGAGCGTAGGGTTAGCATTGGCCCGGCGTACGTGCCGCCTGAAACCGACGGTGGAGGCCGGCGTGGCGGGACGTGATAATATGTGAAATACGAATGCCTAGCATGAACGTTTCTGGCTTGTATGTCAATTGTATCTGTGGTTGTTTTATGGCCCGTCAAGCGGTCCTTAGATGGCCACCCAAATAAGCCTTGGAGCTGGAAATGCGCGACCTGATCACATCGGGACTCAAGAAGCTGGTCAAAGGCGATAACCGATACAAAAAAGGGGACAAACAAGGAGTGGTTGTGGCCGTGGCCACCGTCAAGGGGGGCGTGGGCAAGACGACGACCTCCGTGAATCTGGCCGCGGAACTGGCGGCCAACCACAATAAGCGCGTCCTGCTGGTGGATTTGGACGCCCAGGGCCACTGCACCACGAGCCTGGAATCCGTGGTCGATGAACCGTCGGCGGAGCGGCGTCGGGTCAGTCAGATATTGATGTCCGACGACGACGAGCAAATTCTGGACGCCGCGGTGCCCACGGAGGTCCAGGGGCTGGATATCACCTGGGCTGACGAGGGGTTGGCGGAAGCCGAGGGACGGATTAGCCAGAAAATCGGCAAGGAATTATTGTTGCGCGATGCGCTGAATATCACGCGAACTCATTACGACGTCATTCTCATCGACTGTCCGCCGAATAAGGGAAATCTGACGCTCAACGCGCTCCTGGCTGCCGATCAGGCGCTGATCCCAACCGACCTGTCACCGCTGTCGGTTCAGGGGGCCGATGAACTCATCGGGACAGTGATGACGGTGCGCAACCGACTCAATCATCCCCTGGAGATTCTGGGGGTGGTGTTGACGCGCGTCGACGGGCGAACGGTGACCATCAACAGTGAAGTGATGGAGACCATCCAAGAGGCCTGGGGCGAGTTGGTGGTGGAGCAGCATATTGGCATCAACACCAAGATTGCTCAGGCGCAGCTGGAGGGTGAGCCCATCCACAGCTACGCGCCCAAGAGCCGCGGCGCAGAGCATTATGGCAAATTGGCAAAAGAATTAGTGGGGCGACTGGAGCGGAAGTGATCCCCGGAGCAGATCCCGTACGAGGCAGTGATATGAGCGAGACGACGAGAATTTCGGGCGGCATGAAATACGAAGAACCGCTGATCTTTGATCGCGGAAGAGAAGGAGCAAGAGGGTTTCGGTTTCACGAGGCCGATTGGGATGTACCGAAGGTCGATGTAGAGGAGTTATTGGAGGCTCCGCTGCGTCGCGACGAGGGACCGCAATTGCCGGAGGTGTCGGAGCCCGATGTGGTGCGCCATTATACCCGGATGAGCCAGTGGAATTACGCCATCGACACCGGTCTCTATCCGCTGGGGTCGTGCACCATGAAGTATAACCCGAAGCTCAATGAGGCGCTGGCGCGGCTAGAGGGGTTCGGACAACTCCATCCCTATACGCCCGACGAGCTGGCCCAGGGGGCATTGGAGTTGATGTGGAATCTGGAGGGGCTGTTATGTGAGATTTCGGGGCTTGACGCCTGCTCGCTGCAGCCGGCGGCCGGTGCGCAGGGAGAGTTGACGGGACTGATGTGCATTCGCGCCTACCATCTGGCCCGCGGCGACGAGGCGAGGACGAAGATCATCGTGCCCGACTCGGCGCACGGGACGAATCCGGCGTCGGCGGCGTTTAACGGCTTTTCGGTCATCGAAGTGGATTCGGATTCCGACGGGACATTGAGCGCCGAGTCGGTGCGAGCCGTGATGGACGAGACGGTGGCGGGGCTGATGATCACCAACCCCAATACGCTGGGGATCTTCGAAAAGGAGATCGAGGAGATCTGCCGAATCGTCCATGAGGGAGGCGGCAAGGTCTATATGGATGGTGCCAATATGAACGCCATTTTGGGTCAGGCTCGACCCGGAGATTTTGGCATCGATGTGATGCACTATAATGTCCACAAGACATTCTCCACGCCCCATGGTGGTGGTGGCCCGGGCGGGGGACCGATCTGTGTCCACGAGAGCCTGGAGCCCTACCTACCCGTGCCGCGCATTGAGCGCTCCGAGGATAGCGGGGGAGGGGTCTACTTTCGCCGGGTATTCGATGAATACCGGGAGTCGGTGGGCAAGGTCAAAGCGTTCTGGGGTAATTTCCTGGTCTATGTGCGGGCCTATGGATACCTTCGAAGTTATGGATCGAATTTGCCGCAGGTCAGTGAAATGGCCGTGCTCAATGCCAATTATCTGCGCTCGTCTCTGAAGGATGAGTATCACGTGGCCTTTGAAGGGCGCTGCATGCATGAGGTGGTATTCGATGACGCCTCCTACCGAGATCTAGACGTGTCGACGATGGATATCGCCAAACGTCTGATCGATTACGGGTTTCATCCACCGACGGTGTATTTCCCGATCAATATCGATGGGGCGCTGATGGTGGAGCCCACGGAAACGGAATCTCGACAGGCGCTGGACGAGTTCGTAGAGGTCATGAAGAAGGTTCATCGAGAGGCGGAACACGATCCAGAGCTGCTCCATGAGGCACCGGTCAATGCATTTCGGCGCCGCCTCGATGAAACCCAGGCGGCGCGAAACCCGGTGTTGACCTATCGTAAGCTATGCCAAGAGCGGCGGAAGACTGAGCAGTGATAGTGATAGCGCCGGGAGAACCAAAAAAGCCCGTCGGCCAAGGGCCGACGGGCTTTTTTGTGGTCCGCTGAGGCAGTCGTCGAAAGGGCTTAGATGTTCATGGCCTTGGAGATGATCTCCTTCATGATCTCGGTGGTGCCGCCGCCGATGGACATGAGGCGCGTATCGCGCCAGGCCCGTGCGACGGGACCCTCCTCGACGTAGCCCATGCCGCCATGGAGTTGGAGGCATTCATCGATAACGTCCATGGCGTTTTCCCCGACGAAGGCCTTGGCCATCGAGATTTCCTTCTGGGCGGGAATGCCGCGACCGAAGAGATCCGTGGCGTGATAGGTGAGGTCTCGGCAGGCCTGGAGGGTCATCTCCATATCCACGATCTTGTGACGCGTGACCTGGAAGCCCGTCAGGGGTTTTCCGAAGGCGTTTCGCTCCTGGCAGTAGTCGATGGTTTTATCGACGATGATCTGGGCCCCCGAGGTGCCGGTGAGGGCGCCTACGAGTCGCTCTCCCTGGAAGTTTTGCATGATATAATAGAACCCGGCGCCTTCATGTCCCAGGAGATAGCGCTCGGGGATTCGGCAGTTGTCGAAGAATAGCTCGGCGGTGTCAGAGCAGTGGTTTCCGATCTTCTCCAATTTGTTGCCGACCTCAAAACCGGGGGTGTCGGTGGGAAAGAGGAAGAGGCTGATTCCCCCGTAGCGGTCGTCAGGATCGGTGCGCGCGGCCAGGGTGATGAAGTCGGCGCGAGTGCCGTTGGTGATCCAGGTCTTCTGACCATTGATGACGTATTCGTCGCCGTCTTTGATAGCGCGGGTCTTGATACCTGCGACGTCGCTACCGGCGTCGGGCTCGGAGACGCCCAGGGCGGCGATTTTTTCCCCGGCGATGGCGGGTTTGAGAAATTCTTGTTTTTGCTCGTCCGTGCCAATTTCGTTGATGATGGGGGTTGCCATATCGGTCTGCACCAAGATGGCCATGGCCAGGCCGGCCATCTCGCAGCGGGGCAATTCTTCGGCGAGCACGGCGGTATACCAGATGTCGCCCCCGACACCGCCCAGTTCTTCGGGGTAACGGGCGCCGAGAAAGCCCAGCTTGCCCATCTCCGTAAATACCTCTGAGGAGAAGAGACGCTGGGCTTCCCATTCCTCGGCATTGGGGGCCAATTCGTTTTCGCAAAAGTCGCGAACGGCCTTGCGGAACATCTCGTGTTCTTCAGTGAATTGGGGATATTTTTTCTGGCTCATGAGCGATTCCTATGCTGGTTGGTTAGTGTTCGCTTACTTCCGGGGTATGGTAAAAGAGTCGGAGCGGAATGGCAATAGCTACGACAAAAAAAGAGGCCCCTCTCGGGGCCTCAATTGAAGCGTGCTCTCAGCGCGACGAGTTATTCGTCGATGACCTCAAAGCGAATCTCCGGTGCGGTGTACAGGACCTCGTCGGTGTCGGTGTCGACGATGTGGAATTCCACGTGGGCGTGACCGGCGTCGAGGCCGACGAAGTGGATATGATCGCCGTGACTATCAGAGATCCATAGGGAATCGTCGCCGTGCTCACCGGCGATGGTGGCCTCCAGTTGAAGGGGGCTGCCGTTGAGGGTGATGTCATGGCTGTGGTCGTCGTGCTCTTCTTCGGCGTGAGCACCGATGGAGAGGGCCACGGCTTCACCGACAGCGCCGCGGAAATCGAGGTAGTCTTCGGGATCTCCGCCGGCAAGGATCTCGATCTCGTCGCTTCCATGCCAGTGGTCGTGATCGACGTAGGCAACCTGAGCGTGGGGATCGGGATCGCGATCGAGGAGTTCAAAATAAGATACCTCGAGCTCGCCATGATCATGATGGTGATCGTCGACGACTTCCACCGCCAACGGTGGGGCTTCGTAGACTTCGACGTCGTCGGCCATCAGGGTGATGTGGAGCTCCACATCGCCGACGGCGAGGCCCGTGAAGTGAGCGTGGTCGCCGTGGTGATCGACGTCGACGTTGTCGTCGTTGCCGTGGAAGTGGAGGTCGACAGTGTAGTCGCCTCCGAGGTCGAGATCGAGGGGTTGGTCATCGTCGTCGACAAAGGAGAAACCGATGGATCGGCGGTCAGCGCCTTCTTCCAGTTGGAAGGGCGCGCCGTGCCAGTGGTCTCCGTGGACATAGGCCGTGATGGCATCATCGTCGGTGTCGCGGTCAATGAGGTCGAGGCCAGCGACTTCTACCGTGCTGTCGCCGTTATCGTCGTCATCTCCACAGCCAACGGTGACCAGGAGAGCGCATAGAATGAGGGATCCATAAAGGGAGGGTCGATTTAACTGCCACATGAAAAACTCCGGTGCTAAAGTTCGAGTTACGCAGACAGACCATCTTATAGAGACTTTCCAACGCAAATGCAAATGGTTTGCGTTAAAGGTTTGGGGAAATCAATAACAGATTGTGGATAGCGCTTAGACCAGGTGACTCCGCTGTGTTAGCCGGGCTGCGTCTGGTGGGAGGTGGGACCCGTGGGCTGGGACTGCTGATTGCCCGATTGACGGTTGATCCTCTCGGCAACCACGACGGCGTCGACGATGGACCAGATGTGGACGATCCAACCCAGGAAAACGAACCACAGCAAGAAGTGGAGGATCAGCATGATGATGCCCTTGCTGACCTCGCCGTTATAGATCTGGCCTGTGCCGCAGAGAATGAGGCTAAGGAGCAGGGCCATGCCGGGCTGGTGTTCCGGCTGTTCGATCTGGTCCTCGTGGGCCCGGAGGGTGAGTTCATTGGACTCGGAGCGCGTGGCCAGGGCCGTGGATTGCTGAGGCGCCGTGAAGCCAAATCGTCCCAGGTCATTGTGGGTGGAGAAGGTATCGGTGGCCACATCGTTGCAGGACGTGACCGTGGGCTGGGCATCAGCCAGCGGGCGAGGCTCGCAAGAGACGGCGTTGTCGACGATGACCGATTGCTTGGAGCCGCAATTGCCGACGGTGGCGTCGGGCCGGCCGAGTCGGCTGGCCACGCCGTCGGGAATCCCGTCGTAGCGCGACTGCCCGCGATGGGCCGACGCGTGGCCGTAGGCGCTATTGTCGGTCGAGGGTGGCGGGGCAGCAGAGGGGCCATCCCAGGAAGGGGACTGATGTTGGCCCCACTGGTTGGACGACTGTTCGGCGCGCGGCTGGCGTTCCCTGGATGAGGGATCGCGGCGGCCGTCGGCGTTCGGGGAGGGGCTGTGAGTGTTGGGGTTTAGTGGCTGACTCGAGGCGTCATCGATCGACGACTGGAAGTGATCGCTGGCCAGTGGGCTGGAAGGGGGGTCGGATTGGGCGGCGGAGCGTTGATGAGCCTCGACGGCGGCGTCTGCCGCTTCCTCCAGTTGTCGCCAGGGCGAATCCGGGTCGGTCGAGGATTGGCTGGCACTCTTTTGGGGGACGACGAAATAAAGGTTTCCCTCGTCATCGCTATCCAATTCCAATACTCCCTGGTCCACCAATTGGTTGAGGAGTTTATTGGCCTTATTGGAGGGGATACCGAGGTAGTAGGCGACCGAGGCCGTGGTGATACGGGCGTCGGTCTCGAAGGCCATCTTGAGAATGGCTTGTTCAAATTGCTGCACGTCCATGAGGCGCCACCCTTTGGGGTTACCACGTCATCGTCACGAATCCATGGTCGATGGGCGAATAAAGGGCTCTTGAGGGTTCGACCATGGTAGCGCGGATCATAATTGCCAGACAAGCCCCGCTCCTGCCCCGGTGTGGCTGATAAGCATAGATCATACCAGTCAAAGGCGATGAGCGATTCGAGTGGCAGAGAAACCGTCCCCTACCACCCATACAACGTAAGCAAGGTTCAGGTCATTTCAATAGGAGCGAGATTTTGGCGGCCCAGGATGGGGGATCGCTGGTCAAAGGCGGCGGCGCGTGAATCAACGCCGGCGGATAGCGATGCCGTGATCTTGGCACAGTTGGTCCAGTTGGCCGTTGATAAAGGCGGAGGTGGAGTCGCTGCCGAATTCCTTGGCTACCTCGACGAGGGCGTCGATGGTGATGATCGCCGGGCGTTCCTCAAAGAGGATCTCGAAGATGCCCAATCGAAGCAGGTTGCGATCGACGGCGGCCATGCGCTCCAGGCGCCAGTTGGTGGGCAGGTCGTTAATATGGGCATCGATATCGGGGAGGCGAGCGCCGATTTCGTCGGCGCTGGCGGCGATGGTGGTCCACTCCACGGGCCCGTGGTCATCCAGGGATTGTCGCACCTGATAGACATGGTCACGAGAGGGCGTCTCATCGGCCATGTCGGCGGCGTAGAGGGCGCGCATGAGGGCCCGTCGCGAGGGGAGGTCCGGTTTATGCATCGGCGACCTCGTCAAGGGCGTCGTAGAGGGAAGCCATCTCCAGGGCCGCCAGGGCAGCCTCCTGACCTTTGTTGCCAGCCTTCGATCCGCTGCGAGCCATGGCCTGTTCCATGGTGTCGCAGGTCAATACGCCAAAGGCCACGGGTATATCCTCGTCGACACCGACGGCGCTGATGCCGGCGGTGGTCTGGCTGCAAATATGGTCGAAGTGAGGGGTGTCACCGCGGATGAGGACGCCCAGGCAGATGATGGCGTCGACGTCCATGGCGGAGGCGACGCGGGCGGCCACCTGGGGGAGTTCGAAGCTTCCCGGGCAGCGGATGACGCTGAGGTCTTCATCGTCGGCGCCGTGTTGGCGGAGGGAGGCCAGGGCGCCCTCGATGAGTTGGTCGGTGAAGATGGCGTTCCATCGGGCGGCGATGATGGCAAATCGCTTGCCCGTGGCGTCCAGGTGTCCGTCGATCTGTTGAACCATAACAGGGGCTCCAAAAAGGGAAGGTCAGTGGTCGCCGGGAATGGGTAGCTGTTCGACGATGGAGATGCCGAAGCCCTCGGTGCCGACGATGCGCTTGGGGCTCTTGGTCAGGACCTCGATGGGGCCGCAGCCGGCGCTGCGAAGGATCTGGGCGCCAATGCCCAGAGAGCGAAGGGTCTTCTGGGGTTGATTGACGGCTTTCTCTTTTTCAGCGTCGGTCAGCTCCGGGCTCTCGTCGTGGACGTATTTTCGGACGAGGTCGGAGGCGGTGGTCTCCTGGGTATCGAGGTAGACGACGACGCCCGTGCCCCGTTGAGCGATGGCTTCCATACACCGGCGAAGTTGGCTGACGCAACCGCCGGCGGTGTGGGTGAAGGTGTCGAAGGTATCGCACCGCGGCTGGATGCGCACCAGAGTGGGCTCGTCGGGGGTGGGCTGGCCGCAGATAAAGCAAAGGTGTTGGGCGCCGTCGAGTTCGCTTTGGTAGACTTGGACCCGCCATTGCCCGTCAAATTCAGTCTCAAAGGGCTCGTCTTCGACGGGCTGGAGGATGGACTCGCGCTCCAGCCGATAGGTGATGAGGTCGGTGACCGATAGGAGAAGCAGGTCGTGCTCGTCGGCGAAGCGGCGCAGGTCGGGCATCCGGGCCATGGTGCCGTCGTCGTTCATGATCTCGCAGATGACGCCAGCGGGGGTGCAGCCGGCGAGGCGGGCCAGATCGACGCTGCCCTCGGTCTGGCCGGTGCGAACCAGGACGCCGCCATCGCGGGCCTTGAGCGGGAAGATGTGGCCGGGCATGACGATGTCGGCGGAGGTGGCGTCGTCGGCGACGGCGGCCTCGATGGTGCGGGCGCGGTCGGCGGCGGAGATCCCCGTGGAGACGCCCTCGGCGGCCTCGATGCTGACAGTAAATGCCGTTCCAAAGGGGCTGGCGTTCTGGTCGACCATCATGGGAATTTCGAGTTGTTGGATGCGGTCAGCCGTCATGGTCATACAGATGAGGCCACGGCCGTATTTGGCCATGAAGTTGATGGCCTCCGGCGTGACCTGGTCGGCGGCCATGCATAGATCGCCTTCGTTTTCACGGTCCTCAGAGTCGACGAGAATGACCATTTGGCCGTTGCGAATCGCCTCCAGGGCCCGCTCCACGCGGGCGATGGCTTCGTCGGCGTTGGGGGCGATAGAAGAGGAAGAATCAGCCATGGGAGTACTCCGGTGAGGACTTATGGAAAACCGTCATAGATGAGGTCGTTGAGGGTGACACGGCGGTGTTCGGGGGAGACGAATTTGTGCACGTATTTTCCCAGGAGGTCAGCTTCCAGGTTGACCTTTTGGCCGACCTGGTAGTCCGTGAGCTTGGTCTTTTGGGAGGTGTGGGGGATGACCATGAGCTGGAAGCGCTGACCGTCGACGTGATTGACGGTCATGCTCACGCCATCGATGGCGATGGAGCCCTTGGTGATTAAAAAGAGGGCCACTCGCTCCGGGGCGTCGATGGTCAGCCGCCAGGCGTCGTCGAGCTCGCGGGTCTCGCGCACCTCGCCGATGCCGTCAATGTGGCCCGTGACGACGTGGCCCCCGAGGCGATCGCTTAGGCGCAGCGCTCGTTCCAGGTGAACGGGATCGCCGACGCTCAGATCGCCGAGGGTTGTCAGTTCCAGGGTCTCAGGGCTGGCGTCGATCTGGAAGTGGTCATTGCCGAGGTGATCCACGGTCATGCAGGCGCCGTCGATGGCGATGCTCTCACCGATCTGCAAATCGGAAGTGTCGTAGGAGGTGGCGATGGTCAGACGGAGATTATCGCCCGCCTGCTGGCGGTCGATAAGTTCACCGAGGTCTGTGATAAGTCCTGTGAACACGGGGCCATCCGAAGGTAGGGGGAAATGGATTAGGTCGTGGTATTGGAGTCGAGGGCGGTGGCGTGTTGGGCGTCGATGCAAAACGTCGGTGCGGGGCCCACGCCGCCGTGGATGAGGAGATCGGGAGCAAATTGCTCCACCTCATGGTGGCGGAGATGGGCGACGGCGTCCATGGAGCACAATCCCTCGGCGCCCAGCGGGGTGGGGGCGCGATCGCCACCGATGAGCTTGGGGGCGATAAAGGCGTAGACGTAGTCAATGAGGTGGTTGTCGAATAGGGAGCCCAGCAGTTGGCCGCCTCCCTCGACGAGAACGCTCATTCGCTGGCGTCGATGGATGGCCTCCAGAATAGCCCTGGGACGCAACCACCCACGGTCGTCGGTGGGCAGGATGTCGACGTCGATGCCGCGATCAGCAAATGCTTGGCGCCGTTGGTCGTCGACGCCGTCGGCGGCCAGAACGATCGTGGGAGCGCCGGAGCGCTCATGGTTGAATACCCGGTGGGTCAGCGGGGCCTCCAGACGGGGATCGATAACGAAGCGAGCGGGATCTCGACCGCCGTCGAGTCGGCAGGTCAAACGGGGGTCATCGGCCAAGAGGGTTTGTTTGCCGACCAAGATGGCGTCGTGGTGATCGCGCAACTGGTGGACTCGACGACGGGCGGAGTCGCCGGTGATCCAGCGGGAGTCGCCGGTGGCGGTGGCGATTTTGCCGTCCAGGCTCATGGCCCATTTGGCGCACACCCAGGGGCGACCGGCGGTAATATAGGTGAAGAAGGGGTCGTTGAGGCGGCGGCTTTCCTCTTCCATCACCCCATGGGTGACCTCGACGCCGGCGCGTCGAAGGATCTCCAGGCCCGATCCGCTTACCCGGGGATCGGGGTCGATGGTGCCAACGACCACGCGGGCGATGCCGGCTTGTAAGATGGCGTCGGTACATGGCGGGGTACGGCCGTGATGGCAGCAGGGCTCGTGGTTGACGTAGAGGGTGGCGCCGCGGACATCGCTGCTGGCGTCTTTAAGCGCCGCCACCTCGGCGTGGTCCGTGCCAGCGCGGGCGTGGTAGCCCTGGCCGATGACGCGTCCTTCGTGCACGATGACGCAGCCCACCAGTGGGTTGGGGTGGGTTCGTCCCATGGCCCGACGGGCCAATTCGATGGCCCGGGCCATATAGCGGCGGTCGTCGTCGTGGGCCTGGGGGGAAGTCATGGGTGTCAGATGCTATTGCTAAGGGGAGGGGGTCAGCGCTTGTCAAAATCTTTGAGTTCGCGGATAAATTCCTCGATATCGCTAAAGCCATGGTACACACTGGCAAAGCGGATATAGGCCACGGGGTCGAGGTCGCGCAACTCCTCGGTGATGGTTTTACCGATCCAGGCGCTCTCTAGCTGGCGCTGGCCTTTTTCCAGCATTCGTGCCTCCAGGCGGTCCAATACCAAGTCGATGTCGGTCGCCGTGATGGGGCGTTTGCTGGCCGCCAACCGGATGCCCCGGGCCGCTTTATAGCGATCGTATTCCTCGACGGATCCATCGCCCTTGAGGATCTGAGGAAAAGCCTCCTCGACGCGCTCGTAGGTGGTAAATCGCCGCTGGCAGGAGGAGCACTCGCGACGGCGGCGGACAGCGGTGCCGTCACCGGCCTGGCGAGAATCGACGACGCGACTATCGCTATGGTTACAGAACGGGCAGTGCATAGGAGCGGCGCCGGGAAGAAGGGAGGGGAGGTGGCGTTACCGGTCGGCCAATTGATCGGCTCCGATGGAGGCGATGCGGTTGACTCGCCGTTGGTGACGGCCGTCATCGCCGGGGTCAAAGGAGGTGGCCAGAAAGGATCGCACGCAGTCGCGGGCCAGGTCCGGGCCGGTCAGGCGCTGGCCGAGGCAAAGGATATTGGCGT
The DNA here is from genome assembly GCA_964566695.1 of uncultured Bradymonadales bacterium. Lineage (GTDB taxonomy): Bacteria > Myxococcota_A > Bradymonadia > Bradymonadales > Bradymonadaceae > SLJM01. The sequence continues at coordinate 40,657 of CAZMJS010000004.1, forward strand.
CATTGTGACGCCTCGATAGCTCGGCCTGGAGGCTATTATTGGCGACCACGGCGCGAATGCCAGCGACCTTATTGGCAGCGATAGACATGCCGATGCCGGAGCCGCAGATCAAGATGCCGCGATGGGCTCGTCCGCTGGCCACCGCCGAAGCGACGCGGGCGGCGAAGTCGGGGTAGTCCACCGATGTGGTATCAGCCGGGCCGAGATCGCGCACCACTTCACCGCGCTGCTGGAGCCAGTGAACGAGATCGTCTTTGAGCTCTACGCCGGCATGGTCCGATGCCAGTGCTATGTCGACACCCTGCGCCACGGCGTCTTCGCCGTCGGCGCCCAAGCGGTGAGCCACCAGGCGTTGGAGATCGCCGACGGTCTGGACGGGCTTTAGCTCTTCGTCGCCCAGTTCGCCGAGGCCGTATACCTCCTCGATGCGCCACACCAGGTTGACGATGTCGATGCTGGTGGCGCCCAGATCCTCGACGAAGAGGTGGTCGGCTTCGATGGCGTCCGCCGAGGTCTCGAGGACCTCGGCGACCACCTCTTTGACGCTCTTGCTGGTGTCCATCGCGAGGGGCCCTCGTGTCGGCGGTCAGGGATGGGCTTAGATGATGTCCCAACGCTCGACGACTTGCTCGCCTTTATAATAGCCGCAGTCCATGCAGGCGCGGTGCGGACGCTTGGGGGCGTAGCACTGGGGGCAGCGCTGGAGGTTGGGGGCGCTGAGCTTGTCGTGGTTGGCACGACGCGAACGGGTCTTTGCTTGAGATTTACGCTTCTTTGGGACAGCCATGGTGAGCTCCAAGGGTCAAAAAAAGTCAAATGGGGCCGCATTCGGCGCGGCCAGTTCATGGTGATGTAGGACTAGTCGTCGCTGAGGTCAATGTCTTTTAGTTTCGACCAGCGAAGATCGACGGAGTTTTCTTCGTTTTCCTCCAGCGTCTCTTCACCGACGACGCGCTCGTAGGCCTCGTCGCAGGCATCGCTCAAGTCGGGGGGGCACTGCGGGAAGTTTGGAAGTTTCAGCAGCAGGGCCTCTCGAATGAGCGGGCGAAGGTCGATGATCTCGCCTTCGTAATAACTGACGTCGAGGTCTTCTTCTTCCAGAGCGATCTCATCTTCGCTCTCGTACGCCTCGTCCCACGAAGGGCGGGACATCAACACAAATTGGACCTCTTCGTCAAGCTCCATGGGTCGCCACTCCAGGCAGCGGCCGCAGCGGTAGAAGAGGTGGGCTTGGATGTGGCCCTGGATATGGACGGTGGTGTCCGAAAGCTGCGCGGTCAGCGAGGCTTTGACGGGCAGGTCGTCATCCAATTTGAAGGGAAGCGGCGCATCATCCTCGCCGCGATCGAGGATCCAGGGGGTGTCGCCCGGATCGGTCTCCACATCGAGGTCCACGGGCTCGCCGTGAAAGTCGAGGAGATCCAATTCATAAGGTTGGTGTTGCATGGCCAAGGCCCGGTGTGATTGGGGGGCGTCAGTGCCGATTATCGTCGGGGCGAGGTGTAGCGGCGGCCGTCGGGGGCGTCAACCGGCGGGGCTTAAAGGATATTCTGGTGGCGTAGCCGTAGGATCTCCTCGCGCACTTTCTGGAGGGCAAATTCGACGCGTCGGCAGTGGTCGACGTAGCCCGGATGGCGGCCGGCGAAGAAGGCGTGTCGATTCAAGTAGACGAGGTAGCCGGCCATGGGTCGGTCATCGGTGGCGGCGTGGTGGTGAATGAGCTCGATGGTGTCGTGGGTGGAGCGGTGGGCCTGTTGGGCGAGGTTTTGGGCCATGTCGATGGCCAACTCGAAGAGGACGTCGGCGCTTAATTGATAGCGGCGACCGGCCCAGGGACGATGGCGCAGCGAGGCCCGCAGGCGGTTGGCCTCCGCCTGCCATCGCTGGGCGGTGTCGTAGAGAGGCGTGTAAAAGTCGGGGTGCTGACGGGCGGTGTGGGCGTAGAAGTCGTAGAGTTCCGAGAGGGCCCCGTCCAGGTCGCGGCGCTTGCGACGAAGCGAGCGGGTTTTCCACCAGGCCTCCAGGCGCTGGGTAAGCCCGCCGTCGAAGAGCGATTGCAGGAGGTCCATGGCCCCGATATCGCCGATGCGATCGAGGTCGACCTGATGCGGTGGGGCCTGGGGTTGGAGCCCTGGGTGGTGGTTTTCGCGGCGCATCTGGGCCCGGTTTCGGGCGTCCGACAGCGATGGCGGAGAGGAATCCTCCTGGGGTTTTGCCAGGGCCCCCTCGTCGGTGCCCAGGCGTCTGGATACGGGAATGATGCGGCGAGCGGCGGCGGTCAGCCGTGGGATCTGGCGGCGGGATCCGGCCTGGCGGTGATCTTCATAAAACTCCTGAATGGCCGCCAGGGAGTCCTCCAGGAGGGCGTCATAGGACTCATAGTCCTCGTAGAGGGCCTTGAGAGAGCGCCAGGCGGTGTCGATTTCCTGGTCACTGCTATCGTCGGGCAGAAGGTGGTGGTGGTCCATCAATTCCAGGGCAAAGTCACTGGCGCCCAGATCCCAGAAAAAGTCGTAGAGACTTCGGGCCTGTCCCCCAAGGGGGCGGCGCTGACGAAGCCCGGTGCGCAGGCGCTGGCGCTGAGCCTGACGTCGATGGCGACGCATGGCGGCGGTGGTCCCGCCAGTGGCGAGCGCAAATAGCGTGGTGATGATGACGAGAGTAACGGGATCCATGAATGATTAAGGGTGTGGCGTCTTGGGGTTGGAAAGAATCCACCGGGATGCGTAGGCTAAGGGATATAGGCCCGATCGGGAACCAAGGCCAGCGAGGTAGCGATTAACGACGTAGTAATGAGTGGTCAGACGGTGTGGGTGGGAGCGCTGTGGATGGCGCTGTGGGCGGCGCTGGGGCCCGGATGTTCGAGCTTCAGTGAGCCGTCACCTATCTGCGTTGGCGGGGTGGCCGTCGATGAGGGCGGGCCCTGCGAGCATGGGGTGGCGCGGGATCATCAGATCCCCTTTCGGGCCGACGTGGACACCCGAGTAAGTCAGGCGTTTTATGGCTATGAGACCCATCAAGGGGACCTGAGCTATGCCGTGGACTTTTCCTGTCGGCCCGGCCAGGCGGTCACGGCCTCCCGAGGCGGCGTCGTCTGGGGCGTGAGGCAGGACTCCAATCGGGGGTGTCCAGACGATGAATGCGTAGAAGATGCCAATTATGTCATCATCGATCACGGCGACGGGACCTACTCCAGTTACTTTCACCTGCAGCATCGAGGGGCGATCGTGGAGACCGGCGATGAGGTGTGCGCCGGTGAGGTGATCGGGTTGTGTGGGTCTACGGGGTTTGCCACGGGGACCCATCTCCATTTTTCGGTGCGCGATACCAGTTGGCGGACGGTGCCCGTGATGTTCGACGAGGTGGCAGAGCGGTCGCCGGGGGTCATCCTCCCCCGGGAGGAGTATCGCTCACAGAATGAGCGGCAATCGGGGTGCGATGGCGGGACGTGGTCCACCCTTGGGAGGGACGCCTTCGCCCACCGGGGGATTTTATTGGCCGATGATCTGCCGACGGTCATCGACGAGGGCGATTCGCGGACGTGGCAGATAGAAGGGCGCTACGGGGGAGAGCTACCGAAGGTGGCGATCCATCGGCGGGCGCCCGGGGAGAGCGAGTGGATGACGGAGTGCGTGGAGGTGGAAGATGGGGGCCATTTTTCGGCGGAGTTACAGTGGCCGGCGAGCGTGTTTTCCGGGGCCTTTTATTTCTTCATGATGACCGGGGCCGACGAGGCATGTCGGGCGCCGGGGTGGGCGTGGGCGTATCGGGTGCGGATGCTATTCCGGGGGGATGACGAGGCCATCGATCAAAGAGAGGACGAGGGGGCGCAGTCGCGGCGAGATGAACCGGTGCGACCGACGCCCTGAGAAGGGGCGTGCGCTTAGTCGCTATGAGATTGGTTTAGGATCTCTAATAGGGCCCCGTGGGTATGGCCGTTGGAGGCGACTATGTGGGGTGAGTAAACATCGAAGGGATCTCCCGTGACCTGGGTCACCCTACCACCGGCTTCCTGGACCAGGAGATAGCCCGCGGCGGTGTCCCAGGGCTTGAGGTTATATTCCCAGAACGCCTCCAGCCGACCGGCGGCCACATAGGCCAGGTCGATGGCGGCGGAGCCCAGGCGGCGAATGCCGCGGCTGGCGCGGGTGAGGTCGTTAAATTGCTTCATCGTCGCCTCAAAGGCCGGCGTGTTGCCCAGGGGAAATCCGGTGACCAGGACGGCCGGCGAAAGCTCGTCGATGGCGCTGACCTCGATGGGGTCGGCGTTGAGGTGAGCCCCGTCGCCCTCGGCAGCACTGAATAACTCATCGCGGTTGGGATCGTAGATGGCACAGGCCCGGGTATGGCCCCGGTGCTGAAAGGCGATGGAGACGCAGAAGGTGGGGATCCCATGGGCGAAATTGAGGGTGCCATCGATGGGGTCGACGAGCCAGCGGCGCTGAGAGTCCTGGTGGCCATCCTGGCTGGTGCCGAACTCCTCGCCGTCGATATGATCGTCGGGGAAGGCCTTGGCCAGGCGCTCGATGATGAGCTGTTCCGTGCTGCGGTCGACGTTGGTGACCACGTCGTCAGGGGCCTTAAGGGAGACGTCCAGGTGGCGTCGACGGGCGTCGAGGATATGGTGGCCAGCGCGGCGAGCGATGGCCTCGGCGCATTGTCGTTCGGCGTGATAAGGAGGCATGTCGATCTCGTCGGTGGGATGAGCTGAGGTTAGGGCGACGGAGGGAGGATGGTCTCCTGGAATTGGAGACGCAAGTCCTTAATTCGGTCGTTGTCGCGAGAGGGGTAGACCCGATTGCTCAGAATGACGCTGATGACCTGCTGCGCGCGGTCGAGCCATAGAGATGTTCCCGTAAAGCCCAGGTGGCCGACGGTGGAGGTGGGTTGGAAGCCACGGCCGGCGCTGGAGCGGTCGCCGCTGGGACGATCCCAGCCGCCGCAATGGGAGCCGCAGGTCGTCGCGTCGCGGGGGCGCCAGGCATCGCGCAGGGTCTGACGGGTGACGATGGGGTCGGCCTCGATACCGAGGTCGACGCGCAATAGGTGCGTCGCAAAGCGCAACAGGTCGCTGGCGGTGCTAAAGACCCCGGCGTGGGTGGAGACACCGCCCATGACGTGAGCGTTGGTATCGTGGACCTGGCCCTGCACGGGGCGTTGGCGATGGGGGCAGATCTCGGTGGTAACGGCTCCGTCGATGGGGGCGTCTCCGGCGATACGATCGACGAATTGGGTTCGATAAAGACCCAGAGGCTCAAAGATATTGCGCCGCGCTAGAGGCGCCAGTGGCATCTCAAAGAGGGTCTCCAGTAGGTGGGTCAAGACGATGAATCCGATGTCCGAGTATTGGTGATCCTGGCCGGGGTCGTAGATCAGCGGTTGGGCGAGGATGGTGGAGAGGATGGCCCGGCGCTGCTGCGCCGCTGCGTCGGGATCCGGATCGATGGAGAGATCCTCGAAAAAGGGATGCCAGTCGCGAAAGCCAGCGCTATGATCCAGGAGGTGGCCAAGGGTGATGGTCTGGGCGCGGGGATCGCTGTGTTGGCGAAAGGCCGGGAGCGCATCGCAGACGGGGGTATCCCAGGAGATCAGGCCATCGTCGATGGCCTGCCAGGCCAGGGTGGCACCGATCAGGGGTTTGGTGAGGCTGGCGATATCAAAAGGGGTGTCGATGTCCACGGGGGCGATGGACCCCTCGAGATCCATATGGCCTCGGGCGTCGATCAACAGGGGGCGACGCGCCGTGCCAACGGCGATCTGGATGGCCGAGGCCGTGCGTTCATCACCAATCTGGGCTCGCTCGGTGGCCAGGTGATGGGAAAAGCAGCGATCGATGGAGTGAAAATCAATGGGGGCGGTCATGGTTTTATCCGGTGCAAACAGCGTGATGATGAAACGCGAGGGTGCCGGCATCGGCGTCCAGGGTAGCCGGGAGGCCGATTGGAAAGCAGCGGTTGGTCATGCCGTGGCCCACGGGGGCCCCGCCGGCGACGGGGCAATCAAACTCGCGGGCCAGGTGGGCCAGGAAATCGTCGATGCCGTCGGGGGCGACGTAGACGCCGTCGCAATCGATGAATCGTCCAAAGACCAGTCCACCCAGGCGGTGGCCTCGGGCCTCGACGGCTAGGCGAAGCGACGTCAATAAGCGGTCGACGCGATAGTCCGCTTCGCCAATTTCCTCGAGGACCAGGATAGCGCCGTGGAGATCGGGACAAAATGGGGTGCCCAGCAGGGCTGTGAGAAGGCTCAGGGTGCCACCAAAGACCGGACCGGTGGCCTGTCCGCTGGCGATGGTGCGCATGTTGCAAAAGGGCTCGGGTCGAGGTCCGTCGCCGAAAAGGGCCTGGCGAAGATGGGCGAGGCTGTGGTGGGGATCGTCGTCATGGAGCCGGAAACTCTTGATCACCGGGCCGTGGAGGCTCGCCACCCTGGCCCTGGAAGCCATAAATAAGTGCAGCGCCGTGATATCGCTAAACCCGACCAGAAGGGGCGGGGAGTCGGCGAAAGCGGAGGTATCCAGGGAAGTCAGCAGTCGCATGGAGCCGTAGCCGCCGCGGCTGCAGATGATGGCCGAACACTCTGGGTCATCGAGGGCTTGTTGGAGGGCTCGCAGGCGCAGGGCATCGTCGCCTGCCAGGTAGTCATAAGGAGGCCGGCGCCGGTACAGGTCGGGATCGACGTGAACCTCGAGGCCCCAGTCGCGGAGGCGTTGTAGGCCCGGTGCCATTAAGTCTGGTGTGACCGGCCCGGCGGGGCTCAGCACGTGCACCCGGTCGCCGGCTTGTAGGGCTTTGGGCCGCTGAATCGCGAGGGGGTCGGTCATTGGGGAGAGCCCGGGGTGTATCGGATCAGGACGGCTTCGCCAGCGCCGAGCATGGTGTCGATGGTGACGCGCACGGGAAGCAGGTTGGCATCGCGGCTTAACCAGATACTGCCGCTATGGCGCGCCTGCTCTTCAATGAAGGTCGACGGTGGACCGACATCGGAATCGTCATCGTCATCGGTGTCCATGATCTCGCGCGTATAATCCAGACGCCAGGTCTTAAACCAACCCATGGGGGTCAGCAGGTCCTCTCGGTCGACGACCTTGAGGTCGACGCGGCTCAGCAGCCAGCCGTCGTAGATATAGTAGCTAAACTCATCTCCCATGGACATATTGGGCGTCCGACGCAGGTCGTAGAGCCAGGTGATCATGTCGTGGGTCTCGCCGGGGATGCGGCTTTTAAAGCGAGCCAGGCGGTTATTTCTCTTGCGCTCGACGCGGGCCGTATAATCTTGGTGCCGGTAATCGACGGTATAGCGGCGAAAGCGGTCGTTTTCGTCGAAGACCTTTTCGCTGTGAAGCGGGCGACCGCTGACGGGATCGAAGAAGGTATTGGCCTTGTCGTCGACGGGGTAGATGGCGTGGAAGAAGCCCCGCGATCGGGCGACGCCGTTGATAGGGATATATTCACGGTTTCCGCTATTTTGGAGGCGGCCGGTGCGCAGCACGGCGCGCATGGCCTCCGAGCCGGCCATGCGCACGGAGTAGAAGAGTTCCTCGTTGGTCCAGGGAAAGACGGGGCCTTCGTTGGCGCGGGGGGCCGGCCGCTGGCGGGCTTGGGAGCGGTTGGTGGCCCGGGCATCTGCGGTTTCGCCCAGGGCAGGGGCCCGGCGCAGATCGCGGTCGGACGTCGAGATTTGGTCGGCCGACGCAACTTCGGGGGCCCAGGCGCCGACAATACATATCAGGGCCATCATCAATGGACCGAAGCGAAAGGCAGGTGTGAGGGTCATGGTGCATTCCTTGGGGTACCGTGAATCGCTGACTCCGGTCGATAAGACGGATGGAGGCCCGTGTTTGTTCAATGATGACTGCTGTGGGCGGCGTCCATCCTCGGGCAACGCTGGGTTGGCCGCCTGTGGTCCCTATGGTAGGTGGGAAGGTCCGGTCCGGCAATCTCCAACCCACGATTGGCGACATATCATATCGACGACGGATATAACCCAATGAGCGAAAGCGTGCATTCCATCACATTACCCTATCTCGATGAATTGGTTCTGCATCTATCGGAGCTTCCGGAGGTCAAGCACCGGGGGTTGGCCCGGCTCTACGGCGTGGAGCGGCCGACGAGCCATGAACTTGCGGAGTTGATCTTGGCGCGACCGGCGCCCGTCAGGCGAGCCGTGGAAAGCCGGGTACGAGGGGCCCAGGGGTGGCATTTCTTTCGAGAGATGGTGATCAATCATAATCGAGCAGTGGGTGTGGGAGGTGCATCACGCTTGCAGCGAGCGCCACTGGAGGAGTTGGGGTTGGTGGCCACTGGCGTCGATGAGCAGGGCCGTCAGGTGGCGACGATGCCTGCGGGGATGGCGATGATCTTTGCCGAGGAGGCTCAGGGGCACCGGGCGTCGATGCCGCTACTGTTGAGCATGCAGAGTGAGCAAGAGGTTCGGCGACTGGCCGAGGTGTGGGGCATCGACGCCAGCGGCTCCATGGGAGCGACCATTTTAGAACTCGCCGACTGGTACCGAAGTGATGAGGCGTTGGAGGCCATCATCGCAAAGCTCCCCGACGAGGATTGGTTGGGCGATGCGCTGACGGTCTTGGAGCTGGGAGGGACCTGTTTTTGGCCCCAGGTCTTTGGCTTCGATGCCGAGGACCACGGTCCACAGGGGAGTAATAATGTGGTGCCCCTCATGGATCGGGGGATGCGTCGCCAGCAGCAACAGGTGGCGGAGAAGCTGTTGGAGTTGGGGGTATTGATCCGATTTGAGCTGGAGGTCGATGAACTCCTACCCCCCCTGGTATCGGTACCTCAGGAGCTGTGGGGTGATTTCGCCGACAAGGGACAGCAGTGGCTGGAGGGATGGGTCCACCAAGCCCTGGCCGGTGCGTCGCATCACGGAAGCCCGACCTCGTCGTCGCTGGCGCCGGGAGGCCTCAATGGAGTGGCAAAGTGGCTATGCCTGGAAGCCGAGGCGGGACACCTGGAGGTCGATGAAAATAGGCTCAGCGCGGAGAGTGAACAGCATTTGGAGCAAACCTACGGCGGGCAGCGCCCGTTTGATGGCGAGCGCATCGTGCAGTGGATGCGCCATATCAAGGTGCTGGAGGCCGACGAAGGGCAGTTAAGGGTCAATGATGGCAAGGCCGCCGGGCTCGATGAAGACAAGGGCCTCTTTGAGGAAGCCCTGATCTCTAACTGGGTGGCCGGCTCCACGGGGTCCGGGGCCGACGAAAAGCTGGCGCAGGCCATTGGACTCGATAGCGATTGGCAGCATCATATTCGGAGCCGACGTCAGATCTTTGGCGCCTTGATGCCCCAGTGGATGGAGGTCGACGGGGTGGCCACGGAGGCCACCGGGGCAGGTTGCCTGCGCGATCCGGGCATGGGTCCCAAGGAGGTGATGCAATACGAGTTGATGATGACCATCAAGTACGCTGCAAGAACCAAGTTATTGTGGCTCGACGCCATGAGCCGTTTGCCAAAAGGGAAGGCCATTCCACAGATCGGGGTGGTGGACTTATTGCGGACCTCGGCGGCCTATTGCTGCTTTGAGCAGATACGGGAGGTGCTTCGCAGCCATCCAAGTCAAATCTACCTGCCCTTTCAACGGGCCAGCGTCCTGATGGATCCCCGTCACCTGCAGGCGATGGAGGCCTGGGTGGAGGATGTCTTCCAGCGCTTATTGGTCCCACTGGGGGTGGCGGACTGGGATGGCGAGCAAGAGGTGGTGCGTTTAAATCACGAGGCGTTGGCCATCGACCTGTTGCCGGAGTGGGTGTGCGATGATGCGCCGCGAGCAAGCCAGGCCATCTTTGAAGCGTTTGACGAACAGCATGACGAGGGGCCTGCAGCGGTTTCCTTGCGGGCGGTGGAGGGGGGGGAAGAGGCGGCCGAAGGAGTTCCTGTGACGTGGGCGTTGGAGGAGCTTCGCCACCGGCTATCGGGTCGGCCTATCGCCTCGTTCGATGGGGAGTATTTGCACCCCGAGAGTTAGCATCATGGGCCCTTTGAGCCTTGTGGACGACGAGCTCTGTGGGCATGATGGGTACCAGAAGCGATAGCGCGTCATCTGTTGAAGGGAGCAACGGCCTTATGGGCGACGATGAGCACACGGAGTTTCGATTCGATTTTGGGGGGATCAAACTGGAGTTGCGCGGGGAGCGAAGCTTCGTCGAGGAGATGTACCGCCAGGTCATGAAGGACGTCCAGATGGCGCGACGCCAGATTCAAGATGGCGGCGATAAGGGCCAAGTAAATGGGCGCAGCACGGACGACACGACGGAGGCGCCACCCAAACGTCAATCCATGTGGGTCCACCGAACCAGTGATCTGATGCGAAAGATCTATATGGTGCCCCAGTCTCAGATACGGCAGTGGCCGCTGGGCGATGTGATCGATCTGGAAGGGGTGAGCAATATGTACGTCGACAAAGATGTGTTTAAGGACATCTTCCCCGGGATCACTGAGGGCAGGACCCTGTGGGCGGAGTTTACGTCCGTGGGAAAGAAGAAGATCGCTCAAGCCACGGAGCCGTCGAGGAAGGCACTGGGCCGAGGCGATCAGAGCGGCCAGTCGTAGAGTTCACAGGCATTTTGGAAAGTCGTGTTCGCCAGTTCTGCCAGGGAAACCCCGCGGGCCTGTGCGATGGCCTCGGCGGTGTGGCGAACAAAGGCCGGCTCATTGGTCTCTCCGCGCTTGGGCACGGGAGCCAGAAAAGGGGCATCCGTTTCTACGAGCAGCCGATCGGCGGGGACCTCGGAGGCGATATCGAGGATGTCGGTGGCGCTGTTGAAGGTGGCGATGCCGGAGAAACTGATGTGATAGCCCAGGTCCAGGGCGGCCTGCGCGAAGTCCGCCGACCCCGAAAAACAGTGGAGGATGCCCCGTCGATGGCCTGATTGACGCAGGATATCAATGGTATCCTCTTCGGCATCGCGGCTGTGAATAATAACCGGTTTTTGAAGTTGGGCGGCCAGATCGACAAAGCGGCGAAAGACGCGCTGCTGGGTATCCCTCGGGGCGTTGTCATAATAATAATCGAGGCCCGTCTCGCCGATGGCCACCACCTGTGGGTGGGAAGAAAAGTCGTCGACGATGAGTTCAAAGACCTCATCGGTGCAGGCGTCGGCGTCATGGGGGTGGATGCCAGCGGAGCAGCGAATGGAGTCGTGTTCCTTGGCGATCTGGAGGGCTCGGTGATTGCTCTGAAGGCCATCGCTGGCGCCGATGGCAACGATACGCTCAACGCCGGCATCGGCGGCGCGCTCCAGGACGGCCGGCAGATTTTCGCGCAGTTTGGGAAAATCCAGGTGGGCGTGGGTGTCAAATAGTTGGATGGCGTCGCTCATGATCGTTGACGGGGGTGAGGGGAGAGGTCTCGGTGGTCCGTGGGAGCGCTGAGCGCTTGACGAGCCAAGCGTTGGACCTCCAGTTGATGATGATGTTGCGATAGATCGCGGAGGATGTCTCGGGCTCTGGGGCCGCCGAAGTCGGCGAGCGCCAGGGTAGCCGTGTCGGCGTGGTAGCCATCACTGATGGCGGTGTCAACAAGGTCGGGGAAAAAGCGATCCAGTTGGCGTTGTCCGATGACGCGAAGCGCGTAGCCCCGGTCGTCACGTCGCCGAGAGCGCAGGGCTTTGGCCAGGTAAGCCTCGCCGGTGGGATGGCCCAGGTCGACGAGAGCGGCGGCGGCTTCCACCTTGAGGATGGGATGGACCAGCCACTTTTTGGTGATCTTGGCCAGGTCGTCGCAGGCCTGCTGAGCATTGAGGTTGGCCAGGGTTCGGGCGGCCGCCGCGGTGTGGGGTTCGTGGCTCAGGGCGTGGGTGCACTCGGCGATCAGGTCCTGGTGGGCTTCCGGGGGAAGCTCATCGGGACTCAGGCCGGCACTATCGATGAGCTCGCCGATGGAGAAGGTGATCTGAGTGCGGTCCTCGCCACCGAGGCGGGCCCGAGCGTGGAGAAAGTGGGGGAGAAGATCGCCCCATCCAAATTTGACGGCGATCTGGGTGGCGATCACGACGATCTCGGGGTCGCGATCGTCCAGGGCTTGAACGACGTGCTGACGCAGTTGCTCGCCATCGCCGAGAAGTCGGTAAGTCGTGATCAACGCCTGGTAACGCAGGTCGTCGACCTCGGTCTGAAGCAGGGGCGCCAGGCGCTGGGCCGTCTCGCGAGGCTGAAAGGATGCCTCCAGGGCCACGCAGCTACAGACGCGGGCGCGCTCGGACTGGTGGTGGAGTAATTCGCGCGGAATTGCCAGGGCCTCGGTGATCGCCGGCTCCGGGGCCTCTGCGTGGGCCGTCGCGCTGAGGAACTCCAACAGCGCTTCATCTAGAGGGGCCTTGCCACGGCTGTGGTTGAGTTCCACCTGGATGGCTTCGGCCACATCGTGCCGCAAGGGGGGATAGGGGTCATCCAGCGCCAGAAGCAAAAGCTGGAGTCGCGCCGGACGGTCCTGGTGTCGGAGTCGGTGTTGAAGCTCCTGACGGCGGGCGTCGGAGTTCGGGATGTGATTGAGGGTCTGCAACGTCATAGGCATAAGAGGTAGATAGGGAATCGCCGCCGAATCGCATGGTCGTTAACAGGGAGCGGGCGGCGACGATTCCCTATCGGTCGCGCTTAGCTCACGGAGGTGCCGGCGGGGATGTCGTCTCCATAGGTGGCCAGGGCAAAGGTGCCATCGTCCTTTTTGGCAGCCAGCACCATGGCCTGACTTTCGATGCCGAAGAGCTTTGCGGGCTCGAGATTGGTGACCATGGTGACCTTGAGGTCGATGAGGTCATCGGGATCAAATGTGGTGGCGATTCCGGCGACGACGGTGCGGGGAGAGTCCTCGCCGACATCGACCGTCAACTGGAGCAATTTATCGGCTCCGTCTACCTGCTGGGCCTGTTGGATGTGGCCCACGCGCATCTCCACGGCCATCACCTGGTCAAAAGAGATCAGGTTGGCACCGTTGACGTCGTCGTCGGGGTTATCATCGGACGACGATTCGTCGGCCTCGGCGTGTTGGACGCTCTCCTCGGGGTCGGGAAGCTCCAATTTTTCAAAGAGCACGTCCGGTTTCTCGATGGCTGTTCCAGCTTCCAGGCCGCCCCATTGCTCGAGGGAGGCCAGGGTGCGGTCGGAGACGTCAAGGCCGTCGAGGATTTGTTCGGCGGCGTCGGGGACGAAGGCCTGGAGCAGGGTGGCCACAAACCGGATGGACTCCAGGGCAGTGTAGAGGGTCTCGGCGAGGCGAGCGTCATTGCCCTCTTTGTTGTGAACCCAGGGTTGGACGGTCTGGACATAATTATTGGTTTTCTTTGCCAGATCGGTGATGGCCGAAAGCGCATCATGGAGGGCTCGCCGATCGACGGCCTCAGCGACGGTGTCGCGGGCGGCGATGGCGGCATCGCGAAGCGCCAGATCGTCATCGTCATGGAGCGCTCCATCGAGGGCCGGGACTTGGCCGTCGACGAAGCCGGCGGTCATCGACAGGGTGCGGTTGACGAGGTTGCCGATGTTGTCGGCCAACTCGGCGTTATTTCGCTCGACCAGGCGTTCGTGGCTGAAGTTTCCATCGTTTCCGAGGGGAACCTCGCGCAGCATATAGTAGCGAAGCACGTCCAGCTCGTAGGTGTCGACCAGTTCAAAGGCGTCGATCCAATTGCCCTTGGATTTACTCATCTTTTCGCCCTCCACGGTCCACCATCCGTGGGCGAAGACCTGATTGGGCAGCGGCAAATCGGCGCTGAGCAAGAAGGCCGGCCAGTAGACGGCGTGAAAGCGAAGGATGTCCTTGCCGATCAGGTGGACGTCGGCCGGCCAGTAGTTTTGGAAGCGCTCTTCGTCCTCGAAGGCACCGATGGCGGTGATGTAGTTGGTCAGAGCGTCGACCCAGACGTAGAGGACGTGCTCCGGATCGTCGGGCATGGGGATGCCCCAGTCAAAGGTGGTGCGACTGATGGAGAGGTCGTTGAGCCCGCCCTCGACAAAAGAACGGATCTCGTTTTTACGGGTTTCCGGGGCGATGGTGTCGTCCTGGTGGTCGTACCACTGAAGGAGCTGGTCCTCGTAGTTGCTGAGGCGAAAAAAGTAGCTCTCCTCTTCGACCCATTCGACCTCGGAGCCGCTGGCGATGGCCTTGCCGTCTTCGATCTCGCTCTCGTCGTAATAAGCCTCGTCGGAGGCGGAGTACCAGCCCTCATAGTTGTCGAGGTAGATATCGCCGGCGTCCCTCATGCGCTGAACCATGGTCTCCACCGTCTTGCGGTGGTCGTCGTCGGTGGTGCGGATGAAGCGGTCGTAGGTCAGCTCCAGGCGGTCGAAGAGGTCGCGAAATTGGGCGGAGGTCTCGTCGACCATCTGCTGGGGCGAGATGCCCTTTTCCTCGGCAGCGCGTTGGATCTTGAGGCCGTGCTCGTCGGTGCCGGTGAGGAAGAAGACGTCGTCGCCGTTGAGTCGGTGGTAACGGGCCAGGGCGTCGGCGATGACCGTGGTATAGGCGTGGCCGAGGTGGGGGGCACCGTTGACGTAGTAGATGGGGGTGGTGACGTAAAATGGAGCCATGGGAGTTACTCGCGTGGGTCGAAGCCAGAGGTTGGTGATTCAGACATCGCAAAGAGCGGCCCCAGTGGAATCAAAAACGCGGGGATTTGGCAAGGGGGCACCCCGGGTGATCAGCGCTTTCTCGGAGGGTCACCGTCCCACAGGGGGGCCAAGTCCTCCGGCGAGGGCCGGGCGGGGGCGGCGCGGTCGACGTCGCGAAGGTGAAAACGGCGGGTGGCCCCATCCTCCAGGGCGACGGTGAGCTCTTTGGAGATTAGATTGACCTCCCGTACGGTGGCCTCGCCGTCGGGCGTTGAGACGGACTGGCCGGCGCGGGGAAGCGCGCTGCGGAGTCGGCGATAGACCTTCTGCTCATAGACGAGGCAGCACATCAGGCGGCCGCACATGCCGGTGAGCTTGTCGGGGGAAATGGTCAGTCCCTGTTGGCGGGCCATGCGAATGGAGATGGGTTGAAAGTCATCCAAAAAGGTGCTGCAGCAGAGTTCGCGGCCGCAGGGGCCGATGCCGCCAATGAGCTGGGTGCTGTCGCGGACGCCGATCTGTACCATTTCGATGCGCGTTTGAAACTCGGCGGCCAGCCGGCGAACGAGGGCTCGAAAGTCGACGCGTTGGTCGGCCGTGAAATAGAAGAGGAGACGCGAGCCACCGTGCATGGCCTGGACGCGAATGAGTTTCATTGAGAGGTCAAGGTCTTCGACGGCCTCCAGCGCAAAGCGAAGGGCCCGACGCTCGAGCTGCTCATTGTCCTCGGCGATAGTGCGGTCGCGCTCGGTGAGTTTTCGCAAGACCCGTGGCAGCGGTGGACCAGAGACGGTTTGCCGCTCCGTGGGTCCCTTGATGGTGGCCAGTTGGCGGCCCTGATCGGTGTGGACGATCACCTCGTCGCCGGGCGACAGCATGAGACCGTTGGCATTGGCCCGGTGGTTGACGTGATTGATGCGAAATTGGAGCCGGACGGCGTCGACGAGACGCGGGGTTGGGGCGGTGGGCGAATCGCTCATGGCTTAAGCCGGGGGCGTGAGGGCGCGGGAGTCTGGAAAGCGCAAGCGGTCGATGAGGTCTTCGGCCAGGAGTTGGCCCGTGACGTGGCGATCGAGGCGGCGGCGGGCAGCCATCAGGGCATCGAGGAGGCTGAGGATGGCCTCCACGGTAAAGCGGTCGGCCTGGGTCTCGACCAGGTCGGCCAGGTCGCGGTTTACCAGCCGGTCAGTGTCGGCGCGTTTATGGAGGAGCAGGTCGCGAAAAAAGACCATCAGCACGTCCAATCGGTAGTGCAGGTCAGCCTTGTTGGAACTCAATTGTTGGGCGCGATCAAGCCAGTCGACGGTGGAGCGGGGGTCGACGGCCAGCAATTGGGTAAGAAAGTCACGGCGGTCGCGGAGCATGCCGCTATCCAAGAGCTGGAGCGAGCGACCGAGGCTGCCCTCGCCATAGCCGGCGGCGATACGCAGCAATTCCTCGTCGTAGTCGTCGCCATGGGCGTCGTGGAGGGCCTGGGCGACCAGCGTCTCGTCGATGGAGCCAAAGCGCATGCGCTGACATCGACTAATGATGGTGTCCAGCAAGCGGTGGGGCTGATCGGTGACCAGGGCCAAGATGGTATTGGGGGGAGGTTCTTCCAGGGTCTTTAGCAGCGCGTTGGCCGCCTCGGGATTCATGGCGTGGGCGTCGTCGATGACGACGATTCGAAAGGGGCCCTCGTAGGGGTTTCCCGAGCCTTTTTGGAGGTCTCGGACCTGGTCGATGGTGATCACCGTATTGGGCGGTTCGACGACGATTAAGTCGGGGTGATTGCCGCTGGCAATGCGTTTGCACGAGGAGCATTGGCCGCAATTGGGGGCAAAGGTCGTGGGCGTTCGGCGGTCGCAATTGAGGACCGACGCCAGGGCCAGGGCGGTGGTGCGCTTACCGACGCCCGGGGGGCCGGTAAATAGGTAGGCGTGATGGAGGCGGTCGCGCTCGATGGCCCGCGATAGCACCTCGGTGACACGGTGGTGGCCGATGATGTCAGTCCAATTGAGCAAGGGCGTCTCCAAAGTGTGGCGTCATAGGTTGAGACCGATGGTCAGATCCACCGATAGGAGTTGACCGGGCCAGTCAAAGATCTGGGATAGGTTGGCGAGGCCGGTCAGTTCAAGACTGCCAAAGGCCCAGCGCAGTCCAAGGGTGGGGCCCAGGGCGTGGTAATTGAGGTCGAGGCCGGTGACGGAGGCCAGGCGGTTCTCGGCAAAACTCAGGCGTGTATAGTCGATCCCGGCAAGGATCTCGAGGGGGCGATCAGGGCCGGGGGCGCCGACCTCCAAGGGGGTGCGGAAGTGATAGCGAGGCCCCACGCTAATCCCGTAGCCGGTGACCGGCCGTGCCTCGCCATCGGGACTGGGATCGTCTCTCAGACGTAGGGAGTGGCTGGCCAATTGGAAGTGGAAGCCCAGGTCACCCCAGTGGACCTCGTGGCTGACCTTGATGCCCCAGCCGGGGTAGACGAGGTCGCCGGCGTCGCCGGTGAGGATGCGCAGTCCGCCGCCGGCGTTCATGGAGGCTCCGCGGTTTGATTGGGCCTGGGCCTCCATCAGAGGGGTCAAACAGACCGTCGCGCCCATGGCGAGGGCCAGGGCGACTCGTCGTCGCCGACTGATAACCATGGCGGCCCCCAGGGCGAATGCCAGAATCACCAGCGGTGCGACAGGTGGCCAGGAGGGGGCGGTCGTCGACTGGCACCCCGTGGATTGAGCGCCAGCGCAAAAGCCGGTGTCTCGATCGCAGGATTGGCCGCCCTCGCATTGGTCATCGGTGAGGCATTCGGCGCAGCGACCGTAGGCGATCTCACAGAATTCATTGCGGCTGCAGGCGTCGTTGTCGACGCATTCAATGGATTCCGAAAAAAATAAGAATGCCAAGTGGTGGTCGCAGGGGCCGGCGTCGCAGAGAAGCTCTATTTGGAGTTGACGGGCCACGGTGAGATCAAAGGAGCCCAGGGCGTTGTGGACGGTCTCATCGCTGCCCAGGTCATAATCCTGTTGGTAGAGGATGATAAGACCATCGTCGGTCTGCTCTCGTTCATCGGGAAGGGAGAGATCGTCGCCCAGGTCCTGAGGGCGTGTGGTGATGCGCAAGGTGGCCGTGGAGTTGTCATCGCCGCGATGGGTGATGGAGTAATCCAGGGTGTTTCGACCGACGCCCGTTCGCTCCAGGGAGACGGCGTCCGGGCAATCATCGGCGGCCGGAAGGCATAATTGTCCCTGCTGGATGGGGTCGGCCGGATCGGAGCAGGCGGCCAAGAGGGTAAGCAGTGCCAGGAGGGCGATGGAGAGACGTCTGTTCATCGCTCCAAAGACTGCCAGAGCGATGGGATTTCGTCGAGCAAGGCCTCCACGGTCAGTCCGCGCTGGCCGCGGTGAGCGGCGGCGCGGTCGCCGGCCGTGCCGTGGAGGGCGACGGCGTGACAGGCGGCCTCAAAAGGATCGGTGAACTCGCAGAGAGCGCTGGCGCATAGCCCGGCGAGGGCGTCGCCCATGCCGCCTGTGGCCATGCCGGGGTTGCCCGTGCGATTGATGGCCAGTTGGTCGTCGGGATCGGCGACGACGGTGACGGCGCTCTTATGAATGACCACCGCGGAGGTCGATTGTGCCAGCGCCTGAGTGGACTCGATGGGCGACGACAGGACATCGGCGATGGGGCGGTCCAGGAGGCGTGCCATCTCTGCGGGGTGCGGGGTGAGGATGCAGGGCAGGTGGTCGGCGACCTGACGAATGTCTCGATGACCCGCCGGGCCTCGCGACGCCAGGACGTTGAGGGCGTCGGCATCGAGGACAAAGCTCGTGGACTCCTCGCTCAGACAGAGATCGAGGATGGCCTCTGCCCGGGCATCGGTGCCAAGGCCGGGTCCGATGACCGCCCCATCCGTCCCCTGAAGCAGACTCTGGAGGCGACGCTCGCAGAGTTGGCGGTCCTCGTCGATGATGGCTTGGCCCATGATCTCAGGCGTTCGTTGAGGGGCCATCATGGCCGTGCGAGCGTCGGTGGCCACGGTCACCAGACCGGCTCCGCCGACGAGTGCGGCCCTGGAGGCCAACAAGATGGCCCCCGGGGTCGGCGGTCGACCGCCGACCATGAGAGTGCGGCCAGCGTTGCCCTTGTGCAGGTCTGGTGCGCGCCTGGATGTGTGCGTCATCAGCCATGGAAGATCCAAGACACGGGCGTCGACGCCGATATGGTCCCGAACCTCTGGAGGTATCCCAATGTCGATGACTGCCAGGTGACCGCAGTATTGACGACCGGGGTCCAGGAGCTGACCCGTCTTCGCGAAGCCAAAAGTAGTCGTCAGGTCGGCTCGGGCGGCGGCTCCCAGCACTTGCCCGGACTTTCCGTCGAGGCCGGTGGGGATGTCGACGGCGACGATGGGAGAGCTCTGGCCGCATAGCCAGTCCACAGCGCGCCGAAATCGGCCCTCCAGCGGTCGATCGAGGCCCGTGCCCAGGAGGGCATCGCCCACAAAGTCAAAGCAGTGGTCGTCGTAGCCCGCCAATTGGGAGCGCAGATCGGCATCATTGTCGGCGATGTCGATGGGTATGCCCAAATTGGTAGCGATGCGGAAGTAGGTGCTCCCATCGTCGCTGAGCTCATCGGCAGAACTCAGGAGAAGGCAGCGCGGCCGGTGCCCGCCGTGGTGCAGCAAGGTGGCCATGGCCAGTCCGTCACCACCATTATTTCCCGGGCCGCAGAGAAAAAGAGGCCGGCACGGCGAGGTTAAGCCCAGGTGCTCGACGAGGATCTCCACGGCGCCTCGAGAGGCGCGATCCATCAACACGACACCTGGGGTGCCGATGTGATCGATGGTGCGGCGGTCCATCTGCTGCATGGTCTTGGGAAAGACGCCGTCCATGCTCATCCTCCGGCAAGGGAACGACCCCGTTCCAGGGCGTCGATCATCTCTCGAACGGCGCGTTCAAAGCCCACCAGCACGGCCCGTGAGACGATGCAATGGCCAATATTGAACTCCTCGAATTGGGGGATCGCAGCGACGTCGAGGACATTTTTATAGTCCAGTCCATGGCCGGCAGCCACGATGAGGCCCAGCGTGTCGGCGACCCGAGCGGCGTCGCGCAAGCGGTGAAGCTCGCGGTCCCGATCGAAGGGCTGGGGCCGATGGGCGTTGGTCATCGGCGGAGGGGCTTCGCAGTAGTCGCCGGTATGTAGCTCCACCAATTCCACGCCCAGGTCGGCGGAGGCGGCGATCTGGTCGGCCTCGGGGTCGATGAAAAGGCTTAGTTGGGCGCCGCAGTCTCGCAATCGCTCGATATAGCCCGTCAGCTCATCGCGGTGCGTGACGACATCAAGGCCACCCTCGGTGGTCTGCTCCTCTCGCTTCTCCGGGACCAGGGTCACCATATCGGGTTGGACATCGAGGGCGATGTCGAGCATTTCCTCGGTGGCCCCCATCTCCAGGTTAAGGCGGGTGCCCACGGTCTGGCGGAGGGCGTAGACATCGCGATCTTGAATGTGGCGCCGGTCCTCGCGCAGGTGGATGGTGATCTGGTCGGCCCCGGCCAATTCGGCGAGGGAGGCCGCCGTGACGGGCTCTGGATAATGGGTTCCGCGAGCCTGGCGCAGGGTAGCGACGTGGTCGACGTTGACGCCGAGACGCGGACGACTGAGTTGACTCATGACTTGTCTCGAGGGGTTGGAGGAGGGGCGGATTCAGGCGCCGATGAGCGTTCGCAATTGGTCGCTGAGCTGGCGGGCGTAATGATCAACCCGTTGATGGTCTGGTCCCTCGACCATGATTCGCGCTTTGGCCTCGGTGCCGGAGTAGCGGGCGACGACGCGGCCCTCCTGAGAGAGCTCGTCTTCCACTTGCTGGACCATGCTCTGAAACTCATCGAGCTCATCGAGGGGGGGCTTTTCCCGGACGTCGACGTTGACCAGGGTCTGGGGAAAGGGGGTCATGACGCTGGCCAATTCACTGAGGGGGCGCTGATGCCGTTGAATGATGGCCAAGACCTGAAGGGCAGCCAGCATGCCGTCGCCGGCGGTGGAGTGCTCCCGAAAGATGAGGTGGCCGCTCTGCTCGCCGCCCAGGGTATAGCCCTGTTGGCGCATCTCTTCGACGACGTAGCGATCGCCGACGGCGGTGCGCACCAGGTCGATGCCGTGGCGCTCCAGGGCGACCTCCAGGCCGACGTTACTCATGATGGTGGTGACCAGGGTGTCATGGGCCAATCGCCCTTGGCGATGGAGATCGATGGCACACATGGCGAGGGTTTGGTCGCCGTCGATGGTCTGCCCCTGCTCATCGATAAGGATCAGGCGGTCGGCGTCGCCATCGAGCGTGATGCCCAGGTCGGCGCGGGTTTCTCGGACGCGCTGCGCCGTCTGGTAGGGGTGGAGGCTGCCGCAGTCCTGGTTGATATTATAGCCATCTGGGTCGTCGCCCAGGGTAAAGACCTCGGCACCGAGCTCTCGGAGCACGGCCGGAGCGACCTTGTAGGCAGCGCCGTTGGCGCAGTCGACGACGACGCGAAGGCCATCGAGAGTCAGGTCAGCGGGGAACGTATTTTTGAGGAATACGATATAGCGACCGGTGGCGTCGTCGATGCGAGTGGCCTTGCCCACCCGATCGGGTTCCGGGCGAGGCGGGTCGTCGCCCAGCACCATGGACTCGATGGCTAATTCCTCGGTGTCGGGGAGCTTATAGCCGTCGGCCCCAAAAATCTTGATGCCATTGTCTTGGTAGGCGTTATGGCTGGCGGAGATGACGATGCCGGCGTCGGCGCGCATGCCGGTGGTCAAAAAAGAGATGCCCGGGGTGGGCAGGGGACCGACAAGTTGGACGTCTGCGCCCATGGAAGTGATGCCGGCGGCCAGGCTGGACTCGAACATATAGCCCGACACACGGGTGTCCTTTCCGATGACGATACGAGTGCGATGACCGAAGGGCGCTGAGCGTCCCTGTCGACGGCCGCTAAAGTGGTCGGCCACCGCTTGACCGAGGCGCAAGACGAGATCGGCGGTCATGGGGTGGTGGTTGGCCACGCCCCGTATGCCATCGGTGCCAAAGAGCTGTCGCTTACTCATGAAGGGGCTCCCAAACAAGGTGTCATCAAATCGTTGAGCGATGTGGTACCAGAGGTGAGGCCAAGATCAACCCTGGGTCGGGCCAGTGCGAGGGTCGTGGCGTGTCAGGGTTCCTGCGGGTCCGGCGGTGGCTCCTCCAGGACGACGCGAAAGCGCTCCGGATGAAGGCCTTCTATGTCCACGCCGTCGGGGAGATTAACCACCTCGGCGGGGCGCGAATAGACCCCGGGGTTGTGACCCTCGTCTCCCATATCAATTTCAGCACGGAGCCAATCCCTGTCGAGCTCGTCCAGCACCGATGGGGGGGCCACCAGGGTCAGCAGCCCCGTCTCCACATCCAACGTGGTCTCTAGGCCGGTGTTGACGACCTCGACGGGGATCTCGACGGTTTCGGTGACGTCTTCGGTGCTCAGTTGAATCTCCACGGTGATGGAGGTGTCGGGATCGACGATGAGGTGATCGCTGTCGATATCGAGTTCCACGGACCGACGAAGGGGTTGGTCCCGATCGCTGATGTCGATGCGGTCGGTGGCCAGGGAGTCCAGCGCGTCGATCTCGCTGGCAGGGCCCCGGACGGACACCTCCGCAGGGGTCACCTCCACGGATTCCACGATATAGGACGGGGCCGGTTCGCCAGTGATGATGGGCTCGACCTCCACCGTTTTTTCTTTCTCCTCCTCCAATTCCACAAAGATGGAATTGGGGTCGATGCGGGTCACCCGGATGGGGGCGGGGACACCCACCATGGCAGGCGTGATATAGGCGTAGCTATTATCATCGGCGGGGCTGAGGTCGATGCGGACAGGGTCCAATTCGGAGGGGTCGAAGCGATCGAGGACGCTTCGCTGGCCTCGGAGGGTGACCTCGACCCAGTCGGTGGTCTCCGAGACCAGCACCATGCCGTCCGGGGCGGTGAGTTCTACGGGGGCGTAACCGGTGGCCATTGTTTCGCGATCGCCACTGACCCAGGCGTAGATGGCGATGGTCATGACCGCCGCGATGAGCTTGAGATATAAATTCTTAAAGAGCAGGCGTCGCACCGTGTCTGCCCAGCCGGTGTATTTCATCGCTCATCCCCCTCGTCGGTAGCTGAGGGATCGCTATTCGGGGCTGTTTCGTCGGGCAGGTCCATAAACTGGGCGCGAAACCGATCGAGCACGGAGCCTCGGCGACGCTTGAAGTGGCGAGCGCTGTAGATGCGCTGCAGAAAGTCACGCATGTCGTTGGCGTCCAGATCTTTGTAGAGCTCGCCGTCGTGGGCGATGCTGATTCGGCCCGTCTCCTCACTGACCACGGCCACGGCGGCGTCCGTATCTTCCGTGATACCGATGGCTGCTCGGTGGCGCGTGCCCAGGGTTTTTTCCACCCGGGGGTTGACGGTCAGGGGCAGGAAAGCGCCGGCGGCGGCGATGCGCCCCTGGCGGATGATCACGGCGCCGTCGTGCAGCGGGTTTTGGTATTCCGGCAGGAAGACGGTAAAGAGCATTTCCTTGGAGGCCACGGCATCCACCTCGATGCCCTCTTCGATATAGTGGCCGAGGTCGGCCTCGCGCTCGATGGCGATCAAGGCACCGACCTGGCGTTTGGAAAGCATGACACAGGCCTTGATCACTTCTTCAATGACCGAGGTTTCCTCGTAGGTGCGTTGACCGCCCAGGATGGGCGTTCGACCAAATTCGGCCAGCGCCCGGCGTATATCTTCCTGAAAAATGATCACCACGATGATGATCAGGTTGGCCATGAAGATGTCGATCACCCAGTGGGTGGTCGTCAGGTGGAGGTATTCCTCTCTGGAGAGGAAGAAAAAGATAAGGATAAAGACCAGGCCAAAGAGCATCTGAATGGCCCGAGTCCCCTTGATGAGCAACAGGATGCGATAGATCACGTAGTAGACAATGGCCAGGTCCAGAACCACAAAGATGGCCTGCCATTGAGAGTCTACGCGAAAGATGTCGAGGAAGGTCTCCATGCCCCGGCTCGTCGGGAAAATCGATGCTTAATCAGCGGTGCTCCACCGCCAATTGTGGGGCAGCGGAGCCATGAGCGCAAAAAATTCGGAGCGCGACCTAGGGGTCGCTTCCCGGTCCTGGTAGGCCGCGCACGGCCTCGGCGATGCGCAGTACATCGACCATGTCGGCGACGTCGTGCACCCGGAGGATATGGGCTCCCTGCACGACGGCGCAGGCGACGGCAGAGGCCGTGGCCATGAGCCGTTGGTCCACGGGGCGATCGACCCGAGCGGCCAAAAAGCTCTTACGACTGGGACCCACCAACAAGGGGTAGCCAAGCTCGGCGAGCACCGGCAGCCGTCGAATCAGCGCATAATTGTGGTGGACTTCTTTGCCAAAGCCGATCCCTGGGTCCAGGACGATCTTGGCGGGGTCGACGCCGGCGTCGACGGCTCGTTGGACGCGCTGGCGGAGAAAGCCCGTGATGTCAGCCAGGAGGTCGTCGTAGTGGATGTCCTGTTGCATCGTCCGCGGGCGTCCCTGGATGTGCATCAGCACAAGGGCAGCGTCGTGGTGGGCGACCACCTGGGCCATGCGGGCGTCGAAACCAAGGGCGCTGATATCGTTGACCAGGTGGGCTCCGGCCTCCAGGGCCGCGGCGGCTACCTCTGACTTGGTGGTGTCCACCGAGAGAATGGCGTCGCTCTGCTGGCTGAGGGCCTCGATGACCGGCAAGACGCGGCTCATCTCTTCGTCAAGGTCAACCGGTTCGGCGCCGGGGCGGGTGGACTCGCCCCCGATGTCCAAAATGTCGGCGCCAGCGTCATGCAGCGCCAGCCCATGGTCGATGGCGCGGCGAGGATCGAGGAATTGGCCGCCATCGGAAAATGAATCGGGCGTGGTATTGACGATGCCCATGGCGTAGGTCTGGCGCCCAAAATTCAGGGTCTTTCCCCCAAGGGTCAGAGGCCCTGGGGGATGGGCAACGGGGGAGGTTGGACGCTGGTGATCACTCATGGGCTGGAGGGGGCGAGGTCGGAATCATCGGTGGGATCGGCGGGGAGATCGCCGTCGGTCTCGGTCTCGGGGTCGGCGATGGCCGATGAGAAGTCGGTCTTGGGCGTCTGCGCTTCTCGTTGAGCTTGTTCTTCTTCCATGGCCTCCCGGCGATCGCGAATGCCCTGAAGTTCGCGATGTTCCATCAGGTGATCGATCTCCTGGGCGTCGAGCGCCTCGAATTCCAGCAGGGCCTCGCTCATCAGATCCAGCAGGTCGCGGTGATTGCGCAGCAGATCCAGGGCTCGTTCGTATTGCTCGGTGACAATGCGCCGGATTTCGGCGTCGATCTCCTTGGCGAGGTCTTCGCTATAGGGGCGGCCATTGCCTCCCTGATCGGCGCCGACGAAGGGTTTGTCGGAATCATCACCGCCGTAGAATAGAGGCCCAATGGCGTCGCTAAAGCCCCACTGACAGACCATGCGACGGGCCATGGAGGTCGCTTGCTTGATGTCCTGGCCAGCCCCCGTGGTGATGTCGTCAAAGACGATGGCCTCGGCGGCCCGGCCGCCCATCATGACGGCGATGCGCTTTCGAATATAGTCGCGGTTGAGGTTGTAGCGATCTTTGTCCGGGAGTTGCTGAGTGACGCCCAGGGCCCGACCGCGGGGAATGATGGTCACCTTGTGTACCGGGTCTGTATTGGTCTGCAGGAGTGCCACCAGGGCGTGGCCCGATTCATGGTAGGCGGTGACGCGTTTTTCGTCGTCGGTCAATACGACACTTTTTCGCTCGGCACCCATGAGCACCTTGTCCTTGGCGGACTCGAAGTCCTCTTCTTGGACCTCTTGTTTGCCGCGGCGCGCCGCCAGCAGGGCGGCCTCGTTGACCAGGTTTTCCAGGTCGGCGCCGGAAAATCCCGGGGTGCCGCGGGCGATGTTGGACAGGTCCACGTCGTCGCCGACGGGGGTTCGACGAGTATGAATTTTGAGGATCTTCTCGCGGCCGCGCACGTCCGGGGGGCCGACGTTGATGCGTCGGTCGAAGCGCCCGGGGCGAAGAAGCGCCGGGTCCAGAACGTCGGGGCGGTTGGTGGCGGCGATGAGGATCACGCCCTCATTGGATTCGAAGCCGTCCATCTCCACAAGTAGCTGGTTTAGCGTCTGCTCGCGTTCGTCGTGACCGCCGCCCATGCCGGAGCCCCGCTGGCGGCCTACGGCGTCGATCTCATCGATGAAGATGATGCAGGGGGCGGCTTCTTTTCCCTGCTCAAAGAGGTCGCGCACCCGGCTGGCGCCCACGCCGACAAACATCTCCACAAAATCGGAGCCCGAAATGGAGTAAAAGGGGACACCCGCTTCGCCGGCGACGCCTTTGGCGAGCAGGGTCTTTCCGGTACCGGGGCGGCCCATGAGCAGCACGCCCTTGGGAATGCGTCCGCCGAGGCGGGTGAATTTTTTGGGGTTTTTGAGAAATTCGACGATTTCTTGCAGCTGTTGTTTGGCCTCTTCGATGCCAGCAATATCGTCGAAGGTGACCTTGGCGCCGCTCTCGTCGAGCAATTTGGCCTTGGATTTGCCAAATTTCATGGCGCGTCCGCTGCCTCCCCCCTGGAATTGGCGCATCATGAAGATAAAGATCACCACCAAAAAGATGATCATGATCGCCGGCACCAAGAGGGTGCGAAGGAGGCTGTGTTGATTGACCTCTTGAAAGGTCATCTCCACGCCCTGGGAGTGAAGGGTGTCCTGGAGGTCATCGCCGACGGGACCAATGGTCTCGAATTGGACGTGGCCGTCGTGATGTTCGGCGGCGAATTCTTCTCGAAATTTGCCGGTGATCTCCAGGTCTTCGATGTCCACGGAGGCGACGTCTCCGTCCTCCACGGCCGCACGGAAATCACTAAAGGCAATCTCCGTGGTCTCCGAAGCGTCGTCGGTGACGATGCTGAAGATCACCAAGGCCAGGACAATGAGAGCAGCCCAGATAAGGGTGGCGCGAAGTGGAACCTTGTTGAGCACGAAGTCCTCGGTGGGTGGGGTAGCGTTGCTGCCGGCGCCGGGCCGAACCTTGGGTGGGGACCGCAGCAAGGGGGTGCTATTCCAAAGGCTATAACACCTAGTTGGCAAGCCTTCAACGGCGTTACGCGGGGCTCCCAAGGGGGGCTGCGGGGACCAACTCATCTTGGAGTCGGCGTCCGTTCGCCGAGCCCGCCCAAACCGGCGGTGCCAGGTTAGCTAGAAAAGGGGGTTGGGTCGGTGTTCATTCCGCTAAAGGTTAAATTTTTCATGCAAATATCCGGGGGGCGTGACCTGAATCTGCCAGTGATGGCCGTGCGGTGGTGATTGGGTGATGGCACGGCGAGGGCGTCCGGCGACCCACAGGAGGGAGCCCTGTTCATCGTAAAGGCAGGGCCACCGGCGGCGCGCAGCGGGTTCAACCGCCAGAGAGGCCAGCCAGGTTCGCAGCCCCTGGGTATAAGTGGAACTGCCCTCGGTGCGACGCACGGTGGCGCCGGGAGCAGGGGGGCCCAACTTGAGGTGGGAGGTATCCGGGCGGCAGGGGATGGTCGTTCGCCACGGGGTCCCGGGGGGCTCCCCGGGTTGGTCGGTGGTCGACCAGGTGATCCGGAAGTCGAAAAAAGACGCCTGGCCGGCCGGTGGGCCTAGTCGCAGGGCGTGAATGAACGGCTCGATTCGGTCAGACGCCCCGCGCTGGAATGCCGGCACGAGGCGAAGCCGCTGGCCTTGAAAGGTGCATAAAAGTCCCGGCAGTGTGAGGTGATGAGGCGCATCGTCGTGGCGGTGGCCATGGATGCCCTCACGGAGGCGATCCAGGTGAGATTTGTGCAACTGGGGAAAGAGGTCGAGGAGTAGACGGTTGACCTCTGCCGGCGGCGCCTGGCGGAGGGGGGGTAGGCGTAGCCAGCGACCTCGGACGTCCAGTGGGTCGGGGGCGCAGCATTGCTCGATGAGCTGCGCCGCACGCTGAGTGACGGCTGCCGAGTGGGAGTCGAGGTTGTCGAGGGTGCGCAGAAACCCTCGTCGGTCTGAGCGAGAAGCCAGATAGTGCGGCAGGGCTTTTAGGCGAAGCTGATTTCGGCGGTAGGTTGCCTCTTGGTTGGTGGGATCGACAGCGAAGGCGAGAGCATGTCGTTCGGCGTAGCGTCGGAGGTCGGATTTGTGTTGGTCGATGAGGGGACGAAACAGGGCCATAGGGATGTCGGCCAGGGGAAAGGGGGCTGATAGGCCGAGGGGGGTTAAGCCGGTGAGGCCCGTGCCCCGGCGAGCATTGAGCAAGGCCGTTTCGACACGATCATCTGCGTGGTGAGCCAGGGCAATCGTGGTGATACCCCGACGAAGGGCCCCGTTAGCCAGGGCTGCCAGACGGCACCGGCGGGCGGCGTCCTGGCTCATGGTACCCGAGGGCGACAGTTCCACGACGGTCAGAGGAATGTCATGGGTAGAGGTGAAGTGCTGACATTGGTTGCGATCGAGGCTGCTGCTTTGGCGCAACCGGTGATCGACGTGGAGGGCCTCTAGCCGCTCGATGCGGCCGCGCTGACGCAGACGCCACAGCGCGTGCAGTAGCACCGTGGAGTCGAGCCCACCGCTGAGAGCCACCAGGAGCTCGGGGCGCCGATTCGGTAGCTGAGCAAGGTGGCGTTCGACGGTCGCAATAAGTGAATCAGTCATCGGCGATGGATTTTAAATAGGCCGTGATGGCCCCGGGAGGGATCGTCAGCGTGAGCTCGGGGTTTTCGGGGTATCGAAGGGCCGTGATGCCGAGAAGACGTCCGTGGGTGCCGACGACCGGGGCGCCGAGGATCGCCTGGAAATGGATGGGGAAATAGAAACTATAGGCCTCGTCCAGGTCGCTGATCGGTGAATAGCCCGTGGGCACCAGGGAGCGGCCAAGGGCTGGGCTATAGCCAAAAATGGCGTCGGGCATCGGCGAATCCATGCGATGAACGAGCAGCCCGTAGGTGGGGGGGGAGACCGATGGCTGGCCATCCGGTTGGAGTGTGGTGAGGTTTACATGCCGGTTGCGCTTGTCGACGCGAAGCGGCGCCAACTGGTCGCGATGGCGCTCAATGAGTTCCTCGGGATCGCTTTGCATCTCTGCCAGATTCTCTCGACGATGGCCACCGACGTCCAGGCCCCCCTCCGACAGGGCGTGGCCGATGTCTCCGACGACGGCGTAGATATCTTCCGCTTCGTCCAACCAGTCGGCTGTGGTCACGAGCACGGGGTCGGTGCCGTCCTCCTCGGTGGCCAGCCACAGCCCGTGTCCACGCCACACCATGGGGGTGGAGCGAAAGGGCGCTGGAGGTGTGGACAGGGCGATGAGCTCCACGGTGGCCGAGGCGACGTGATCGGTGATGCGCTGCAATTCACTGCCGCTCAGCGATCGCGGGAGGTCTTCGGTGCGAAGCTGGGAGGGCGAGTCGTCGGGTAGGCCCGGCTGGAAGTCCGGGATATCACTGGGGTTAACCCGTTCGATGCGCACTTCATCGAAGCTCTCGAAGGAGGAGGGGCGCTCCTCATCGTCTTCGTCTTCGTCGTCCTCCAGATCCCGCTGGTCATCGACCTCTTCATCCTCAAATTCCACACCAGTGGGCAGCGGTTGAGTAGTCCCCTGGGTGGGGGCCAAGAGGGCACAGGCGACGAGCGCAAAGAAGCCCACCGTTGAGGTGGCGCGTATGGGGGAATGGGATGAAACACTCATGATAACGATCGGCGATAGACTGGATTTGAGATTGGCTTTTGCCTCTGAAGCCCTCAATCGCTAGACTAGGAGAGTCGGGCTGGGGGAGCAAGATTAGCACGACCGGAGGCCGGCGGACCGCTTGACGGTCCAGTCGGCACCTCGTATCGTGACGCTTCCGTTTGGACCTGAAGAGAGACGAGCGGAGCCACTGATTTATGCATTTCGTCGATACCTGGAGTTGAAGGGAAGAGACGAGGCCGAAGCCCGCGGCTGGTCACAATGACCGGAATTTTTCCGGCGTGGCCGCAGCGGGAGCACTAAGATAGATTGATGAGACGAAGCTACCAGAGATTACGAGTCAACGGAGCCAACTGGTGAAGTCGAGAAACCACAGCTTGCGCGTCGCCCTCGTCTGGAACGGAACGATCTACAACGAACAGGTCTTCACCCAGACTAGCGAACCTATCATCACGATGGGGAACGCTGATGAGAATATTTTTTCACTCCCAGCACCGGGTTTGCCCGATTCGCTGGAGGTCTTTGAGCGTCAGGAGAAGGGCTACCGCCTTCAATTCACCGACGCCGTGGACGTCAATCTCCACATCAATGATGACGAATACGACCTCGAAGAGCTGATCGACGAGAATCGCGCCGTCAAAGTGGGGACGGTCAAGACCGACGATGGAGAGGCCACGGTCTACGAAATGAATCTCCATTTCGGGGACTGGGGCATTATTGATCTGGGCAAGATCAATATCTTCTTCCAATTGATGGAGAAGTCAGACGTCGTCGCCGGGCGAAAGCCGGGTGAAATGCTCGACGGTCCGCTAACGATCGCCGTGATCTTGGCCCTCCTCCTCCATATCGGCTTATTGCTGACGGCCTTCATGCAGCCCCCGCGGGCGGAATTGGAGGACATCAGCTACGAAGACCGGTTTGCCGATTTCATGGTCGATGACCTGGAAGACGCCCTGGAAGAAGAGGAAGAGGAAGAAGAAGACGATACCACGGCTGAAAAAGCCGGCGGTGAAGAGGGCGAGTTCGGCGATCCGGAGGAAGAAGTCGAAGAGACGGAGACCCCGGATCACGACGACGATATGGTCGATGAGATCGATATCGAGGACGTCGGTATTCACGACGCCCTCAGCGAAGACGTCATCGGCGAAGGCCCGCTGGACGACCTCTTCCAAGACGATGGCAGCATGGACGAGATCTCGGTGGCCATGGCCGGCGACGGTGACGCGCTGGATATCGGTCGAGGCGAAGGCGGCATGGGTCTGCGCGGCGAAGGCGGCGGAGGCGGTGGCGATGGATACGGCCGAGTCGGTGGCCTCGGTGAGGTCGATACGGGCGGCGGTACGGGCACTGGATCCGTCGGCACGGGGGAGCAGCGTGAGGTGGAGCCGACGGTGGATACGGGTACTCCCGATGTGGGCGACTTCTGCGACCCAGCGAATATCCGCCGGGTGATCGGCGCGCGAACGAACGCCATTCAGCACTGCTACGAGCGGCGGCTCCAGACCAACCCCGAGCTGGCCGGTAATATGACGCTGACCTGGCGCATCGAACTCGACGGTTCAGTATCCAATGTGCGCGTCGTGGAGTCGACGCTCAACGATCCCCAGGTCGATGGATGCATCACCCGGGTGATCGAGCGATTGAACTTCGACGAGCCCGATGGTGGTATGTGTGAGATCAATTACCCGTTCGTTTTCTCCGGGCTCAATTGATGGCGTGATACATCGCCAAGAGTGATCGAAAAAGGCCGCGCTCCCAAGAGGAGCGCGGCCTTTTTTTGGGTGGGTTGGTGGGTCCCAGGCCCCAGGGCGACAGCAGAGTCAGCCGGCGGAGTCGGGAGAGGCCTCTTGTTGGAGCATGGCTTCAAGTTTTCCGTTGCTGTGCAGTGCCGACACGGAGTCATAGCCACCCACGGAGACGCCATTGATGAAAATCTGAGGGACTGTGCGCTTGCCACCGGCCATCTTCACCATGCGCGCGCGCTCCTCAGCGTCATTGGTGACATCGATTTCGTCGTACTCCACGCCCAAGCGGTCAAATAGACCCTCGGCGAGGTCGCAGTAGGGGCAGTATTGAGTGCGATAGATGACGACATCAGCCATGGGAGACCTCGGCGGTAGGTTAGTTGGGTGGAGTCGCTAAAAAACTCACAGCCAGAGAATGGGGCCGTGACGAAAAATTTCAAGTATTCGGTGAAATAACTCAGCGCACCGTAGGTACGGTGGGGGCGATCGCCAGCAGCGGGTGAGCCTGACTCATGTGGTGCAGAAGTTGGGCTTCGACGAGCGCCTCAGGCAACTGAAGTCGAGGGCCAAGGGTGGATTGGCGAAGGAGATCGCCGAGGCTGGAGCGGCGGTGCGCCATGAACTCCACGGGGGAATCCGGCGTGAGGTCGTCATCGAAATCTCGTAGCGTTGTCAAGGCCGCTTCAAACCCGCCGAGTCCATCGACCAGATGGCGCCGGTGAGCGCTTTGCCCGCTATAGATACGGCCGCGGGCGTAGCGATGGAGGCGGCGCCGGGGGATTTGTCGGGCTTCACCGACGCGCCGAAGGAATTGTCGATAGAAGGAGCGGGCGTCGCGAAGGAGGTTGTCCATCGCCTGATCCGGTAGCGGCTCCGCCAGGCTCGTGAAGGCAGAGGTGTCAAATTTGGCATAGGCCGCATGGCCGATATTGGTCTTGTCGAGTGCGCCAGGGATGGAAAATTTTCCAGCGACCACACCAATGGAGCCGGTGATGGTGTCGGGGCGGCAAATGATCCGATCGGCGCCGCAGGCCAAGTAATAGCCGCCGCTGGCAGCGACGTCGGTGCAATAAGCAACGACGGGTTTGACGCGTCGAAGTTGGCGGATTCCATCCCAAATCATCTCACTGGCCAACGCGTTTCCGCCCGGAGAGTTGATATGAAGGAGGGCACCGGCGATGCGGGGGTTGTTTTGGATCTGGCGAAGCTTTGGGAGCACTTCATGGGGGTCAATGGTGATGACTGAGCGGCCGGGGATCTCCATTTTAGGCATGACGATCATGCCGCTGAGGTCCATGACCGCCACCTGTTTGGGGGAGCGAAACAAGGGGGACCACTGGATGGAGGGGGTTGCCTCGGCGTAGGCCAGCGCGTTTTTTAGCCACAGTTGAGAGGACTGGGGCTTGTCGGGAGCGTCGGCCGAATCGGGTTCATCGGTCGGGCTCAGTGGTGTCTCTTCAGGGGGCGAGTCCACCGTGGGGGCGTCGGCGCCCGGCGGGCGATCGACGGCCTCGCCTTTGTCGATAATCCATTGCTCCAACAGGGGGCGGTGGAGGCGAGCGTCGATCAGTTCCAGGGCCTCGGCCTGCCGGTCGTCGAGTGGCATGGACCGGAAGGCCTGGTCCAAGGTGGACTCATCGATGGAGCGGCCCTGGGCAATACGGTCCAGGCGGATGTCGGTGATCTCGTCGACGATATTTTCCATCATGCGGTCGACGGGAACCGTGGTCTGTTCGTGAATGAACCGGTGGGCCGCTCCTTTGAAGGGGCCGATGTGAACGAATTGAGCCGTGATGCCCAGGCGATTGAGCAAGGCGGCCCCGAAGAATTGTTCAAAACGAGGACCGAAGAGATAGAGGCGGCCACCGGGGGTCATGACGATGTCGTCGGCCTCGCTGGCCAGATCGTAGATGGCGTCATTGAGGCTGTGAGAGTGAAAGATGACCTGCTTGCCCTGGTCGCGAAGCTGGCGCACGAGGTCGCGAATATCGCCCAACCGAGCGGTGCCCATCTGGAGCTCGTCGGCGCTCAACACGACGCCCTCAATGCGTGAATCTCGGCCCAGCGTGTCGATGGCGGAGCGCAACTCCAGGAAGGTGGGCGTATCTTTAAAGTAGGCGGCGATGCCCTCCGGTGGACCCATGGCCAGTCGCTGGGGTAGACGTAGGCGAACCCATTTGGTTTTCTTACGGGTGATCCAGTGGGCCAGGTGAAAAAGGGTCCATTTAAGTCCAAAGCCCACCAGGCGGAGGAGATTCCAGATCAATAAAAAGGGCGCGCGTAGCATGACCAACCCGAGTCAAAAGCAATCCAATTCAAAGCGACGGCACTTTAATCAGCGCGGGCGCAGGTGTCGAGGCTGCCCCCTGGTGGGCTGGGTGCTGTGGGCGCTGGCCGTGGTGGTGATGGCGGGCTGTGTGGAAACGGCCGATTGCGATGAGTATGTTGGTTGTGAGTCCGGCGAGGTATGCTATCAGAGCCAGTGTCGACCGACCTGCGACGGCGCCGAGGATTGCTCGGGAGATGAGGTATGCGCGCCCTGCTTGGCCGATGAGGAAGGCGGGGGATCGGGCCGTTGTCTGGGAGCAGACGAATCCGCATGTATCGCCGAGGACTAAGCCACCATGTCGAGACTCCTGGACGTTAATCGTTCAAAAAAGCGAATTCGGATCGACTTTCCCTATAATCGGGAATTGGTCAACGTCGTTCGGACGTTGCCGGACCGGCGCTTTGATAACCAGAGAAAGTGCTGGTGGGTGCCGCTCAAACACCTGGAATACGTCATAAAAAAGCTGGAGGGGCATCATTTTCGTCTCACCCCCGGTTTGAGGAAGTATCGGCGAGAGCATGAGAGCGAGATAAAGGAGGGGCCGCAGGTGCCCGATGGTACCCTGACGGTCAGTGAGTTAAACCGCGGAGCTCAGGAGGCATTGCGGGCCCATTTTCGCGACGAAGTGTGGGTCGTCGGGGAACTCCAGAGCTTTGAGCGGAACCGTGGCAGTCGACATGGCCACTATTTCTTTGAATTAGTGGAGCGTCCCAGCAAGGGCGCCGCGGAAGTGGCTAAGGTGCGCGCCGTATTATTTGAGCGGTTTCGCCGCCGAATCGAGGAGCGCCTGAGCGACAGCGGGGTGGAGTTAGCCGATGGAGCCTCGGTACGCCTGAGAGGCCGCGTCGATCTGTACCTAAATAACGGTAGTTACCAACTTCTTATCCGCGATATCGATCCGACTTATACGGTGGGGGCCATCGAGCTGAACCGAGAGCGGGTCTATCGGGCGCTGAAGCGCAAGGGGGTCGCCGATCGAAACCAACGCATTGCGTGGCCCCTATGTCCGCTGCGGGTGGGGCTGATCACGAGCGTTGGGAGCGACGCCTATAACGATTTTATCCACCAACTCGAGGAGAGCGGTCGAGCCTTTGAGGTCACGGTTCACGACGCCAACGTTCAAGGGGTCAAGACCGAAGCGTCGGTATTGCGCGCCCTGAGTTATTTCAAGGAGCGTGCCGAGGACTATGACGTCGTGGTCATCACCCGGGGAGGGGGTTCTCGATCGGAGTTGGCCCATTTTGATACCGAGAAGATCGGGGCGGCTGTCTGTGCGCACCCCACGAAGGTGGTGGTGGGCGTTGGCCATCAGAGGGATACCTCGTTGCTTGATTTGATCGCGGCCTCCACGAAGACACCCACGGCGGCCGCCGAGCGGCTTGTGGAACAGGTGCAGGCGTTCGACGACCGCGTACAGGCCCTACAGCGTCGCATCGTCGATCGGGCCAGACGCGGGCTACAGGGCAGCCGACGTTCCCTTCGACGTCGGGCGACGACGCTGGAGCGCGGCGTGAGCCGACGGGTCAACAAAGAACGCCAACGCCACCAGGTGCTTCAGGCTCGTTTTGTGGGCCGCACCGAACAGCGACTGTCCCAGCGGCGACAGATGCTCAGAGAGGGGGCCCGACGTCTGGCGCGAGCCACATCCCTTCGGGTTCAGGAGGCGCGTCGGACTCTGCGCCGCGCCGGCTACCTGGTGAAGGGTCCGCGGCCGCCGGCGCTCATCGATGATCGTCGGCAGAGGCTTCGTATGGTGAAAGATCGCCTTCAACGGGTCGTGGCCCGACAAGTCGAGGGGGAGCGTGAGCGCCTGAATTTTCAAAGCGATCGGCTCCACCTGGTAGATCCCCAGAGGGTTCTGGAACGAGGGTTTGCCCTGTTGAGGAGTGACGAAGGCCCCATCCGTTCCACCGGCGATATAAGCCCTGGCCAGCGCTTCGAGGTGCTATTGGCTGACGGTCGGATCGACGCAATCCGCAAAGACAATCCCGAGCAATCCCCACCCCATGAGGAGTAAGCGATGAGTGACCAACAACCGCTGATCAGCGATGAGTTAAGCTACGGCGAAGCCACGCAGGAACTGGAGAGCATTTTGGAGGCCATCGATGGCGATGAGGTCGGCCTCGACGACCTCGGCGCCAAGGTGGAGCGTGCGGCGGCGCTAATCGACTACTGTCGAGAACGCATCGACGCCACGGAGCTCCAGGTCAAAGAGGTCATCCAGGGCCTGGAGGAAGAGGAGTGAGGCTCAGGCCAGTAGAGCGCTTTAGCTGGGGCATTGCTTGCCTTGGGGGAGGGCCGATTGTAAAGTCGGTGCTATGAGAGAGAAGCATGACCATAATGAACAGACCTCCGCAACAAGCGATGGGCCGGGTCCGAGACCATGAAATTTTATTGCGATAGTTGTCAGACCAAATACTCCATCGCCGACGAGAAGGTGCGAGGGAAAGTGCTCAAGGTGCGCTGCAAGAAGTGCAGCCATGTGATCACGGTGAGGGAACCGCGGCGTCAACAGCCTCAATCCAATAGACCATCGCCGGGAGCAGCCCAAGCGGAGTGGCATTACTCCATCAATGGGGAGTCCTTTGGTCCGATTTCAGAGGCCGAGGTCAGAGCGAAGATAAAGAGCGGGGAGCTCAAAGAAGCGTTCTATCTGTGGAAAGCGGGGTTCGGCGATTGGCTGCCTCTATCAGAGGTGGAGCTCTTCGCCGATACGTTGGCCGAGGCGCACGCCGAGAAACCGCCGCCCAAGACCTTGGGGGCCGGCGATGAGTTGGAAGCGGTCAATCTGAAAGACCATGGTGAGACGCCGGTGGCGGAGGTGGAGCAAGAGGGCGCGTCTAAGCCGGGGGGGGCCAGAGGGTCCACCGGGGCGGGGCAACCGAGTGCAGCCCAGAAGCTGAGAGAAAAGTTGAGGGCCAATCGGGCGGGGACGTCGGCTCCCACCGGGGAGGCCCAGGACCAGCCGGCAGAGGAGAAAAGCCAGGGGGATACCGAGAGCGCCTCTCCGTCAGAAGAAGACGAGGTGTCGCCTAAACCGATCGGGGGAGTGGACCCACTAGGCAAAGCCGGAGAACAGGAAGCGGGTCGAAAAGATCGGCTAAACCAGCTGAGAAGCCGGTTACGTCTCGATGATGCGCCCGATGATGATGAGTCCGTCGATGTCGACGGTGGAGAGCAAGATCTCGAGAATTTGCCCGATTTGAGTGCCGACCTGGCGGTAGAAGAGTCGGAGCCAGAGTTGGACCCGGAACCGATGCGGGAGCCTGAGCCAGAACCGGAAGCCAAACCGGAGTTGGAATCAGAGCCGGACCCGGAACCGGAGCCGATAGGGAGCGATGAGGACGTCGCCAGTCATGATGGTTTATTTGCCTCGATGGACGGGCCTTCGTCGGCCGCTTCACCGGTGGATGAGGCGCCTGCGGTTGAGGCAGATGGGGTCGATGGAGACGAGACGGAGGCAGATGACGCCGTGCCCTTCTTCCCCTCTTCAGCGCCCAAGCTAGGGGCTGGCGAGGATGAAGACGCCGATCGGTCAACCTCCATGAGCCGCGTCGACGAGATGACCGGCAGTCTTTTGATTCAGATCAATGAGATTAAAAGCGACGGGCGAAAACGGGCGATCGTGGGGACCCTGGGGGCGGTGGTGGCGCTGCTCATCGTCGGAGGGGTGGGTTATATCGCCTGGACGCAAACGGGATCCAGCGAGGTGGAAGAAGAGGTGCGCTCGGGACCGCGAGCGGACCACGTAGGAGCCCAACCGGAGTTCCGCACCTACGACCGGGAGGACCTGGATCGGTTCCGCGATCAATTCATGGTGGAAGAAGAGGTCGTGATCTCGCGAGAGGAGAGCCGCGCGGCCTATGAACGGGATCAGGCGGCGGAGGCCGACGAGGGGGCACAGCAACCGGCGCCTCAGGGTGAGGCATCGGAAGAGGGATCCGATGGCATGCCATCCTTTGATATGGATAGCATCAGCGATGATGACCTGGCGGCTCTGGAAGGTGATCGAGCGGAGACGGGCGACGGACTCGGTTCGCGAGGTGTGGGCGATGGGGCGATGGCGGGCCTCGGTGAGATGGAGGATGGGCTATCGGGCCTCGATGATTTGGATGAGGCCGATCGGGACCGGTTTGAGCGAATGGCCGCCCTCCAGGGAGATACCAGTGGTGTATTTGAGGGCGATGGGGAATTCGATGGCAGCCGAAGTGGGCGGCGAACCGAACTGAGCCCCATCGATATATCTCGGGGCATCGGCCATGTCATGGAGAGCGTAGGGATCTGTCGCGAGCGCCATCTCGCCCGTGGCGGCGGGGAATTGGAAGAGACGGAACTGGAGGTTCATATGATCGTCGACCCCGATGGCTCGGTGGGGGAGTTTTCACTGCATCGCCAGGGCGAGGCGCCGGGGGCTCGGGTGCTGGAGGATACGCTCTTTGAGCGGTGCATGAACTCCCATACCGGCCGGTGGCGCTTCCCACCCTACGACGGCGATCCCCAACCGGTGGGAGCGCCATTTACGCTTCGCTAAGATCGGCCTCTTCCGAGGGGTCGCGCAGGTCCTCCAACCTCTGATCGAGGAGATCGAGGTCCACGAGGGTGGCGTCATCGCCGTCGCGCTGGGCGAGCTGACGGGTGCGCTGAGACCAGATTTGTGCGTGGTAGGGGCTCTGGGCGTTGAGAAAATCCTCGGCCAATTCGAAGTGGAGGTCGATGTCGTCGCCCAGTTCCTCGGAGCGGCCGAGGTGGGTGTTCAAGGCATCATGGGCTTCGTCATGACGTCCGTCCTGGAGGGTTAAGCGGGCCTTGATGATGTCGAAGACGACGTCCTCGAAATCGGGCCACTGCGCTTTCATCTTTTCAAGTATGGCATCGCAGGTATCTTCCTGTCCCTGCAGAAGGTGGTGACGGGCCAGGTCAACCAAGATTTCGGCATAATGAAGGGCGGGGTTGGTCATGTCGCCCTGGGCGATGGGATCGACGAGCTCGAGATATAAGAGAGGTTGGTCTTGTCGAAGGGCCTTGCGAGCCAGGGCCCAACGCTCTAAATCGCTCAATGGTGCCATGGCCTGAGATTGCTCCCGAGGCGAGAGCTCGTCGAGATGGAGAATCTTTTGTAAGCGCTTGGATTCACGAGCTGATATTACTTCCCAAGCGTGGTATGCGTAGCCGAACTCGTCGTCGACGTACTCTGGATAGGGGTCGCCGATGGATGGA
Source organism: uncultured Bradymonadales bacterium (assembly GCA_964566695.1). Lineage (GTDB taxonomy): Bacteria > Myxococcota_A > Bradymonadia > Bradymonadales > Bradymonadaceae > SLJM01. The sequence continues at coordinate 79,238 of CAZMJS010000004.1, forward strand.
GAGATCGATGCGGTCATGAGCATTCTCCGGTAGAGCGCACGGGTGAAGGGTCGGGCTTGAGGTCGATGGCAATCATAGAGTCTATCATGAGGCCAAGATGGAGCGGGTGAGGTTATTCTTAAAAGGTGTCTGCATGGGTATAGCGGACGTCATTCCCGGCGTCAGCGGCGGCACCTTGGCCCTGATATTGGGCATCTATACGGAGTTGGTCAATACGTTACGGGGGCTCCATCTTCGCTGGCTACCCGCGGTGTGGGCCTATATCCGTGGGGGATTTCGTGGAGAAGACCTACAGGAGGTATGGGAGGCCTTCGATGAGATGAACCTGTGGTTTTTGATGGTGTTAGGGGCGGGAATCACGGCGGCGGTGATCGTGGGCGGCTTGGTGTTGCCGCCGCTGCTGGAGACCTATCCCGAGGTCATGCGAGCGCTGTTTTTCGGGCTGATTGCGGCCAGTATATGGATTCCCTTTCGGATGATTCAGCAGCGCTCATGGAAGGTGTGGGTAGCCATCGCCCTGGGGCTGGTGGCGGGCCTGTGGGCCGGGTGGACGGCCACGGCGCCCGATCGGGTCTACGAGGCGGGGATCAATTGGGTGAGTTACGAGGCGGGTAACGAGGAGAAACTGGAGGAGATTACGCGTCGCGGTCTCTCCAGTTGGACGGGCGACCAGGTGTTCTGGGCGGAGGAAAACGAAGCCATGAGAGCGGCCATCAAATTGGCCTATCCCGACCGGGAGTTCAATGCCCCAGAGGGCGATCGGGAAGCCGTGGTGGACCCAGAGGTCGTCGCCGAGCGAAGTTCGGGCTACAACGAGCTCGTCATCCCGTCGGGGACGCCGGTCAATATCCCACAGCCGGTATGGTGGTATATCTTCCTGGCCGGTATGGTCATGGTATGCGCCATGATCTTGCCCGGCATAAGCGGCTCCTATTTACTGCTCATTTTGGGCGTGTATTTCTTTATGCTCAATACGCTTCGGACGGTGCTGACGGGGCTTCCCCAACTGGATGTCCCGTCCACGGCGCTGGTATTTGTCGCCATATTCATGGCGGGGTCCATCATCGGGCTATTGAGTTTTGCCCGCGTCATGAGCTGGATGCTTCATCGAGCGCGGGCGCTGACGATTGGGCTATTGGTGGGGCTGATGATCGGTGGCCTTCGGGGGATCTGGCCGTTTCGGTCCATGGAGGATGGAGTGGTGGTCAACGCGATGCCATCCCAGGTCGATATGACGGTCATAGCGGTGATCATCGCCTGTGGGGTGGGAGCGATGGCGGTGACGGGATTAACGGTATGGGGCAATCAGTTAGAGGGCCAACGGTCGGAGAGTGGGGCGTGAACCGACGATTCTGAGGACGAGGAATGCGATGCAGATCAGTGCACGAACGATGTACGGGTTAAGGGCGTTGGTCACGTTGGCCGGGGCGAGGACCGATGAGCCGATGAGTATACAGGCCATCGCCGATGAGGAAGAGCTGCCCGGGAAATTCCTGGAAGGGATCATGGCCGATCTAAAGAGAGGCCAATTCGTGCGGAGTAAGCGTGGTGCGGGGGGAGGATATATGCTGGCCAAGCCAGCCAGCGAGATCACGATGCTCAGCGTGATCCGTCACCTGGAAGGGCCGGTGGCCCCGGTGTCCTATGAGGGGCACGCCAGTGGGGGCGAGTCGGTGACTGATCGGCAGGCGGCGTTTCGCCCGGTATGGAAGGAAATTCGGGCGTCCACGATCCGCGTGTTGGAGCGCTATTCCATTCAGGCCATCGCCGACTCGGTACCGGAAATCCAGGGAGACGATTTCAAGCCTATCTACCAGATCTGATGGAGTCGCCTCAGAAGTCGGGCTGCTCCAGGTAGTCGGTGCGCATATTCTGGCCCACGTAGAGGCCGTCTTCGTAGCCCTCGTAGATGCGCAGGTAGGCGTAGAGAAAATGCAGAACTTTCTTGGCGTAATTTCGCGACTCCGTAAAGGGAATTTCCTCGATAAACTCGTCGAGGGGCATGGCGTGACCACGCATGTCCAGCCAGCCGCTGACGCGGTGAGGGCCCCCGTTGTAGCCAGCGAAGGCGAAGAGCTCCTGTCCATGGAATTTTTCAACGAGGCGACTGAAATAAAAGACGCCGTGTGCAATGGACGTGTCCTCTTCCAGAAGGTCGAAGGGGCCGAAGTCATTGGCGCCGAATAGCTCAGCGATCTTAAGACCCGTGCGAGGGATGACCTGGAGAAGTCCCAGGGCGTCGGCGATGCTGATGGAGTCGGGATTAAAGGAACTCTCCACGAGCATCAGGGCCCAGATCATATAGGGGTTGACGTTATGCTTTTGAGCCAGAGGAATGACCTGCTCGGGAAAGGCGCGAGGATAGGCCATCGTCCAATAGCGTCGCGCCTCGGGGTTGGTTTGGGGATCCTGGCTAAGCCACCAGGTGTCATCGAGAGCGAAGCGGCGGGCCATATGGTAGTCACCGACCTCTTGGAAGGCGTCCAATAGAAGGGGACGGAGGTCATTTCGCCGGGCGTGGATGCGCTGTTGACGCTCCAGTAACTCGTCTCGCTGGGCGCGATCGTCGGGGACTGGGAAAAGGGGCTCGTCAGAGTCCATGCCCCAGTAATCGGCGCGGTGGGCCCGGCGGCGATTGTCGATGAGGTAGCTCCATTTTTTCTGGGGAAGGGCGTGGGGCCGCGACGTGGGGCGCGATCGGGTGCTCAGGGAGCGAAATTCCTGAGCGACGGGGCGTAGAACGCGGCGGGCCTCGGTGTTCCAGCCGGCGGTCCACAACCAGTGGACGCGATGAAGGTCAGGGAAAAGGTCGGCGGCCTCGTCCAATGCTCGGTGGAGTCCACCGACGTAGTGCTCCTCATCATAGGCGGTCCATTGGCCGGGGGTGGGGCCGATCATGTCGCCCTGGCGATAGTTGGCAAAGCCCACTTCCGATCCCCGTCTACCGTCCCAATAAATCCGGGCCTCCGTGTGATAGCCGACGCGAGGCGAGGGCCGGTCACCAAAGTCGACGCGGCGTTCGGGAATCGCGGGCTCCGAGGTTTCCGGGCCCAGAGGTTGGGTCAGGGACTCCGGCGGCATCGGCCAACTATAGCGAGCCGTCGGTAGCGCTCCCCCTTGGGTGGCGGCGGGAGCGATGAGGGGTTGGCCCAGCGCCCAGTTGAGGCCATAGGAGGGGAAGGGAAAGCCGAGGAAGGCCGGGGCGCAGTGGGAACCGTCGCAGTTCTGAGCCACGGCGTGGGCCCAGTCGGTGGCGTCCTCACGCACCTGAGTGGCGCGGGGGTCAGCGGTGCGCCGCGCGTCGTCGGTGGGAGCTTCGTAGCTGGCCTGATCAAAGGCATCAAAGACGGCGTCAGCGCTTTGGCTGATACGTTCGGTCTGGGCGAATAGAGAGTCGTCAACGGTGGCTCGTTGTTCGAGGTCTAGCAGGCGGTTGGCGGCCTGGATGCCATAATAATTATTGGGTTGAGAGGCCTGCAATTCGGCAAATAATTGGGCGGCGTCGCGCTCTTCGCCCGCTTGCTCCAGGGAGCGGGCTGCCCAGTAGAGGTACTTGGCGCGGCGCTGGCCTCGGTGCTGGCTCGCCAGGCGTCGCAGATTGTCGTAGGCCTCCTCATAGCGGCCGGTTTTGTACTTGAGGTAGGAGTAGTGCCACTGGCGTTGCTGAGCGGCCGTATATGCGATGCCGAAGTGCTCGTAGGCATCTTCGTAGAAACCATAGCGCTCGTAGAATTGTCCGAAGGCCCGGTGGCGCGTACGACGCGGGGAGTTTTCATGGAACTCCTCCAGGGGCTCTAACGCGATATCAAAGCGCCCGATGCGGGCCAGGGCGAAGTGGTGGTGGCGAAAGATGGTGCGGCGGTTAAAGCCCCGTGTATGGCCGGCGTTATAGCGCCGGCGGGCTTCAGCAAATAATTGTTCGGCGCCGGCGTGGTCGTGGCTCTGATAGGTGTTGAGGGCCAGGCGCTCGAGGATCTTATTTTCCAATTCCGAGGTGCCGCTATCGGTCTGTACGTCGTCGGCGAGAGCCGTCAATTTATCGTGAGCGAGGTCCCAGAATTTGAGAATGCTCAGCCGGGTATATTGCTCAAAGCGCGTCTCCGGGTCGATGGTCGACGGGCGGTGGCCGCGGTCCTCGAGGACGCGAAGACGCTCTTGGGCGACGGAGGCCTCCGTGCGGTATGGATAGATAAAAGAAACCTTTTGAAAGGCCTCGGCGGCCTCATCGAAGCGCTCGAGACCCTCCAGGGCTTGGGCGCGATGGAGTAGGGCCTTGTGGCGGCGAGGGTAGTCCGGGAAGCGGTCTAATATATCGTCGATGATGGGCAGGGCCTCTTCCCATCGCTGAGACTGAACGAGCGATTTGGATTGCTGTGCAAGGGCTCGCCACTTCAGTGGACTGTCCGACATGTCGACGATGGCGGCGAAGTGGCCGGCTGCCTCGTCGGGCGCGTCTATCTGGCGATGGGCCAAGCCGCGAAGCCACAGGGCGTAGTCCGTCACCGGGATGGCTTCGATATCGACGTGCGCCAACAGATCCAACACTCGCCGGGGCTCATCGTCTTGGTGGGCCAAGTAGGCTCCCTGGAAGAGGGCCATGGACCGATAGGTGTTGTCGTCGCCGCAAGCGGGGTCGGCGATACGCTTACTCATGGCCCGGGCGTCGTCGCCGTGCCCGTCGTAGAGGTGTTGGCGAATATCCTCCAGGGTGTCGGGGAGCGAGTCGCAGAGGGCTTGGGTGTCGGCCTGGTTGGCCGCCTGGTCCACGGCGTAGTGAAGGCGGGGGCTCGACTCATCGATGAGGGCCTCCAGCGACCGGGCATGCCGGTGCACCGTCGAGGTGGATTCCTCGGCAGGTGGGGGCGTGACGTCGTTGGGCGTCGCGGAGGCGTCGAGGGGGGTGGCTGAGCCATGGAGCGTCGGCAGAACGAGGATGCCCAGCAAGAGCAGTCCAAAAAAGCCGGTGCCGAACCGGCGAGCCAGCGAGTCAGTGGTCATCGCGTTGCGTCCAGATGGAGGGGAACCGGATGGTTGCGGGCTTAAAACCTCGGGGGAGGGTTAAATCATTCCCCATCATACACTGGTGATTAAGAGGCTATCAGAACGACGCGTGCTGCCAAGGCGGTCATCGACGCTGAGAGGCTGACAACTGGTCCTTGATGGCGAGTTTTCGCTTTTTAAGCACCTGGATTTCATAGTGCTCTTGGGGCGATATCGATCGCCGAGAAGTCAGCAGTGAAAGGCGGCTTTCCAGTTGATGGTGCGCCTTTTTAAGGGCCTCGGGACAGGCGTTGGGCTCTTGGATGAGCGCCGAAATCGAAACGTCGTCGGTCATGGGGCTCTCTTCGAAGTCGAGATCAGAGGAAGATAACGGCCACGTATTTAGGGTGCCACGCCCCATGGGGATAGGCAAGTTGTGAGATATTCCTAAAAGCGGGTGCCAGCGCCCAGGTGCAGAGCCCACACACCGTCGGAGGAAAAGCCAAAGCCATAGGGATCGTTAAGGGGGATGCTGAGGCGGGCGGAGTAGATCTGATCGTTGACGTGGAGGCGAGCAAAGGGCTGGAGTCCCATTTGGAGATCCGAGGACTCGTCAGGAGTCGCCAATGAGGGTCCGTAGACGCCGGAAAGTCTCAATCCGGTTTCGAATTCTCCGTCGCCAGGCTGGCCAGTGATGTCGACGTGGGCTTGGCCGGCGATCTCGGTGTCCCGGGAGCCGTCGCCCATCCAGATCATGGGGGCGATGGAGGCACCGGCGTCCACGGCAAGGGCGGAGTCCAAGCGGTGTTGAAAGTCGGCGCCGAAAACCGGCGAGAGACGACGCGGTGCCCATAGCCAGGGTTCCCAACCGCTGCGCATGCCCTCTCCAAAGCTCAGTGCCAGGGCTCCGTCCGGCCGGGCCACGGGCAACGTCACGCCTGTGCGAAGCTTCAGGGTTTGAACGCTGCTGGAGATCGCGACCCCGGCACCGAGGTAGGGATTGCCCAATTCGAAATCATCGTCGCTCTGCGATTCCAGCCCGTCGATGAGATTGGAGTCCTCCTCGTCGTCGCCAATATAGAAGATCGCGATGGCGGGGAGGCTGGCCTCCACGAAGACCTCATCGGTCAGTGACGCGTGGCCTCGGGGGTGGGGAGAGAAGACGAAAATACCCGGGCCGTCCTCTTGACTCTGGGCGTGAAAGCCCAACTCAACGCTTCCCTCACCGTCGATGCCAAGGGCAGCGGAACTCCAAAGGGTGGTCGCGGCCACTGCTGCGATCCATACCAACCATCGTCGAGCCATTGTATCCTCCTGTGATTCCGGCGATTGACCATCTCCATCCATCGGACTCTACAGTGGGGTCTGTCGGGCCTAAGGTCAACTTAGGGGGGCCACAATTGACAAGCGGCGGCCGGTTCGTTAGACCTCTGGGCTCTGTACGCCCCGGCTCGTTGGGCTTGGGGGTGCAGGCGAATTCGACTTTAGGCCAATCAGCCCCGGCTGATGCGACTTTTGACAGAGCAGGAACGATCATGGCGGCAAAAATTGCGAGCAGAAAAAAGGGTGTGGAGACGAGCCGAGATTGCCCGGTGTGTGACTCGGAGATGCAGATGACGCGAGTGATGCGATATACGGAGGGGCCCAGCGGCATGCTGTGGGCCTGTTCCAATAAGTCGTGTCTGGCGCTGGTGAATAAGCAGGGAAACCAGGTTGGAAGTCTCCTCGACAAGAGCGCGTAAACCTGGGCTCCGGCGATTGAATGAACACGCCACTGGAACCATCGCCGCGCATTGGATGCCAGGCCGATGGTGCCGGTGGCGTCGATCGTTGAGGGGTGGCTTGAGGCCCTCCTCGAGCGATGACGAAGGGAATGAACGATGAACGCCTCTTACTTATAATGAATGGTGAGCGCCACTGAGACGTCTTTCCCAGTGGAGCGCGGCCTCTGCCAATGGCAGGAGTCATTATCAAGACGTAAGACCTGGATCGAGACGATGAATCAAAGCGCGAAGAGAGCAAGCGTTCTTCCCCTGTCGGTGCGAATGGGCGTGATCGGTCTGGCCTTGGCGGTCGGGCTGGGGGCCTGGATGAGCACGGCCACCGCGGAAGGTGGCATGGTTCGATACTCCTACGAGGAGGTCGACGTCGGTGGTGAAAGCGGGTACGTCCTGGTGCCTCACGCCGATGAGCGAATGCGGGGAGAAGTGACTCAGCGGCGGTTGGAACAAGCCTTTGAAGCGCTTCGTCATAATAAAACGCCGACCTATGGCAACTCCTACGCTGATGTTTCGGGCGATGTTCCCGAAGGCGGGCGCGTAGAGGTCAATATTGACTCCAACAACGCCCGCTTTGCGCCCATCATCATCGCTGAGTCAGTATATACGCTGACCGAGTTTGGTGTGGATAAGGTCTATTTTCCGGGCTTTGCTGACGAGGGGTTGACGCGCGCCGATGTGGCGATGCCGGCCTATACGTTGACGGTCCCCCTCTGGAAGGTGACGCCTCCTGGGCCTCTGACCTCCGCACAGGTGCGGATGCGCGACGGCCAACTGGTCAGCGTCAGCGAGATCAATGAGCGTTGGGAACAAGACAGAGAGTCGGTGATCGACGATGTCTACGCCTTTTTAGATACCGAAGAGGATTATACCCGGCGTCAGGTGCTGCGGATGCTTCCGGAGTTGGGATCGCTGCGTTTGGCAGAGGTGCTGCCGAACCTGGAGCACGAAGACCGACGGGTCCGACAGGAAGCGCTGAGCATTCTGGAGGGCGAGGAAAATAATGAAGAGGTGCTCGACGCCGTGGTGGCGGCCTTTGATGACGAGTCCCATAGCGGGTTGCGCCGACGCATGGCGGAATACCTGGGCTCATCGGAGCGCGATGACTATAATGTGCTTGAGCAGTTCTTTTTGGTGGAGCACGGCGACGACGACGAGCTTCTGGAGGCCGCCGAGAGGCTATCGCAATGGGATGGAGATGACCGAGTGGTGGACCAACTGGCGGACCTGTTGCGCCACGAGCACGATGAGGTGGCGATGGCGGCGGTTGAGGGGCTCCATGAGTTGGCGGCTTATGACGCTCAGGAGGCGGCCCTGGATGACGACGAGGTCGACGGGGAGGTGCGTCTGGCGATCGCCGACAACCTGGCCGACGAGGCACAATCGCCGGAGATTCGGCTGATAGGCTTGACTTATGTTGCGAAGACGCGGTCCGAGGGCTACGCCAACCAAGCCGTGGCTGAAATCGGTCACCTGCCCATCGAGGCAGCCCGAGACCAAGTCGAAGCGTTCCTCCATGACGAGGAGAGGAGTCGGCGCCTGGCGGCGATCAGTACCCTTCTGGAGCGCGGGGACGTGGACAGCGTCACCGCCCTATTGGAAGCGGCCGACGAACAGCCGGAGACGGAGCGCATGGAGGAGGCGGCCTACGATCTGATGCTCGCTCAGACGATGGACACCATTCAGGATCAGACGGAGTCGTCGGACCTACGCATCCAGCGCGTGGCCTACCAAGCGATCGGGCAGAGGGCGGTGGAGGATGGGCAGACCACGGGCACTGTGATGGCAACGCTGGAGCAGGGAACAAACCACAGCGATGCTCAGATTCGCGGTGCTGCCGCGCGAGCTCTGGGAGATATTGGTGGGGATGAGGCGTTGGAACTGCTGGGCGGGATGCTCGACGATTCGGAGAGCGTCGTCCGCCGCGACGTGGCCCGATCGCTGGGGCAATTCGATACCACGGAGCACGCTCGCACCTTGGTCAGTTTCCTGGAAGACAGCGATCCGGAGGTGATCTCGGCGGCTATCGACGCTCTTCAGGCCCGAAACGATCAACGGGCCGCCGAAGACATCGAGGATATGCGGAATCATGACCACCCTGAGGTGCGCGCCAGCGCCATCCGGGCGATGACCACCTACCTGCTATCGGAAGAAGAGGATGAAGACCTCCACCGACGCCACATGGGCATGCTCAGTGGGTATGTCACGGATGATTCCACGCATGTGCAACGCATCGCGTTGCATCAACTGGGGCGATTTGAGACCTCATCGGCGGTGACCAATATCGCCACCCGCGTCGGGGCCTCGGAGCCGGAGGTCAGGCAAGCCGCCCTTCAGGCCCTGGCTCGAACGGGCCACGACGACGCCCGACCGCTCCTGGAACGGGCGGTCCGTGATGGCGATCCGGAGATCCGTCGGGTGGCCATTGAGGCGCTGGCGGATCTGGCGGGAAGCCAGGCGCGTCCGACGCTGGAGGCCCAGGTCAGTGACGAAGAGGATCCCGAGGTTCGAGAGTTTCTGGAAAATAAACTCCAGCAGATCTGAACCAACGACACGGAGCACCCCCGGGCGATGATGCCCGGGGGTTTTGTTTTATAACCCCGACAGGTCAAGAGACGATGATGCAACGGCCATGGCATGCGATGGTGCTGGTGATGCTGATGGGAGGGTGGATGATGAGCTGTACGTCCTCGTCGGGAGAGCCCGATGATTCGGGCACGCCGGGCGAGGAGAGCAACCTCGAGGAGGACGCGCCGCCCTGCGTTGACGATGGTGATTGTGAGAGCTACTACCGCTGCATCGCCGATACCTGCCAGGTGCCGCCAGCGATCAGTGGGGAGTCCGATGAGTCGACACCCCGTGCAATCTTCGAGGTAGAAGGGGAAGAGTTGGCTCAATTCTATCTGGAGTTGGCGATCAGTGACGACGAACAGCAGCAGGGATTGATGTATCGCCCGGAGATGCGAGATGATTGGGGGATGCTCTTTGTCTACGAACAGGAGCGGCATCTGTCATTTTGGATGAAAAATACCCTGATTCCGCTGGATATGATCTTTGTCGATGCCGAGGGCCAGGTGGTGGGGGTGGTTCACGAGGCTGAACCGGAGACGACGTCGCCCAGAACGGTGGGCCGAGCCGCCCAGTATGTGCTGGAAATCAACGGGGGACTGTCCCGGGAGTTGGGCATCGAACGAGGGGTCACGATGGGGTTAGAGAATGTGGAAGAGATGGTTCAATAAGGCCATCGACAGCCGCAGAGCACGGATCTACGCGGTCGTCTATGGGCTGACGGTCGTGCTGGCCGTCGCGGTGGCCTGGGTGCCCTTATTTAATATACTGGGGTATGAGTCGGCAGCTCTGTTCGGGGCAGTTCTTGGGCTGGTGGCCACCGGTCTGAGTGTGTGGTCCATCCAGAGGGGGCTTAGCGCCGGCCCACTGAGCGCCCATGAGGCCCAGACGAATAGCGCCGAGGCATTCGGGGAGTTGGCTCTATTCAATCTGGGATTGATGGCGGGCCCCCTGGTGGTCTTAAGTCTTAACGGATTGAGGGTTCCCGTTTGTGACTGGGGGACTGGGATTGGCTTTTGGGCTCTTATCGTGTTCCCGGCGATCCTTTTGGGGCAGGGAGCCGCCTGGTTGGGTCATGTGCTTTTCGACCGGTGGTGGGGCGTGTGGGCGGTGGCCCTGGGGCTGCCCCTGGTGGACGCATTAGCCCTGGCGTGGCACCTGGCGACGGAGCCACCGATTATCGGGCATCAATGGTTCATCGGTTATTTCGCGGGCTCTATCTACGATGAGGCCCTGGGCCTTCCCACCAGTCTGGTGGCCTATCGCGCGATATGGCTGGCCGCTCTGGTGGCCCTGGTCGCCGGGATTCAGGCATTGTGGCGATGGCGCGAGCAAGGGCGCCGGCCCACATGGTCAGCCCTATTATGTGTGGCGATGGCCCTGGCGGCCGCGTCGGGGTGGATCTATCGCCAGGAGTTCGGCATTGGGATCGACCGGGACCATATCATTGAGGAATTGGGGGGGACTGTGGAGAGTGACCATTTTGTCATCCACTACCCCAATCAGCGGGACACGGTGGACCGGCTGGAGGAGATGATCGCCGATCATGAGTTTCGCTATGCTCAGATGCGGGATTATTTTGGCGTTGATCCGGTGGCCAAAAGTGGTCGTAAGGTGCGCAGCTTCGTCTACGCCGACCCGGACTCCAAGGGGGCGCTGATGGGGGCGAGGCATACGATGGTCGCCAAATTATGGCTCGGTGAGATGCATATACTGTGGCGCCACCCAGGGGACTCGATGTTGGCTCATGAGTTGGCCCATATCTTCACCGAGCCCTTTGGGGCCGGGCCACTCCGCCTGAGCATGCAGCGCGGTATTGGGGTGAATATGGGGCTGGTCGAGGGCATTGCCACGGCCGCTGAGTGGTCCGGCGGGGAGTTGACGCCCCACGAGGCAACGGCGGCGATGCGCCAGTTGGAGATGGCCCCTGATCTTCGGCGACTGTTCGGGGCGACCGGTTTCTGGACGGAAGCCTCGGGGCCGGCTTATACGGCGATGGGGTCTTTTGTTCGCTTTTTAGTCGATGAAGAAGGCATGGATGCCTTTAAGGAGGCCTATCCCAGGGGCGATTTTGAGGGGGCGTATGGCAGGTCTGTGGAGGCGTTGATCGATGATTGGGAGGCCTTTTTGGACGACCTGGAACTCGAGGAGGCGCAAATGCGTTGGGCGGAACATCGCTACGGCCAGCGCAGTATTTTCCAGCAGGTATGCGCCCGTGCCTTGGCGGAGCAGCAGCGGCGAGGAAGGCATTATCGCCGGGCTGGTGCTCTAGAGCGGGCCGAAGAGGTGCTGGGCGACGTGTTGGAAGCTGACGACAGCCGTCTGGATGTATGGCGCGAATGGATCGACATTAAACGTCGGCTCGGTGCCTACGACGATGCCTATGCGGCCGCCAGGGCCGTGCGCTCGACCGGCGATCGCAGTGCCGTGGAGCAGGCGCGGTTGCTGGCGCTCAAAGGGGATATTCGCTGGGCACAAGGCGAGGGCCAGGCGGCCTCCAGCTACTATGGGCGGGCCCTGAGTAAAGAAGGGGAGAGCGGCCATCTTCGAGGACTGACGTTGAAGAAGCGATTGGCCGACGTTGGTCATCGTCGCGGAAGAGAGGTATTGGTCGAGGAGCGCTCGACGGCCCGACGAATCTATACATTGACGCGTTGGATCGATGACGGGGATAAGTCACGAGAGGCCAAGTACCTTCTGGGACGGTTGTTGTGGCAGCGCGGCGATTACGACGAGGCCCTTGGGTATTTAAAGGCTATTGAGGGGCATATGGGGTCGAGGTGGCTGGACGATGAAGCCGCCCTAATGCTAGGGCAGAGCCTGTTATTGACGGGCCGTCTCCAAGAGGCGGCATCCATCTGGGAAGCCCTCGGTCGATCAGAGTTGGGACGCAGTCGTCACTTGGCCTCGCTGTGGGCCCAACGTCATCGATGGGCAGAGGACCACGTGGAATAGCAAGGCCGCTAACCCCGGTTTAGGGCCATGGTCAAGCATTGGTTCGACTTATCAGGAGCAGGTACATGATGGCAGCAGGACAGCGTCTATTCGGACTGGTCGTGGCAGTGAGCCTCATCTTCGCGATGGGCTGCGCGTCCAGCGGCCTCCAGAGCGACGATTTATATCCCGACACACCGGAGTTCCAGATCAGCGACGACGCTGATATCGCCGACACGGAGGACCACCGCCAGGTTCTGGAGGTACTCTACGAATATCGCATGGCTCTGGTGACCAAGGACTTCGGAACCCTGAATCGTCTGGTGAGCGAGGACTATTATGATAATGCCGGGACGACGCACACCACGGAGGATGATTATGGCTACGATAATCTGCCCGAGGTCTTTGAGCTGCTGGCCAATTATGCCGATGAGATCCAGTACGGGATAAAGGTTCGAGCGCTGGAGGTCGATGGACGCCAAGCGTCGGTGGATTTTCGATACGACTACGCCTATCGGTTTAAGATGGGTGACCAGGAGACCTGGGATGCCGGAAGTGATATGAATCGCCTGGAGATGAGGCGCGAGGGAGACGTCTGGCGGATCACCGGGGGCATGTAAACCAAACCCATTTGGCAGACGACTGAACGACGAACGCCCGAGCTTTCAGGAGCTCGGGCGTTCGTCGTGTCAGCAGGTGTCATTTAGCCGCTGAGCTTTTCCTTCATCTTCTTGAAGAACCCCGCTGATTTGACGTCGATGTCGGACAGTTCGGCAAATTCCTCGAGGAGCTCGCGCTGGCGCTTGGAGAGGTCGGTGGGAATGGTGATATCAAAGTGGACGATGAGGTTACCCCGACCGCTTCCACGCAATTTGGCGAGGCCCTCGTTTTTGAGGATTTTGGTATCGCCGTGTTGGGTGCCCGGGGAGATGGTGATTTCTTGTTCATCCTCCAGGGTGGGCACGGAGATGTCGGCGCCCAGGGCGGCCTCCACAAAGGAAATCTCTTTTTTGTGGTGGAGGTCGGCTCCGTCGCGTTGGAAGTGCTCACTCTCCTGGACATGGAGGAAGACGTATAGGTCACCCCGGGGGGCGCCACGAGACCCGTTTTCTCCCTCCTGGCGGAGGCGAAGGCGGGTGCCCGCGTCCACGCCGGCCGGGATGGTGACCTCGACCTGGCGCTCGACCTTGGTCTTGCCCTCGCCATTGCAATCGGGGCAGGGATCGGAAATGATCTCCCCCTCGCCGTTGCAGTGCGGACAGGTGGAGGAAAGGGTGAAAAACCCCTGGCGGTGATGGACCTGGCCGCGTCCCTGACAGGTCTCGCAGGTGGTGGGAGACGTGCCAGGCTTGGCGCCGGAGCCATCGCAGGTCTCGCAGTCCACATGACGCGGAATGGTCAGTTCCTTGGTGGTCCCAAAGGCGGCCTCTTCGAAGCTAAGCTCCAGGTCGTAGCGCATGTCGGCGCCTCGTTGAGGCCCACCGCGCCGCCGGCGTCCTCCCCCGAACCCGAACATATCGCCGAAGATATCTCCAAATTGGTTGAAGATATCGTCCATATCATTGAACCCGGCGCGGCCGCCGCCGCGCAATCCCTCGTGACCGAAGCGGTCGTAGCGCGCTCGCTTTTCGGCGTCGCTCAAGACCTCATAAGCCTCGGAGGCCTCCTTAAACTTTTGCTCAGCCTCCGGGTTATCGGGATTTCGGTCAGGGTGGTATTGCATGGCCAGCTTGCGATAAGCTCGCTTTAGTTCTTTGTCCGAGGCGTCTTTGGAGACGCCGAGAACCTCATAATAGTCGCGCTTATTCATGGGAACTCCAGACCGAGTGTTGACTACCGGGTGAGGCGATAAATAACTGAAAAAGAGAGTGAAAAGAGTCTCCCAAAAGGAGACCCTTGAACTACGAAGGGGTCGCCGATGGCGCAGCCTCGCAGCGCATTAAGAGGCTGTCAAGTCGGCGGCTGTGAAACAACTTAAGTCGGATGGCGCTAAGGGCAAGGCCACGCTCTCGTGGGTCTGAGGGCGGCGAAGGTCTCCCAACATCTATAGGTATTGAAGAGAGAGCGGCGAGATGACGAATCAGCGACGAGTCTTGGTGACGGGCTGTGCCAGCGGGATCGGCAAACACCTGAGCGAGCGATTGGTGGCTCGCGGCCATCGGGTGATGCTCACCGATATCGATGAACCGTCTTTGGAGCGGTGGACGGAACGAGAGTGGGGCGGAGGGCGCGACGGGGTCCTGCTTCGGCACCTCGATGTGCGACGAAGCGAGGATTGGAAGGCGGCCCTGGAGGCGATGGAGGAGGAGTTTGGAGGCGTCGATATGGCGCTTAATATCGCCGGCTATCTAAATCCGGCGAATGTCGTGGATATGAGTGATGAGGACGTGGAGCGTCACCTCGATATCAATGCCAAGGGAGTGGTGCTGGGCACGCGGGCGGCGGCGCAGGCGATGGTGCGCCAGGGAGGAGGTCATATCGTCAATATGGGGTCGCTGGCGTCGCTAAGTCCCGTGCCGGGTCTGAGTGCCTATGCGGCGTCGAAGTTTGCGGTCCGCGGATTTTCGCTCTCTGTCGCCGAGGAGTTGAGACCCCGGGGGGTGGCGGTGACCTTGATGTGTTTGGATGCCGTGAAGACGCCGATGCTCGACCTTCAGGCAGGTCACGAGGAGGCGGCGCTGACCTTCTCCGGGCCGGGCGCGCTGACTCTCGCACAGGTCGAGTCATTATTTTTCGAAGAGGTGTGGCACGGGCGCCCGCTGGAGGTATCGCTTCCGCGTCATCGAGGGGTGCTGGCCCGTCTGGCCGGCACGTTGCCGGGATTAAATCGGTGGATGGTACCGTGGCTCAAGCGATGGGGTCGTCGGGCCCAGCGGCGGTATCAGGGCGAGTCCTGATTCCCTCGGTGGCTGAGCTCCGCCAGGTTCATGGAGGGTGACCAGTTATCGATGAGAATTAACTCCGGGCGTTCGCCAAGGATATTGCAGTACCCGGCGAATAATTCGCCCGCCAGGTAGCGAGTGTAGGGAGGGTCATCGTCGTTGGGAGCGCGAAGACGGCTGTTGAGGATGTCCCGCTCCTGGGAGTGGATCTGGGCGGGCTGATCCAGATTAAGGGTAAATGCTGAGACATCTTCGCCGTCGTAGGTCACGAATTCCACGGTGCCATCGTCCAAGTGGCGGCTGACGATGCCCGCCAGGGTATACCAATCGTTATTACGTCCATCGTCGTTTCGGTCGTAGGTATTGTGGAAGAAGACGAGGTCACCGATATCGGGTTGACCGGAGTGAAAGATCTCTCCCTGGGAGCGGCATTGGCGATATAAGTTGGGCACCTCGTCGGCCGCGTCGGCGTCGATGTCGATGTCGTTGATCTTGAGCGTGGCGTAGATATAGGCCGCCGCGTCATCGGAGGTGGCGTTCGGGGCTTGATCGTCGGATCCCTCGGCGATGACGGAGGCTCGGTACTCCACCGTCTGGGCGAAGGAGGCGGCCGCCGGGGCGGCGTCGGTGGCGATATTATCGGGGTTGTAGGACGCCAGCACGGGTTGATCCGGAGGGGTGACGCGATCGAAACGCGGCGCCGATGGGTCGTCGGGCGTTGGCATCGCCGGAGGTGGCCCGTCCCCACCGACGCCGGGCTTGAAGTGGCGGTATACAAAGAGCTGCCGTGCTTCCACCCCGGGGGCGTTGGCGCCGGCATGACGAGGCGTGGGCATCTCCGCGTCCACCAGCGGTGAGTCGTAGATATGAAAGGGCGCCGACGATGATTGAGTGCTGCATCCAACGACGGCGATGATGGAGGTGAGAAAGACCGCCAGGGTCAAACCGCGATAACTTCGCCTATCCATAAGCTCTCCTGAGTTGATTCCATCCTTGGAATCCCAGTACCAACGGGCTCATACTAACAGGCCTTAGTCAGGGGCAAAATTTTTTTAAGGGGCGTCGGTGAACGGCTCGCGTTGTGTGCCACTGGCATGGTCGGCTACTCTATGAACGTTCGCGTTGGGATGACGACGAGAGGTCAGAGATGGGCGATGAATCGATCATGGAAGCAGAACAAAAAGTCGGTCAATACACCCTGATCCGCCGATTGGCTCAGGGGGGAATGGCCGAGATTTGGCTTGCTGAACAGCGTGGTCCCGGCGGCTTTAATAAAGAGGTTGTCATAAAAAAGATCCTGCCTCATCTGGCCGACGAGGGGCAGATGACGCAGATGTTTTTCGATGAGGCGAAGACGGTTGCGCAGTTGAACCATCCCAACGTGGGACAGGTTTACGAACTGGGCGAGGATGGCGATAGCTATTATATCGCCATGGAGTTCATCGATGGCATCGATCTGAGCGACCTGATCGATCGGCTCTCGAAGCGTGACCAGTCGATGCCCATCGCCTTCGCCGTGCGCATTACCTGCGATATCTTGAAGGCCCTGGACTATGCCCACGAGTACCGCGACCGCGATGGCCAGGAGTTGGGGCTTATCCACCGAGATGTATCACCTCATAATGTGCTGATCTCCAATGATGGGGTGGTGAAGTTGGTGGACTTCGGGATCGCCAAGTCGGCGACCAACGAGCACAAAACTCAGACTGGGGCCGTCAAGGGCAAATTCGCCTATATGGCACCCGAGCAAATCGAAAATAGCGATCTGGACCGTCGGGTCGATATCTTCGCTGTGGGAGTAGTGCTCTACGAATTGGTCACGGGAGACAAACCATTCGGCGACGAATTGACGGCGGTCTCTCAAATCCTGTCGGGGGACTATCCTCACCCGCGGTCCCGACGGGCTGATGTGCCAGAGGCCATTGCCGATGTGGTGGAGCGAGCCCTAGCCGTCGATCCTGACCAGCGTTTTGGGTCTGCCGAAGCGATGGAGCAGGCGCTTGAGAGCTACCTTCGGGACGGTGACGGGATGGTAGGGACACGCGAGCTATCCACCATGGTTCACCAGGTTCGAGGCCTACAAAAGCATCAGCCCACGGAGCAACTATTCGGGTTTGAGCGCCAGGGGGTCGTCAAGCAACCGCCTCGCATGGCGACGGAAGGGGAAGGCGAGGTCGAGTCCCAGACGGACCCCGTCGGAGGACCTAAGGACAGCCAAACCGGGAGTCATCGAGGGGTGGTATTGGCCGGTGGGGTGTCATCGGTGGCGCTATTTGTGGCGTTGCTCATCGCCGGCGTGATGGTCTTAAACGCCATTGATCCCCCGGCAGAGGCGGGGACCACCGTCACGTCGGCGACGCCGGACCTCGATGATGCCGTGATCGTATGGTTAGAGGGGTCCCAGGGCGCACAGGTGTATCGCGATGAGAGGTATCTAGGAGAGCTGCCGCTTAGCGCCTATTTGGAGGTGGGGGATCATCGCCTGGAGATCGACGATAAAGTAGTGGACCTCGAGGTGCCAGAGGGGCGCTCCGTGCAGCGTCTCGAGGTCCAGTAGAAAAGGGCTGGCCTTAGCTGGGGTCCGCCGGGGCCCGGTCTCCACCTTGCTTTGCGGCCGACAGGCCGCCGAGTTCCATGAGAAGGTCTCGCTCGTAGAAGGCGTCGGAACGCTCCGTATAGGGCGGGATGTGGACTCCCGAGTCCATGCGAATGGCATCGCAGGGGCAGGCCTCGACGCATAGACCACAGACGATGCAGCGCAATTCGTCGATGACGAAGACGTCGGGGTATTTTTCGATGTCCGGGTCATCGTGTTCGGCCGCCTCAATATGGATGCAGTCGGCGGGACAAATCGTGGAGCAGCACATGCAGGCCACACAACGGACCTGGCCGTCTTCGCGAAGCATCAAGCGGTGCAGTCCGCGGAAGCGCTCCGAGTAGTAGTCCACCGGTTCGTCGGGGTAATCTCGCGTGAAGATCGTCCGCTTTTCTTTGATGGGACTGATATTTCGGAAGAAGTGCCCCGCCGTGACCGAGAGTCCTCGAATGATCTCTGGGATATAGGATTTCTCCCACAGTCCCGGTTCAATGCGATCGACATTTTTGACGTTTACTTTGCCCATGAGGCACCTCGTAGCTTGAGACAACACCACAGCGGCCATCGTCGATGGCCGGCTGAAGGATTAGAAGATGGTCACCACCAGCGCGGTAATGAAGAGGTTGGCGATCGACAGCGGTAGCAGGATCTTCCATCCCAATACCATGACCTGGTCATAGCGGAAGCGCGGCAGTGTCCATCGCATCATAAACTGCAGCCACACCAGGACGAGGATCTTAAAGATCATGGCACCGATGCGAAGGAAGATGGAGACCCAGTACCAGGCCTCTTCACCGAAAGGCACCCAGTGGTTGCCCATGAAGCGGATGCCGTCGGCGTAGACGAAGGGGAATTGCCAGCCGCCCAAAAAGACCACGGTGATCAGAGCAGCGATAAAGACGGTCGCAGCGTACTCCGCCAGTTGCATCATGCCGAACTTCATCGAGCTGTACTCGGTGATATAGCCGGCGACAATTTCAGATTCGCCCTCGGGAAGATCGAAGGGGGCGCGCTTGGTCTCGGCCATGCCCGCCAAAAAGAAGAGGAAGAAGGCCAGGGGCTGAATGACGATGCCCCACATGGGGAGCCAGTCGCCCATCAAATGTCCCTGAAGCCGAATCATCTCGTTGATATTGAGGGTGCCGTAGAGCATCAACACACCGGCCAGGCTCAAGCCCATGGAAACCTCGTAGGAGATCATCTGGGCCGACGAGCGAAGGCCGCCGAGGAGGCTGAACTTGGAGTTCGACGCCCACCCGGCAATGGCGGCCCCGTAGACCGAGATGGCCGCGATGGCAAAGGCAAAGAGGACGCCGGCGTTCATGTGCATGATGGAGAAGTAATTCTTCCATTCGCCGCCGACGCATACCTCGGTATAGGTGGTGACACCGCTGCCATCACCGGGAATCAGGGTCTGTACCGATCCACCGGCGCAAAAGTGATCCATGAAGGGGATCACCGACCACCCGATGAGCGCGGGGATAAAGATCAGCGCCGGAGCGATGCCGTGGAGGAATGAGTTGGCGTTTTTGGGGACGATATTTTCCTTGAGCACCATCTTGATGCCGTCGGCAATAAAGTGGGGAATCCCCAAAAACTTGATGCCCAAAATGGAGGCCCGGCTGGGTCCAACGCGGTTTTGAATCTTGGCGGACTGCTTTCGGTCACCGAGCAGCGTCAAGAGACTCGCCACGGCCATCACAAAACCGAAGACGATGACGGTGATTTTAATCAGATGTATGAGTATCTCGGGCATTGAATCATCCTTGCTTCAAACCATTGGGGCCAGGTCTGGGCGCCAGCGATGCCCCTTGAGTGGGGGCTGATCGCGGACCACCAGGTCACTCCGCCGGAGCGGCGGTGGCGTCGTCGGCCTCGTCATCATGGGAGGCGTCAAACATTTCCTGTTGAATTTGGTGAATGAAGGTATAACCGAGGTCCACGCCGACCTTGGCGCCAATCTTCATAAAAATCTGCCAGTGAGGAAGGGAGTTGCCGTGAGGCTCAAACGCCTTATCGAAGGGTTGAGCGATGTCGTTGAAGTTGACAAAGGTCCCCTCGGTCTCGGCGTGAGAGCACGCCGGCAGGGCGATATGCGCCACGTCGGCGAGGTCGGCGTGATGCTGGGATTGCAAGACGAAGAGGTCCAGATTGGTAAGGGTGCTGACCAGACTGGCGCGCTGATCGTCACCGATGGGCAGATGGGTCTCCATCATGTAGAGGGAGCGAACCGAGCCATCGTCGAGATCGGCCAGTAGGTCATCGATATCGCCGATGCCGTCAAGGCCGCCGAAGACAGCGGCCACACCGCGACGGTTGGGATTTTTGTCGGCCTTGATGAGGAAATCATCCTCAAATCCATCGGCCTTTCCACCGAGGTAAAACCGCTCGACGCCCAGTCCCTCTTCGAAAAAGCGCTTGGCGAGGTAGAGGTCCTCGCAACTGGCCTGTGGGCTCAGGACGACGGCCATGGACTCGGCGTCATTGCGCTGGAGCTTGGTGGCCGCCGTGTTGGCGATTTCGTGCCAGTTGACGCGGGCGCCATTGCTCATGGGGTGGAGCAGTCGATCCTTATGAGCCTCTTTGTAGGTCAGCCGACCTTCATCGCACATCCAATAATCATTGACCTCCGGGTTGTATCGGGGTCGGTAGCGCTGGATCTCGTTTCGGAAATGCTCCAGGTGGATATTGCAGCCGTTGCTGCAGCCCGTGCACACACTGTCGGTGGAGTTGAGAAGCCAGACGCGGCACTTGAAGCGGAAGTCGCGCTGAGTCAGGGCTCCGACGGGGCAGATGTCGACGGTGCATACGGAGTAATTATTGTCGAGCTCCATGCCCGGGAAGGTGCGGATCTCCGTGGAGTCGCCGCGCTGCACGGTGGTCAGTTCATTGGTGCCGGTGATCTCTTCGCAAAAGCGGACGCAGCGCGTGCAGAGGATGCAGCGCTCGCCGTCGTAGATGATCTCCGGCCCAATGGGGAAGGCCTTGACGGCCTGCTGCTTTTCTGTGCGCAGCCGTGACTCCTGGGCGTCATAGGCCATGTAGTAGTCTTGGAGTTTGCACTCGCCAGCTTGGTCGCAGATGGCGCAATCGACAGGGTGGTTGAGGAGAATGAACTCCAGCACCGCTTTCTGGGCCTTGACGACCCGATCGCTCTCCGTATGGACGACCATGCCGTCGGCAACCTCCGAGTAGCAGGCCGGGGTCAATTGGGGGGAGTCCTCGACCTCGACGAGGCACATCCGGCAATTGGCCGGGATGGACAGGGCGGGGTGGTAGCAGAAGTGGGGTACTTCATAACCCGCCTGCGCGGCCGCCTTGAGGATCGTTGTCCCCTGTTCGACCTCAATTTCGGTATCGTTGATGGTAACTTTTGGCATGGTAAAGTACTCCGGTGCCTTGACGAGATATGATTATTTATCGCACTCGCCACCGATCATATTGATGGTGTCGAAAGTGGGAATGATGTCGGCGAGCAGGCCGCCCTCAATGAGGTTGTGAATGCCGCCCATCATGATCAGGCTCGGGGAGCGGACGTGGATCTTCCAGGGCTTTCCCGTGCCGTTGGAGACGATATAAAAGCCCAACTCACCGTTGCCGGCCTCGGTATAGCTGTAGACCTCGCCGGCCGGGACCTGGATGCCCTCAAAGATCAACTTGAAGTGATTGATCATGCCCTCGATGGTGTTGTAGACCTTCTCCTTTTCGGGGAGCACCACACGGGGATCGTCACTATTGATGGGGCCCGGTTCGATGAGGTCCAGGCCCTGGTCGATGATGCGAATGGATTGAAGGACTTCTTCCATGCGCACCAGGTAGCGATCGTAGTTGTCGCCTTTGTTGCCCACAGGGACGTCGAAATCGACCTTGTCATAGTTGAAATAGGGGTGGTCTTTGCGTACGTCGTAAGCCACCCCCGTGGAGCGCAGGCAGGGGCCCGTATAGCCGTAAGAGACGGCCATATCCGGCGTTAAGACCCCTGTTCCCTGGAAGCGATCCATGAAGATTCGGTTGCGAGTCAGCAGCTGGTGGGCCTCGTCATGGATCTCCAAGAGGCGCTGGCGCGTGTAGGCCCAACGCTCGGCGAAATCATCGGTTAAGTCGTCTTTGACGCCGCCGATGCGTCCGTAAGAAACGGTCAGGCGGGCACCAGTGACGTCTTCGATGAGATCCCAGAGGAGTTCACGACCCTCGATGTAATAGAGAAAGCCAGACATGGCTCCCAGTTCAAGGGCGGCGGCACCCAGGCAGGTAAAGTGATCGGACAGTCGGCTGACCTCACCCATGATGGTGCGAATCCAGTTGCAGCGATCGGGGACTTCGATCTCCAGGAGGCGCTCCACGGCCAGTGCGTAGCCAAAATTATTCAGCAGGGGGCTGACGTAGTTGAGGCGGTCAGTGTAGGGAAAGACCTGGGTCCAGGTAGCGTTCTCGCACTCTTTTTCGAAGCCACGATGGAGGTAGCCGACCTCGGTTTCGCATTTGATGATTTTTTCGCCTTCCATGGTCAGCGTAAAGCGAACGGTGCCATGGGTGGCAGGGTGGCTGGGGCCCATTTGGAGGATCATGGGCTCGGCGTGCATGTCCTGGTCGATCGGTCTGTAGAGATCTTGGGCCATGATAGTCACATCCGGGAAGACAGAAAGGCGAGGAAAGGACCGCGCCGGGGGTTATTGGTCTCTGGAGCCTTGAGCGGACTGTTGTTTGACGAAGACGTTGAACTCCTCGACGCTGTCGCGCTCGCGGGATAGCAGGTCGATGCGGGGCTGAGCGGCCTGCTTGTCATAATCTTTGCGCAGGGGGTGGCCTTCGAATTCTTCGTAGAGGAGCACGCGACGAAGATCGGGGTGGTCATCAAATTCGATGCCATACATGTCATAGACCTCGCGCTCATTCCATCCAGCGCACCCATAGAGGTGGGAGATGGTCGGCACCGAGGGGTCGTCTTCATCGACGACGACCCGCAGGGTCAACATATGTTTTTTCTCAAGGCTATAGAGGACATAGACCACCTCAAAGCGGGGCTGGCGGTTCATATAATCCACGCAGGTGATGGCCCGCAGAAAATCCATTTGGGTGGTGTCGTCGTCTCGAAGGCGCTCCACGATATCCGGGAGTTGGTCGCGCTTAATGACGACGGTGTCATTGCCCAATCGACTATGACTGTCGAGCACCTGGTCAGCAAAGTGCTTTTTGACGAATTTGATAAGTTTTTTGGCCATGGTAGATGGGATCCTGCGGGGGTGAAGAGGCAGCGGTCAGGATTACTCCGCCGCACCGTCGAGTGGCTCAAAGAGGGGTTGTCGCTCCGGTTGCCCTTGGCGTGCGCGCCGCTTTTTCTCGAAATCGTATTTGTCCCAGGGCTCTTGGTCGATTTTGTCCTGGAGTTTCATCAATCCGTCGATGACTTGCTCGGGGCGAGGGGGGCAGCCCGGAATATAGATATCGACGGGGATGATTTTGTCGATGCCCTGGATGGTGGCGTAATTATCGTAGAAGCCACCGGTGGAGGCGCAGACGCCAAAGGCCATGACCCACTTGGGCTCGGCCATTTGCTCGTAGATGCGCCGGAGCATGGGGCCCAGCTTGTGGTTGACCGTGCCCACGACCCACAGCAAGTCGGCCTGACGTGGTGAGAAGCGGGGAATCTCAGCGCCGAAGCGGGCGATGTCGTAGCGAGCGCTGGAGGTGGCCATATACTCCATGCCGCAGCAGGCGGTCACGAAGGGGTACTGAAAGAGGGAATATTTCCGCGCCCAGTTGACGGCGCTCTCCATGCGAGTGGTGACGACTTCGGGCAGTTGGTGTTCTAGTCCCATTCGAGACCTCCTTGTGTCCATTCGTAGACGAGACCGATGGTCAAAATGACCAAAAAGATTGCCATCACACCAAACGAATAGAAGCCGTGGCCCAGGGCAGCGCTGTCGCGCCACGTCATGGCCCAGGGGATGACAAAGATGGCTTCCAGATCAAATAGGATGAAGCTAATGGCCACCAGGTAGAATTTGACACTGAAGCGCGTGGAGTGGGGTTCTCCGATGGGATTGGAGCCCGACTCATAAGCCATGAGCTTCTGCGGCGTGGGGTTTGAGGGGCCAAAAAAGGTGGCCAACCCCAAGATGACCGACACCACGGCGATGGCCATCAGTAGCAGAAGCAATAACGGTACGTAATCAGCAATTAACATGGATGACACTCACAGCGTCCAGGGACCACCAGCGGCCGACTATTCGGTGCGATGGAGCGACTAACAACCGCCCTGAGAGAGGCGGCAACGGCCCATCGAAGACTCGTCGTCGCCCTGCCTAACACGGGGGGCGACAGGGTGTCAAATTGGGCCACGAGCCCCGGCTCAGCCAGTAATCACGGGGCCTAATTACGAGGCCCTGGCGGGGATATTTAAGCCCCTGCCTCGATGGGCTCATCAAAGGGAACAACCGGCTGGGCCGGGCATTCCAAAAAATCAAAGAAAAAACTAATTGTCTAGTGAAAACGTGCCATGTTCGGGTCGCAGAGGAGGCCGTCAGGGATGAAAATGAGGGTGAGACGTTGACTTTGCGACAGCCGTTCAGTAATTTGAAGGAGCAGTACCAACGTCTGGGGCGTCTCTGAGCACGGCGGGTTGGTCCGCCTCTTGGTAGGTGGGCGTTGGACTTCATACTTTTGCGAGGACGCATCAACCGACAGGGGATAGAAATCATGGCACCAACCAATGAATTGACGGATAGGCAAGCCACCGTGCTGGAGGTTATCGCCCGCCACATTGACGACATGGGATATCCGCCCACGATCCGTGAGCTGGGAGATAACCTGGGCATTCGCTCCACCAATGGGGTCAACGACCACCTCAAAGCGCTGGAGCGCAAGGGGTATCTGAGTCGTGAGCAGGGCAAATCTCGAACCATCAAACCACTGTTTTGGCCCGACGGGACTCCCTATGATGGGGGCCGCAGTGCGGCGGCCGACGCGGTGGTCGAGGAAGAAGTGCGTCAGATTCCGCTGGTGGGTCGCATTGCGGCAGGGACGCCGCTGACCGCTGTGCAGAACCAGGAGGATGTGCTCACCATTGGCGAGCGCATGCTCGGTCGGGGCGACAAAGAAGTATTTGCCCTGGAGGTCCAGGGCGACAGCATGATCAACGATGGGATCTTTGACGGTGATACGATCTTTGTTCGTCGGCAGCCAGATGCACGAGATGGCCAGATCGTGGCGGCCATGATTGAGGGAGAGGCCACGGTGAAGCGCTTATTTCATATGGGCGATTTGATTCGGCTACAGCCGGCCAATGACGCGTTGGAGCCCATCGATATTCGTGCCGACGAAGCGCGGGAGACGGTGATCATCGGTCCCGTGGTGGCAGTGTTTCGTCGATTATAGAGTTCGCGATGGTCAAAGGGAAGGTCTTGGGCCCTCAGTCACGTCAACCACAGGCGGAGGCCCAAGGCCTGAAGTAAGCAACGGCAATGCATGTCACTGGAAGACGAATCCTGGCGAAATCGAGCCGCTGAATTCGCTGCCTCCTCACCGCGATCGGTGTCGGTGCTCCCCGCGGAGTTGGCCAACCAGATCGCGGCCGGGGAGGTGGTGGAGCGGCCGGCGTCGGTGGTCAAAGAATTGGTGGAAAATAGCCTGGATGCCGGCGCTCGCCGGGTGGAGGTGGTCATCGAAAATGGAGGGCGGGATCTGATCCGGGTGGAAGACGACGGGTGTGGCATGGGTCGAGATGACGCGCTCAGGGCTTTTGAGCGCCATGCGACGAGCAAGCTCAACCGGGTCGAGGATCTATTCGAGATTGGAAGCCTTGGCTTTCGCGGCGAAGCGTTGCCCTCGATTGGCTCGGTGTCGCGCCTGGAGATGGAGACCAAACCCCACGGTGAGATCGAGGGGACGCGAATCTTCGTCAATGGCGGGACCATTGAGGAAGTAGAGACGGTGGGGAAGGCGGCGGGAACGACGGTGATCGTCGAGGAGCTGTTTTTTAATACGCCGGCGCGATTGAAGTTTCTGAAGACGCCGCGAACGGAGAGCCGCCATATAACGGAGATGCTGACCCGGATGGCTCTGAGCCGGCCGGACGTGCGGTTTCGACTGAAGAAGGACGGCAAGGTCCGATTGGATCTCCCGGAGGTTGAACGTCTCAAAGACCGAATCCTGGCGGTTCTGGGACGCGAGGTGTACGACGATCTCTACCAGACCTACGACTATCCGGCGATTCACGGAGTGGTGGCCCGGGGGTATTTTTCCAAGCCTGGTCATACGCAGCGATCGGCGCGAAATATCTATACCTTCGTCAACGGCCGCTACGTGCGCGACCGGACGGTGATGGCCGCTATCCGAAAGGGCTATAAGAAGATGCTCCCCGGGGGGCGCTACCCCAGTGTGGTGCTATTTTTGGAGGTGCCTTTTGACCTGGTGGACGTCAATGTGCACCCGGCCAAGACGGAGGTCCGCTTCGACGATACGCAGCCCATCTTCCGGGCCGTCTATCACGCCATCGCCGATGCCCTGGCGGAAGCGCCCTGGCTCGACGAGCAGATGAAGAGCTACCAGTTGAAAGAGCGTCAACGCCAGGCAGGTGAGGACGAGGCCGGTGGGGGAACCGGCAGGTCATCGCTGGTGCGTCCAGGGGAAACGAGGGTGGAGCCGCTCAACGCCCGCCGTCGACGGTTGTCTCAACAGGAGGGGTTGTCGCCATCGGAGATTGGATCGCCCCTGAAGCAACGATCGGGCCCCGGGGCCGATGGCCAGTTGGGATTTAAAAAGGCCGGGCTGACGCCACTGAAAGAGCCGCCTCGAGTCGACCTGGGCGTGCCTCAGGAGCAACCGCCACAGTCGGTGGGCGACGGTGATTATTTCTCCTCGCTGAGGGTGATCGGTCAATTCCGCCGGGCCTATATCGTGTGCGAGGACGCCTCGGGGTTGGTGATTATTGACCAACATGCGGCCCACGAGCGAATTGCCTTTGAATATCTCAAGGAGGGCTACGCCAGCGATCAGGGGGAATATCAACCCCTGCTATTTCCGCTGAGGTTGGAGTTGGACGCCCTGCGGCGTGATGTGCTCGATGAGCACCTGGACTTCTTTGATGAGGCGGGCTTTTCCATCGAACACTTCGAGGGGCAGACCTATATGCTGCGAGAGATCCCGGGGATCATGGAGGGGGCCGATCACGAGGCGCTAATCAAAGATGCCCTGGATGATCTGTCGAACCTGGGGACGTCGACGCGGGTGGAGGAGCATCTCGACGGGTTACTCAGCCGGATCGCCTGTCATTCCGTGGTCCGTGGCCCCACCCAACTGGGCGCCCAGGAGTGCCAGGGCTTATTGGAGGAGATGGACACCATCGACTTTAAGGGCAATTGTCCTCACGGCCGGCCGGTGTACTACCGCATTTCTCTCTTCGAATTGGAGCAAGCCTTCGATAGGAGGTAGGCGACGATTGACCACGATCGGGAGTCGGAAGGAGCCATGGAATTTGAGTTTGATGCATCGGACCTGCAGGGGCTGCAGCGCGTAGTGGCCTTGGTGGGGCCGACGGGCGTGGGAAAGACGGAAGCCTCCCTGGAGATGGCTCGCCGCTTAAATGCCGAAATCGTCAGTGTTGACAGCCTCCAAGTCTACCGAAAATTGGATGTGGGGACGGCCAAATTAACCGATGAGCGCCGTCAGGAGATCTCCCATCATCTATTGGATGTTGTCGATCCGGACGAGGAGTTTAACGCCGCCGATTATTGCCGGCTGGCCCATGACGCGATCGACGATATCGTGGAGCGCGGAAAAGTTCCCTTGCTGGTGGGGGGGACGGGACTCTACCTGAGGATGCTGGTCCACGGGATATTCGACGCGCCTCCCAAGAGTGAGGCATTGCGAAACGAATACGCGCAGATCGCCGAGGAGAAAGGGCGGGACGTACTTCACGAGCGGCTTCAAGACGTCGACCCAGAGCTCGCCGACAAGGTCCACCCAAACGATTTAGTGAGGGTCACTCGGGGGCTGGAGGTCTACGACCAGACGGGAAAGCCGCTGAGCCAGCATCAGCGTGAGCATCGCTTCCGAGCGCCCAATTACCATGCCCTGAAGGTGGTGTTGATTCGACCCCGAGAAGAGCTGTACGAGCGGATTAATCGCCGGGCCGAGATCATGGTGGAGCGAGGGCTGATGGAGGAGTATCAAGGGGTGCTAGACGAGGGCTATAAGAGGGACCTTAAGCCCTTGCAGAGTCTGGGATATCGCCAGATGGGACAGGTGTTGGCCGGGGAGATGGAGATAGACGAGGCCCTGAGCGAGATGCAGAAATATACACGTCGCTATGCCAAACAGCAGATCTCCTGGTTTCGCGGGGAGCCCCAGACCCACTGGGCGATGGCGCCACTGGTGGACGGCGACGGCCGCTTGCCCCCGACGGCACTCGCCGATCTGAGGCGATTTCTGGAGGGTGGCTCGCCCGAGCTTGAATGGGCGAAGGTGGACCCATATAACGTCGAGCGATAACGAATCCGTGAAGTGATGGGCGAACGAGGCCTCACCAAGGGCCCACTATCGAAGGCCGAATATGAACCAGCGAGATCTGGTGGGAGACCATATAACCACGCTCAAGCCCTATGTGCCGGGAAAGCCCGTCGATGAGCTCAAGCGGGAGTTGGGCATTGAGGATATCGTCAAGTTGGCGAGCAATGAAAACCCCCTGGGGCCGAGTCCTCGGGCGGTGGAGGCCATCGAGAGGGGGCTGGAGAAGTTGCATATTTATCCCGACGGGGCAGCGCACGATATGATGGAAGGCATCGCCGACCATCACGACGTGGGCACCGGCGAGGTGATCACAGGCAATGGATCCGACGAGGTGTTGACCACGGCGATACGGACATTCTGTGCCTATGGGCAGGATAGCGTGGTGGTGTCGGCGCATAGCTTTGCGGCCTACGGCATACGCTGCCAAGCCCATAACCTGGACGTGCGACGCGTGGCCATGGCCGACGGGTTGAGGTTCGATTTAGCTGCCATGGCGCAGGCCATCGATGAGACGACGAAGATGGTCTTTGTCGCCAATCCCAATAACCCCACGGGGACGTATGTGAGCAAGGCGTCGCTACGGTCCTTTTTGAAAGCTGTGCCGGAGCATGTGGTGGTGCTGGTCGACGAGGCTTACCATCAATATGTGGAAGCCGATGACTACCAAACGGCCCTGGAGCTTCGGGAGCACCACGAACGGTTATTGGTAACCCGAACCCTGAGTAAGTGCTACGGGTTGGCGGGCGTGCGCGCCGGCTACGGGATAGGTCACCCGGAGCTTATCGGGGCCATGCAAAAGGTCAGAGAGCCCTTCAATTGCAATTCCCTGGCTCAACTGGCGCTGCCGGCGGCCCTTGAAGACGAGGCGTTCGTGGAACGCAGCGTGGCGGTCAATCGCGAGGGGCGCGAGGTCTTTGAGGAGGGCTTAAAGCACCTGCGCGATACCTATGGTGTCACCTGGACGCCGAGTCAGACGAATTTCTTGCTCGTGGACCTGCCCTGTGAGGGCGTGCAGGTCTTTGAGCAGATGCTTCGTGAAGGAGTAATTCTCAGGCCCATGGCGGGGTACGGGTTTCCCACTAAGATCCGAATCTCCCTGTCCACCGCGGAGGATATGGAGCGCTGTACAGAAGCCCTCGACAAAGTATTGGCAGAGCTAAGCAATGAGGACGCATCATGATCGTGGCAATCGACGGACCGGCCGGTGCGGGAAAATCAACGGTGGCAAGCGAAGTGGCCAGAAAGCGGCAGTGGCAGTTGGTGGATACGGGGGCCATGTATCGAACGGTGGCCCTCAAGGCGTTGGAGATGGGAATCGATCTCCAGGATTCGGAGGCTCTGGCGCAAGTGGCCCGTGACCTTCGCTTTGAGTTTCGCTTCATCGATGGTGAAAATACAATTTTTTGCGATGGCGAGGCCCTCCATCAGGAGATCCGCCAGCCCAGGGTCACTAGGGCATCGAGCGTGGTATCGACCCACTCGGAGGTCCGAGAGGCGTTGGTGGCCAAGCAGCGGCAGGTAGGGAGGAAAAGAGAGAGTGTTCTCGAGGGGCGCGATATCGGCACCGTCGTATTCCCGGATGCCGAATTAAAGCTTTATATCACGGCCACGGCCGAAGAGCGGGCACGGCGTCGGGTCGGCCAAATGGACGAGGATGGCGGCGACGCCGATTACGAAGAGGTCTTGGCCAATATCAAGGAGCGAGATCACCGTGACCAAACCCGAGAAATCTCACCGCTAAAGAAGGCCGATGATGCCGTGGAGATAGACACCACGTCGATGGGGATAGGCGAGGTTCTCACAGAGGTCGATCGCTTGATCGAGGAGAGTCGGGGCGATTGAATCTCGGCGAACCCAGGGCGGGCATGGTTTATATCGCTCGCCTCGCGTTTTACACTTTTCGTTGAATAGAGGGTTATCGACGCGACGTGTAGGATAGGATGAATCTACCAAAGATGGCGGTGGGGCGGCCGGTGATGACGGTGATGATCTTTGGGGCCGTGATCATCTTGGGAGTGATCTCCTTTTCGCGCCTGCAGATCGATTTATTTCCCGACATCGAATATCCATCAGTGTCGGTGGTGACCCACTATCACGGGGCGGGGCCCGAGGAGATCGAGGAGTTGATCACGCGACCCGTCGAGGAGCGTGTAAGAGGGGTGGAGAACGTCGATCGAGTGGAGAGCGTGTCTCAGGAAAATCAGAGTTCCGTGACCCTCAGCTTTGAATGGGGAGCCAATATCGACGCGGCGATGAACGATATACGCTCATCGCTGGCGCCGCTGAGCGATGAGTTCCCCGATGAGGCCACGGACCCAATGGTGCATCGCTTTGATATCGATGCCTTCCCGATTCTGCACCTGACCCTGGAAGGTGATCTTGCGGAGCCGGATCTGAGACAGTTGGCCGAGGATCGGTTGGAGCCGCGATTGGAGGGGGGAGCGGGCGTGGCGTCGGTGGACACCCATGGGGGTGGGCATCGCCAGTTTCAGGTGGAGTTCGACACCCATCAAATGGAGGCATTAGAGGTCAGCGCCGCAGAAGTGCAACAGGCGCTGACGAGGGAGAACCAGACCCTACCAGCGGGACAGATCGAGCAATTTGATCGGCGACCGCTGGTGCGGCTGCTCCTGGAGGCTCGGGACGCGGAGAGCCTGGGGGAGATCACAGTGGCCCACCGCCATAGGGAGGATGGGACGTCGGAGCCGGTGAGGGTGCGCGACGTGGCGCAGGTCAGTGATGGCATCGCCGAGCCCCAGGCGCTGGTTCGAATCAACGGTGAGAACGGGATGTTGGCGGCCGTGTCCAATGAGTCAGGCACCAATGTCGTGGAGGTAGCACGGGAACTGCGCCGGGAGGCCCAGGCCATCGACGAGGAGTTTGGATCGGACGTCCAGATCGGGGTGGTTGGAGACTACTCCAATTATATCGAGGCGGCGATCGACAATGTGCAACAGGCCGTGCTTCTGGGGGCGTTGTTGGCCATCCTGGTTCTCATCGGTTTTTTGAGAAGCCTTCGGTCGGTGGCGATCGTGGCGGTGTCGATCCCGATCTCCATCATCGGCATATTTACGCTCATGGATCAGGCCTCGGTGAGCTTAAATCTGATCAGCTTCGGGGGGATAGCTCTGGGGGTAGGGCTGTTGGTCGATAACGCATTGGTGATCATCGAGAATATCTATCGAAAATACGAGGGAGGTGCCAACCCGGAGGAGTCGGCCGTTCAAGGAGCGATGGAGGTGGCCGGGGCGATCGTGGCATCGACGATCACCACGCTGGTGGTATTTGTGCCGGTGATCTTTCTGACGGGGCTGGCGTCGGTATTATACGCCGAGATGGCGATGGTAGTCAGCTTCGCGCTGCTCTTTTCGTTGGCAGCGGCACTGAGCCTCATCCCAATGCTGGCGTCGCGGTGGCTGCCCGATCGGGAGGCCGGTGACAGGGCGACGATGTGGCCGTGGATCGCTCCGCTGGAGAGGTTTTATGGCCTGGTGGCTTCCCGAGCTCTCGATCATCCGTGGGTGATCATCGGGGTGGTGATCATTGCCCTGGTGGCCAGTTGGCAGTGGGTCGATGAATTGGATAGGGAGCTGATGCCCCAGAGCGATCAGAGCGAGGTGTCGGTGGTGGTCCATGGGATGCCGGAGAATATGTCGCTGGAGCGCCGGCGAGAGCTTGTCGATAGCGTGGAGCGTCGGATCCCGGAGGAGGTCCCGGAGATGAAGATGCTCCACGGGATCATTCACCAACACGTCCATCTGACCTTAACCCTGGTGCCGCCGGGGGAGCGAGAGCGCTCAAGCCAGGAGGTGGCTGATGCGCTCACCGAAGTCCTCGGTGGGACGCTTCCGGAGGGCGACGTGGTGGCTCATCCATCGGGGACGATGGGGATATTGCAATTTCTCCACGGCGGAGGTGAGCGCCTGGAGGTCAAGGTTCGCGGCTACGACCAGAAGACGGCGGACCATCTGACAAACAAAGCCCGTGAGATCATGGTGGACGCCGATGGGGTAACGGCGGCCCACGCCACCAGCGATCGACGGGCCGGGGAGCTGCGATTGGAAGTGGACGAGGATAGGCTTGGCGATATGCCGATCGAGCCATCGGCGCTGGGCATGCAGATTCAGGCTTATCTTCAAGAGGGGGCGATCACCCGAGTGCGGGGTGATGGACGTGAATTCGGGGTGATCACTCGCTTGCCCCGCGAACAACGCCGGGGCCTGGAGACCTTTTTGGACATGCCCATCGTGATGCCCGACCATGGCCACGTGGAACTCGGCGAGGTCGCGGAGATGACGCCCCACCCGGCGCCGGTGACGATCAACCGTGAAGACCAGGGGCGAGTGGTGACCATCTCGGGATTTATGGAAGACGGTGCCGAGCTGAGCGCGATCAATGAGGAGCTACGT
Organism: uncultured Bradymonadales bacterium; assembly: GCA_964566695.1. GTDB lineage: Bacteria > Myxococcota_A > Bradymonadia > Bradymonadales > Bradymonadaceae > SLJM01. The sequence goes on from CAZMJS010000004.1 coordinate 111,894, forward strand.
CAGCGCTTCCTGGAACTCGATCTGCCAGAGACCTTTGGGCTGGAGGTAGCTGGCGAAGACGAAGAGCGGCAGGAGGCTTTCGATACGCTGATATTGGGGATTCTTTTGGCCCTGGCGTTGGTCTATATCGTGATGGCCAGCCAATTCGAGAGCTTTTTACAGCCCCTGTATATCATGGCCTCTATTCCCGTGGCCGGTATCGGCGTGGTGTGGCTGTTGTGGTTGACCGAGACCAGTCTGAACCTCCAATCGCTGATGGGATGCGTGATGCTGGTGGGCATTGTGGTGAACCACGCCATCGTATTGGTGGACTATATTAACCTTCTTCGCCGACAGGGAGAGTTGGGCGTCCGCGAGGCCGTGGAGGTGGGGTGCCGACGGCGCTTGAGGCCTATCCTGATGACGACGGTGACCACCATTTTGGCCCTCATCCCGGTGGCCTTGGGGCTCGGCGAAGGGGCCGATCTTCAGGCGCCGCTGGCCATCGCCGTCATCGGTGGACTCCTGGTATCAGGAGCGATTTCCCTGGTTCTGATCCCCGTGATCTATAATCTCGTTGAAGGGTGGCGAAGCGAAACAAAGGCGGGGGAGAGTCCTGATGGTGAGTGGTCAGTGAGTTGATGGAGCGTTAGAGTGCTGCGGGGAGTAGATCAGCCAAGAATGCCGAGGGATATATCATGGACGTGACGTCGACGACGGCTCCGGAACCACCGGGCCCGAGCTTATTGGAGGTTCCCCGCTGGTTGATGCGGATCCGGCGAAATACCTTTCACGCCTTCTGCCGGCTCAGTCAAAGCCACGAAGCCAGCTTGGTGCAGATACCGTTTTTACCGGGGCGCACCCTCTACCTTTGTCGGAGCCCAGAGGCGGCGCGCCATGTGCTGCAGAGCAACCATCGAAATTATAAGAAGGCGATGACCTATGGGTTTCTAAAACCCGTCGTAGGCGAGGGGTTGTTGACCAGTGAAGGGGATATGTGGCTTCGCCAGCGACGTCTGGTGGCGCCCCTCTTTCATCGCCAACGGGTTGAGGGCTACGCGGCGACGATGCGACAGACCGTCTTGGAGTTGCTCGACGAGTGGGCGGCCCTGCCTCCCGGAGAGGAGGTGGACGTGGCCGAGGCGATGTCGCAGATCACGCTGTCCATCGCCGGTAAGCTTTTATTTGGGCAAGATATCGGTCGCAAGGCTCGCTGGATCGGCGATGATATGGTGCTGTTATTCAGGGATATCAACCGGCGTATCCTTTCGCCCCTGTCACTTCCCAGGAAGGTGCCGACGCGCCAGAACCGGCGGGTTCAGGGGGCGTTGGATCGGCTGGACGACTTGGTCTACGGGCTTATCGAGGAGCGCCGCGGGGTGGCGGAAGAGCACGATGATCTGTTGTCCTTATTCATGCTGGCAGAGGACGAAGAGACGGGTCGGCGTATGAGCGACAAAGAGATCCGCGATGAGCTGCTGACCTTCGTGATCGCCGGCCATGATACGACGTCCAATCTCTTAAGCTGGACGTTTTATCTGCTGTCGAAGCATCCACAGGTGCGGCGGCGCCTAAAGGAAGAAGTCGATGAGGTAGTTAGTGGGAGGGTGCCCACGTTGGAGGAGGCCCGGGGGTTGACCTATGTCGATCAAGTGCTCGACGAGACATTTCGGCTCTATCCCCCGGCCTGGACGGTGGAGAGAGAGCCGAAAGAAGATGATGTGGTCGATGGATTCCGCGTGGAAGCCGGAAGCATCGTCAGCGTAGGGCCTTATTTTGTGCATCATAACCCACGGGTCTGGAAGAACCCGGAGGGGTTTGATCCTCAGCGGTTTCGGCCGGAGGTTCGCGATCAGATCGATCGCTATGCCCACTTTCCATTCGGAGGTGGGCCGCGAAAATGCGTGGGGGCAGATTTTGCGATGTTGGAGGCCCGGTTCATCCTGGCGGCCGTGGTCAAGACGATGCGACTAGATGTGGCTCCGGCGAGCTTCGTGGAGGCCGAGGGAACGATTACCCTCTATCCCAGGGAGGGGCTCCCCATGGCGGTGTGGCCGCGATGAGGGGAAGCCCGCCGGAGCACCGGGGCGATCAGAGCCCGCCGCTGATGCCGACCATCAGCTGGCGCGGGGCGCCCGGTTGGATCCCTCGGGGCGCCCTCGAGGAGATATAGTCCTCGTCCAGCAGGTTTTTGGCAGCCACGAAGATAGTGGAGTTCCAGTTGTCGTAGGAGTATCCCAGGCGAGCGTCCAAGATCATATAGGAGTCGATGGAGCCAGCCAGGCCGTCGGCGGAGGGCTCGTCGCTATTGGCCAGATCCGTATATTGCTCACTGATATAAAGGCCATTGACCTGCGCGGAGATGCCCGTGGGGTGCTGAAAGCGTAGCGCCGTGGAAAGGCGATGCTCCGGGGCGTAGGGCAGGCGATTATCGGAGATATCGTCGGCCCAGGCGTCGCCAAAGTGGGCGTCCACCCAGGTGTAAGCAATGTGAAGGGGCAGGTTAAAGCCCAGTCCTGCGAGAGCGGCGGCGTCGAAGCGAAGATCGGTCTCGAATCCGTATTGGGTGGTCTCGCCCTCGTTGACCAGGGTGTCTTGTTCGGGGTCGGCGCCGGTGGCGCCGGCGGCCTCCGCCGGGGGAATAATCTGGTTGGAGAAGTCCAGGACAAAGCCGGTGACCTCGGCGCTGAGCCAATCATCGACGGCTGTGCGAAAGCCGATCTCGTAATTGATGGAGTACTCGGCGTCGAGTTCCAAGATCTCTCCGTCGGAGGTGACGGCGTCCTTGGTGCGCGGTGGGGCGAAGCCGCGGTGGACTCCGGAGAACGCGGTCAGGTTGTCGCGAAGGGCGTAGGAGACGCCGATACCGGGGATCAGACCCAATACGTGGTCATCATTGACGCGCGAAGGGTCGAGGTCTGTGGGCTCACCGTCGACGCGGGCGCGTTCGATCTCGCGTTTATGCCAGAAGCTCTCGACGCGCATGCCCGGTGATAGCTGGAGGTCGCCGTCGAGAAGCAAAAAGCGGTTCTGGGCGTAGCCGGCGAGGGCGATGCCGCGGCGAGACTCTTCATCGCGGATAAAACTATCGTCTCGGTCATCGACCTGAGAGACGATGCGTTGCTCGTCGGTGAACTCGCCGTGGAGGCGGGCTCCGACGATCAGTTCGTTATCCACGCTATCGCCCAGCCCGTAGTCGATGGTGGCCCGAGGCTCGACGCCGCCGATGAGAAAGGAGCGGGCTCGGTTACCCATGGTGTCGCGGAAGAAAATCTGGCTGCCGTCGTCGGACCAAGCGTCGGGGTCGTCGACAATATTATTGCCCTGACCATCGATCACCCTCTCATAGTCACGGCCCTGGTCGGCGCGATCAAAGTCCTGTCGATCCCAATCACGGCTGATATGATGGCCGTAGAGCGTGGTCTGCAGGAGAATATTATCACCGATGAATTGATTATAGGTGGTGGACAAGCCGATCCGCCGGACCGGAAGCTCGTCGTAGGTGGCGAAGTTGTCGCCGGGGTTATTCTCGAATTGAGGGGTGGTCAGGCCCAGATAAGTGGCGTTGGAAAATTCGTCATAGAAGTGAAGCTTGAGGCCCACATCGGCGGTGTCAGTGAGCTGGTAGGTGGTCTTGGCAGTGACGTCGGTGAAGTCCAGGTTGAGGTTTCGATGGCCATCAAAGCGTTGGTGCATGATCTCCAGGCGATAGCCGAGGTCGCCGACGGTATCACCGACCATGGCGCTTCCGTGAATATAGCCATGGGTGCCGCCTCGTAAGGAGGCACGAGCCTCGAAGTCCTCAGGGGGCTCGGGGGTGATATAGTTGAGGACGCCGCCGATGGTCTGGGGACCGAAGAGTACGGAGCCCGATCCCTTGACCAATTCCAGGCGCTCGATGCGCTCGATGGCCGGGGCGTAATACAACTCAGGCTCTCCGTAGGGAGCAAGGGCGATGGGGACACCGTCTTCCAAGGCGAGCATGGTGCGTCCCCGCGAGGGATCGAGGCCTCGGATGCCGATATTGGGGCGCAGACCGATGCCTTCCTCGTCGCGGATATGGACGCCCGGCATGGTTCGGAGGGCTTCGTTGGCGCTAATGGGGGCCTGCTGTTCCAGGTCTTCTTCAGTAATGGTCGTGGCGGAGCCCGGAGTGGATTCCAACTCCCCGGGGCGGGCGCCGATCACCTCAATGGGGGTGGCGCGAAAGACGGGGCTATCCAGTTCGATGGCTTCAGTGTCTTCAGAGGCTTCGCCATCACTGCTCTCCTCGTCGCTGGATTGTCCATCGATGACGATGGGGCCAGCGTCGGCAAATGCAGCAGAGCTAATCGATAAAACGGCAAGGATGGCCAATAGTGAGGTCAGTCGGTGGGGCTTCATGGACTCCTCAATTACGCGTGTCACCGCGGCAAGGGGTAGAGAATAGATTATCGGTATGCCCCAACGTGGGGTGCCACGGGTTTATTGATTTTGAAAACCATTGTCAATTGAAATGAAAATGGTTTTCATTATCGATCGTCGTGGGGCGCCGGAGAGCTGGCATAGGTGTCAGATGAGGCTGAAGTTGATGGGAAACTCCAGTTCTTGCTCCGAGTCCTGGGCGTGATCGGGAAAGGCGGGAAAGGGGGCTGCGGCTTCGACCATGCGACGGGCCTCGTCGTCCAGGGAGCTGTGTCCCGAGGAGTCCACGACCTGAGGCGATCGAAGGAGATCACCGCTTTGGTCGATGGTGATTCGAACAGTGACGGTGCCCTCGAGGCCTCGGCGACGGGCCATCCGAGGATATTGCTTTTGCGATTGGACAGAATTGAGGATGCCCTGGCCATAGCTCGCCCAGTCGACGGGTTGCGGCTCATGTTCTGGTTCGGGTTGAGGTTGAGGCTCGGGACGTGGATCGGGGCGATTATCAGCGAGCGACGAGGGTAGGGGGAGATCCTCCACGGGATCTTCGGGAAGCTCTTCGTCGATGATTTCTTCTTCTTCCGTATCCAACTCCGAGGGCTCGTCGGTCACGGCGACGTCCGAGTCTGGCGGTGAGGACTCTGGCTCATCGGCCACGATCGGCTCGGGCTCAGGCTCGGGTTCCGGTTCAGGCTCCGGTTCCGGTTCAGGTTCAGGTTCAGGTTCAGGTTCAGGTTCAGGTTCAGGCTCGG